>JBKQOZ010000063.1:0-220988 GCA_052326345.1 Steroidobacteraceae bacterium | reverse complement strand
GCTGCGCGCCCAGGGCGCCGAGGTTCACGGGATCGTGCTGGATGTCACCGACCGTGCCGCCTACGCCCGCGCCGCCGACGAGGTCGAACAGGTGTTCGGCAAGTCGCCGGAACTGCTTTTCAACACCGCCGGTGTCAATGCCTTCGGTCCGCTGGAGAAATCGACGTACGATGATTTCGACTGGCTCATGGGGGTCAATTTCGGCGGTGTCGTGAACGGCATGATGACTTTCGTGCCGCGTATGATCGCGGCAGGCCAGGGCGGTCATATTCTGACCACCTCGTCCATCGGCGGTTTCTTCGGCAGTCCCGTGGCCTCGATCTATTCGGCCGCGAAAGCCGCCGTCATCAATCTGATGGAGAGCTACCGCCTCGCGCTGGCGAAGTACAATATCGGCGTGTCGGTGCTGTGTCCTGCGAACATCCGCAGCAACATCGCCGAGGCGACCAGGCTGCGCCCGGCGCACCTCAGCCATACCGGCTATGTCGTCAACGAGGAAGTGATCCGATCGCTGCACAGCATCCATGCGCACGGCCTCGATCCCATCGTGCTGGCACGACGCGCCAAGGAGGCGATGGAAGCGAATCAGCTGTACGTCATCCCCTACCCTGAGCAGAAAGAGCCGCTCGTCCAGCACTTCAAGCAGATCGTCGATGCCGTGCTGCCGATGGAGGCGGACCCGGAAGGCGCCAAGAAGCGCACCGAGGCTCTTGAGAACTGGCTGAAGGATCGCCAATCCCTGCTCTAGACACGGGCCGAATTTTAGGGTCGTCAGTCCGCTTGGCGCAGGAGTGGGCGAGGCTTCCATGTGGCTTGCCTGCGACAAGGCGATGACCTGAAGTCACGTCGCCGGAGGAAGACGGCGCAGCCATGCCGGAGCATCGGCGGACACGCTGCCGCAAGCGGCTCGAGAATACGAATAATCGCAATTTTGTCTGCACATCGCGCATCGAGCGATCGGCCGATTCGGCCGCGGCACCGCGCGCCGCCATTCGGTGTTCGGCAGCCGCCGCGATGATTGCGCTGTTAGTGGATATTTGCTTCCGTCGCATGCGAGCCACGGCCGGTCCATTGGGCGAGAACTAGGCTGTAGCCGGGAGGGTTTTGGGAGGCTGGCTTTTCATAAAACGATTCCAAGTCGACATTGGCGACGCTAACGGACGGCTTCGCCGCATCGTCGTCAAAATCAGGGGGTGTCTCATGTCGGTAAGAATGACAAATCGTTTCGGAGGCGGGAGCGCGGCAGTCATCGCGCGCGGGCTCGTCGCCGCCGCGTCGCTCTGTGCAGCGCTGACCGCGGGTCCGGCGCTCGCTCAGAACGCCGGCAGCAGTGCCGCTTCCGTCGCGGCCGGGGATCAGCTGCAGGAAATCGTGGTCACGGCGCAGTTTCGCCAGGAAAACCTGCAGACCACGCCTTTGGCGATCACCGCGATCACTTCGCAGATGATCGAAGATCGCAGCATGACCAATGTGGAAGACGTGGCCGCTGATGTGCCGAGCACGACATTGACGAAGGGGGGAATGGCCTTCGGCCCCTCAATGGTTGGGTACATCCGCGGCATCGGCCAGTACGACTTCGATCCGGCGTTGGAGCCCGGGGTGGGCTTATATGTGGACGATGTGTACTACGCCACGCTGACCGCGGCGGGGCTCGACCTGCTGGACCTGGATCGGGTGGAGGTGTTGCGCGGTCCGCAGGGTACTTTGGAGGGGATGAATTCGATCGGCGGGTCGATCAAGCTGTTCTCGAAGAAGCCCGACGGCACGGCGGGTACTTCGCTCGACGTCCTCTACGGCAGCCGCAATCACATCGAGGCGCGCGGCGCCAGCGATTTCGTCGTCGTACCTGGTGAATTGTTCGTGCGCATGTCCGCGGTGTACAACCACCAGGACGGCTACGTGAATGTGTTCGACTTCGCCTGTTCCCATCCGAGCTTCACGGCCACGCCGGTCAACCCGATGACGGGCGTTCCCAATGGGCCGCCCGGCACCTACTCCCTCGCCGGTGGTCCCAGCTTCGTGACGCACGCGGGCAGCTGCCTCAAGAACCAGGAAGGCGGGACGGACTACCAGGCGCTGCGCCTGGCGGCGCGTTGGCTGCCCAGCGATTCGCTGGAGGTGAACGTCGAGGGTGATATCACGCAGCAGGACCAGGAGAACCCGGCCACGACGCTGCTCTATGCGAACAAACCGAACATCACTCTGCCGGCAACCAACGTCGCGACCGGCGCCACCGCGTACCTGCCGTACAGCAGCACCCTGGTGCCGTCGATCCTTTCGCCGAACCGCTTCACGAGCTATGCCGGCTACAACATGCCGGCGTTTGCAGGCGGCATCCCGTTCCCCCCAGCGCCCCCCGGCGCTCCGCAGAACATATTGCAGGCCCAGCCGGCTTACTCCGCGCCCGACGCCTCGCAGCTCCTCAGCTGGGGCACCGCGCTCAACGTCGACTGGAAGATCAACGACACCCTGGCCTTGAAGTCCATTTCTTCGTTTCGCGGCTACTCCTCGAGCTGGTACGAGGACAATGATGACTCCGCGTGGCCATTGGGTCTCGGCGGAGAGTATCTGCAGCACCACCAGGCCAGCGAGGAGCTGCGCTTGAACGGCAGCGTCGGCAAGCTGCTCGACTACACCATCGGCGGGTTCTACTTCAACGAGAACACCATCTACGGCACGCACCAGGATATTTGGTACGCGGTCTTCCCGGGAGCTCTGGATTTCCTCGGCTACGACCCGGTGCCGGCGAAGGACAAGGCCGGCTTTCTACAGACCGTGTGGCACCTCACCGACAAGCTCAACCTCATCGGTGGAGTGCGCTACACCAGTCAGACCAAGGACTACACCTACACCCGTCTGAATCCGGAAGGGGGAACGGATGGCAGCGCGGTGCTGGTGGGCTCGCTGAATGGGGTGACAGGCGCCTACTCCGCGAACAAGACCGACTATCGAGCTGACATCGACTATCAATGGACCGACGACATCATGACCTATGCAGAGGTGTCCACGGGATTCAAGGGCGGCGGCGTCAATCCGCGGCCGTTCTACGCCTTCCAGGCAGTGCCTTTCCAGCCCGAGACGGTGACCACCTACGAGGTCGGGATCAAGAGCCAGTGGTTCAACAACACGCTGCGGGCGAACCTGGACGGATACTATTCCCAGTACAAGGAGATCCAGCTCGCGCTATTGAACTGTGATTTCCTGAACCCCCCCGGGTTTCCGCCGAATCAGCCGTGTGCGCTGCCATTCAATGCGGGCGATGCGGACATCAAGGGCGTGGAACTCGAGCTGGAGGAGCGCCTCGGCGGGCTGGAGATCGATGCCTCGGGCGACTATTTGGACTTCAAGTACACGAGCATAGTTAACCCGCCCCCGACCGGGGTGACGCTGGGGATGGTTACGCCGTACACGCCGGAGTGGCAAGGGCACGCGGGTATTCAGTACCGCATCCCCTTGGGCAGCTGGGGCTCCGTCACGCCGCGCCTGGATGCGGACATGCGCACCGAGATCTGGACCGGCGCGGTCAACGCCCCGACCAATCACATCGGCGGCTACACGCTCTACAACGCGCGCATCACCTGGAAACCCGATCAGGGCAACTGGGAAGCCTCATTGCTCGCGCTGAATCTCACCGACCATTTCTACTACCTGAACGTGTTCGATCTCACCGGCGCGGGCGGCGGATCGGTGACCGGTACGCCCGGACCGCCGCTGGAGGTCGCGCTCGAGATCAAACACCGGTTCTGATCGGCTTCCCCTCGCGCCAATCCGGCGGCGCGAGGGGCTTTTCTTTGCGCTACTCGAAGTACGCCACGGTGCGAAACTCGATGCTGCGGCGGATGCGGGCGTCGGGGTAGGTCGGATCGTGGAACGAGGTGTGCGGCGTGCGCCACGCCGTCGAATGGTCGGAATCGTGAAACTTCAGCAGCAGCACCTCGTCGCGCGTCATGTTCGGGTAATACCACCAGCGATGCTTCGGGCTGAAGTGAAACACGGAGGCGGCCGGCACGCCATCCTCCCCGGGCAGCTCATCGGGAATCGCGTCGCTCCCAGGCAGCGCATCGACGATGACCATCGTGTTCTTGACCCCCTCGGCCGGGTCGACGCTGCTGCCGTCGCAGACGGCGAGCGGCCAATCCTGCGGCGGCGCGGAGAACGCGCGCCAGCAGCTCGTGGCGACGAAGCGCCGGAACCCCGCGCCGCCGGGGACGTGCTTCTCGTAGAGCATCTTCGCGAAGCGCTGCGCACGGTCCGGCGCCATGTCCACATGGACGTCGCTCGCCGGAGGCTGGGTGCCGCCCTGATGGGTGTAGCCGGCCGGCTGCTGCGCCGCCGCCGGCAACTCGCCGGACGAGCGGATCATCCAGCCCATCGGCAAGACGAGCGAGGCGCCGGTCACGCGCCTGACCACGTCGCTCACTTCGGCGGCGTAGTTCGTATCGACCTGCGCGCGGTCGGTGAAATCGGCGATGCGGCTCGAGTGCGGGACGAGCACGAATCCGTGGCTGTCGAACCCCAGGCGGTGCTGAAATGGCCGCGCATTGCGAATTTTCACGCGCTGCGGCGCATAGTGACCGGTATTCATCTCCGCGCCCGGCGCCACGTACCGCCGGTTGATGCGCGAACCGGGCACCAGGTAATGAAGATCCGCCTCGACGCCTGCGGCGCCGGCCTCCTCTTCTCCTGCGTTCAATCCTATGCCTTGCCGGTGCGCCAGCCCTTCGCGTACTCCTCGCGCGCGGTCTTGGAGTAGGGGATGGGGCTGACGATGGCCCGGAT
The DNA here is from genome assembly GCA_052326345.1 of Steroidobacteraceae bacterium. Classification (GTDB taxonomy): domain Bacteria; phylum Pseudomonadota; class Gammaproteobacteria; order Steroidobacterales; family Steroidobacteraceae; genus Bog-1198. The sequence continues at coordinate 216,209 of JBKQOZ010000063.1, read as the reverse complement.
CTCGATCTGCTGATGTGGCTCGACGGTGGTTTTCTTGGTTCCGCCGCTCTCCTCGCCCCACGTCAATTTTACTTCGTTGCCGAGCTGCACGTCCGGGTCCACGGTCGCGAGCGACAGCATCGAGCGCTCGTTGTAGCTGAAGCCGGTGAACATGGAAAAGCCGACGAATTTGCCGCCCGCCGTCAATCGGTCGTAGTTCGACGACGCGTAGTTGGACAGCGGCAGGTCGATGTATTTGTAGTGGGGCTGGCCCAAGTGGAACAGAGAGGCGAACACCTTGGCGACGTCATCGCCGTTCCACGCCAGCGTCACCTTCTTGCGCTGCGCGGCCTTGTCGAGCTTCTCGAGCGCCTCGCGGCCGATGAAATCATGGTCGAATTTGACGAACGGCCCGTAGCCGAGCTCGTACGGATTAAGATAGTAGTCCTCGATGTTTTTCGAGACGAAGCTGCCGCCCAGCGAACCCGTGGCCTCGTAGCTCGCGGCGGGCAGCCACTCCCGATAAGCCTTCATTTTCGCGCCGGTGTATACGGCGGGCAGCGGCGAGGGTATCCAGCCCGATTCGAGCGTGTTGGTCGCATAGGCGCGCGCTCCGACCTGCCGCAGTCCGAAGTCCTTGCCGGCCTCGACAACGGCCGCACGCACCTCCTCGCCCTCGGCATAGGGGCCCCAGATCTCGAGGCCAGGAGCGCCCGCCATGCCGTGGCGCAGCGCACTCACCGGACGGCCACGCACTTTGATGGATCCGATATTGAAGAACTTGATGTCCGGAAACGGACCGCCGTTGAGTTTTTCGATGATGGCTTTGGCGTTCGGGCCTTGAATTTGATACCGGTAGAACTTGCGCACCACCGGCTTGCCCATGGGGCGCGATGGCGAACGGTCGTCCTTCACGATCTGCACCTTGTAGCCGCCGGTCTCGCCATGAAACATGATCCAGTTCGCGGACGGTGCTCGCCCCACGAAAACGTACTTGTTCGGCTCCAGATGGAAAAGTATGCCATCGCCGATGACCTGGCCGTCGTAATTGCACGGCACGAACTGCTTCGCCTTGTTGACGTCGAATCCTTCGAAGCTGTTGATGGCGAGGTGCGACAGCAGCTTGCCTGCGTCCGGCCCGTCGATGAACAGGTCCACCATGTGGTGCGATTGGTCGAACAGCACGGCCGTTTCGCGCCAGGCGCGCTGCTCATCGCGCCAGTTGGAGAACTCCGGCGCCACCACGGGATACACATAGGCGCCCAGCTGCGAATTTCGCAGCATGTCCACGGTGTTGCCGGCGGCCTTGAGAACCTCTTCCAGATTACGTGGGCTCATACGCGTATTCCCCTCCCCGCAGGTGCACATGCAACGACTGGCGCTACGCGCTCAATGTGGCCGATTTGCCGCCATCGCCGCTCGTACAGTACGGACGGGAAAATAGACCATCAGTGCAACGGATCAGCCCGCCAGACCGAGCAGCGCGACGGCGTTGTCCTTGAGGATCAGCTCGTGAACCTCGGGCCTGAATCCCGCCTCGCGGAAGTCCTTGATCCACCGGTCGGGTGCGATCAGCGGGAAATCCGAGCCGAACAGCATCTTGCGCTTGAGCTGAGTATTCGCGTATTGCACCAGCTGCGGCGGAAAGTACTTCGGCGACCAACCGGACAAATCGATGTACACGTTCGGCTTGTGCAGGCACACCGACAGGGCCTCGTCCTGCCAGGGCCACGACGGGTGCGCGATGATGATGTTCATGTCCGGGAAGTCCGCCGCCACATCATCGAGGTGGATCGGATTCGAGTACTTCAAGCGCACGCCGCCCCCGCCGGGCATCCCGGTGCCGATGCCCGAATGCCCGCTGTGGAATATGGCCGGCAGCTTGTGCTCGGCGATCACTTCGTACAACCCATAGGCCATTCGGTCGTTCGGGAAAAAGCCCTGGACCGTGGGATGGAACTTGAAGCCCTTGACCGTGCCTTCCTTGATCAGGCGGCGGGCCTCGCGCACGCCCATCTTGCCCTTGTGCGGGTCGATGCTCGCGAAGGCGATCATGAGATCGCTGTTCTCACGGGCCGCGTCGCACACCTCCTCGTTCGGGATGCGCCGCGAGCCCAGTTCGTGTTCCGAGTCCACCGTGAACATGACGAGGCCGATCTTGCGTTCCCGGTAGTAGGCGATCGTCTCGGCAATGGTGGGGCGTTTGCCGGCCTTGAAATACTTCGACGCCGCATCCTCGTACGCCTGCCACACCTCATCCGCCGGCTGCCGGCAGGAGACTTCCGCATGGGTATGCACGTCGATCGCGATCAGATCCTTCACGTTCATTTCGACACCCCTTGCGCGCGGTTGCGCGCCGCTTGCCAACGCTCGAGCGTACTCCCTTCGGCGGCCAGACGGTCGAGCAGCGGTGCGCTCTGCCAGTGCATGGGACCGAACAGATCGCGGTATTTGAGCATACCGTCGCGCACGGTCTTCAGACCGATCGTGTCCGCATAGAACAGCGGCCCGCCGCGGTAGCGCGGAAAGCCGTAGCCGGCGCACCACACGACATCGATATCGGCGGCGCGCGAGGCCACCCCCTCCTCGAGGATGCGCATGCCCTCGTTGATCAGCGGATACAGGCAGCGCTCCACGATCTCCTCCGGACTGTGCTGTCGCTGCGGAATGTTCAGGCGCTGCGCGGTGCGGCGCAGGATGTCGAGGGCTTCCGGATCGTCGTGACGCGTGCGATCCCCGGCCACGTATCGATAGTAGCCCTTGCCGTTCTTTTGGCCGAGGCGACCGGCCGCGTGCAGCGCAAAATCCGCCTGATAATAGGCCGGGTCGGGCGGATACCGGTCCGCGTTCGCGCGATGCACGTTGACCCCCACCTCGATTCCCGCCATGTCGAACACCGCCAGGATGCCCATGGCCATGCCCCACGCTTCGAGAGCGTCGTCGACCTCGCGAGGCGTGGCGCCCTCGAGGACCATGCGCTGCGCCTCGCGCGCATACCCCTCCATCATGCGATTGCCGATGAAGCCATAGCAGACCCGCGCCACCACCGGTGTCTTGCGCAGTGCCTTGGCGAGATCGAGCGCGGTGCGGATGACGGCGGGATCGGTCCTGTCGGTGCGCACCACCTCGAGCAGGGGCATCACGTTCGCAGGCGAGAAGAAGTGCAGCCCGATGACGTCTTGCGGACGGCGCGTCGCCGCCGCGATCTCGGTGACATCCAGGGTCGAGGTATTCGTAGCGAGCACGGCGCCCGGCCGCGCCACCTCGTCCAGCGTCTTGAAGATCTTGCGCTTGAGGTCGAGGCTCTCGAATACCGCCTCGATCAGTACATCGGCCTGCGCCAGCTCCGAATAGTCGAGCGTGCCGCGGATCAACCCCATCCGCCGATCCTTGTCCGCCGCCGTCAGCCTTCCGCGCTTCACCATCGAGTCGTAGGTCGAGCCGATCACGGCCAACCCCCGGTCCAGCGCCTCTTGAGTGCTGTCGAGCAGGGTGACCGGCAGGTTTGCGTTGGCGAAGCAGATTGCGATTCCGCCGCCCATGGTGCCGGCGCCCACCACGCCGCCGCTCGCTATGGGGCGCGCCTTTGCCTCAGCAGGCAACCCCGGCACCTTGCGCGTATCGCGCTCCGCGAAGAACACGTGTATCAGCGCCTTAGATTCAACCGTCGCCTTCGCGCCGTTGGCGAGCTCGGTCTCGTAGAGCAGCCCCTCCTCGAAGGGCAGCGTCGCGGAGGCGCTCACCGCCTGGATGGCGGTCAGGGCCGCCTGCCGGTTAGGGTATTGGCTTTTCGCCTGCTGCGTCAGGCGTTCGATGATCGCCGGCGTCGCCGTCTGCGGATCGACGCGGCGCTGCGCCGTGGGGCGCGGGCCGGCAGCGTCGCGGACCAGCGCCCGCGCGAATTCGATCGTCCCGCTGCGCACGTCGCCCGAGATCTCGGCATCGACGAATCCGAGCGCAATAGCCGTCGCCACGTCCACCGGACGCGCCGCGAGTATCAGATCGAGAGTCTTCTCGACGCCGATCAACCGCGGCATGCGCTGAGTTCCGCCGGCGCCGGGGATGATGCCGAGCGTGACCTCGGGAAGTCCGAAGCGCGCGCCCGGCACCGCCACGCGGTAATGGCAGGCGAGCGCGATCTCGAGGCCGCCGCCCATGGCCACACCGTGCATCCCGGCGACCACCGGGACCGGCAGCTGCTCCAGCTGGCGGAAAAGATCGCGATATTCGGCCTCCTTCGGAGGCCCCGCGAATTCGCCGATGTCCGCCCCAGAGAAGAACGTGCTGCCTTCGCAGACCAGAACCACAGCCGAGATTCCGGCGCGCGAGCGGATATCCGCAAGCGCCGCGAACAAGCCCTGTCGGGCGGCGGCATTGATCGTATTGACCGGCGGGTTGTTGACGCTGATGACGGCAATTTCGCCGTCCAGCGCAAGTGTCACGATTCGGGAACTCATGGAAACCTCCTAGCGGGTGACAGTTCGCACAGCTTCGCCAGGTGCTTGAGCAGTGCTTGCCTGCCGGCGGCGCCCAACAATCCGGTGATGCGCGCTTCGTGCTCGGCCTGGGCCGCGAGCGCATTCTGCAGCGCGCGCTGTCCGGCGCCGGTGAGCTGCAGGCGGTTGGCGCGACGGTCGGTCGAGGATGTCTCGCGGCGCACAAGGTCGAGCGACTCGAAGCGATCGATGACGGCCACCAGGTTGGCGCGCTTGATGCCGAGGGCTGCGCACAGCTGCGATTGGCTGATGCCCGGATTGCGGCCGACCACGGCGAGCACGGAAAACTGACCCGGCCGCGCCGCCGGGCCGCGCTGGCCGGCGATGAAGTCCGCGAACACGGCAAGCTGCGCGCGCCGCAGCATGTAGCCCACCTGCTGCTCCAGGTCACCGAGGGATGCCGCGTGGGTTTGTCTCGCCTTGAGCTTCATGGGGCCGCCGGGCGCCGCGAAAAGTTCATTATAGTACATAACAATCAGCCCTGCGCGCCGGGTGTGTTCGCGCCTCATCGCGTTGCGTTTCCCCGACCGTCGAGCCGGCGCCGCGCACGGCGTGCAGCCTAGCGGGCGGTATGGCCGTCATCCTCTATCACTGGGAACCGAACGCCAATTCCGGCAAGCCGATGCTGACGCTTGCCGAGAAGGGCGTGGCATACGAAAGCCGCTACCTCGATTTGCTGCAGTTCGACCAGCACAAACCCGCATATCTTGCCGTCAACCCGGATGGAACGATTCCGGCCATGGTGCATGGCTCGCGAGTGCTCACCGAATCGACGCCGATGATGGAATACATCGACGAGGCGTTTCCGGGGCCGCCGCTCAAGCCCGCGGATGCGAAGGCACGCTGGCGCATGCGCTGGTGGATGCGCTTCTTCGATGCCTACTTCGCGCCGTCGCTCAGCATGATCGGCTGGAGCATTTTCATCGGACCCGCCGCACGGCATCGCCCGCCCGAAGAGCTTCGCGCCGCGATCGATCGGATACCGCTCGAGTCGCGACGCATCGCGTGGCGCAAGGCTCTGTTCAACGAGTTCTTGCCCGAGGAGCTCGCCGAGTCGAAGCGTCGCGTGCTGTTCGCCACGGCAGCCCTGGAGCGCCATCTCAGCCGCTCGGCCTGGATCGCCGGCGATCGATACTCGCTCGGCGACATCAACGGCTTCAATCTGGGATACGCACTGCCGCTGTCGCAGCCCGAACACTGCAACGACTCCAAGACACCGCATATCATGGAATGGCTGCGCCGGATCTACGAGCGCCCCGCGGCGCGCGAAACCTGGGCCAAGGGGCGTACTCAAATGGCCGCACGGATCAAGATATTGGAGCGCACGCCCAGTGCTTGAACTGTACACCTCCGAGCCGAACGCGCTTTTCTTAAAGCCGCTGATCGCGCTGGCTGAAAAGCATGCGCCCTACACCCTACGATATTTCGATGCCGCGAACTTCGAGCAGTTTGCGGACGGCTTTCCGAGCGACCTCGAATCCAGTCTGCAGCTCGAGCGTGAAGGGCCGCTGCTGCTGCATGACGGGACGCTCATCTCGAGCTCATTCTTCATGCTGGAGTACATCTCGGAGGCTCTGCCCGGAGATTCGCTGGTGCCCGGTGATCCCTACGATGCCTACCGCGCCCGCGCCTGGGGTCAATATCTGGGAGCACAGCTCGGTTCGATCGTGCCGGTGCTGGGAGCCGCGAAATACCTGCAGCCGCACCTCGCGGCCCTGGATCCTGAAGTGGTTGACCGGCGCATCGCCGCGATCGAACCCATCGAGCGGCGCACCGGGTGGCTCGCGCTGCGCAACGGCAGCTACACGCCGGATTATTTGAAGTCGGTGCACGAGCGGCTCGGCGCGCCGCTGGCGCGCATCGAGGCCGCACTTCGCGCTGGGCCGTGGCTCGCCGGCCCTGCATTCTCGATTGCCGACATCGACGCATACCCGATGCTCTGCGTGCTTCCGGATCTGGCGGCGGCATCCGTCAATGCCCAGTCGACCCCGCGTATCCTTGAATATCTCGGACGGATCGCGGCGCGCGATTCCGTGCGCGAGGCGCTGCGCACGGCGAGAACGCCCCAGCCGGAGCGGCAGTTCGTGCCGGGTATCGAAGCGTCGCGCTGGGGGTGACCGGCGCCCGCCGCCTTCTTCAGCGCGCTCACCCGGCTGTGGCGGTCGCCTCGTCCATGATCTTTGCCGCGCTCGTTGACGGCGGCAACAGCCAGAGCGCGATTGCGGCGATGAGCGACCCGCCGCCCATCGCGATCGCGACGAACTGCAGACCGTAGCCCGTGTGGAAGAGGTAACCGGCGATGATCGGCGCGAGCATGGCGCCCGCGCGCCCAACACCGATGGCGAAACCCGTGCCCGTGGCGCGCAGCTGCGTGGGGTACACCTGGGCCAGGATTCCATAAAGCCCGACCACCCCGGCATTCGTGAAGAAGCCGGTAATCGCGCAGATCAACGAAAGCTGCGCAAGATTCGCCTGCCCGCGGCCGAACACCGCGAGCATGATCGTGGATGCCACCAGCACGACCATGGTCAGGTGCTTCAAGCCGAGGCGCAGCGACAGCAGCCCGAGCACCGCGCCGCCCGTCGCGCCGCCGACGTTGGCCCAAACCAGCACCCCCGCCGCCGCCGACGGCGAAAAGCCCATGTCGACCACGATCTTCGGCACCCACTTGAGAATGAAATAGAACGCCGTGATATGCAGGAAGTAGGCCGAGGTGACCAGCACGGTCACCCGGATCCATTGGGGACTGAAGATCTCGGCCACCGCGCGCCGGCGCACCTCGTCGCCGATCGGCGGCAGCGCCGCGACGGTCTCATGACCCATGCGGCGCAAGCTGCGATTGACGTCGGCGAGCGCGCCCCGGGGTTGCCGTTGGCATAGCCAGTACACCGACTCGGGCACCAGCCAGTACACGAGTGGAATGAACGCCGCCGTCGCTGCGGCGCCGAATCCGAACACCGCGCGCCAGTCGGCCTGCTTGAGCAGCAGCGCGGCGATCGATCCGCCGACGATCGCGCCGATCGGGTAACCGATCGCCATCAGCGACACGTTGAGGCTGCGACGGCGAGAGTTCGAGAATTCCGCGGCCACCGCATTGATGCCCGCCAGCATGCCGCCGATCCCGAAGCCCGTGAAGACACGCCAGACGGAGAGGTCATAGACGCCTTTCGCGCGTGTCGCCATCGCCATACCGAGCGTCATCACCGCCAAGCAGCCGAGCAATGTGCGCCGCCGCCCGATTCTGTCCGCGACGCCGCCCAGCGAAATGGATCCGAGCCCCATCCCGATCAGCTCCATGGACAGTACAAAGCCCAGTGCCGCACGATCGATGCCCCACGCTCGCGCAATGCCGGGCGAGGCGAAGCTGATGGCGAGCACATCGAAGCCGTCGAGCGCATTCAGCCCCACGGTGATTGCAACCGCCCCGATCTGGATCGGACTCATCGGACTTAAAGACAGGGTTTCGCGCGGATCCAGCGTGATCGACATGGCGTTCTGCGGCCGGCTCACTGTCGCGCGCGCGCGCCGCGAACGGGGGCCCCGTCAAGCGGCGGCGGACCCGGCAGCCGCGCCAGACGTTCGAGCAAATTGAGCAGTTGCAGCCGCCCGTCGGGACCGATGTGCGCGATGACGCGCGCCTCGTGCTGTGATTGCAGCTCCGCGGCATGCTGCAGCACCGAGCGGCCCCGGGGAGTGAGGCTGAGCGAGTAGGTGCGTCCATCGGTGTCGGACTTGCGGCGCCGCACCAGCCCCCGGTGCTCCAGGTCCGCGATGGTTGCGACAAAATTCGCCTTTTGGATACCGAGCGCCGCCGAAACGCTCGACTGGCTGGTCCCCGGATTCTGATCGATGAGCAACAGAACGGCGAATTGGCCTGGCCGCAGATTTAGCTGCGCGAGCGTCTGGTTGAAGTCCGCGAAAATAGCGCCCTGGGCCCGGCGCAATGCATAGCCAACGTAGCCGCTGAGCGGCGTCATTTTCACGGCTCCCTCTCTGCGTCGCGGCTCTTATGTTGTCCCCACGACTGCGATGTTGCCGCAGGCGGCGCAGAAAACTCGACGCACAGTGACATCGATTTGGCCGCATCGAGCATCCAGCAGGGTTGTTGTCGGGCGGCAACAACTCAGGTTGGTCTATATCACCTATAAGTCAAAAGAATTGGCTGCTCGAAATGATTGTCTCGTATAACTATCTCCACAACAAGCGACAGGCTGGTCAGACGGCCGTCAGCATAACGATGAAATCCCGCTAATAAACGGGGGAGTGGAGTCAATGGCACAACTTGAGTCGTTCAGTACGGCCGGTCTCGACCCACGCCGCAAGCTCGCGTTCTGGAACGACCGCGCGAGCGAAAGTTTCTCCCCGCTCGTCTCCGAGCCGGAGGACATCCGCGTATTCAACGGTTCCATCGTACGCGGCACGATTGGCGAGATGAGTCTCGCCGAAGTGTATTCGGACGCCCAGATCGTCCGGCATTCCCGTTCGCACGTGGCGCGCACCAAAAACTCGATGTTCTTTCTCCACCTGCAATTGGAGGGTGAAAGCATCTCGCGCCAGGACGGGCGCGAATCGCTGCTGCGCGCCGGCGATTTTACGCTGTGCGACAGCACGCGCCGCTACGAGATGGTGTTTACGGGCGCAAATCGCATGCTGGTGCTCGGAATACCGAATGCGACGCTGCGGCGCCAGATCGGATGCCCGGAGTGCCTTGCCGCCATTCCGATGCCCGGCAGCCGCGGGGCCAGCGGCTTGCTGTCCCAGCTCCTGCGCCATTACTGGAACGAGTACCACCGGGGACTCGACGAACAGACCAGCAGCCGAATCGCGGTTGCGATCCTCGACCTGATCGGCGCCGCGTATGCGGATCTGCCGCAGGCGCTGGCCGATCGCTCCTCGCTGGCGACCGCGCATCGGATTCGCATCATCAACTACATCGAGGCGCACCTGAACGATCCGGACCTGACGCCGACGCGCATCGCGCAGGCGTGCAGGATGACCGCCCGCTACCTGCATCATCTGTTCTCGGACCAAGAGGAGACCGTGGCGCGCTACATTCTGCGCCGCCGGCTGGAGGCGTGTTCGCGCGCGCTCGAGTCAGGAGCGCAGCGCGGCCGCACGGTGACGGCGATTGCCTTCGACTACGGCTTCAACAGCCCGACCCACTTTGGCCGTGTGTTTCGCGCCAAGTATCACGTGACGCCGCGCGAATATCGGCGCGAAAAGGCCGGCATCAGCTGATTCTCGCCGTATGCCCCACACGTACGACCCGGATCCGAAGATGTTCATCGACGGCGAGCGGCTGGGGGCTGCGGGCCGCGCCACGCACCGTGTGGTCAATCCGGCGACCGGCGCGGCGCTCGCCGAATTGCCGCTGGCGACAGCGGCTGATTTGGACCGTGCACTGGACACGGCGGCGCGCGGCTTCCGGCGCTGGCGCGCGGCGAGCGCCGCAGAGCGAAGCCGCGTGCTGGCGGGCGCGGCGCACTTGATGCGCGAGCGCATCGAGAGGATCGCCACCATCGCGACGCTCGAGGAAGGAAAGACCCTGCCGGAGGCCCGGGGCGAGCTGCACATGGCGGCCGCACTATTCGATTTTTACGCCGGCGAGGTGCAGCGAATCTACGGGCGCGTGCTCGTGCGCCCGGCCGGCACGCTGTCGCGGGTAATGAAGGAGCCCGTCGGCCCGGTCGCGGCCTTTTGCCCGTGGAATTTTCCGATCGGCAATCCGGCGAGAAAATTGGGCGCCGCCATCGGCGCCGGCTGCTCCATCATCATCAAGCCGCCGGAGGAAGCGCCGCGGTCCGCCCTCGAAGTGCTCAACTGTCTGCTGGATGCCGGTTTGCCGCCTGACGTGGCGAGCTGCGTGTTCGGCGTGCCCGATCAAGTCTCCCGCCACCTGCTCGCCTCCCCCGTCATCCGCAAAGTGAGCTTTACCGGCTCGGTGGCCGTCGGCAAGCACCTGATGAAGCTCGCGGCGGAGGGCTCGCAGCGCACCACCATGGAACTCGGCGGCCACGGCCCGGTGCTGATTTTCGAGGACGCCGACCTGTCGAAGGCGCTGGATCTGTTGGTGGCGCACAAATTCCGCAATGCCGGCCAGGTTTGCGTCTCGCCGACGCGGTTCTACGTGCAGCAAGGAATCTACGAGCGCTTCGCCAAGGAGTTCGCCGTCCGGGCTGCCAAGCTGAAGGTCGGCGACGGCCTGGATGCCGCGAGTCAGATGGGCCCGATGGCCAACATAAGACGCCCCGACGCGATCGAGGCCTTCATCGGCGATGCGCTGAAGGCCGGCGCACGCGTCGCCGCCGGCGGAGAGCGCGGCGGCGGAACACACCGCGACGGTTACTTCTTCAGGCCCACCGTGCTCACCGATGTGCCGCTCGAGGCGCGCGTGATGAACGAAGAGCCATTCGGGCCCGTTGCTCTCATGCGCCCTTTCAAGACCTTCGATGAGGCGGTCGAACAGGCCAATCGCCTGCCGTACGGTCTTGCCGCCTATTGCTTTACCGAGAATGGCAGGCGCGCTCTGCTGCTGGGCGATGCCATCGAAAGCGGCATGATCGGCATCAACACGACGATGATCGGCGGCGCGGATTCTCCGTTCGGCGGCGTGAAGGATTCGGGGCACGGGTCCGAGGACGGCCCGGAGGGCTTGGAAGCGTGCCTGGTGCTCAAGTCGATTCATCAGGCCTGAACGGCGGCATTCGGTTCATCGTAGGAGAATTCTATGGCGGAACTGAAGACCGGCGGCGCCCAGGGCTATTTGCGCATCGCCACCGAAGAGGCCTTCATCACGACCGAGGTCCTGAGCGCCTATAAGCGCTTGATAGCGAGCGGCTTCGACGATCCGGGCTTTGTCAGTCTGTGGGGCTTTTACTCAGGGTCACCGTCCGCGCGCGCCACCTCCGTCATCGATCGGCTTCAGGATTTAGGTGCGCGGCGCCTCGCCGATATGGACTCGACGGGCATCGACAAGGCGATCATTGCCCTGACGGCTCCGGGCGCACACGTGTTCAGCGCCGCCGAGGCCAAGGCGCTCGCCGGCGACGCCAACGATCAGCTCGCGGCCGCCTGCCGCAGGCACCCTGCACGCTTCCTCGGCATGACCGCGATCGCCCCGCAGGATCCTGAGTGGTCCGCGAAGGAAATCGAGCGCGGGGCTCGGCTCGGCTTCAAGGCGGTGATCCACAACGGCCATGTCGGCGGCGAATACACCGACGGGGAGAAATACTGGCCGATCTTCGAGGCGGCCGAAGCGCTTGGCACGCCGGTATATCTGCATCCGCAAGGACCCTCCAAAGGCCTCATCGGCCCGCTGCTCGAGCGCGGACTGGATGGCGCGGTGTATGGGTTCGGTGTGGATACCGGCCTTCACCTGCTGCGCTTGATCGTCATGGGCGTGTTCGATCGGTTTCCGAATTTGAAGCTCATCGTCGGACACGGCGGGGAGGCGTTGCCGTACTGGGCGTATCGCCTCGACTACATGCATGGCGCCGGCATCCGCTCGGGACGTTATGCGTTCTTGAAGCCTCTGCAGCTGCCGATCTCCGGCTACTTCAAGCGCAACATCTACGTCACCTTCTCCGGCGTTGCATGGGAGCCGGCCATCCAGTTCTGCAAATCGACCCTGGGTGCGGACCGGATCATGTATGCCATGGATTATCCCTACCAGTTCGAAGCTCGCGAAGTCGCCGCGCAGGATGCGATGAGCATGAGCGATGCGGATAAGAAGGCCTTCTTCCAGACCAACGCCGAACGCGTGTTCGGGTTGTGAGCGCGATCCGCGCGGCACCGGCGGCTGCGACGGACGAGTTCACGCGCGGCTACCGCGCGTGGATGCTGTTCATGCTGATGCTGATGAACGTGCTGAACCTCGCCGATCGCCAGGGGCTGGCGGCGATTGCGCCGGCCCTCAAGCGCTCCTTGAGCTTGAGCGACACGCAGCTCGGCGTGATTCAGGGCTTGGGCTTTGCGATCTTTTACACGCTCCTCGGCTTGCCGATCGCGCGCCTGGCGGAGCGGCGCAGCCGCGCACGAATCATCGCGGTCTCCATCGCCGTCTTCTCGAGCTTCGGCGCTCTGGCCTCGCAGGCGCGCAATTTCACGGTCCTGCTGCTGTGTCGCATCGGCGTGGGCATCGGTGATGCCGGTGCCGTCGGTCCGCCGGTCTCATCGCTGCTCGGAGACCATTATCCGGCGGGCAGACGCGGCTCGGCCATCACCGTGGTGTGGCTGGGCGCGCCCTTGGGCGCGCTTGCCGGCGCTGCGATCGGCGGCTGGACGGCGCAGCATGCGGATTGGCGCTCGTGGTTCATCGGACTGTCGATTCCGGGATTCCTGACCGCCGTGCTGGCGATGTTCACGCTGCGCGAACCGCGGCGCGGCGCGTTCGATGCCGGCGGATTGGCCACCGGCGCGATCCCGTCGATCGGCGCGGCGATGCGCTTCCTGTTCGCCAAACCGTCTATGCGGCACGTGCTCGCCGGCGCGGCGTTCGCGGCGATTGCGATGAACGGCATGGGGCAGTTCTTCGCGCGCTATTTCGTCGCCGTCTTCCATTTGGGTACCGCGCAGGCCGGGCGTTTGCTCGGATCATTGGCCGTCGTTGCGATGAGCTCCGGTCTCGTCATCGGCGGCTTCGGCATCGACTGGGCCGTCAGGCGCGACCGGCGCTGGTACGCCTGGGGACCCTGCATCGCGCTCGCGCTCGCGATGCCGCTGTTCGAGATCGGATTGTTTCAGCCTACGCTGGTCCGCACGATGGCGGCGCTGCTGCTCGCCCATGTCGCACTGTTCATTTACTACACGCCGACGCTGGCCATCGCCCAGAACATGGTGGACGCAACCATGCGCGCCTCCTCGGCCTTCACCGTCGCCATCGTCTTCGGGCTGGTCGGGGCCGGCCTCGGGCCGACCATCGTGGGCATCATCAGCGATCTGGCGGCGCGACAAAGCTTCGATGCGGGTCAATTCTCGGCCCTCTGTCCCGGCGGCGCGGCGCGGCGAGAGGCCGGCGCGGCCCTGGCCAACGCCTGCGCAGCCGCCTCCGCGCACGGCATTCGCTTTGCGATGGGCGCGATTGCCCTGCTGCTTCTGGCGGGCAGCCTGCACTACCTGCTGGCCGCCCGCGCGCTGCGCGCCGACCTGGACACCGTCTATCGGCCCGCACGCCCGGAAGCATAGCGATTGCCACCGAACAACGGAGGATCCCTCATGCAGCACCCCTTTCATCCGACACTGGAATACGCGTTCACCATCGCGATCGAGCTGACCGGTGCGCGCTGGATCAAGCCCACGACAATGGGCCTCACGAGAGCGGCCGTCTACGCCGGCAGCGGCACCATCGATGGGCCGCTGCTGCGCGGCAAGGTGATCCCCATGTCGGGCGGCGACTTCCCGCTGGTGCGTCCCGACGGCGTCATCGATTTCGACGCCCGCTACCTGCTCGAAGCCGAGGACGGCACCCTCATCTACCTGCAAAACCGCGGCTTCCGCTGGGCGAAAAGTCTCGAGGCTGCCGAGAAGATGAATCGCAACGAGCCGGTGGCCGACGACGAGTACTACATGCGGGTGTCGCCGAAATTCGACGTACCCGAAGGTCCGCATGCCTGGATGAGCAAGTATGTGTTCGTCGGCGTGGCGGAAAAGATTCCCGGCGCCAACCGGATCCATTATTTCGTCGTACGCTAGGTCAGTGCGTCGATGTCGCAGAGCCGCCCGCATTCACATGCCGTACGCAGGGCGCCTGCACTACGGAGGCCCGCGCTATCGTGCGCTACCGGGATACTTGTTGCGCACTACATCCCGCACCAGATGCGTGTCATAGACCAGGACGATTGAGGCAATGTGGCCGGTCTCCGGATCAAAGTTGAACACGTCGGCGCAGTCGAACGCCACCCGGCTCCCGTCCTTCAGGCGCCAGTCGTAGAGATAGTACGCGACAGCCCGCGTATGGCCTTCCGCGCTGACGAGCACATCGTAGACCGTCAGCTTCGAATCGCCTGATGCAGTGGCGACCGTTGTGACGAAATCTCGGACGGGGAGCCGGCCGAGGAACGGCGATTGCACCCAGCCATCCTTGGTGAACAATTCGCCTGCCTCCGCGGCGTTTCCCGCCTCCAGCGCCTTGAGGTACTTGCGCACAGCCTTCTGCATGGGTTCTCCTCGTTAATCGCGACGGCCGTTCAGAGCCATTCGGCATCATAAGGCGGCGCAGCCATGTTGGGCTAATAGCGTCGACTAATCCCTCGCTCGCAGATGCTGCTCTGCCGCCCATGGCGACGCTCGACGCTGCATCGCACCATCGGTCTGCTCTTCTGGGATGGCGCCCCGCGGAAGCTATATCGAAAGCCTGGCTAACCACCGTGCAATTCTGATACGCCGGCGCCGACCACCGGCAACGCGTTGCCGTCGATGATGCTGATAGCAAGGGCGAGCGAATCGATGCCTTCGACGCAGCCGAGGTTGACGCGGTAGCCGTCCCTCGCGTTCTCGCCGTCGCCGATGTACGTAAAGACTCCGCAGAACTTGCAGAAATAGTTGTACAACACCTTCTCGTTCCAGAGGTACACGGCCAGGTCGTTCGGGTCGTGGTGCGGCGTAAAGTCCGCAGCAGGGATGTAGGTCGGTGACAGCACTGCACCCCTTCGCACGCAAAGCGAGCAGTTGCACCGTCTACCGGCCTTTATCGGGGGGCTGCGGAACGAAAACCTGACGCGACCACAATGGCAACGGGCCTTGTACTCCATGTTCCTACCTCAGCAATGGGGAAGGTGCAAATGCGGCCATCCGTCTCTGTGACCCCCAAGCGGCCGTCATTGTAACTTCAGTGCGTATTCCTTGAGCATCACTCCATCGCTGCTCCATAATGCGCGCGACGCGCAACGCGCGCAGCAGCGCTACTGCCCAAGTGTACGTACAACTGTCGTTGGCGGGCGGCCCATTCTTGTGAATTCGCCACTACCCGGATCAGGCGCGAACACCATTCGAATTTTCGTTGTGCTGTGCTCGCCGCATGCCGCGTCGGGATCCGCCGCGCAGGGGCCGTGTGCATTGATTCGGCAAATGTGCGAGAACGCAGGCTTCCTGCAGGGCGCAGCGCAGACCGGAAATGGACTGCAGCGGGATTGCATCCAACCAATCATGCAGGCGCAACCGCAGCGCAGTGGGGCAAGCCGGCCTTTGCCGACCGTTGATCCGCAGTTGGTGGCGGCGTGCAGAGCAGCTGCGCCCGAATTTGGCCGATCGACGACAACTGCTGAACCTGCGCCGTCCGATCAGGCGCCGTCAACTCAACAAAGCGCTTCAGAGGACTGGCAAACCGACCGATCGGTGCTCACGCTCGTAAGCTTTCCAGTGACACCCACAGGATTTCGGCCTCTGCGCACGATCTCGCAGCGCCCGGATGGAAAGTTTCTCAAGATGTCGCTGCACACTCAGCCTGGTCCGATTTCGGGGCTGCCGGATAGCGGACCTTTCGTGCTGATCTGGGGTACGGGCCACTACCGGCAAAGCGATGTCTATCTGTCGATCGCACCGGCCTCGCAGTTCGAAAGCGGTAACGGTGTTTTGTATTACGCCGGGCTCGACGCAAACGGCAGCCCTCGCTGGGAACCGCACGAGATCGCGGCCATTCCGATCACGACCAACGGGACTCTGGGCGACGTGTCGGTGATTTGGTGTCAGGAACTTAATTTGTGGCTGATGACCTACGACAGTCGCGCACCGGCGATTGCAGGCATTCTGTTTTCCTATTCAGCCACCCCTTGGGGCCCATGGAGCGACCCACAGTTGCTTTTTAATGCGCGAAGTAACGGTGCGTTGGGTCAATTCATCCACGACCCCGGCATCACGCCCGATGACGGACTCGCCGGGCCGGTAATTGGCAAAGGGCAGAAGAATCCGGCGGCGGTGCACGGCGGCGCCTATGCTCCCTATATGATAGAGCGCTGGACGAGAGTACGCCGCCGCTCCGCAGAGGACCGGGTGGTCGACATCTACTACGTGCTATCACTGTGGAATCCGTATGTTGTGGTCCTGATGACTTCTCGTCTGCAGGTAGCCCCATCTGAGGATTTGGCAGTACTGCGGTAATCGCGGGCGGCCGAGCACCTAAGGCATTGGTCTTGTCACAGGCAACTACTGGAGCCATTCGCATGTCGTTGACCCTCTACGCTCACCCCTTTGCCGCCTATTGTTGGAAGGTATTGATTGCGTTGTACGAGAATGCGACCCCGTTCAGCTATCGAGTGATCGAAGATGCTGAAGGCTGGGCAGCGCTGGAAGCGCTGTGGCCAATCAAGAAATTTCCTTTGCTCAGGGATGGCGACACGACCATCGTCGAATCCAGCGTCATCGTGGAATACCTGATGCTCCGTCATCCCGGAGATGCACCCATGCTACCGGCGAATGACGATGCGGCGCTGCAGGTGCGCTTCGTGGATCGGTTTTTTGACAACTACGTCATGACTCCGATGCAGACTCTGGTCTCGGATCGGATGCGCACCGAGAAGGAGCGAGATGCGAAGGGCGTTGCAGATGCGAGGAAAATGCTTGACGTGGCGTATGCGTGGCTGGACGAGCGAGTCACACGAGAGACGTGGCTGAGCGATGTGTTCTCGCTTGCGGAATGTTCCGCCGCCCCCGCGCTATTTTATGCCGATTGGGTCCATCCGATCGGCGGCCGCTTCCCAGGCGTTCTTGCCTACCGCCGCCGAGTTCTTTCCCGACCCTCCGTCGCCCGTGTGGTCGATGAGGCGCGTCCGTACCGCAAGTTATTTCCCTTGGGAGCGCCGGATCAAGACTGACAGGCGGTCGGCCCCGGCGGTTCCCTTCTTGAGATAGATGCGCGCGACGCCGTGGGTAATGCGGCCCGGCTTGGCTTCGGCGAGGTTGGTCAGGACGATCACGGCGAGCTTGTCGTCGACGTAGCGGGAAATCTGTGTCTCAAAGCCTTGCCATTGGCCTTCGTGCTCAATGACGCGCTGGCCGTCGTCGACTTCGTTCCCGCCAACCCCACGAGTTAACGGGCGCACGGGCTGACGCGCCTATTCCATAGCCTCAAGGCCCTTGGCAATGTCATCGAGCAAACGCCAAGCGGCGGCGCTCCGCCCGTTAAACGGAGCCGATCGGCTCCCTAATCTGCTTGAGCCCCCGGACAAGCTGCCTTGATCTGAGCGATTTTGGTGTCGAGCGCCTTGTTGTATTCTCCGGTCGTCACCTCGTATTTGGTCTTTTCGGTACCTTGAACCAACCCGACGACAAGGCCTATCGGCGCAACCATCGAGATGCCATTACCGATCTTTGTTGCCGTGCTGGCCTTCTCTGAGTTCAGCACACGCAGGTCGCCCGGGGCAGTAGCGCAGTTGATAGGCATCGTCTGAGCCGCCGCTGCCTCCTTCTTTTCCTGCTCCGCGCAGCCAGTCAATACGACCAGGGCGAATGCGCAGAGAGCTGCGCCATATAGGTTCGTTCTAATCATTATCGCTCCCCAAAAAAAATGAATGCCATACGACACGCTCAGCATACCGCCAACAAGCGCTCTACCGCACATACATTTGCCGCTATTGGTCGGCAGTTGCCCGGCACGCGCCCCGTCGGTTTACCCGAGGGCGTCCTCGGCATCGTCCCCGCGAAATTCAGCCAAGGCCGCCAGCATCTTCTCCATGGACAGGTGGGCTTCATAGAGCGCGCTGATCATCGCCGAATCTTCGACAATCCCAGCGTTCTGCGATGGCAGCTCCAATCGCGGGGACCGCCTCGCCATGGGACGCGGCGCCAGGGTTTCAGGTTGGCGTATCGCAGACTTGATGTTGCGCTGCGCTGGCGGGCTGATCTGAAAGGCCAGCATCGCCTGAAAGGTCTTGCCCCAATCGATATGGAACCTCATGGCCCACCCCCTGAAGGTTGGATCTGCTGATATCCCAGCAATCGCCGTGCCAGCAATCCTGGATGGCCGGCGTCGCTATCCATTCGAGCATTGCAGTTGATTTCACAGCACTTTTCGCGCCTGCTCCCTCGTGGCGCCGACTCTTACATTACCCACGGCGCACCAACGTAGTTCAACCATGGCGTGTCACGCACCGATGTGGCGCCGCTTTCGTTAGCGGCGGTCGTTCGGCGTAATGCTCTGCAGCGCCGCATTTTGCGGGCCCGGCGTCATCATCGCGAAAAAGAGCGATGCGCCGAAGGCCGTGAGCGCCAGTGGCGCGACGACGAGCGTTACGGTGCCGAAAGCGAGACCCACATGGCGCGGTGTCCAGTGATGCACACGGATGAAAAACGCCGGCCCCCAGCTGATGTTGCCCTGCGCCGGAATAGACTGCAGCGCAAGCGCGCCGTACATCGGTCCGTACACGGCACGGTTCGACCATAGGTAGCCCACCACATCGCGGACCGGTATCGAGCATGCCGACGTGCCCGCGGAGCCACTCGCCGGCGCAAGGAGCTCGCGCCGCGCCGGCTCAACCGCCGTGCCCATCAGCAGCGCCACCAGCAAACCCGGGATACCCACCGTGAGGAACGTGAGCTGCCACGGGCGCAGCACACCAACGGCCGGCAGCGTGACCGGCGGCAGGTGCTCGAGCGCGCCGATCACGCACGCCTCGCCGCCGCCGACACCGATGCGTGCGAAAAAAAGCTGGGCGAAGGAATGAGCGAGCCCGCACAGCGCCCGGTGAGACCGAGATCGCGTTTGATCGGCTGGACCAGCAGCCGCAGAATGCCCCGGTCGAGAAAATTCATGCACAAGACGACCGCGAACACGAACACTGCATACCAGGCGCGGCCCCGCGACGGCCACGGCTGCTCGACCTGCGCTGTACTCCTCGACAGGTCCGGCACCACGCGCGCGCTCAGAGATTCTTGATGAGTTTTGCGGCGTCCGCCTTGCGCTGGCGCCGCCAGTCCTCGACCGCCATGCGCTTGGGGTCGGGCGGCCGGTCGGGAAGCGCGGCGAGCAGTTCGTCCATTACCGCGCGCAGCTCATCGCGAAATTCCGCATGGGGAAATATGTATGGCCGGTTCTCGCGCACGCCGGCGATGACGTGCGCGCCCACCTCGACGGGATCCATACCCACCGACAGCACCCCGTCCAGACGCTTCATTTCTTCTTCGGTCACGGGATAGCCGGTCTGCGCCAGATGCTTGGGGCGCGTTTTCACCGCCTCGTGAATATTGCTGCGCACGAATCCTGGACACAGTACCGACACGCCGATGCCGTGCGGCGCCAGATCGTAGCGCAGCGAAGTCGTCAAACCGACCACGGCAAATTTGGACGCCGAATACAGGCCCATGCCCGGACCCACCAGCAGGCCTGCCATCGAGGCGGTATTGACGATGTGGCCGCCTTCGCCGTGCGCCTTGAGGCGCGGGATGAACGACTGGATGCCGTTGATCACGCCGTCGACGTTCACGCCCATGATCCAGCGCCAATCATCCATCGTGGCCGCATCCATCGGGCCGAATATGCTGACGCCCGCGTTGTTGCATACGAGGTGCACCTTGCCGAACTCGCGCACGGTCTCCTCTGCGGCGCGCTCCACCGCCGCCGCATCGGCCACGTCCACCAGCATGCCGTGCGCATGCGCACCGGCTGCACGCAACCGCCCGAGCGCCTGCTCGAGGTGATCTACACGGACGTCGGCAATCGCCACCTTCATGCCCGCCTCGGCTGCGCACTTGGCTATGCCATATCCGACGCCGCTTCCGCCGCCGGTGATGAACGCTACTTTGCCGTTGAGGTTCCGCATCGTTACTTCCCGTGCGCGAGCTGAAATTTTGCACCGAAGCCCTGCGCGTGTTCTCCTACTGTTGCCACTCGGCCGCTCGGCGGCTCTACCCTCCCTGAAGCAAAAGTCGACAGTGAGGGAAGGTACGGCTGCGTGCTGCGCATACACTTGACTAGCAATTCGGCCGCGGGTGTACTTCGCGGCGCGCACTCACAAACAAGCACAGCGAGGACTCGCCATGATCGACCTGTATACCGCCGCGACGCCGAACGGCTGGAAGATTTCCATTGCGTTGGAAGAACTCGCCATCGCGTACACCGTTCATCCGCTGTCATTTTCGACGCAGGAGCAAAAGGCGGAGTGGTATCTGAAGATCAATCCGAACGGCCGTATTCCGGCCATCGTCGATCGCGGCAACGGCGATTTCGCGGTGTTCGAATCCGGCGCCATCTTGATTTATCTCGCGGAAAAGACCGGGAAGCTGATGCCGAAGGACTTGAAAGGCCGATCGTTGGTCATGCAGTGGCTGATGTTTCAGATGGCGGGAATCGGCCCGATGATGGGCCAGGCGAACGTGTTCTTCCGCTATGCGCCGGAGAAGATCCCCTACGCGATCGACCGCTATCAGCGCGAAGTGCGCCGCCTGTTCGAAGTCCTCGAGGGCCAGCTCAAGGGCCATGAATACGTCGCCGGCAAGGAGTATTCCATCGCCGACATCGCGCATTGGTCGTGGATCCACGGCTATGAATGGTCGGGCGTAAATATCGACGGTTTGCCGAATCTGGCGCGATGGCTCAACACCGTCGGCGAGCGCCCCGCGGTGAAACGCGGGCGCGCGATTCCGCCGCCCGGCGATATCGGCGAGAAGGACAAGACCACCCTCGACACAGGGCGAAAGATTCTGGTCTGACCGCAGGCGCCGGCCGAGGCGCCGGCTGAGGCGCGCCGTCCGGCGCTCAGGGTTTCGCGGCGGCGGCGCTCTGCGCTTTCTTGTCCTCGTTGGCGCGGTGAATCACATACGCAGCAATCTTCTGCAGATCCTGCGGCGTGATCTCCTCCTTGAACGCGACCATGCCATGGTCCATGCGAACGCCCTGAAGCACGATCATATCCATCGCTTGCGGGTCCTTGAGCACCGCGGAATAGCGCAGGTCGGGCAGCACTCCGGAACTCGTCGCGCTGTCACCGTGACAGCTGGAGCAGTACTCTTGATACAGCGCTTTGCCCGCCTGCACGGTCGCGGCCCCAGCGGTATCGGGCGGCGGATCGAGTACGGCGGAGACCGCCACCGCCGCGGGCAGCTGGGCGGTTCCGCCGAGCTTGAACACCAGCACCCGCGGCAGGTTCGAGGCCGTGTGCGACACCAGCGCCAGCTCACCGGCCGCGAGGCCAAATGCTCCGCCCCAGCCTACTTCGACCGCCACGTATTGCTCCCCGTCGACCTCGTAGGAGATCGGTGCGGCGAGCACGCCCGCCTGGGTTTCCGCGGACCACAGCCGCTCGCCGGTGTCGGCGCGGTAGGCGAAGAACTGGCCCATCCCGGTTCCCTGGAACACCAGATTGCCGGCGGTGGACACGACGCCGCCGTTCCAAGGATGGCCAAGCTCGACCCGCCACACTTCTTTGCGGGCGACCGGGTCCCACGCCTCTAGATGGCCCTTTAAGCCGGCCTCAATCTGTTCCTTGATCTTTGGATCCTGCGGCAGACTGCCGGAATTGAACTCATCGCCCGTATTCCAGGCGAGGTCGTGATGCTGCGGATTCTTCTCGGGAAAAAACGGAAACGCGGCTTCGGTGACCGGCAGATAGACCCAATGGGTCACGGAACTGAACGACATGGGCTGCCAGCTGTGCGCACCGCCGGGCCCCGGCATCGAGACGAAGGGTTTGCCGCTCTCGCCGTAGCGGGCGCCTTGCGCCACGATCGGGCGCCCGCTCTTGAGGTCCACGCCCTTCGCCCACGTGGTCGTTGCAAATGCGTCGGCGGATATCAATTCCCCGGTCGCTCGATCCAGCACGTAGAAAAATCCGTTTTTCGGCGCCTGCATGAGCACCGCGCGCTTCACTCCGCCGATGTCGAGATCGGCGAGAATCATCGGCGAGCAAGCATCGAAGTCCCATTCATCGCCTGGGGTGGTCTGGTAGTGCCACACGTATTCGCCGGTGTCCGCCTTCAGCGCCACGATCGAGGACAAATACAGCGCATCGCCGCGAATCTTGCCGCGGTTCCACTTTCCGTTTCCAACGCCGATGTAGAGCAGGTTCAATGTGGGGTCGTAGACGATCGAATCCCATGCCGGTCCGCCGCCGCCGAATTTCCACCAGTCTCCGCCGCTCCAGGTCTTCGCCGCCTTCTCCAAGGCCGGACTCTCGAACGGCCGCGAGGGATCGCCGGGAACGGTATAGAACCGCCACAGCTGCTTGCCATCCTCGGCGTCGTAGGCCGTGACATAGCCGCGGATACCCATCTCGCCGCCGCCATTGCCGATCAGCACCATTCCCTTGACGACGCGCGGCGCACCCGTGATGGTGTAGCGCCCACCCTCGGGGACGGTCTTGACCTCCCAGACCGGATTGCCGGACGCCGCATCCAGAGCGATCAACCGGCCATCGAGCGCACCCACGTAGACTCGGCCCTTCCAGACCGCTACACCGCGATTCACCACGTCGCAGCAGGCGTTGATCGCCGCTTGGCCCGGCACTTTGGGGTCAAAGGTCCACAGCGGAGCGCCGGTTTTTGCGTTCAGCGCAAACACCTTGCTCCATGCGCTGGTGACATACATGACCCCGTCGATGACCAACGGCGTCGCTTCCTGGCCACGGTGCGCGGTGTCCAGATCGTAGAACCAGGCAAGCCCCAACTGCTTCACGTTGTCGGCATTGATCTTCTGCAGCGGACTGAAATGCTGTTCATCGTAGGTGCGGCCCGGGCTCATCCAATTGCCCGGCTCGCTGTTGGCCGCGAGCAGGCGCGCACCGTCCACGGCCGCCGCCGGCTTGGGCTTGGGCGCCGCACCGGCGGAGGGGGGCGGCGACGGCGGGGTGCACGCCGCGAGAGCGAGGGCAATCGCCGCCCAGGCGGTGCTTCGAGGTCTCATGCCGTGAACCTTTAAACCATCATGCAGACGGATTTGACCTCGGTGTACATCTCGATCGCCACCCGGCCGTGCTCGCGTCCAAAGCCGGACTGCTTGAAACCGCCGAACGGCATGTTCGGGTCGACCATGTTGTGACAGTTCACCCATACCGTACCCGCCTTGATGCGCGGGACTAGTCGATGCGCCGCCGACAGGTTGTTGGTCCAGATACTGGCCCCTAATCCGTAGGGAGTATCGTTCGCCGCCTTGACCACATCGTCGAGATCATCGAAGCGCTGCGCCACCAGCACCGGCCCGAAGATCTCCTCGCGCACCACTCGCATATCCGCACGCACGTTGACCATGACGGTGGGTTTGACGAAGTAGCCCGGATGCGACGGCGCCTCTCCGCCGACCGTGACCGATGCACCCTGCTTGCGGCCGGACTCGATGTAGCCGAGCACGCGCTCCTGCTGTTCCTTAGAGACCAGCGGCCCCATTTCGGTCGTTTGATCCAACCCCGGCCCCAGGCGGATGCCGGCGGCAGCCGCGCTGACGCCCTCCACCACCTTGTCGAATAGGGAGCTGTGCACGTACAGGCGCGAACCGGCGGTGCAGACCTGGCCCGCATTGAAGAAGATCGCGCCGGCGCTGCCGCCGGCCACGGCCTGCGGATCCGCATCCGGCAGCACGATCATCGGCGACTTGCCGCCGAGTTCCAGCGACACGCGCTTGAGGCTGTCGGTCGCGCTCTTGTTGATCAGTTTGCCGACCTCGGTGGAACCCGTGAACGCGATCTTGTCGACACCCGGATGCGCCACCAGCGCGGCTCCGGTCGTTTCGCCCTCGCCGGTCAAAATGTTGACGACGCCCGGCGGGAACCCGGCTTCGCGAATGAGCTCGCCGAGTCGCAGCGCCGACAGCGGCGTCTGCTCCGCGGGCTTCAGCACGCAGGTGCATCCGACCGCGAGAGCCGGGCCCAATTTCCAGGCGGCCATGGCCAACGGAAAATTCCATGGCACGATTTGCCCCACCACACCGACCGGCTCACGCGCGACGTAGGTATGGTACTTGGCTCCCGGCGGCATGCCGATCGAGGTCTGCATGGTGGTGCCTTCGATCTTCGTCGCCCAGCCCGCCATGTAGCGAAAATAATCCCGCGAGCCGGGCACATCGATGATGCTCGCCATGAAGCGCGTCTTGCCGTTGTCGATACTCTCGATCTCGGCGAACTCCGCGGCGTTCTGTTCGATGAGATCCGCCAGCTTCCACAACAGCGCCTCGCGGCCTGCCGGCAGCATGCTGGCCCATGGCCCGGTCTCGAGCGCGGCGCGAGCGGCGGCGACGGCGCGATTGACGTCCTCCGGACCCGCATCGGCGACCTGTCCGATTTCGCGCCCGGTGGCCGGATCGAATACCTTGAGGGTCTTGCCGGACCGGGCCTCCACCCATTCATTGTTGATGAACAGCCGCGGCTTCAAGGACAGGAATTTGCTGACCGCCGCGGATGGGCTCGGCTGAGCGGCAATGGCATTGGACTGGACGTTCATATTTGCGTTCACGGCATTTTCTCCACGGATTGATAGCGGATGCTTAGGCCCAATGAAGCGCCACTCACCCCGGCACAGGCTCGATCGATGAAGAGCTTCGATTCGATTGAGAGCGAACGTCCCGCTGCGGTGCAACCGGCCAGCTTAGGCGTAAAATTTCACCGGCGACTGTATCAGGAAACCATCCCCATGAACGAAGTCAAATTGCTGATTGGCGGGGTCGAATCGGCCGCACGATCCGGCGCCGTGTTCGAGCGCTGCAATCCGGTGTCGGGCGCCGTAGTGAGCCGCAGCGCCGCGGCGGGACCGGCGGACGCGACCGCCGCAGTCGAGGCGGCTGTGGCGGCCTTTCCCGCCTGGTCGGCGCTCGGGCCGGCCGCGCGGCGCGCCAAGCTGAACAAGGCAGCCGACCTTCTCGAGGCGCGAGGCGCTCAATTCGCCACCATCGTGCGCGATGAAACCGGCTCGACCGCAGGCTGGGGACACTTCAACGTGCATTTGGCCGCGGGCATGCTGCGCGAGGCGGCCGCGATGACTTCCCAGATCGGCGGGGAGGTCATCCCCTCCGATGTCCCCGGGAGTCTCGCGATGGCCTACCGCCAGCCGGCGGGAGTGGTGTTCGGCATCGCTCCGTGGAATGCCCCGGTCATCTTGGGCGTGCGCGCCGTGGCGATGCCGCTCGCGTGCGGCAACACGGTGGTGCTCAAATCCTCGGAGGTGTGCCCGGCGACGCATTTGCTGATCGGCACGGTGCTCGAGGAAGCGGGCTTGGGCGGCGGAGTGGTCAATATCATCAGCGCGGACCTCAAGGATGCGCAGGCCGTGAGCGAGACGGTGATCGCTCACGCCGCGGTGAAGCGCGTCAACTTCACCGGGTCGAGCCGCGTCGGCCGCATCCTCGCGCAGCTCGCGGCGAAATACCTGAAGCCCATACTGCTCGAGCTTGGCGGCAAAGCACCGCTCCTGGTGCTGGCGGATGCCGACATCGATGCCGCGGTCGATGCCACGGTGTTCGGGGCGTTCGCCAACCAGGGACAGATCTGCATGTCCACCGAACGGGTGATCGTCGAGCGCAGCGTCGCCGACAGCTTCGCGGCGAAACTGGCGAAGCGCGTGGCGGCGTTGCCGGTGGGCAATCCCAACGAGGGCGAGTTCGTCTTGGGATCGGTGGTCGGGCCCGCCACCGTGCAGCGGGTGCAATACCTGATATCGGATGCCGTCAAGCAGGGTGCGAAGCTGCTCTGCGGCGGCGAAGCGCGCGGCACCATCATGCCCGGCATCGTGATCGATCGGGTGACGCCGAGCATGACGCTGTTTCGTGAAGAGTCTTTCGGACCGCAGGTCTCCATTACCCGCGTCGACTCGGTCGATGAGGCCATCCGCCTCGCCAATGATACCGATTACGGGCTGTCGGCGGCGGTGTTCACGCGCGATCTGGCGCGCGGCATTGAGGTCGCGCGGCGCATCGACTCCGGCATCTGCCACATCAACGGTCCGACCGTGCACGACGAGGCGCAGATGCCGTTCGGCGGCGTCAAGGCCTCCGGCTACGGCCGCTTCGGCGGCAAGGCCGGCATCGACGCCTTCACCGAGCTGCGCTGGATCACGCTGCAGACCACACCGCGGCATTATCCGTTTTGACGCGCGGCTTTCTTTGCAGAAGCAATGCCTGGTCTCCCCATCGACATTGATTTGGTCGCCGACGCCTTGCGTGCGCACTACGGTGCCCTGCCTGCCATTCCGACGACGGATCCATTCGAGCTCATTCTCTTGGAAAACGTCGCGTATCTCGCACCACCCGAGCGCCGTGCCGCCGCCTTCCAGTTGCTGAAACAAGAGGTGGGAACGTCGCCGGCAGACATCCTGGCAGCGTCCGATGCCGCCCTCGAGCGCGTGACGGCACACGGAATCTTGAAGGCCAGGTTCGCCGCCAAACTGCGCACGTGCGCGACGATAGCGGCCGAGAGCTTCGGCTCAAACCTCGGGCCGGTCGTATTCGGGCCGATTCAAACGGCTAAAAAGGCGCTTCGTCGCTTTCCTGGAATCGGCGAGCCGGGCGCCGAGAAGATTCTGCTGTTCGCCGGCGCGCAAACCCTGCTCGCGCCGGATTCAAATGCGCTTCGAGTGCTGGCGCGCCTTGGCTTCATCCAGGAGGAGCCGTCGTACTCGCGCATGTATGCCGCCAGCCGCGTCGTCGAGCGGAGTATCGGCGCAAACGCCGGGAAGATGCTCGAGGTGCATCAACTTCTCCAGCACCATGGACAAATCCTGTGCAAACGGACGGCGCCAGCCTGCCATTCGTGCCCCCTGGCGACACGCTGCGCATTCCTCCACAACTGACGCCTCACATCATCCCTGTCGGGCGTCAGGCCAGGCCGCCTATTTTTCCGTTTCCTATATGCGGGCTCTGTGGATGTGGCTCTCCTCACGAAGTCGCTGAACGACATGAGCAACGGTTGCGTTTCTATCTTCCTTGAAGATCGCAACAATATCGGCCCTATGCAGGTCGGTTGCATGAGAAATTTTCTTGATCGCTTCTTGGGTGGCGTGGGTGAGCTGCGCCACATCGACCTCTTCAACGATGTGCAACACTTCCTGCACCGGCAGTTTGGTCAACTTCGCTATCTGCTCTAAGGATTCCTCAACGACACTGACAAGCTTCTTGATATCTTCTTGTTCGAGAACCTCCTCTTCGGCAGGACTCAGGTGCGTCTGGTAGTACTTGGAGTAAGGGGACATGACGTGCATCCTTTCATGAGAATGATAAGCGTTTCGATATGACAATATCGAAATTCGACATGCCGCGCAAGTTCCCGCCGCCGATGGACATGGGCAAGGCGCCCGCAAATATGTGATATATGTCTCTCATATATGTGTTTTGAGCCGATCACGCGCCACTGTATTGATGAGGCCGGCGAATGACGGACCGCGGTTTCTACGGCGGCCTGATTCGCCTGCATCTCCTGCATCACGCTTCCGCAGGCCCGCTCTATGGGTTCGCGATGATCGAGGCACTCGCCCGGCACGGATATCGACTGAGCCCTGGCACGCTGTACCCGATCCTGCACGGACTGGAGAAGAAGGGGTATCTTCGCTCTACCGAGCAACGACTCGGGCGCACGGCTCGACGGATGTACCGGATCACGCCGAGTGGCCGACGCGCACTCGAGGGTGCAAAACAAAGGGTGTACGAGCTCTTCGGTGAGATGTTTCTTCGGCGCTAGCAAATCATGAGCGCGTCTTCCGCCGCTGGTCGGCCGTCATCGCACCCGAACCGGCAGTGTCTCGGCCGACAGCTGCACCTCATCGCCCAGCCCGTAATAGAAAAATGCGGGCCGCGAGACCAGGCGCAGAAACATGAACAGCCGGAAGCGCAATCGCTGGATCAGGCCCATTGACCGCGCCGGCAATAGATTCTCGTGCGACACGTGGACGATCCACTGCCGGCGGTCGGTCGGCAGGTCGATCTCCCTCAGGCGCGCCATGCCCTCAAGCGCTTGCTCCACATTGGGCTCTTCCATGAAGCCGAAGCTCAACTCGACGCCGATGATGCTGCCGCCGTCTCTGTCTTTATCGAACACCGTGACCACATACCGGTCCTCGTGGATATACGGGACCTTGCGGTGGGTGACTTGGACGAAGATCAAGTTCCGCGCCAGCACCCCATAGCGGTCCCACAGCAATTGCAGCAGCGCAGGGGTGCGATCCGATGCGTCATGCAGCGGCGTGGGGCTCATCAGAACCGCCGCTCGCTCCATGAAAAACCGGCTGCGTCGATGCAGTTGAATCAGCTCCGCAATGGTCATGGTCTGCTTTTTGGAATATGCGGCGAACGTCGCCTTGCGGCCCCACCGCCATGTCCCCATGACCAGGAACACCGCAATCCCGATCGACAAAGGAACGAATCCGCCCTGCAGGAACTTGAGCGAGCTCGCCAGGAGAAAGGACCCATTGATCGTCGTCAGGGTCCCCCACAGAGCGCCGGTCGCGACGCGGCCCCAACCCCAGCACAGGCGGGAAACCGGGAACATCGCCAGCGAGGTGATCAGCATCACGCCTGAGACCGCGAGTCCATAGGCCGCGCCCAGCGCGGAGCTCGATCCAAACGTGATGACTAGGGCGATGCATCCGGCATAGAGCGCCCAGTTGACGAACGGAATGTAGATCTGGCCGGCGTGTGCGTGATGGGTGTGCTGCTCCTTCATTCGCGGAAACAGCCCCAGGCCCGTTGCCTGCGAGGCGAGCGAGAAGGCGCCGGAAATGAGCGCCTGCGATGCGATGATCGTCGCAGCCGCCGCCAGCAAAATCATGGGATAGAGCAGCTCCGGCGGGACGAGGCTGTAGAAGATCTTGCCGCCGACGATCGGCGCGCCGCTCAACAGGTAGGCGCCTTGACCCAGGTAGTTGAGCAGCAGAGCCGGGTACACCAGCGCGAACCAGCTGATGCGGATCGGCAGCATCCCAAAGTGCCCCAAGTCGGCATACATCGCCTCGCCGCCGGTCACCACCAGCATCAAGGCGCCCAGCACCAGGAGCGCCTGGTACAACCCGACGTGGCCGAGAAATATGAGGCCGTGGATCGGATTGAATGCCTGCAGAATCTCAACGTGACGCGCGATTTGGTGGGCGCCGAGTACGGCCAGCACGACGAACCAGACGGTCAGAATCGGTCCGAATACTCTGCCGATTCCTGAGGTGCCCTTGACTTGCACCGCGAACAGCGCCGTGAGCAGCAGCGCCGTCACGGGAATCACGGCGCGGCCGAGCGCCGGCGCCGCGACACCAAGCCCTTCCACGGCCGCCAGAACGCTGATCGCGGGCGTAATGATGCCGTCGCCGAAAAGCAGTCCCGCCCCGAGCATCAGCGACCACAGGAAAATCACCATGCCGCGGCGCTTGTGTTCGTGAAGCAGCCCGTAAAGCGCGAACACGCCGCCCTCGCCGTCATTCTGCGCCCGCAACACGAAGATGGCGTACTTGATCGCGACGATGACCGTGATCGTCCAGATCACGAGGGAAATGCCGCCGATCACGTTCTGCGGGTTCAGAGCTACACCGCCGTGCCTCAGGAAGAGCTGGTCCAGGGCGTACAGCGGCGAAGTGCCGATGTCGCCGTAGACGATTCCCGCCGCTGCGATCGACAATGCCGCGACGCTGCGCCGGGGCGCCTGGGTGCCGCGACTAATCATGATGGAAGCACTGCGAAACACCCTCTGATTCTTTGGCTGCGCCGACTATATCAGCCGGCGCATCGCTTCAGCGCATGCAGCGGTCATTGCGCAGCGGAGTGCAGTGTGAGTATGGTGCGGTCCATTCACTTAAGGAGCGGTGCTATGTTTCCGGTCACGGACCATGCTGTGAAGACCGCGCGGCACACGAGTTTCTACCTTGCGTGCGGAGCGCCGGATGCGCCGCTGATCGTATTCGTGCACGGCTGGCCGGAACTGTCGGTCAGCTGGCGGCATCAGTTGCCGTGCTTCGCGGCTCTCGGCTTTCGCGCCGTTGCGCCCGACATGCGCGGCTACGGACGCTCCACCGTTCATGCGCGGCGCGAGGATTACACCTTGGAGCAGATCACCGCCGACATGATCGAACTGCTGGACAGTCTGGGTCGGGAAAAGGCGGTCTGGGTTGGGCATGACTGGGGCAGTCCCGTCGTCTGGAGCATCGCGAGTCATCATCCGGACCGCTGCCACGGCGTCGCGAGTCTGTGCGTGCCGTATTTTCCCAAGGGATTCGGCCCGCGTGCGGCTGCCGAGCTGATCGACCGCTCGATTTACCCCGCCGGCGAATTTCCCGCCGGACAGTGGGAGTATCAGCTGTTCTACCGCGAGAACTTTGAAAAAGCCCGCATGACGTTCGAGGCGAATGTCGAAGCGACCGTCAAGGCGCTGTTTCGCAAGGGCGATCCGGCCGGCAAAGGCAAGCCATCCCGCACCGCCTTCGTGCGCAGGGACGGCGGGTGGTTCGGCGGCCGTTCCGCCGCGCCCGACCTGCCGCTCGACACCGATGTGCTGACTGAGAGTGAGCTTTGCACCTACACGGCGGCGCTCACGCGCAACGGATTCTCCGGGCCGGATTCCTGGTACATGAACCCTGAAGCCAACGCAGGCTACGCCGAATCGTCGGTAAACGATGGCCGGCTCGACATGGCGGTGCTGTTTCTGCACGGCGAATACGATTACACGTGCGAGACGGTCGCCTCGCGCCTTGCCGAACCGATGCGTGCCGGCTGCCCGCATTTGACCGAAGTCGTGATCCGGACCGGCCATTGGATGGCACAGGAAGATCCCATGGCGGTCAACCGCGCGCTGGCAGGCTGGATCAGCAGGAACCTACCGTCCGTCTGGCGCACATGAGAACACCGGCTGAAGGATCCGCTGCGCCATCGCTGCGGCAGGGGAAGGGCGTCTATGCGTGGTACGTGCTCGGCGTGCTCTTCCTCGTCTACGTACTCAACTTCATCGATCGCAACATTCTTTCCATACTGGCGCAGGACATCAAGGCCGATCTGCGTCTCGGTGACGCGCAGGTGGGGTTCCTCTATGGCACGGCATTCGCGGTCTTCTACGCGCTGTTCGGCATTCCGCTCGGTCGGCTGGCCGACAGCTGGTACCGCGGCCGGCTGATTGCCGCGGGGCTCGCCGTATGGTCGGGCATGACCGCCCTGTCGGGGCTCGCCGGTTCGTACGGGCAGCTGGCGAGCGCACGCATCGGCGTCGGTATCGGCGAGGCGAGCGCCTCGCCGGCGGCGTATTCGCTGCTCGCCGACCACTTTCCGGTCCGGCGCCGCGCACTCGTGCTGGCCATTTACACCTCGGGCCTGTATATCGGCGCCGGTCTCAGTCTGCCGATCGGCGGATGGATCGACCATGCGTGGAGCCGAAACTACACGCACGGCACGGCGCCGCTCGGCCTCGCCGGCTGGCAGGCGGCGTTTCTGGCGGTCGGCGTGCCTGGCCTGCTGCTCGCCTTGTGGGTGCTCACGCTGCGCGAGCCCGCGCGCGGATTCGCCGAGGGGCAGCCCTCGCCCGTGGTGCGGCCCGGCGCATGGCGCGCATTCGCTCTCGAACTGGCGTCGATCCTGCCGCCGGTCACGCTGTGGAGCGTCGCGCGATTTCCGGGTGCCCTGCGGCGCAACCTGCTGCTGCTCGGCGCGATCGCGGGCGCCGCGGCGTGTCTCGCGCGGCTCACGGGCGACACGTTGCAATGGGGCACCATCGGGTTCGGAGCTTACGCGGTGACCTCCTGGACGCAGATGCTCTACGCGACCGACCGGCCGGCTTTCGCACTGCTGATCGGCACGCGCGCAATCGCGCTCGCGCTGTTGGGTTTCGGTGCGATCGCCTTCGTCTCCTATTCGCTGGGCTTCTGGGGGGCACCCTACGCCATGCGTACCTTTGGCGTGCGCGCGGACGTCGCCGGGCTGATGCTCGGAGTGCCGGGAGCATTCGCATCGGCGATAGGCTGTGTGACCGGCGGGTATCTTGCCGATGTATGGAAGCGGCGCGATCCGCGCGGACGCCTATTCGTCTGCATGCTGGCGGCCATACTGCCGGCGCCGCTCCTGGTCACGGCGCTCGCCGTCAAGGACGTGAGGGTCTTCTACCTCATCAATCCGATCACGCTGTGCGTCGCCTACCTGTGGGTGGGGCCGGCCGCCGCCGCCATACAGGATTGCGTGCTGCCGCGCATGCGCGGCACCGCGGGGGCGATCTTCCTCCTTGCCCTATCGATTCTCGGACTCGGGCTCGGCCCCTACTGTACCGGCAAGGTCGCGGCCATCACGGGCTCGCTGCGCATGGGCATGTTGAGCATGATAGTGATCATGCCTCTGGCGCTGCTTCTGCTGTGGCTCTCGGGCCGGCACATCGGGGCCGCCGAAGACACCCGGGGCGCCCGGGCCCGCGCCGCCGGCGAGCCTGCGCCAATCAGTTGAAGGTTCGCAGGAACGCCTGCATGTGGAACCTCGCCTGCTCCTCGACATAGCGGAACTCGGCACCCACCGGACATGCCCGCCGGGCGAGACAGCCGAGCTCGCGGCATTCGGTGCCCGCCGCACTCAGCACATGACTGACGCAGGACTCGACGTCAAATGCACCTGAGCGGAACGCCTGCACCGGACAGGATGACAAGCAAGGCTTGCCCGCACAGCCCGCACACGGATGAACGGATGGCGCAAGGGCCGGCAACTCGATGCGGGCAGCGAGCACGAGCGCGCCGCGGTACGCGTGCCAGAGGCCCCACTTGGAATGGATCAGCAACCCGATCGGACTTTGATGCACGGGCTCGCTGCGCAGTGCGAACCGCTGAAACGGCAGCGGTGCCGGCGCTGCGTTCGGATACACGTCCAGCGCCCCGAATTCACGTGCGAGCGCGCCGACAACCCGGCGGGACCAGCGGTCGAGCGGATTCTGCAAACCGTCGCGCGCCTCCGCGGAGCGCTCGAAAAGTTCCCATTGCACGCTGCCGGTAAAGCCCAACAGAACGATGGTTCCGGCACTCGCAGCCGGCAGCAACTCGTCGAATTCCCCGGCTTCGGGATGGAATGCGCCGCGGACCGCCAGGCCAAGCGAATCCGCGCGCCGGCAAAGCGCATCGAAGGTCGCCGAAAATCCGGTGTCGGTATGGTTCATGAACCGTGACGCTCGCAGCCGCGAGGATTGCCGGGGCATCATAGCGCCAGTCATGCTCGAGATTCTAAATCCGGCGACGCTGGAACCGCTCGGCACGGTGCCGGACTGCCGGCCCGGCGAAGTCGCGCGCGCCGTCGCAACGGCACGCGCCGCGCAATCCGAATGGCGGAACGTGGCCGCGGCGGATCGGGCGGCACTGCTCAGCGAGATCGGAGCCCGCATCCGCAACCGCGAGGGCGAACTGGCGACCCTCCTGACACGCGAGACGGGCAAGCCGCTGTGCGAATCGGCCGATTGCATCGATGCGGCCGCCGCCGCGTTCGAAGCCTGTGCGGCGCAGGCCCCGCATGACACCGGCTCGCCGGGCGGGCAGCCCGCCGGCGTCGTCGCCGCGATCATGCCGTTCAATTTTCCGCTGCTGCTGATGGCGTGCACGGTCGCGCCCGCGATTGCCGCGGGCCAGACGGTGGTCTGCAAGCCGCCGCACCAAAACCCGCTCTCGAGCCTGCGGCTCGCCGAATTCTTCGACTCGCTGCCCGCAGGCGTGCTCAACGTCGTTACCGGCGGCCCGGCGACCGGCCGCGCGCTCGTCGATCATCCCGATGTCGGCGTGGTGAGATTCACAGGTTCCGCCGAGGTCGGACACAGCATCGCGGCGGCGGCAGCGCACAAACGGGTCGACCTCGAGCTCGGCGGCGTCGACTCGTTCATCGTCTGCAGGGACGCCGACCTCGACGCCAGCGTGCCGGGCATCGCCTGGGCACGACTCTGCAACGGGGGTCAGGCCTGCACTTCGGGCAATCACATCTACGTCGAGCGCCCGATCGCCGACGAGTTCGTGGAGCGCATGCATCACTGCGTGGGTTTTCTCGACGTCGACGATCCGATCAAATCGGCGACGGACTTGGGACCGCTGATTTCCCTCGAGGCCGCGCACCGCGTGGAAGACCAGGTCGGGCGCTCGCTGCGCGGCGGCGCAACGCTCATCCTCGGCGGCCGGCGCTTCAAGCCGTCGGGCCTGCCGGGCTATTTTTTCCAGCCGACGATCCTGTCGAATGTTCGTCCGGGCGGCGTCCCAACCCGCGAGGAGATCCTGGGCCCGGTGATCACCGTCACGCCCGTGGCCGACGCCGCGGAAGCGCTGCGGTTGGCCGGTGCATCCGCCGGTGAACCAGGGTCGGTATTCGTCGCCTCGATCTACACGAGCGACGTGCAGGGCGCACTGCGGGCGGTGGAGCCGTACAGGACGGGCACCTTCAGGATCAACGACCCGGCGACCGGTGCGCAGGCATTCGGCGGCATGCGCCACCGCGGTGTCCGCCGCGCGCTGGCGGGTGAACAGGCGCTTCAT
The DNA here is from genome assembly GCA_052326345.1 of Steroidobacteraceae bacterium. Taxonomy (GTDB): domain Bacteria; phylum Pseudomonadota; class Gammaproteobacteria; order Steroidobacterales; family Steroidobacteraceae; genus Bog-1198. Next base: position 181,392 of record JBKQOZ010000063.1, on the reverse strand, counting down.
GTCGCCGAGGTGATCGCGCGCAAACCCTGGTGGTTCCCGTACCGTGATCGGCCGAAGCGGCGATGGTGAGGCGCGCGGGCGGCGCTAATTCTGCAGCAAGCGCTCCAGTTCAATTTCGCATTGGCGTGCGTCGCGGAATCGAATGGCATGCAGGCCGAGCGAGCGCGCGGCCTCGATGTTCGGCGGATGATCGTCGATGAAAACCGTTTCGGCCGCGGGCAATCCGTACCGGCGCAGCAGATACCGGAAAATTTCCTGCTCCGGTTTGGCCATCTTGACCTCGCCCGAAATGACGATCCCGTGAAACCACGCCCAGAATTCGTGCCGCTCACGCAGGTGCGCAAAGGTGCTCGCCGGCATGTTCGACAGGCAGTAGAGCGGCACGCCGCGCCGCGCGAGGGCCTCCAGCAGCGCGATCGTATCCAATTTGGGCCGCAGCGATCCGCGGATCGCTGCAAACAGCCCGGTCAGCTCCTGCTCCGGTCGGCCGGTCCGCTGCTCGAGCCGCGCGAGCGCTGCGGATTCCTCGAGCATGCCACGGTCCAGCAGGATCCAATCCGGATGAAGGAACAGCGCGCTCTTCATCGCCGCACGCGCGTCGGGATCGGCGTAAAAGCTCTTGAGAATCTCGTCAGGATTCCATTCGAGTACGACGCCGCCGATGTCGAAGATGACATTGCGCACCATGGCTTCTACAGCCGGTAGTCCTGCTGCTCGCGGGCGTAGCGAATGAAGTAATCCAGCGACTCGACGTTGGCCATGGCCGCGCGATTCGCCGCCTTCTCGACCGGCACGCCCATCAGAATCCGGCGCACCGGCACCTCCATCTTCTTTCCGGTCAGGGTGTACGGTATCGCGGCCACCTGATAAATCTTGTCCGGCACGTGGCGCGCCGAATAGGCCTTGCGCATTCGGGCGCGCACCTTCTCCACCAGCGCCTCGTCGAGTTCGAACCCGTGGTGCAGCTTGACGAACAGCGGCATGAAGAAACCGCCGTTCTTGAGGTCGAGATTGACGATCAACGCGTCCTCGATCTCCGGCACCTCGGTGAGCGCGCGATACACCTCCGCGGTGCCGATGCGCACACCGTGCCTGTTCAAGGTCGCGTCGGAACGGCCCAGCACGAAGCATCCGCCGCGGCGGTTCAACTTGAAGAAATCGCCGTGCCGCCACACGCCCGGATACTGGTCGAAATATGATTCCCGGTAGCGCGTGCCGTCCGCATCGTTCCAGAAGCCGACGGGCATCGACGGTACGGGCTTGGTGATGACCAGCTCGCCGACCTCGTCGATGACCGCCTGGCCCTGCTCATTGAACGCGTAGGCCGCCATGCCGAGCTGACGGCCCTGGATCTCGCCGGCGTACAGCGGCAAGATGACGATGCCGCCGACGATCCCAGCGCACAGATCCGTGCCGCCGCTGCCCGAGTGCGCCCAGATGTCGGATTTCACGCAGCGATAGAACCACGCCATGCATTCGGCGGTGACCGGTGAGCCCGCCAGCAGCACTGACTTCAGTCGCGACAGATCGAACCGATCCTTCGGCACGATGCCCGCCTTCTCGAGAATGCTTACGTAGGTCGGGCTCGCCCCGAAGAAACTGGCGCCCGTGCGCTCGACCATGGCCCACAGTACGTCCCCTTCCGGATACGCCGGATTGCCGTCGTACAGCACGGGGATCACGTCGACCAGCAGCGCGCTCACCAGAAAATTCCACATCATCCAGCCGGTGGTCGTGAAGAAGAACATGCGCTCGCCGGGATGCACGTCCATGTGAATCCTGAGCGACTTGATCTGCTCCAGGACCATTCCGCCGTGGCAATGGACGATCGGCTTGGGCAAGCCGGTGGTGCCGGAGGAAAACAGGATCCACAAAGGGTGCGCGAACGGCACCTGCTCGAAGCGGAACGACTCGCGCGCAATGTCGGGACCCGAGAGCGCCTCTTCCCAGAACAGCGTATGCGCGCTCAACGGCGTGTCATTCGAGGGTTCCAGCTGCCGCAGATAAATGACCTGCTCCACGGAGGGCAGCGCATTCAATATGGCCTTGAGTTCCGGCCGCCGATCGAAGAGCTTGCCGCCGTAGTGATAACCGTCCACGCAAAATGCCAGTTTCGGCGCCAGCTGCCCGAACCGGTCGACCACGCCGCGCGGCCCGAAGTCCGGTCCGCAGCTCGCCCAGATGGCGCCGATGCTCACCGTCGCCAGCATCGCGATGACCGCCTCCGGAGAATTCGGCAGATACGCAATCACACGATCGCCGGGCGCGACGCCGAGCGCACGCATCCGGGTCGCGAGTCTGCGCACCTGTCCTCCAAGGTCGGTCCAGGAGAGTTCCATCAGGCTGCGCCGCTCGCTCAAGTACATGAGCGCCACGGCCCCCTCGCGCTCGTGACGCAGGGCATGTTCCGCATAGTTCAGCCTGGCCCCGGGAAACCATTCGGCCCCCGGCATCGTGCGCGATCCAAGCACGCGCTCGTACGGCCGCGATGCGCGCACATCGAAGTATTCCCACAGCGAGCCCCAAAATGCGTCCTGCTCGTCGATCGACCACTGCCACAGAGCGGTGTACGAATCGAAGTGGCGGCCGCGCGCGCCGAGCCATTGCAGATAATGCGTCAAATGAGCCTGCGCCAGCCGCTCGGCGCTCGGCGTCCACAGCAAATCGCCTTGGTTGACCTTGGTCATCACAGCGCTCCGTACTCGTTGCTGCCCGTCCCAATCGGCATCTCGGTCCCCGGCCGGCGCGTGAAGCACAGCGCCACGGCGCCGACGAAGCACCATGCCGCGAGAAAATAGAACGTGGCGCCGTAGCCGACGCCCTGGTCGAAGAGGCGGCCGGCCACTTTCGGCGCGATCGCCGATAGCGTCGTGTTGATGGCGACGGCGAGTCCGGCGAGCGAGGCGAACGTGCGGGTGCCGTAGTAATTGCTCAACACCGACATCAGGCACACCAGGCCGCCGCCGAAACCGATGCCCAGACAAACCGCGAACAGGATCACCTGCCAGAACGCCCGCGCATCGACGATCACCACGAGTCCGACCGCGAACACTGCCATGAAAAGCGCAAAGATATAGCGCGGGTCGATGCGGTCGCCCAGCGTCGCGAGAATCAACTTGCCGATGAGACCCGACACCGTCATCACGCCAACCGCCCAGGCGCCGATGCGAGCCGAATGGCCGAGATCCTGCAGGTGCACCACTCCGTGCGCCAGAAACAGGGTATAGCCGCCGCTGCAGCCGATCAGCGAGGTCAACAGCACCCAATATGTGGCGTTGCGAACGGCGTCGCGGAACTTCCATTCTCGGCGGGTGACGAACCACGGCCGCGAGTCCGGCGCGGCCGCGCCATCGGCGGCGGGCGGCGCGAAACCGTCCGCAACCTGGCCCATCTCTTCTGGCCGCTCGCGGACGAAGACCAGGGCGATGCACATCGCTGCGGCGGAGAGGATTCCGAGCAGCCACCATCCCGCCCGCCAAGTTCCGCTCGCCTCGATCAGCCTGTTCAGCAGCGGCGCCGCCACGAAACCGCCGATCGCACCCGCCGAGTACAGCACCGACAGCGCCAGGGACCGGCGGCGCACGAACCAGCGCGCCAATCCCGCCTGTGAGGCCAAAGCGGCGCCCGTAGCCACCCCCGCACCGACCAGCAGGCCGAAGCAGAGCATCGCGCCGAGCGCGCCCGCGACCACCGTGGCCATCAGCAGCGAGCCTACGATGATGAGCGAGCTGCCCAGCACCAGCGTCTTGCGCACGCCGAAGTGATTGACGCTCATCGCCACCAGGGGGCCCGGCAGCCCGGACATGATCATGTACACCGAGAACATGTCGCCCAGCGCCTCGCGATTCAGTCCGACGGCCTTGGCCATGGCGGCATTGATGACCGCCGGACCGTACGCCGGAAAGCCCAGGTTGAGGAACATGACTCCCCATAGGGCCGCGAGCATGGTCCAACCGTAAAAGCGATGCTTAGCCAATCGGCGTCCTCGACGAGGTGGCGCGGCCGCGAATCAGATCGGCCGCCTTCTCGGCAATCATGATGACAGGTGCATTGGTGTTTCCGCCAATGATGCTCGGCATGACTGATGCGTCCGCAATGCGAAGCCCGTCGATGCCGCGAACTCGCAGCTGCGCGTCTACCACTGCGTCATCGCCGGTGCCCATCGCGCAGGTCCCGACCGGATGCATGGCGGTGCGCACGTTCGCGCGCACGAACGCGTCGAGTGCCTCATCGCTCTCGACGGCCTCGCCGGGGATGGTCTCCTCGCGCACCAGCTCTCGCGCCGCAGGCGTCGCAAAATAGCGCCGCACGAAGCGGATGATGCGGCGCAATGCCGCCCGGTCTTGCGGAGCCTGCAGCAAGTTGAGCACGATGCGCGGCGCCGCCGTCGGCTCGCCGGAGCGCAGCGACACCGAACCCCGGCTCGCCGGATGCAGCAGCACGCTCGCCGCCGAGAACACGTGCCCCGCCCCGGGGCGCCAGCCAGGAAACCACGGTCGCGCCATCATCGACACCGGACTCACCAGCATCTGCAGGTCCGGCCGATCGAGGCCGGGCGCAGTGCGCACGAAGCCCTGAGCCGACACCGGCAGGCCGGCAACGGCTCCCGTGCGAAACAGCAGCCAGCGCAGCAACGCGACAGCCAGCCGGTCGGCCCGCAATCGCGAGTCGAACGTGATGGCGCCGCGTGCCCGATAGATCATGGCGATCGATTGGTGCTCCTGCAGATTGGCGCCGACGCCGGGAAGATCATGGGCCACCCGGATGCCGTGCGGCTCGATTCCGCCGGTCGGACCCACACCCGAGAGCAGCAGCAGCTGCGGAGAGTTGAACGCGCCGGCGGCGAGCACGATTTCGCCGTCGCAGTGCAGCTGCCGCACACCGCCCTTCGCGCCGTACTCGACCGCACGCGCACGCGACCCTTGAAGCAGCAGCCGGTGGGCCAACGCGTCGGTGATCACGGTCAAGTTCCGCCGGTGCAGGACCGGGTGCAGGAAGCGCGTTGAAGTGCTGGCGCGCTCGCCGCGGTGCACGGTGAAATCCGGCACGGCGAATCCCTCCGCCTGCGCTCCATGGAAATCCTCGAGCTGCGCACAGCCCAAGTCCCTGGCAGCCGCCATGAGGCGCGGGTAGATGAACGCATCCGGGACGTGCCGCGATACCGTCAACGGACCATCGCCGCCGTGATACGCGGACGCGCCGCGCCAATTGCTCTCCGAACGGCGAAAGTACGGCAGCACGTCGGCGAAACTCCAGCCTTCGAGCCCCGCCCTGGCCCAATCGTCATAATCGGCCGCGCAGCCTCGCGCGTACATCATGCCGTTGACCGAGGCCGACCCGCCCAGCACCTTGCCGCGCGGCGCCGGCACGACTCGGCCGTCGGCATAAGGCTCGGGCTCCGAGACAAAACCCCAGCTTACGGCGGGATCCATGAACGTGTCGCGCCAGGCGAGAGGTATGCGCAGATTTAAGCGTCCGGCGTCGGTGGAGCCAGCCTCGATCAACACCACCTGCACGCTCGGATCCTCCGACAGGCGCGCGGCCAGCACACAGCCGGCGGACCCGCCGCCGATAACGATGTAGTCGGCCCCTGTCATAGCACGGCGTAATATCGAAACAATGTGTGATCGGGAGCCGAGTGGCGCTCGCCGCCGCCCACGATCACGGTGCGATTGAGCCAGTCGTGGGGCCCTTCAGGAGCTCGAAAATACGGAGTGCAGCGAAAATATCCGCCGGCGGCGGGATTGGCCGGCGCACGCGCGGCAACCTCCGGGGAGCGGGCACCGTACACGTAGCCCATGTTGCGGATGTAGATGCGGGCGCCATCATCGGCCTCGAGCACGTAGTGTGCGTTGAGTTCGACGACTCCGTCGCAGCGTACGATCGGCCAGTCGGCGCCGCTGTAGTCAAGCACCGTGCCGTTGAGCCGCGGTCCGCTCACCTTGCCGCTCTTCACCGACGTGTACGCCTGCTTCTGCCCGCCCGGCATTGGATCGAAAATCAGCCGCTGATGGAAGTCGATGCGGACATCGAACACGTGCTCGAGCACGAGGCTGAGTTTTGTGACCGGTTCGCTCCAATGGGATGTCGACATGGTTGCTCCGCGATTCGGGCCCGGATTAAGAGAGCGCCCCGGCGCTTCGCGCGTGATCCGGGGCGACGGATCGGCCCAGGATCAGATCGGCGGCCTTTTCAGCGATCATGATCACCGCCGCATTGGTGTTGGCGCCGGGCACGGTTGGCATCACCGAGGCGTCGACCACGCGCAGGCCCGCGATTTCGCGCACACGCAGTTGCGGATCGAGCACCGCTTGGGCGCCCCCGCCCATCGCACACGAGCCGACCGGGTGCTGCGTGACCGACGCGTGCGCGCGGATGTACGCGCACAGATCGGCGTCCGACTCGACGCCGGCCCCCGGAGCTGTTTCCCGTGCGATGAGGGCCGACTGCGGCGGCGTGGCATAAATTCGCCGCGCCAGTCTCACCCCGCGGCGTGCGGCCGCCAGATCCGCCTCGGTCGCGAGCACGTTCAGCTGGATGCGCGGCTTGTCCTGCGGATCTTTGGATCGCAGGCTGACGCGGCCGCGCGACTCCGGGTGCAGCACCACCGCATCGGCCGTAACGCGATGCTCCTGGTGCGGGCCGATGAACGGCCACCAGATCTTCGCGTCCATCCGCACCGGATTGCACATGAGCTGAATGTCTGGCTGCGAGAGCTTCGGATCCGTGCGTACGACGATGTTGCAGCTGTTGATCTGCGTGGCGCACGGACCGGTGCCGAAGAACAGCCAGCGCAGCACGGAGCGGGCGATGCGATCGGCGCGCAGCTCGCCCAGGAACGAGCAGTCGCCGCGGGTTGCGAACTCGATCGGCACGCGCGCGTGCTCCGACAGATTGCCGCCGACCCCCGCAAGATCGGCATGCACGCCGATCCCGTGGGCCCGCAATTCGTCTGCCGGCCCGACGCCGGACAGCATCAGCAGATGCGGCGAATTGAACGCGCCGCCGCACAGGATCACCTCGCGGGACGCGCGCGCTTCGACGCTGCGCCCGTCCTGCCGGTATTCGATGCCTCTCGCCGCGCCGCGCTCGATGCGCACTCTCGTCACGAGCGCGCCGGTGGCCAGTACCAGGTTCGGGCGATGCAGCGCCGGGCGCAGGTAAGCACGCGAGGTGCTCGCGCGCCGCCCGCGCGCATCCACCGTGATCTCGCCGTGTGCGAAGCCCTCTTCGCACTCGCCGTGAATGTCATCGGTGATCGAAAACCCGGCCGCGGCCGCACTCTGCATCAGAGGCTCGTGCAGCAGACGTCGGCTGTCGATCGCCGCCACCGGCAACGGTCCATCGCCCCCATGCCAGCGGCCGGCGCCGCGCCAGCTGCTCTCCATGCGCTTGAAATACGGCAACACCTCGGCGTAGCTCCAGCCGGTGCAGCCCATCGCCGCCCACCCGTCGAAATCGGCGGAATGTCCGCGCATGAAGAACATGCCGTTGATCGACGAGGAGCCGCCCAGGACCTTGCCGCGCGGCAGCCACAGCGAGCGGCCGCCGAGCGTGGGCTCCGGTTCGCTTGCGTAGCCCCAGGAGAACTCCGGATTGAACACCGCACGCAGGAAACCCAGCGGCATGCTGATCAGAAAGCGATCGTCCGAGCCGCCCGCCTCGACCAGCAGCACGCGCACTGCGGATTCGGCGCTCAATCGATTCGCCAACACGCAGCCGGCGGAGCCGGCGCCGACGATGACGTAGTCGAAGGTATCCACCCGGCGAACCCTCAACTTAAGCCGACGGTAACCGACTTGAGTTCGGTGTAGATTTCCGTGCCTTCTCGGCCGTTCTCTCTGCCCCACCCGGACTGCTTGTAGCCGCCGAGCGGCAGCGCCGGATCGACCGAGCCCGGCGTATTGATGCGCACCGAACCCGCCTTGATGCGCCGTGCAAGGCGATGCGCGGCGCTGATATCGCGTGTCCAGATGCTGGCCGCCAGGCCGTATTCAGTATCGTTGGCCATGCGCGCGAGCACATCGACGTCGCAGTCCGCGAACGACATGGCGCAAAGGACCGGCCCGAAAATCTCATCGCGCACCACTTTCATCCGGGCGGTGGTGCCGGCAAGCACCGTCGGTTCGACGAAATATCCGGGACCCGGAATCTGGCCTCCTCCGGTCAAAATACGCGCGCCTTCTTCGATTCCCGCGCGTATGTATCCCGTCACCCGCTTTCGCTGCTCCTCGGAAACGACGGGACCCATGTCGGTCGCCGGATCCGTCCCCGCGCCGACCCGCAAGGCTCGCGCGCGCTCCACCACTCCCTCCACGACCTGATCGAAGATCCGCTCATGCACGAACAGCCGCGAGCCCGCCGCGCAAACCTGCCCGGTGTTCATGAAGATTCCGCGCGCCGCCACGTCGGTGGCCGGGCCAATTGCCGCGTCCGGTAAAATGAACACCGGCGATTTGCCGCCGAGCTCCAACGTCACGCGCTTCAGGTTGCCGGCGCACGCCCGCAGGATCTCTTTGCCCACCGGCGTAGATCCGGTAAACGCAATCTTATCCACCCCAGGATGCGCGACCAGCGCGCGGCCGGCGGTCTCGCCGTAGCCGGTGACGATGTTGACCACACCCGAGGGAATCCCCGCCTCCAGAATCAGTTCACCGAGGCGCACGGTGCTGAGGGGCGTCTGTTCGGCAGGCTTCAGCACCACGGTGCAGCCTACCGCCAGCGCGGGCGCAATTTTCGCCACCGCCATGGCGAGCGGAAAATTCCACGGCACGATCTGCCCGACCACGCCCACCGGCTCGCGCAGCGTATAGGCGTGCCACTCCCCGGGCACGCTCAGATTGATCGTCTCCCCGCCGATCTTGGTGGCCCAGCCGGCGTGATAGCGCAGACTTTCCGCGGCGCCGAAGGCGGCAACCATGCGCGCCATGCGAAACGGCATGCCGTTGTCGAGGGTCTCGAGCAGGGCGAGCTCCTCGCCGTTCGCCTCGATCAGCTCGGCCAGACGCAGCAGCAGCCGGGCCCGCCACGCGGGCGTCGAATTGCTCCATGGCGGCGACTCGAACGCCGTGCGGGCGGCCGCCACCGCGGCGTCGACGTCGGCGGCGTCTCCCGCGGCGGCGCGTGCGAATGCGCTCCCCGTCGCCGGATCGATCACTTCGAAGGAAGCGCCCGAGGCCGCGGGGCGCCAGCGACCGGCGATCAGCAGCTCGCGCGGATGCTGGGTAAATGCACGCACTCGCGCGGCCGTCTCATCGGATATCAGCTGGGCATTCATGCGCCTACCGCTCCTCGCCCCAGACGTCGCGCGCGACCCGAACCACCAATTCGAGCTTGCGCCACTGCTCCTCCTCGGAGACCGCGTTGCCGTGATGCGTGCTCGAGAATCCGCATTGCGGCGACAAACACAGGCGGTCCAGCGGCACAAACCCGGCTGCGGCATCGATGCGCCTCTTGATTTCGTCCTCGTTTTCGATGGCGCCCTGCTTCGTCGTCACCAGGCCGAGCACCACCTTTTTTCCGTCGGGCAGATAGCGCAGCGGCTCGAACGAGCCGGCGCGCGCGGAATCGAATTCCATGAAGAATCCATCGACATCGGCCGAAAACATGGCTTCCGCCACGCTCTCGTAGCCGCCCTCGGCAACCCAGGAGCTCTTGAAGTTGCCGCGGCAGGTGTGCATCGTGATCGTCATACCCGCGGGGCGGTTGCGCAGCGCCGCATTGATGGCGCCCACATAGGTGCGGGGCAGCGTGTCCGGATCATCGCCGTTGCGGCGGCAGCCCTCGCGAAAATTCGCATCGCACAGATATGCGAACGAGACGTCGTCGAGTTGCAGGTAAGTGCAGCCGCGATCCGCCAAAAAGCGGATGGCATGCTGGTAGGCGAGAGCAACGTCATGCCAAAACTCGGCAAGCTCCGGATAGATCTTACTCGACACCGCGCCGCGCCCGCCGCGCATGTAGAGCATGGAGGGCGAGGGAATGGTCATTTTGGCGGTCTGTGTCGTCACCTGTCTGAGGAAGGCGAATGCGTCGGCCATGATCGGCTGCGTGCAGCCGATGTTTCCGGTCACGGTGGCCATCGGCGGCTGCTCTTCGGTGCCGCCGAAGCGGCTCTGACCCGGCATCGCGACGATGCTCACGCCGTCGAGCTGCCGCAGAAAATCGATGTGCCAGTAGTCGCGGCGCAGCTCGCCGTCGGTGATCGAGCGCAGGCCGGTCGACTCCTGCCGCCGGACGATGGCGCGGATGCAATCGTCTTCCATCTGACGCACTGCATCGGCGGATAGGCCTCCCTGCTTGAACTGCGCGCGCGCGTCCGCCAGGCGTCGCGGGCGCAGCAGGCTGCCGACCTGGTCGGCGCGATACGGCGGTTTCATGAATATAACTCCTCAGCCGCCGAAGGTTCGCAGGGCTTCGGGCACTTTGTTGGGCATCGCGAGCGCCGCCCGGACGGCCGGCCGTGCATTCATGGCGTCGAGCCACGCGCATGCGAGCGGCGTCGCCCCCGGATTCATGATGTCGGAAAACATGCGCGGCACGCCGGCGACCATCGAGTAGCTGTTCACGTCCGCGAGCGAGTACGAGGAACCCGCGAGCCATCGGGAATTCGCCAGGATCTTCTCCATGCGTTCGATCGACACGCAGAGCTTGCGCTTCGAATCGGCCAGCTGCGCCTCGGTGAAGGATTCGCCGGCGATGGTGGCCCACTTGTCGCGCTGCTCCTTCAACGGGATGCGCTCGAGCACCTTGTCGAGTTCGTTCTCGCCCAGGCTTTTCGCGACCCGCCGCACCATTAAATGCCAGCCCCACATGCTGAGCGCCGGGCAGAAGTACTCGTCCACGAACTTGCTCCAGATGCGCATCCGCGCGCGCTCCACCGGATTATTCGGCCGCAGCGGCACGTCCGGGAACACATCCTCGAGATACTCGTTGATCACCGTCGACTCGGTGATCACCGCGCCGTCGTGCACCAGCACGGGAACCTGTCCATTGGGGTTGAGCTTGAGGAATTCCGGGCTGTGCTGCTCGAAGCGCAAAAGATCGACGTAATGGCTCACGAATTCGAGTCCCTTCTCCTTCAAACACAGCAGGCACTTCATCGAATTCGCCAGCGGCTCGGCATGGTAGAGTTCAAGCATGCCCCCCTTGTAGCCGCCGCAGCGCGCATTGCGCTCGACCCTCCGGGAAAACGCGCTCCACCCAAAGCGCAACACGCCGGCACAGCCCGCATTTGTCGCCCCCCTGATCTGCTAAGATGGCGGCTGTCACCTCCGGCGCCGTGCATGCAGTTTCATCGCTTCGATCTCAACCTGTTGATTGCCCTCGACACGCTGCTGCGCGAGAAGAACATCACGCGTGCCGCCGAGAAGGTCTTCGTGTCTCAGCCCGCGATGAGCGCAGCGCTGCACCGGCTGCGGGACTATTTCGGCGATCCGCTGCTGATCCGAGTCGGGCGGGACATGGAGCTGTCGCCGCGCGGCCAATCACTGGTCGAGCCGGTGCGCGAGGCGCTGCTGCTGATCCAGGCGACCCTGGGCACCCAGCCGACCTTTACGGCGGCGACGACGCAGCGCGAGTTCACCCTGATCATGTCCGAGGAAGCGGTGCCCGACCTGCTGCCGGCACTGCTGGAGCGCGTCTCGAGCGAGGCCCCCGGAATCCGCATCAACATCGAGCTGGTGACGCAGACGGCGCTGAGCCGGCTCGAATACGGCGATGTCGACCTGTGCCTGTGTCTCGACAGCCTGCGGCTGTTCGAGGCGCGCGCCTTTCCCGACACCCTGCGCAGCGTGCGGCTGCGACCGGTACGCTGGATCTGCGCCGTCGACCGCGACCATCCCACCGTCGGCGACAACATCACCGCCGAGCAGTATTTTTCGCTTCCGCATGTGTTCGGACGGCCCAATGGCTATACGGCATCCGCCCAGGAACTGGTTCGCCGCTTGCTGGACATCGACCTGCAGGTACACATCACGGTGCCGAGTCTGCTGCATCTGCCGCTGGTGCTGCGCGGCACCCGGATGATCGCCACGCTGCCCGAGCGGGTGGCGCATATGGTCAGCGCGACGATGCCGATCAAGACCTTTCCGTTGCCGGTCGAGACCCCCACGATGCACGAAATCCTGCTGTGGCATAAGCGCAACGAATCGGATCCGGCTCACGCGTGGCTGCGCGAGCTCGTGGTTCGGCTCACGCAGAGCCGGCAGGATCCCCGCGATGCCGGCTGCGGCGGCGGCTGCCGCCACGATGTGCACGGCTAGTTCGCTGAGCGGCGAAAAGCTGCTCTCGCTCGATACAGACTCGGTGGATGGCTCGCGGATGATGCGCTCTCATGGCCCACTTTCCTAACACACGCGGCTTCACCGGCACCTTGCGCCCGGTGCGCTTCGAGGGCGACATTCACGATGTCGAGATCGAGGGCGAATTGCCCGCGCAGCTCAATGGGACTTATCACCGGGTGCATCCGGATGCGCAGTTCCCGCCGCTGTTCGAGAACGATCAGTTTTTCAACGGCGACGGAATGATCGCCCTGTTTCACTTCCGCGGCGGCAAGATCGACTTCCGGCAGCGCTACGCGCAGACCGACAAGTGGAAGCTGGAGCGCCGCGCCGAGCGCTCACTGTTCGGCGCATATCGCAATCCGCTCACCGACGAGGAATCCGTGCGCGGCAAGATTCGCGGCACCGCCAACACCAATGTCCTCGTGCACGCGGGAAAATTGTTCGCCCTCAAGGAGGACAGTCCCGCCCTGCTCATGGACCCTCTGACGCTCGATACCGAGGGCTATACCGACTTCGGCGGCAAGATGCACGGGCAGACCTTCTGCGCCCATCCGAAGATCGATCCGCTCACCGGCAATATGTGCGCGTTCGGCTATGCGGCCAAGGGCTTGTTGACGCGCGACTGCCACTACATGGAGATCAGCCCCACAGGAGAGCTGCTCCTGGAGACGTGGTTCGAAGCGCCGTACTACTGCATGATGCACGATTTCGGCCTCACCCAGGACTACGCCGTGTTTCACGTCGTACCGATCGTGAGCTCCTGGGAGCGCCTGAAGGCGGGATTGCCGCACTTCGGGTTCGACACCTCGCTGCCGGTCTATCTCGGCGTGCTGCCGCGCCACGGCGATGCGCGCGCCATGCGCTGGTTCAAGTCGCCGACTTTGTTCGCCAGCCACGTCATGAACGCCTTCAACGACGGCACCCGCGTTTATTTCGACACGCCCGTCGCAAAGAACAATATGTTTCCCTTTTTTCCCGACGTGCGCGGTGCGCCGTTCAACCCGCTCGAGGCGATGAGCTTTCTCACCCGCTGGACGGTCGACATGGCCTCCTCGGGCGACGCCTTTGAAAAGTCGCAGCGCCTGACCGAACTGTTCGGCGAATTTCCGAGGATCGACGACCGTTATGCCACCCAGCCGCAGCGCCACGGCTGGCTGCTCGTATCCGATGTTCAAAAGCCGTTCGACGGCCCGGGGGGCCGCGCCTCGGGGATGATCATGAATTCGCTCGCACACATCGATTTTACCGTGAATGAACAGACGACCTGGTGGGCCGGATCGCAGACCATCGTTCAGGAGCCCTGTTTCGTGCCGCGCACGCCGGGCGCGGCGGAAGGCGACGGCTACCTCCTCGCCGTGCTCGACAACGTGGTGACGAACTACTCCGACCTCGGCATCTTCGATGCCAGGCGCATTGCCGAGGGCCCGCTCGCCAGGGCCAAACTGCCGTTCCGTCTGCGCTCCGCCCTGCACGGCAACTGGGCGGACGCGAGCCGCCTCAAGGAAACACCATGACCGCAACCGCCCGCCGCTGCATCACCGTGCTGTATGCCAACACGCCCGGCGTGACATTCGACTTCGACTACTATCGCGAGCACCACGCCGCTCTCATCAAGCGGCTCTACGGCGAGGGCATCGCCAGGCTCGAGCTGCGCCGCGGCGCCGCGACCCCGGACGGCGAGCCGGTGCCGTACGTGGCCGTCATCAACATCTGGATCGGCTCGCAGCGTGCCTTCGACGAGGCGGCGGCGAAGCACGCCGCCACGCTCATCGCGGATGTTCCGAACTTCACCAACTCGATGCCGCAGATCCAGATCGACGAGATCGTCGAGTAGCGGCGGGGAGCCGGGGGTCAGCCGGCCGATCCGCGCCACCACCACACGCCGCGATCGTCCCTTTCGCGCACGGCGCGCCCCATTCGCGTCAGATAGTTCAGATGGGCTATTGCTTCGCCGGTTGCCATTCCCAGCAGACCGCTGCTGATCGGACGGGAAAACAGCGCTTCGAACACATCCACGGCACGCCTGGGCTCGGTCAGCAGACCTTCCAGACGCTCGAGCCCGCGCTGATGCGATTCGGTCAGCTCGCTGATGCGCTCGTGCAGTCCGCGAAATGGGCTATTGTGCGCCGGCAGCACCAGCACGTCGTTCGGAATGCGCGCTTTGAGCTTCGTCAGCGAACTCAGCCACTCGGCCAGCGGATTGGCATCCGGTTCCAGGGGGTACACAGACACATTCGAGGAAATTCGCGGCAGCACCTGGTCGCCGGAAATCAAGATTTTCAAGTCCGGACAATAAAGACACGCATGCTCTGGAGAATGGCCGTTGCCGACGATCACGGACCAGTCGTGAGCGCCCATGGTCAGCGTATCGCCGTCCTCGATGCGCCGATAGGAGGCGGGCAGAAGGAAAATCAGCTCGCCAAATGAGCCGAATTTCGCTCGATAATGTTCAATTGCCGAACTGTCCCAGCCGGCCGCGCGGTAGAACTCGATGCCGTCGGCCGGCGCCTCCCGGCCGGTATCCGCCGCCATCAGCCGGCAGGTAAGGTATTCCAAGCGCGTCATCCAGAGTCTGATCTGGAAGCGCTCCGCCAGCCATCCGGCCAAACCACAATGATCGGGGTGCATGTGGGTGACTATCACCCGTAACGCCGGGGCGCCTCGCAGCGGCCCGGCAAACGCCGCGTCCCAAGCCTCCATCGTCTTCGCAGAATGCAGTCCCGTGTCCACAATCGACCAACCGTCCTGCTCGGCGATGGCCCACACATTGATCCACGGCAGCGCGGTGAACAGCGGCATGCGCAGCCACATGACCCCCGGTGCGATAAGGATCGCAGAGCCGTCGCCGACTTGTGGTTCAACTTCGAGTGGATAACTCAGCAGGACCGATACCCTCGCTTTCGGACGCCTCGAGGAGTCTACCCGACTTGCGCCGGCGAATCGGGGATTGCCTCGGGTGCATAATGCGAACAGGTATTGATGGCAACCTGCATTCACGGACTCGACCCGCGCGGTCTGACTCGCTTGCCGCTGCGCTGGAACGGGCGTCAGGCATCCTCGCTGTAGATGGGATTGGAGAGGATGAAACGAACCGATTCGGCCCGCGCCTTGTCAATGGGCTCGTCGGGAATCGAGGACTCGATTTTCGCGTGGCGCGCGCGCAGTACATCGCGAAATTCGGGGTGGCTGAGAATGTACAGCTGGTTGCGCTTGATGCCCTCGAGCACATAGCGCCCCGCCTGCACCGCTTCCATCGCCTGATCCATGAAGGAGCCTACCCCCGGAGGCGGCGGTTCGGGCGGCGCGTAGCCGCTGTCCTTGAATTGCTCCGGGCGCAGCGCCCCGCCCTCGCCGATGTTCGATTTGACCGTGCCCGGGCAATAGACCGACACCCCGACGTTGCGGCCGATCATGTCCGTGCGCAGCGACTCACTCAGGCCCACCACTGCAAACTTGGTGGTGGTATACAGCCCGACCGATCCGAGTGCGGCGATGCCGCCCATCGAAGCCACATTGACGATGTGGGCCTGCTGCCCGCGCGCAAGCATATCGGGCAAAAAGGTGACCAGCGCGTTGACCACGCCGCCCACGTTGACGCTCATGATCCAATCCCAGTCGCTGTACGTAGCCAGTTCCATGGGCCCCTGAATGCCGAACCCGGCATTATTGACGAGCAACTGCACCGCGCCGTACACGCGCTCGATTTCCCGCTTTGCGGCGGCGAGGCCGGCGCGGTCGGTGACGTCGAGCTTGATCGGATGGATCAGGAGCCGCGGGCGGGCGCGAAAATACGCCATGGCCTGCTCCAGATGATCCTCACGGCGATAGCTGAACGCCACCTTCATCCCCTCCTCGGCGAGTACCTTGACGATGCCGAGCCCGATGCCGCTGCTGCCGCCGGTGACGAAGGCCACTTTGCCGCTCAAATCCTTCATGAGGCGTACTCCGGTCGATTGTCGGCGCGCGGCAAGGATCGCCCGCGCAGCAAGTCCGCGCCCTTCTCCGCGATCATGATGGCGGGCGCATTGGTGTTGCCGCCCGGCACGTTGGGCATGACCGAGGCGTCGATGACCCGCAGGGACTCGGTGCCGCGCACGCGCAGCGCCGCATCCACCACCGCCGTGGCATCGGCATCGATTCCCATCTTGCACGTGCCGACCGCATGCTGGGTGATTGCTCCGGTATCGCGCACGAATTTCTCCAGTTCGGCGTCCGTCCGGACCGAAGCGCCGGGCAGAATTTCACCCGCGGTGAAATTCTTCAACGGTTCGTGCTGATACACGCGGCGGATCGCCTTCAATCCGCGAATCGCCCGCTCGACGTCCGAGCGCTCCTTGAACAAGTTGAATACGATGCGCGGCGGATCATTCGCGTCGGCGGAGCGCAAGGTCACTTCGCCGCGGCTGTCCTGTCTGATCATGGACACACCCACTGCGAGCGAATGCGTCGGCTTCTTGCCGATGAACGGGACCCACAGCTCGCGCGCGCTTACCTCGCCCGACATGCAGGTGAACTGCATGTCGGGGCGGTCGAGGCTCGCTTCGGTTCGGATGAATAGATTGCCCGCCGCGCCGTTGGTCGCGAATACGCCGGTGCCGAGCAGCGCCCAGCGCAGCACCCAGGCGGTCGCCCGATCGATGCGCAACTCACTGCGAAAGGCGCCCGGCCGCATCCGCCAGCCGACGAACATGAATGGATGCTCGATCAGGTTCTTGCCGACCCCCGGCAGATCGACGAGCGTATTGATGCCGTGTTTGTTCAACTGCTCCGCGGGTCCGATGCCGGAAAGCAGCAGCAGCTGTGCCGAGCCGTATACGCCGCCCGCGAGAATCACCTCGCGCGCGGCCTCCGCCGCCCGACCTGCGCCCCGCTGCACATAGTCGACCCCGACGGCGCGCCTGCCCTCGAACCGGACCCGGCTCGCCAGCGCATGGGTTTCGACGGTGAGATTCGGTCGGCGCATGGCGGGCTCGAGAAATACCCGGGCGGTGCTGCCGCGCCGCCCGCGCGTCACGGTCATCTCGTTGCGCTGAAATCCCTCCGACTGCGCGCCGTGATAGTCCTCGGTAGCGGGAAATCCCGCGGCAACGCTCGCCGCGCGAATTTCCTCGTACAGCATGTTCGATGCCGGCACGCAGATCTCCAGCTCGCCGGAGCCGCCGTGATAGTCGCTCTCCCCCAGCCAGCTTTTTTCGGATTTGCGAAAGTACGGCAGTACATCAGCGTAGCCCCAGCCGGCGAGGCCGAGCTTCGCCCAATCGTCGTAGTCGTGGCGGTGGCCCCGCGCGTAGACCATGCCGTTGATCATGGACGATCCACCCAGGCCCTTGCCGCGCGGAATCTCGATGCGCCGGCCGTTCAGATACGGTTCGGGATCACTCTCGAAATTCCAATTCAGGTCGCGGCGCACCACGTACTTGGGGAACGCGACGGGCATGTCTTTGAAGAGCCCGGTCGCCGCCCCGCCGGCCTCCAGAACGAGAACCTTCACATCCGGATCCTCGCTGAGGCGGTTGGCGAGCACGCAACCCGCCGAGCCCGCGCCGACGATCACATAATCGAATTTTCCCACTGAGGCGCTCGACACGTACCGCTTCCCCCGGCTGAAGCCGCTCGACCCGTTAGGGTGCCCGTTTGACTTTAATGCGATCAGCCGGGAGTGAACAGGCTTTCGCCTAATGCGCTCGGCGCGCTCGCGGTGCATGGGGCGGGATTTTGACATCGGTTCACTGCGAGTGCACTCGGGTTGCGGTCAGAGTCGATCGTTTCAGCCAATCTTGCGATGTAATCAAAGGTCGAATTCGGAGGGATATGCCATGCGCGCCTATGAACTCACCGCCGGCAGCAGCTCCATCGACGCATTGCGCCGCTGCGAACGCCCGGATCCCAAGCCCGGGACGGCGCAGATTCTGGTGCGGATCCAGGCCGTTTCGCTCAACTACCGCGACCTCATGATCGCACGCGGTCATTACATGGGCGGCCCCGTCGGCAGCAATGTCATTCCGCTGTCCGACGGCGCGGGCGAGGTCATTGCCGCAGGGCCCGCAGTAAAGCGCTTTCGCGTCGGCGATCGCGTCGCCGGCACATTCTTCCGCAACTGGATCGACGGTGCTCCGCCGCAGGGGCCTCTCGTCGCGCTCGGCGCACCGCCCGCCGACGGAGTCCTCGCCGAATACGCCGTGTTCGACGAGCAAGACGCGGTGGCCGTACCCGCTCATCTGTCGGTTGAAGCCGCGGCAGCGCTGCCTTGTGCGGCCGTGACGGCGTGGCGGGCGCTCGTCGAGCTGGGCCGCGTTGCACCGGGCGAGACCGTACTGCTGATCGGCACCGGCGGCGTATCGATCTTTGCGCTGCAGTTCGCCCGCCTCGCCGGTGCGCGCGTGCTGATCACTTCGTCGAGCGATGGGAAGCTCGAGCGTGCGCGTAGCCTCGGGGCGGACGGCTGCATCAACTATCGGACGAGCCCGGACTGGGAGCGCGAGGTCATGAAGCTCACCGATGGGCGCGGCGTGGATCACGTGTTGGAAGTCGGCGGGTCGGGTACCTTGAGCCGATCGATTGCCTCCGTGGCGGTCGGCGGGCGCATCGCATTGATCGGCGTATTGACGGGCGTCGGCGCCCCCGGCAGCCCCTATGGACTGCTCGGCAGGCAAGCGAGCATTCACGGCATTTTCGTCGGCTCACGAGGCCATTTCGAGCGCATGAATGCGGCGATCGCCGTCAATCGGCTCGAGCCGATCGTCGACCGGATCTTTCGCTTCGACGAGGCCGCCGCAGCGTACCGCTATCTCGAGAGCGGGGCGCATTTCGGCAAAGTGGTGCTTTGCATTTGAGCGCCGAGGTAACCGTACGCGATGCCGTCTTTTCGCTGCTGCGCGAATTCGGCCTGACGACGGTTTTCGGCAATCCGGGTTCCACCGAGCTGCCGATGTTCCGCCAATTTCCGCCGGATTTTCGCTACGTGCTCGGCCTGCAGGAGTCGGTGGTGGTCTCGATGGCCGACGGTTTCGCGCAAGCTCAGGGTGACGCCGCGCTGGTCAACCTGCACTCCGCCATCGGCGTCGGTCACGCGGTTGGCAGCATATTCACCGCCTACCGGAACCAGACTCCGCTGCTGATAACCGCCGGTCAGCAGGCCCGCTCCATTCTGCCGTTCGAGCCCTTCCTGTATTCCGAGCAGGCCGCACAGCTGCCCAGGCCGTACGTCAAATGGAGCTGCGAACCGGCGCGCGCCGCCGATGTGCCCGCCGCCATCGCACGCGCGTATTACGCAGCCATGCAGCCGCCGCGCGGCCCGACCTTCGTGTCGATACCCGTGGATGACTGGGATCGTCCATGCGCCGCGCTCGCGGCGCGAATGGTCAGCCGCCGCGTCGCCGGCGATCCCGTGCTCCTGGCGCGCGCCGCCGCGGCGCTGCGGGCGGCCCGGCGACCCGTCATCGTGGTCGGCGCGTCGGTGGCGCGCGATGATGCATGGACTGAGGCCATCGCGCTCGCCGAGGAACATCAGGCCGCGGTGTGGGTGAGCCCCATGTCGGCGCGCAACAGCTTTCCCGAGCGCCATCCGCTGTTCGCGGGGTTCCTGCCGGCCGATCGAGAAGCGATCGTCGCCCGCCTGGAGGGCTCCGATCTGATCGTGGTTCTCGGCGCGCCGGTCTTCACCTACCATGTGGAAGGAGTCGGACCGCATGTTCCGCCGGACGCGATGCTGGTACAACTCACTGATGATCCCGCCGCCGCGGCGTGGTGCCCCGCCGGCACCTCGATTGTCACGAATCTGAAGCTCGGCATCGCCGCGCTGCTTGCCCATCCCCCGGCTACCACGCGCGCTGCGCCGGCGATTGCGGCGCGCGCACCGCACCTCGCCCCCGACCGGTTGACCGACCGCTATTTGATGCAGCAGATCGCCGCTCTGCGCCCGGCAGGCAGCATCATCGTCGAGGAGGCGCCGAGCAGCCGCGGTGCGATGCACGATCACTTGCCGATGACCGAGCGCGGCAGCTTCCACACCTGCGCCAGCGGCGGCCTCGGTCATGGTCTTCCCGCGGCCGTCGGCGTCGCCCTGGCACGGCCCGGCCGCAAGGTGATCGGTCTGCTCGGGGACGGCTCGGCCATGTACTCGATTCAGGGACTGTGGACCGCGGCGGAGTTCGCACTGCCCGTCGCCTTCATTATCGTCAACAATGCGAGCTATCGCGCGCTCGAGGAGTTCGGCCGGCGCTTCAATATCGACGCACCGCCCGGCGTGCGGCTGCCGCATCTCGATTTCTGTGAGCTCGCGCGCAGTCAGGGAGTGGCGGGCGTGCGCGTCGAGCGCTGCGAGGATCTCAATGCCGCGCTGCTCAGAGTTTTCGAAGCCGATGCGCCCGTACTGCTGGAGGTCCTCGTCAAATGAACGAGTGCGGCGGACCGGCGCCCTTCAATCCGCCGCGCCGAGCGTCCAGCCGCCGTCGATCGAGATCTGCTGGCCGGTGAGATAGGCGGACGCCGGCGACGCCAGAAACAGCGCCAGCCCTTTGATGTCTTCGGGGAATCCCACGCGATGCATCGGAATCGACTTGGCTATGGCCTCCTGAACGGCTGCGTGTTTGGCGTGGCCGCCGCCGATATTGGTGACGAAAAATCCCGGGGCAATGGCGTTGACCGTGATCTGGTAGGCAGCCAGTTCCTGTGCCACCGCGCGCATCAAGTGCGCGGCTCCGGCCTTGGCCGCCATGTAGGCGGCGCCGATGGCGGGTTCGCACTGGTATGCCGCCACGGAAGTCGTGACGATCATCCGGCCCGATCGCTGCGGCCGCATCAGCCGTGCGCCGGCACGCAGCGTCGCGAATATCCCGTTCAGGTTGATGTCGATCACGCGGTTCCATCGCTCATCCGTGTAGCGCTCGAGCGATCCGTCCGGATTGCGCGGGCGCTCCGCCCCGGCCCAATTGCCGAGAAACCCCGGTCCCGAATCGATCCCCGCATTCGCAAAGACCACGTCGAGGCGGCCATGCGCGGCGACCGCCGCATCAAACGCCCGCTCGATCGCCGCGTGATCCCGCACGTCGACGGTCTCGCCGCGAACCGTATAGCCGAGCGCCCGCAGCCGCCGGCTTTCCTCCGCGACTCGCGCGGCATCCACATCCAGCAGGGTTACGCTGGCGCCGTTCTCCGCCAGGGCTTCGGCATAGCCGAGGCCGATGCCGCTCGCGCCGCCCGTGACGATGACCCCATAACCGCTGACGCCGAACAGTTCTGCGATCTTCAAGTGCGCGCTCCCACGGCGACGAGAATTTTCAGGCCCTCCTGGCGCCGAAGGCGTTCGAGTCCGCGCGTGAGGACATTCTCGAAAGGGATCGTTTCCACCCAGCCCTCCAGCGGGTAGCTGCCCCGCGCCATTGCATCGATGACGCTTGGAAATGCATTCACCGACATCGCAACGCCGGTCATGTTGACCTCCGGCATCAAAAGATCGAACGGCGGCACCACCACCGCAACGTGGTGGATTGCGACCACGACCGCGGTGCCGTCCACTCGCGTGCCGTGCAGCATGGCACGAAACGCGGCGGGCACGCCGGCGGCGTCCACCGACGCGTGCGCGCCGCGGCCGCCGGTCAAATCGCGAATCGCATCGATCGGATCGCACGCGGTCGGGTCGAGCGTGACGCGTGCGCCGAGGCGTTGGATCACCGAGCGGCGCAGCGGCGAAGGATCGACGGCGATGACCTGTACTCCGCGCTGCATGAGCGTGAGGCACACGCCGATTCCAATGGGCCCCGCGCCGTGGATCACGGCGGTTTGCCCGGCCTCGAGCCGGCATCGGTTCGCGGTGTGCCATGCGATGGCGAGCGGCTCGATGAGCGCGCCCTGCACGGCCGTCATACCAGGGGGCAGCCGGTGCACCATCGAACGGCGCACGACCGTGTACTCGGCAAGCCCGCCGCCGGCACGGTTGTAGCCGTGCAGCGCAAGAATCGGGCAATGGTTGTATTGGCCCGCCGCGCACCAGACGCAGTGTCCGCAAGTCTCGACCGGCTCGACCGCGACCAGATCCCCGGGCGCGAGATCTGCGACGCCCGCGCCGCAGGAGACGACTTCACCGCACAATTCGTGGCCGAGAATGACCGGGTTCTTGACCCCTGTGAGCGGGTGCGGCGTGGTGCGGGTCGTCACCGGTCCGTCGTAGTATTCGTGCAGGTCGCTGCCGCAAATGCCGTTGTACAGCACGCGCAGCTTCACCTCGCCCGGCCCCGCGTCGGGTTCGGGGACCGACTCCAGCCGCAAATCGCCCGGACCATGAAAAACCGCAGCGCGCATCTCGCGTCCCCTCTCGACGTATAGAAGCCGAGGCGCCGGCCGCACACTCGACTTTCGACGCAGCATGATTCAACCGGCAGTGAATTTATCGGCGAGCGTGCGGTAGAAGACCGTCGTATCGCACAAGCCGCCCCGTGGCAGCAGTGCGTAGCCGGGAATGACGCCGCAGCGCTGCCAGCCCAGCCGGACGTAGAGCCGCTCGGCATCGCCGCTCGCCGTATCCAGCACCAGCAGCGATTTCCCGCATTCGCGCGCCAGGTTCTCGGCAGAGCGCATCAGTGCCGTTCCCAGCCCCTGCCGGCGCGCCCGGCGCAGCACGAGCATTTTTGAGACATCAGCGCGGTGCGGCTGGTTTTCCGGCTGATCGAGAATCAACTGCACGGCGCCGAGGATACCGCCGCCGGCGCTCTGCTGCGCCACGAGCAGCGCCCGCCCGCCCCGCATCACGCCGGCGGCCACCTCTCGCCAGAATGCCGCCGCCTTGGGCACCGTAAGCGGGCTCATGAAGCTCACCGACGCGCCGCCGTCCACGCAATCGATCAGCAGCTCGGCCAGTTCGCCGATCTGCGAATCGGTTACGGTCAACAGGCGCCCGATGGCATACCGCTCGGCCTCAAAAATTTGGGTCACCATGACGTCAAAACGCCACGGCGTCTCGACGCCAAAACATCATAAAAAAAATGAGCATCGTCGCTCGGCGCTCGTCGCTCGGCGCGCGGCGCGCGGCGCGCAATGCGCCGGAGCTCAAGCGTGCTTTTTGCGCCCATGCAGTCTTGCGACCAGTTCCGCCTCACTGCGGCTTAAGCCGAACTGCTGTATGAGCTTGCCCGGATCGACGCCTCGGCGCGCCGCATCGATTGCCTGATCGAAGGATGCGGTCGCGCCCCGCGATTCGACCAATTCGACGCGGTCCGCGAGGCCGGAGTACTCGTGCTCGACGCGCTGCACGCGACGGCCGGTGCGCGCGCCGATCGAGGCCGTCAGATCGAGCTCTCGGCGCAGGGCTGCGATATTCGATTCGAGCGCCGCGCAGCGCGTCCGCCAGCGCCGCATCGAGGACCCTGCGGCGATCGCCGTCAGCAGCGCTGCAACGGCAATTGCCGCACCGGCAATGCCCGACCAGGCGGCAATATTCGCGCCAAGAGTCACCTCAAGCGTACTCATCGATCAAGGATTTCGGCGGCCTCGGCTGATTCGGATCCGGTACCGTGGGGGCGCTTGGCTCGGCAGGGGCGGCGGCGGGGCGCTTGTCAGCGGGCGGCTGGCCCGACGATCCGTCCTTGCGGCTGCGCTGGTCGGCAATCGGCAGCGCCGGGTATAGACCCGAATTGCTCAACCGATCAACTTCGCTCATGGATCACCTCGCTCATTCGGATGGCGGTGACGGTCCTTTGAATTCCGGCTTCGCTTGATCTTTCACCAATACGGTCTTGTCCAGCCCAGCGGGCGCTGCCCCAGCGGGTGCTGCTTCCCATAGTAGCGGATTTTCGGCGCGATTCGCATCTGCAGGCCCGGGGGAAGGAGCGGCGGTATCCGGCGCCGGTCCGTCGGCGGTTTTGGCCGTGACCGTCCCGCCGGGGGTGACCTCCTCCAGCACCATTATCGCAACACGTCGATTTGCATTTCGCCCTTCGGCCGACGTATTGGGCTGGCGTGGATGGAACTCTCCGAAGCCGACGATCTCCAGCCGCAAGGGATCGATGCCCGCCTTGGTGAATTCGTGCACCACGCTCGCAGCGCGCGCGGCGGACAGTTCCCAGTTCGACGGGAAAGCCGCAGTTTTGATCGGGCGATCGTCGGTGTGGCCCTCGACACGGATCGGATTGGGAAAGGGCTTGAGAACCTCCGCCAGTTTATCGAGCACCGGAGCCGCCGCCGGCGAGAACTCGGCGGCACCGCTCGGAAACAGTATGTCGGTGTTGATTTCGATTTCGAGCCACATGTTCTCGCGGCGAATCGTGACCAATTTGGCGTCGATAAGCGCCTGCATGGCGTCCTGCACCTGGCGCTGCATGCGGCTCAGCGCGCCGGGAACCTCCGCCAGCGGAAGCGGTGCGGGCGCATCCGGCGGTTTGGCCAAAATGGCCTGCCCCTTGATTTTCAACAATGCGGTCGGCGAGACGCCCACCAGGGGCTTGTCGCCGCCTTTTCCAGGCTCCCTTTCGCCGATATTGATCGGCTGCATGCTCTTCGGCGTGCCGTGAAAGGCGGCGATCATCGAATCAGACAGCACTCGGAACTTGCCCTCGTTCACCGACGACATGGCGTACATGACCGTGAACAGGGCGAACAGCAGCGTCACGAGGTCGCCGTATGGAATGGCCCACGCCTCCGCGTTCACATGCTCTTCGTGCTTTTTCCTGCGCGCCATGCGCCGAGGTCCTCTGTTGCCCCTTAGAAAGGCGGCTCAGTGATGAAAGTAGCCTTGCAGCTTCGCTTCGATATTGCGCGGGTTCTCTCCCTGAGCGATGGCGATGATGCCCTCGATGACCATGGTTCGAACCTGCGACTGCCCGTGGATCACCGACTTGAGTTTGTTGCCCATGGGCAGGAACAGCAAATTCGCGAAGGCAATGCCGTAGATGGTGGCCACGAAGGCGGCCGCGATGCCGTGGCCGAGTTTCGACGGGTCCGCCAGGTTTTGCATCACCGCCATCAGCCCCATGACGGCGCCGATGATGCCGAGCGTCGGCGAGTAGACTCCCATGGCCTCGAAAACTTTGGCCGCCTGGGTGTCGAAATGCTCCATCGTATCCAGTTCGATCTCCATGCTGGAGCGAATCGCCTCGGGTTCACCGCCGTCGACCAGCGACTGCAGGCCTTTCTTGAGGAATTCATCCTGTTCCTGTTCCACCGCGGACTCCAAGCCCAGCAGACCCTGTTTGCGCGCGATGTTGCTCCACTCGACGATCTTTTCGATCATCGCGGACGGATTGTTGATCGGCGGCTTGAACACCCAGGTGACGATTTTCCACGCGCGCAGGAACGTCGCCATCGGAGTCTGCACCAGGCTCGCCGCCATGGTGCCGACCACCACGATCACGAACGCGGCGCTCCCGACCAGCGCCCCGGCGCTGCTGCCCTTCAAGATCGCGCCGCCGATGATCGCTATCAATCCCAGCACGACGCCGATGATGCTTAAGATGTCCATGGATCAATCGGGGGCAAGCCACTCCGCCAACCGTGCGCGCAGCCGCACCAGGGCCTGTCCGTGAATCTGACAGACGCGCGATTCGGACACCTCGAGCACCTCGCCGATCTCGCGCAGATTCATGTCTTCATCGTAGTAGAGCGACAGCACGAGCTTTTCGCGCTCGGGTAAGCCCTCGATCGCCCCCGCGAGCGCGTCGCGGAAGCCGGCATCCTCGATGTTATCGAACGGGCCCGGCCGCTCGTCTCGCGCATGATCCGCCGGACTCGACTCGTCCTCGCTGGAGCCCATTTGATCGAAACTGAACAATCGGCAGCTGGCCGCGTCCTGCACCAACTTGTGATATTCCTCGATCGAAACACCGAGCCCCTCGGCGATGTCGGTCGGGCTCGCATCCTGCCCTTTATCGTTCTCGATCTTGCGGACCACGTCCGCCATCTCGCGCATGTTTCGATGCACCGAGCGCGGCGTCCAGTCGGATTTTCGGACCTCATCGAGCATCGCGCCACGGATGCGAATGCCGGCGTAGGTTTCAAAATTTGCGCCCTTCGTGGGGGAATAATGTTTTGCGGCATCCAGCAAGCCGATCATGCCGGACTGGATCAGGTCATCCACCTCCACGTTGGGCGGCATGCGGCTCACCAAGTGATAGGCGATGCGCTTGACCAAATCGGCGTGCTTGAGGATCAGCTCTTGCTGCGGAACCTGGTCGACCGGGACGCCGTCGTCCGCAAGCGGCTTCTTGCTGCGCTTCTGCGTATTTGAATATTGTGTGCTTGCTCTCATTGCAATACCGTCGAAGGAGCGGTCCGGGCCCCCACCATGCGTTCGACAAAGAACTCCAGGTGACCTCGTGCCCCTTGTGGCACTGACCACTTATCGGCCTTCATGGCGAGATTCTTGAGCGCAATGGACGAAATTGAGGCCGGGTACGCCTCGACGACGGCTGCCTGCCGTTGCACGGCGCGCCGCAAGTAATCGTCAAACGGTACGGAACCGGCGAACTCGAGTCCCACATTGAGAAATCGGTCACAGACCCGCGAAATTTTTTGATACAGCTCCGGGCCTTCGCCCGATCGGCGCGTCTGATTGGCCAGGATCTGGAAGCGCTGCACCCCGTGTTCACGGCTGAGCACCTTGATCAGCGCATAGGCATCGGTGATTGAGGCGGGTTCGTCGCAAACCACGACAACGACGTGGTGCGCCGCTTGACTGAATGTCATTACGCTGTCGCTGAGGCCGGCGGCGGTGTCGACCACCAGCACCTCGACACTGTGGTACAGATCGCTGAACGCGCGAATGATGCCGGCGTGTTCGGCCGGAGACAGGGCGGCCATGCGCTTGACGCCCGACGCTGCGGGCACGATCTGCAGGCCGTGCGGACCGGTGACGATGGCGTCTTCGAGTGCGCATTCGCCCTTGATCACGTGCCCGAGGTGGAAGCGCGTGTGCAGACCGAGCAGCACATCGACGTTCGCCAGCCCCAAGTCCGCATCGACCAGCATGACGTCGCGGCCCTGCGCCGCTATCGACACTGCCAGATTGGCCGAGACCGTCGTCTTGCCGACGCCGCCCTTGCCGCCGGTGACGGCAATGACCTTGACTGGACGCGAAGAATTGAGCTGCTCGAGCGCAGCTGCCTGACCTCTGCTCAATCTCGTGTCACGCATGGGCGCGCGCTCGGCCGAAATTGCGGGCGTAGTAGGCCTCATCGCCGCGTGGCGGCGCGCGCTCCTTGAGTTTGAGTGCGGCGCGCACCAGCCAGACGCGGCGCTGATGTGCCGAATGCAGGTCCTCCGGCACGCGCTGCCCATCGCATAGATAGGCGATTCTCAATTTATGGCGCAGGGTCGTCGAAATCACGGCGCCCAAACTCGCCGCCTCGTCGACTTTCGTCAAAATACACGCCGCCGGCGACACCCGCGCAAACGCGCAGATGATTTCCTCGAGCGCGTGGGCCTCGCCCTGCGCGGGAAGCGCCAGCAAGACCCGCGCGCGCGCGGCCCCCAGTTGCAGCGCGGCAAGCTGTTCGGTCAGGCGCACATCACGCGGCCCCATGCCGGCGGTGTCGATCAAGATCAACCGCTTCGACTTGAGCCGCTCGAGCGCCCGCGCGAGTTCCCTGCCGCTGTTCGCCGCGTGAAATGGGGCGCCCAGAATGCGTGCATAGGTCATGAGCTGCTCGCGGGCGCCGATCCGGTACGCGTCGGTGCTCACCAGCGCCAGATCCTGACTGCCGTGCTGCATGCTCCAGCGCGCTGCGAGTTTCGCGATGGTGGTCGTCTTGCCGGCGCCCGTCGGTCCGACGACGGCGATCACTCCGGCGTTGACCGTGCTCAGACGGTCGACCACGGGCAGGTGCTTGACGAGCAGCGCGAGCGGGATGTGCGAAGGATTCTCCAGGCTGGTTCGCTTCGGCGTCAGCGTGGCGAGCGCCATGGCTACATCCGGCGCGATGTCCATGGAAGACAGTTCCTCCAGGACGCGAGCCTTCAGCGGTTCGCGCTGCCGCTGATCGTGCCACGACATGTGCGCCAGCTCGCTTTCGAGAAGCGCGCGCAAATCCTTCAAGTCCCGCTGCATCGTCGCGAATCCGTCCGCCGGCGTTGGCGCCGGCGCAGCAGCCACCTTCGGCGGCGCGGCAGCCACCTTCACCGGGGCGGCCGACGCCTTCACCGGGGCGGCCGACATCTTCACCGGCGCTGCCGATGCCGGCGCAGGGGTTTCCCGCGCGGGCCCCGAGAGCACCGGCGCCGGCGCGGCCGGCGGTCTCGATTCGGCGGCCATCGCCGGCGTGCGCTGCCGCCTCGCATCGATGAAGAGCGCCTCGTCGTAGTCGACCGCCGCAATGACCTCGATGCCCTCGTCCACACGGCGGCTCGAGAGGATCACCGCATTGGGCCCCTGCTCCTCGCGCACCTGGCTGAGCGCCGCGCGCATGCTGGCGGCCATGTAGCGTTTTATCTTCACGTCAACCTCCATGAATCAGGCAAAACGTCAGCGTCCGACGGCCGCGACCACACGAATGCGGCGGCTCTCCGGAATCTCGTTGTAGGCGAGCACCGACAGCGTCGGACTCGAGTAGCGCATCAAGCGGGCAACCCACGGGCGTATCTTGGGCGCGACCAGCAGAACGGCGGGCTCGCCGGCGGCCTCCTGACGCCGGGTGCTGTCGGCGAGCGAGGTTTGAATGCGGTCGGCGAGTCCCGGCTCGAATCCCGGCACGCCGTCGTTGCCGCCGCCGGCCATCGAGTCCTGCAGGACCTGCTCGAGCGCAGGGTCCAGGGTGATGACCGGCAGCTCGGCGCGCAGACCGCCGATGTTCTGCACGATGCTCCGACCGAGCGCCACGCGCACGCCGGCCACCAGGGCAAGCGGGTCCTGAGTTTTCGGCGCGAGTTCGGCGAGCGCCTCGCACACCGTCCGCAGGTTGCGGATGGGCACGCGCTCCATCAGCAGATACTGCAGTACTTTGACCACCACGCTCATCGGCACGAGCTTGGGCACCAGATCCTCGACCAATTTCGGCGCGGTTTTCCCCAATCGGTTGAGCATTTGCTGCACCTCCTCGTGGCCCAGCAGCTCGTGCGCGTGGGATTGCAGCAAGTGGCTCAAGTGCGTGGCTATCACGCTGCTCGCATCGACCACGGTGTAGCCTTGGGCCTGCGCTTGATCGCGCCGCGACTTCTCTATCCAAATCGCATCCAAGCCGAAGGCCGGGTCCTTGGTCGCGGAACCCGGAAGCGACCCCGACACCTGGCCGGGGTTGATGGCCAGCTCACGATCGGGAAACACCTCCGATTCGCCCACGGGCGCGCCCAAAATCGTGATCCGATACGAGTTCGGGCCGAGTTCCAGGTTGTCGCGGATGTGCACCGGCTGCACCAAAAAGCCCAATTCCTCGGACAGCTTCTTGCGCACGCCCTTGATGCGACCCATCAGTTCGCCGCCCTGGGCGCGGTCGACCAGCGGGATCAGCCGATAACCCACCTCGAGACCGATGAGATCGACCGGTTCGACATCATCCCAGGACAGCTCGCGCTGTTCGGACGGGACCGCGGCCGCCGCGGTAGGCGCGGTTGCGGCCGCCTTTTCCGTGGCTCGCCGCTTGCTGAACGTGTACGCACCAAAGCCGCATGCAGCCGCCATGATCAGGAACACCAAATTGGGCATCCCGGGAATGATGCCGAGCAGCATCAAGATGCCGGCCGTGACCGCCAGCGCGCGCGGCTGCCCGAGCACCTGGGTCATGATCTGCTGGCTCATGTCGTGGGGTCGAGAGACCCGCGTGACCAGAATCGCGACCGCCACGGAGAGCAGCAGCGCCGGGATCTGCGCCACCAGGCCGTCGCCGATGGTGAGCAGCGCATAGGTGCGGCCGGCATCCGCCAACGACATCCCGTGCTGCGCGGCGCCGATGATGGTGCCGCCGAACAGGTTGATGAAAACGACCAGGATGCCGGCGATCGCATCGCCGCGCACGAACTTGCTAGCACCGTCCATGGCGCCGTAAAAGTCCGCCTCCTCCCGCACCTCTTGCCGCCGCATGATGGCCTCGGCCTGCGTGATGATGCCGGCATTCAGGTCGGCATCGATCGCCATCTGCCGGCCGGGCATCGCATCGAGGGTGAAGCGCGCGCTGACTTCGGAGATGCGCCCCGCACCCTTGGTGATCACGACGAAATTGATGATCACCAGCACCGTGAACACCACCATGCCGACGGCGTAATTGCCGCCGACGACGAACTGGCCGAAGGCAGCGATGACGCGGCCCGCCGCATGCGCGCCGGTGTGGCCTTTGATCAGCACGATGCGCGTCGATGCCACATTGAGGCCGAGACGCAGCAAAGTCGCGCCCAGGAGCACCGTCGGGAAGGTCGCGAATTCGAGCGCACGGCGCACGTAGATCACGGCCAGCAAAATCATCAGCGAGAGAGAGATGTTGAAGGTGAATAGCACGTCCAGAAGGAACGCCGGCAGCGGCAGCACCATCATGGCGAGCACCACCATCACCAGCAGCGGCACACCCAGGCCGTTGCGTGCGAATTCGCTCAGCGTTGCGATTGCGCCGCGGGCACTCATACGTCGGCGTACTCATCGCCGAGCTTCGGATCGGGGCGCGCCATACGGGCTGCGAGGGTCGGGTTCAAGGAGCGGATTCTGAATATGTACGAGAGAACCTGCGCGACCGCCCCGTAAAGCCCGGCGGGAATTTCGCGGTTAAGATCCGTGGACCGGTACAGCGCCCGCGCCAGCTTCGGCGATTCGAATATCGGCACGCGATGTTCCTCGGCGATGCGGCGAATGTTCTGGGCGACGAGATCGACCCCTTTTGCCACCACCCGCGGGGCGCGCATGTTCTTCGGCTCGTACTTCAGCGCCACGGCGAAGTGCGTCGGATTCACGATCACCACGTCGGCGGTCGGCACCTTGTGCATCATCCGGCGCCGCGCCAGCTGCTGCTGCATTTGGCGTATGCGCTGCTTCGTTTCCGGACGCCCGTCGGATTCCTTCGCCTCGTCGCGCAGCTCCTGGCGCGTCATGCGCAGGGATCGCTTGAACTGATACAGCTGAAGGGGCACGTCCACCATGGCGATCAGCGCGAGCGAGGCGCACAGCCACACGAAGGCCCAACTCAGCAGACCGGCGCCGCGGCCGATCGCCGCGTGCGGCGCCATTCGACCGAGCGCGAGCACGTCGGCGAACAGCCAGCTCACGATCGCTGCGCACACGCCGCCCACCACCAGAAACTTGAGCAGCGCCTTGCCGAGCTCGGTGGCGCCGCGCAGACCGAACAGCCGCTTCAACCCTGCGATCGGGCTCATGCGCGAGAAATCGGGCACTAGCGCCGCCGGGCTGAAATTCCAGCCCCCGAGCACGACCGCCGCGAGCAGCACCAAGCCGATGAGAGCGGCAAAGATCGGCAGCGCCGCCAGCAGCGCCGTCACGGCCGCCTCGCCCAGCGAAGACATCATGAACTGCGGGTGCTCGAGCCGCCCGGGGTCGATCGCCAGGCC
This sequence comes from Steroidobacteraceae bacterium, assembly GCA_052326345.1. Classification (GTDB taxonomy): domain Bacteria; phylum Pseudomonadota; class Gammaproteobacteria; order Steroidobacterales; family Steroidobacteraceae; genus Bog-1198. The sequence goes on along the minus strand of JBKQOZ010000063.1, from coordinate 149,641 downwards.
CGCGCGCAACATCTTCGACAATTTGCCGGCGAGCGTGGCACCCATCGCAATCAACGCGGCGCTGCCGCCGATCATGGTCGCGAAGTTGGTCAATTCCCGCGAGCGCGGCACCTGGCCGCGCTCGCGCGCTTCCTGCAGGCGTCGTTGCGAAGGCTCTTCGGTGCGTTCGCCGCCGCGCTCGGATTCGGCGGCCATCAGCGCACCGGCGCGGCGGGCGCGCCCACGAGATCCGCAACGGCGCTCAACGCGCCGTCGATGAGACCGGAAATGCCCACCATGAGGCCGTCCAGCCCGGCGAGAAGCACGAAAAAGCCGCACAGCAGCGTGATGGTGAATCCAATCCCGAACAGATTGAGCTGCGGGGCCGCGCGCGTGACGACACCGAGCGCCAGATTCACGATGATCAGCGCGACCACGGCCGGCAGCGCGACCAGCAAGCCGGTTTCAAACACCCGCACGCCCCAGCCGGCCACCGCCAGCAGAAAATCGCCGTCGATGTTCATGCCGCCTATCGGCAGGGTCTGAAAGCTATTCGCCAGTGCGCCGATGAGCGCGAGATGGCCGTTGAGGGCGAGGTAGGTGAGCGTACCGAATATCATGAACAGCTGGCCGAGCACCGGCGTATCGGCGCCGTGCTGCGGGTCGACCAAGGTGGCAAAGCCCAGGCCCATGGTCGTCGAAACGCTCTGCCCCGCGAAAGTCAGCGCTTCGAACGCGAGCTGCACCACCATGCCTATGGCGATGCCGATCAGCACTTCCTGCACGGCTGCCAGCAGACCCGCACCGGAGAAAACCGACAGCCCCGCCGGAACCGGCGCAAGCGGCGCCAGGATGAAAGCGAGGCCCAGGGTGAGCGCGATCTTGACCGGCGCGGGCACCGTGCTCTCGCTCGCGATTGGCGCGCTAAGCACGAACCCGCCGATCCGCAGCACCGGCCACCACAGCCGCGCGACCCATCTGGAGATGTCCGCCGCATCGATGAGGATGGGTTGCATGGCCGGATTCGCCTCAGCCGATCACGTTCGGAATGTTGGCGTACAGATCGCGGGTGAAATCGATCAGCACCCGCAGAATCCAGGGGCCGGACACGAACAGCGCGAGCACCAGCACCAGCAGTTTCGGAATGAAGCTCAAAGTGGCCTCGTTGATCTGGGTCGCGGCCTGCAGCATGCCGATCACGAGCCCAGTGAGCAGCGCGGTGAGCAGCAGCGGCGCCGCAATCATCGAGGTCACCAGCAGGGTGCCGTGCGCCAGATCCATCACGCCATCCGGACTCATCGGTGGAAGCTCGCGGCCAGTGTGCCCATCAGCAGCGTCCAGCCGTCGACCACGACGAACAGCATGATTTTGAACGGCAGAGACACCAGTACCGGCGACAGCATCATCATGCCCATCGACATCAGCACGCTTGCGACGACGAGATCGATGACCAGGAAGGGGATGAACACCATGAAGCCGATTTGAAAGGCGGTTTTCAGTTCGCTGGTCAGGAAAGTCGGCACCAGAACGCTCAAGGGAACCTCATCGGCGCTCGCGTATTGCGCCTTTCCGGACAGCTTGGAAAACAGCTGCAGATCGTTTTCGCGCGTCTGCGCCAGCATGAATTTCTTGAGCGGCTGCAGCGTTCGATCCAGTGCCGTTTCACCGGCCAGCTGACCGTCCAAATACGGCCGGATGCCGCCGGCATAGGACTGGGCGATGGTGGAGCTCATCACGAAAAACGTGAGGAACAGCGCCAAGCCGGTGAGCACCTGGTTCGAGGGCGTGGTCGCCATGCCGAGTGCCTGCCGCAGAATCGACAGTACGATGATGATGCGCGTGAACGCCGTCATCGCCAGCAGAAGCGCCGGCAGCAGCGTCAGCAAGGTCATCAGAATCAGCACTTGAAATGTGAGCGAGTAGGTCTGCGCGCCGTCGGCGGCGGTTTTGATGGCGACCGCAGGCAGCGTGGCCTGCGCCATGGCGGCGCCAATCGGCAGCAGCGCAGCCAGCGCAGTCAGCGCCGCCGGCGCGATGACCCGGCGCCGTTGCGCCGCGCGGGTCATGCCGCTCCTCCGGGCCGCTTCATGAATTCGCGCAGTCGATCGGCGAAGGCAGGAGCGCTCGAAACGGGTTTGATGGCGATCGGCGTCGCCAGCGGTGTCAATCCCACCACGCCGCCCGCACCGACGCCGACGAGCACCTGCGATTCGCCGACGCGCACGAGAACGATGCGCTCGCGCGGCCCCAGCGCCAGCTCGTCGAGGACGGTGATTTCACCGCGACCGCGCGGACCGGCCATCTTCAGTCGCTTCAGCGCCCAGCTGACGGCGAAGATCAGGGCGACGATGGCAAGCAGACTCAAGGTGAGCTGCGTCAGGCTGCCGGCGGACAGGGGGGATGCGGGCTGCGCCATGCCTGTCACTGAGCCTGTTCCATCCGCTCGGTCTCGCTCACGACGTCGGTGAGCCGGATGCCGAATTTCTCATTGACCACGACCACCTCGCCGCGCGCGATGCGCACCCCGTTGACCAGCACATCGAGCGGCTCGCCGGCCAGGCGGTCGAGCTCGACGATGGCGCCGGGCGCCAGCTGCAGCAGTTCGCGCACCGACATCCGCGCGCGCCCCACCTCCAGCGCCAGCGTGACCGCCACGTCGAGGATCAAATTCAGGTTCATTTCCTGACCCGCGGCGGCGGCGCCCTTCGGACCCAGGTCGTTGAATTGGGCGCGTGCCACCGCCGCGGACTTGGGATCGGAAACGCTCATGCAGAACCTCCGGGAAGAATTTTTAGTGCATTACGCCCCTGCGAGACGCCGAAGCGGCCGCGATACAGCGGCACTTCGCCCGCCAGCAGGGTGACGTGCTGCGGTGGGTCGATTGGAATGATGTCGCCCGGCATCAAGCGCACCAGCTCGCGCAAACTGATCTGGGCCTGGGCCAGTATCGCGCGCGTTTCCATCTCCGCCTCCTGCAGCGCCGTGCTGATCGTCGGAGCCCACGCCTCATGCTTGCGCACGGGCGCGGCGCCGCCGTCGGAGGCGAGCGCCTCGCGCACCGGCGCGAGTACGCTTTCCGGCAGCAGCCAAGCGACCTCGCCGCTGACCGCGGCGAACTCCAGGGTGAATCTCGCGACGATCAGGGAGTCCTGAGGGCCGCCAAGCTGCAGCAGACGCGGATTGATCTCCTGCTTCACCAGCTCCAACTCGAGCGGCGATACCGGCGTCCACGCGGCAGTCCAATCGGCGCTCAGACTGCGCAGCATCAGCGCAAGAAACCTCTGCGCCGCCGGGGCAATGGCCGCCTGGCCGTCGGCTGAGGCGCGGCCGGAGCCGCCGAAAAATCCATCCAATAGGGCGAGCAGCAGCGTCGGCTCGACGCAAACGAATGCGACACCGGCCAGCGGCTTGAGCCGCACCACCGCCACGCTCGCGGGCATAGGCAGCGACGCCTGCAGGTCTGTGGCCTTCGCCGATTCGATGCATGTGAACTGCATGCGCGCATCGCGGCCGAGCAGCCCCGATAGAGACCCCGTGGCGCGCTCCGCAAAGCTCTTGGCGATGATCTCGAGCATCGGCAATTGCGTACGATTGATGCGTTGCGCGGCGAAATCGTAGGGCCGCACGGATTCCGCCCCGCTCTTCTCCAGCAGGGCAGAGACCTCTTCCTCGGAGATCGCGTTCGTCGCGGGCGCAGCGCCCGCAGCGGTCTCACCGGCCACTACTGCACCACGAAGCTGGTGAACAGCAGGTCTTCGACGTCCTCGCCGCCCTGTTTCTTCTGAACCGCACGAATCTCCGCCAGCGCCTCTTCGCGCAGCTTTTCCTTGCCCTCGCGCGACATCAGCGTCTGATAGTTTCGATTGCTCATGAGCAGCAGCAGATTGTTGCGGATCAGCGGGATGTTTTTTTGCACGCTGTCGATCGCCTGCTGATCGCGCGCCATGACTTCCATGGTGATTTGCAGGAACCGCACGGCGGAGCCGTCTTCGAAATTGACGACCAGCGGCGGGTCGATGGCGTAATAAACGGCGGCCTTGGCGGCGCCCTTTTCATCGTGGGCCGCGGCGGGAACGGGTACGATCGGCGTGATCACACCATCCTTGCCCATCTGCAGATTGGGCATGGGATGCAATTTGGCGTTGATGAAGCCGCCGAGGATGACGGCAAGGAGCGCCAGCACGAAGACGCCCATGCCCTTCATCAGCGTGCCCATGAAACCGCCGGGGTTTTGCACCGGTGGGGGAGGAGCTTCTTCGGCTTCATCGGCCATGTTGTCGGTTCCAAGCGCGGCGCGCTCTGCCGCACGAAGATCCGAGCAAGTTCTATGCCAGCATTTTACCGGCTATTTTTTTGAATCGGATCAGCGGTTTACCCCGTCCGCCGCTGCGGGGGGCGAGTTGAGCAGAGCCATCCGCCGATAAATTGACGCTGATTCATTGAAACTTGAGCGAAACGCGCAGACCCGGCCCGGCGTCATCGAGCGTCAAGCGCGCGCCGTGCAACTTGGTGACCGCGGCCACCAGCGACAGGCCGAGGCCGGATCCTGGGAATTTGCGCGCTTCATCGAGACGCACGCGCCTTCCCAGGACGACTTCGCGCTTGTCGGCGGGTATGCCGGGGCCGCTGTCCTCGATGATGACTTCGGGTCCGACGCCCTGCGATTGCAGCACCACCCGGATATGTCCGCCGTCGGGCGTGAATTTGATGGCATTGTCGAGCAGGTTCGCAAGGGCCTGTGCCAATAATTGCCGATTGCCCTGGACCTGCACGCCGGACACCACGGCGCTACGCAGTCTGATGCCGCGCTCTTCTGAAACTGGCGCGTACAGTTCAACCATGCTCTCGACCAGCTCCGAAAGGTCGACCGGTTCACGGGCCACCGTGCCGGTCTCCGCGAGCGCGATGCGCAGCAGGGCATCGAGCGTTGAGCGCATGTGGTCGACCTCGCTGGTGACGCGCTCCAGCACGCGCCGCTCGGGGGACCCCGGCGCGAGCTGGCTCATCGCTCCCTCGGCGGTGGATTGCAGGCGATTGAGCGGCGTGCGCAAGTCATGCGCCGCGCTGTCGAGCACCGTACGCATGCCGAGCGTGAGCTGCTCGATCTTGTCGAGCATGGAGTTGATCTCGCGAGCGAGCGTGTTGATTTCATCGTCCGCCTTGCGCACCGGCAGGCGCTGCGAGAGATCGCCGCGCATGATTTGGGTGGCCACCGCCGAGATTGCGCCGGCTTGGGCCAGGATGCGCCGGCCCATCCAGAAGCCTCCTCCCAGCCCGAGCAGCAGCGTGAGCACGACCGCGGCAATCAGTCCCCGCATCATCAGGCTTTTGACGTCCTGCCGCTCCTGCACGTCGTGCCCGACCAGCATCCGGTAGCCGCCCGGCAGGGGAAACCGCTGGGCGCGCATTTCATGTTCGCGGGTCTCATCGCCGAACGGCACGGACACCTTGAATTGAATCCACTTCCCCTCGTTGGCGGCGATTTTCGGCCAGGCGGGCACGTTGCCAGCGACCGGCCGCAGCTGCGGATCGACCATCAGGTAGACCGCGCCGCGCACGTCCTGATCCTGCGATCGCTGTTCGATCAACTCGATGAAATCGCTGCGCGACAGCACCATGACCTGCTCGCGCAAGCCCTGCACTTCGGCCTCGATGAGATTGTCGGTGCTGCCGTCGACCACTCGCGACACAGCGAAGTCCACCGCGCCGAGCAGTGCCGCCGCGCCGCAGGCGAAGACGATCGAATAGACGATGGCGAGGCGAAACGGCGAGGTATCGAGAATGCCGATGAATCGCTGATCGGCGCTCACGGTGCGTCGGCGCGCGAAAACACGCACTAGGAGCCGTCCGCCGTGCGCGTCACTATTCGTCTTCGCGCAGGCTGTAGCCCGCGCCGCGCACCGTGTGCAGCAGCGGCTTGTCGAAGTCCTTGTCTATCGCCTGGCGCAGGCGGCTGATGTGCACGTCGATGACGTTGGTTTGCGGGTCGAAATGGTAATCCCATACGCCCTCCAGCAGCATGGTGCGCGTCACCACTTGCCCGCTGTGGCGCATCATGAACTCGAGCAACTGGAATTCGCGCGCGGTGAGCTCTATTTTCTTTCCGTTGCGCATCACGCGGCGCGTCATGCGGTCGAGTTCCAGATCCGCGAGCTTCAATCTGGTATTGGCTTCCGCGTTGCCCGAGTCGCCGCGCCGCGCGAGCGCGTCGATGCGCGCCAGCAATTCAGACATGTGGTAAGGCTTGGTCAGGTAGTCATCGCCCCCTGCCCGCAAACCAGTGATGCGATCGTCGACGTCGCCCAGCGCGCTTAAGATGAGGACCGGCAGCTTGCGGCCGGTGGCGCGCAGCGATTGCACCAGGGCCAGGCCGTCGAGCTTCGGCAGCATTCGATCGACGATCGCCAAATCCATCGCCGCCGAGGAGGCCATTTGCAGCCCCACCAAGCCGTCCGCGGCGACGTCCACCGTGTGACCCACCTCGCGCAATGCCTTTGCGAGATAGTCGCGCGCCACTGCGTCATCTTCCACAATAAGAATATGCATGACTGATATCTTAGCAGGCGTTGAACCGGTGTTCGTCGGCACGATAAGCTGCGCTGTCGGAGGGTCGCCCAGGTTGACCGGCGGGCGCCATGGAGACCAATTTAAGATGCCTGAGCCTGTCTCGCAAATTGCCGCGCCCGCGGGGCCGGAGGCCAAGGCGCGAGCTTGCGACGTACTGATCGTCGGCGGCGGTCCGGCCGGTTCGACAGCGGCGATTCTGCTCGCCGAACAGGGTTACCGCGTGGTGGTCCTGGAAAAGGCCCGTCACCCACGATTTCACATCGGTGAGTCGCTTTTGCCCGCCAATTTGCCCCTGTTCCGGCGTATCGGCGTAGCGCACCAGGTACATGCCATCGGCATGCAGAAATGGGGCGCGGAATTCATTTCGCCGTGGGACGGCCGGCACCAAGAATTCGAATTCGCGCACGGCTGGGACAAATCCTTGGCCTTCGCCTATCAGGTCCGGCGCTCCGAATTCGATGAAATCCTCATCCGGCGCGCGGCGGCCCGCGGCGCCGAGGTCATCGAAGGCTGTCGGGCCCGCGATGTCGAGTTCTTGGACGGCGGCCGGCGCGCACGCGTGCAGGCCGTGCACGATGACGGGCGCGCCGAGTCCTGGGAGGCCACATATTTCATCGACGCGTCCGGGCGCGATACCTTTCTCGGTGCTCGCCTGCGCACGAAACGGCGCAACAAAAAGCACAACAGCGCGGCCATGTACGCGCACTTCACCGGCGCTCGCCGCGAGTGCGGTAAGCGCGCGGGCAATATCGCGATCTATTGGTTCGATCACGGTTGGTTCTGGTTCATTCCGCTCGCCGATGGCGCGACCAGCATCGGGGCCGTCGTCTGGCCGTACTACATGCAATCGCGCGCCATCGGCTTGCGCGAGTTCTTTTTATCCACCATCGCCCTGTGTCCGCCGCTGGCGGACCGATTGAGCACCGCCGAGCTGTGTTGCGAGGTCGAAGCAACCGGCAATTACTCCTACGTTTGCGACCACAGCCATGGGGGGAATTATTTGCTGGTGGGCGACGCCTACGCTTTCATCGACCCGGTGTTCTCCTCCGGGGTGATGCTGGCCATGAACAGCGGCGCGGCCGCGGCGGAAACAATCGACTCTTGCCGCAGGAACCCGGCGGGCGCGACGCGGGCACTCAAGCGTTTCGACCGGCTCATGCGCCACGGGCCGAAGCAGTTCTCCTGGTTCATCTACCGAGTCACGAACCCCACGATGCGGGAATTGTTCTTGGGTCCGCGTAACGTTCTGCGCATGAAAGAGGCACTGCTGTCGTTGCTGGCCGGCGACATTTTTGGCCGCACGCCGATTTGGGCCTCGTTGCGGGCCTTCAAGAGTTTGTACTACGTGCTCTGCGCCGCTAACTTGCACCGGTCGATCCGCGCGGCGCGCGCCCGCGCGGCCAACATCAGCGGCTGATGGCCTGCGCACGTACTTCGAGCCGCGGCGGAACGCCGCTCGTCCTCGCGCTGTTCGCCGCCGCGGTTTGCTGCGCGCCGCTGCATGCGGCCGAGCAGCCGCTGTGGGAAGTCGGGCTGGGGATCGGTGTATTGGGGTACGATAATTATCGTGGCGCCGACACCTCTCACGTATTTCCCGTCCCCGTGCCCTACGTGGCTTACAACGGACCCATTCTGAAGGCAGACCAGGAAGGTGTGCGCGGGTTTCTGTTCGACCGCAAATGGGTCGAAGTGAATCTGAGCGGCGACTTCACCATGCCGGTGAGCAACGACCGGACCCGCAGCGGAATGCCGCAATTGAAGCCCACGGTCGAAGCGGGAGTCATGGTGGATTTTCATCTGTGGCGCTCCGAGGATTCGCGGATCAAATTGGATTTACGGGTGCCGGTGCGCCAGGCCTTCACCCTGCAGATGCCGCCGCAGCCGATCGGTTGGACGCTGACGCCGGGGTTCAGATTGAGAGTCAAGGATCCCGGAGGACTCACCGGATGGAACGCGGGGATCTACACGGGTCCGCTGTTTGCCAACCGCCATTACGACGATTATTTCTATACAGTCCCCCCTCAAAATGCGACCGCGTCGCGGCCGGCATTCCAGGCGACGGGCGGCTACGCGGGGACACAGCTCGATATCGACTTGACGAAGCGCTTTGCTCATTACTGGTTCGGTGCGTTCGTGCGCTACGACACCCTGGCGGGTGCCGTGTTTGAGGACAGCCCATTGGTGCAGCGCGATCACTACTGGGCGGCAGGTATCTTCGCCGCCTGGATGATCGGCAAATCCTCGCGCATGGTCGAAGTCGACCACTAAGGCACGATTGACCATGATTGAGCGACCCCGTGGCTGAGCGCTCGAAGACGCATGTGGTGCTCATCCCCAGCTACAACCCGGGACCCAAGGTGTACGCGACCGTAAGTGCCGCTCTCGAGCAATGGAATCCCGTGTGGGTGGTGATCGACGGCAGTACGGACGGTTCCGCTGAACGTCTGACGGCGCTGGCCGCCGGCGAGCCGGGCCTGCGCGTATTCGTGCTGCCCAAGAACCGGGGCAAGGGCGCCGCGGTGCTGCACGGGCTGCGCGAAGCGGCGGCGCGCGGCTATACCCATGCCCTGACGATGGATTCGGACGGACAACATTCCGCCGATCGAATCGTCGAGTTCATGCGAGTCTCGCAGGCGCAGCCCGCGGCAATGGTGCTGGGCTACCCGATCTTCGACTCGAGCGCCCCGCGCCTGCGTGTCCAAGGCCGCAAGCTTTCCAACTGGTGGGTGAACGTTGAAACGCTGTGGGCTGGCATCGGCGACTCGCTGTTCGGCTTTCGCGTCTATCCGATCGCACCGCTCATTCGCGAGATGCAACGGCAGCCCTGGATGCGGCATTTCGACTTCGACGCGGAAGCGGCGGTGCGGCTCTGCTGGCAAGGTGTCAAGCCGATCAATGTTTCGGCGCCGGTGCGCTATTTCCGCCCGGAGGAGGGCGGTGTTTCGCACTTCAACTACTTGCGGGACAACGCCCTCCTCACGTGGATGCACGCGCGGCTGTTTTGCGGCTTTCTTTTGCGGCTGCCGCTGTTGGCGGCGCGGCGACTGCGTGGCCGCCTTTAGTCAGGCGCGCGGCTTTTGGGCGCGATACTCGGAAAAAATGCCGAGCTCCACGTGGCGGTATGCGTCCGCGAAGCCCGCCTCGCGCAGCGCCTCGAGGATCAGGCTCGGCGCGGCGCACGCCTCGATCGTGTCCCAGTAGTAGCGCATCAGTTTCGGCACGTCGCGATGGCGCGCCAGCGAGCGCGCCATCAGCGGGACGGCGCCGCGCATGTATGCCTTGAGCAGGGTGCGCGCCACGCGGCCCTCGGGCGCCGTGATTTCCAGCAGACAAATGCGCCCGCCCGGCACCAGCACCCGCAGGAACTCACGGAATGCCGCGGACAGATCGGTGACATGGCGCAGCGCGTAACCCATGGAGAGAAACTCCACCGCAGCTGGCGGCGAGGGAATCGCCTCGGCGCTGCCCAAGTGCAATTGAACGTCCGCGGGAACCCGCGCCCGTGCAAGCATGCCGGCGCTGGGATCGATCCCGACCACTTGCCCGGAATCGCCCGTCAGATGAGCTGCCTCGCACGCGGTGAGTCCCGTACCGGTGCCGACATCCAGTACCCGCATGCCCGATGTCAGCCCGGCCCGCGCCAGAGCGCGGCGCCGGTACCATGAGCCCGTCCCACAGGCCATGGCGCGCTCGACTCGATCATAATCTGCGGCGCTGCAGTCGAACATCTGTCGCACCCATTCGCTCCGCTCTGCTTCCTCGCGGTAATATTCCTTCAGGGGCGGATGCGGTGCTTGCATGAGGCTCGCAGGATACTCCTCAGCGCCGTGGGTTGCCGCTCCCGCCGGCACCTATATAATGCAGCAGGCGGCATCTCGATGCCGGACGTACTAGAAACCTAATCGTAAGACCAGTCTATGCCCGACAAAGCGTCGCTCATGCAACAATCGGCGACGCCGGCCGATATCGATCTGCAGCGGGAAATCGCCGCGCTGCTCGTCCAAGCGCTGAATCTGGAGGTCGCGCCGCAGGATATCGATCCCGAAGCCCCTTTGTACGGTGAAGGGCTGGGCCTGGACTCCATCGACATTCTGGAGGTCGCGCTGATCGTATCGAAGCAGTACGGCGTCCAATTGCGCGCCGACAGCCAGGAAAACCAGCAGATTTTTCGTTCTTTGAGGCATTTAGCGGAGTACATTGCGGTACAGAGAACCAAGTGAGCATGCGCCGGCGGCGATGCCGTCGAGTTCGCTGTTGTCGCATGGCTCGCCCACGGCTGTATTAGCCTACCGCGGGGGGCGCGCCATCGATGCGCGGCAATTCCTCGCCGAAGCCGCCCATTTAGCCGCACGCCTGCCGAGCGGTCGGCACGTGCTCAACGTTTGCCTCGACCGCTATCGGTTCACGGTCGGACTCGCCGCCTGCCTCATGTCCGGCAGAGTGAGTCTGTTGCCCTCCACCCACACGCCGGAGGTCATCAGGCAGCTGTGGCAATTCGCGCCGGACGCGTTATGTTTAACCGACGACGGGCGCTGCGCAATCGATCTGCCGCGCTTCCAGTATGCGCAGTTCGGCGGCGAACGGAAGCTGCGGCGCGCGGCTGGCCCGTTGCAAGTTCCGCAGATTCCGCCGGAGCAGCTCGCGGCCATCGTCTTCACCTCCGGATCCACCGGCACGCCGCTGCCCTACAAGAAAACCTGGGGCCGGCTGGTTCGCTGCGTACGCGACGGCGCTGCACGGCTCGGGCTGCTGGACGGCAGGACCCATACACTGATCGGCACGGTGCCGGCGCAGCACATGTATGGCTTCGAGTCCACCGTGCTGCTGGCGCTGCTCAGCGGCAATTCGTTCACGGCGGAGCGGCCGTTTTATCCGGCCGATATCTGCGCCGCGATCGCGGCGGCGGCGCGGCCGCGGGCGTTGATATCGACCCCCGTGCACTTGCGCACGCTGCTGGCCGCCGGCATCGAGCTGCCGCCGCTCGATCTTCTGGTTTCGGCCACTGCACCCCTCGAACCGGAACTCGCGCGCGAGGCGGAGGGCCGATTCGACACCCGCCTGATTGAGATTTACGGGTCCACCGAAACCGGTCAGATCGCCACGCGCCGCACGGCCGAAACCGCGCTCTGGCGCCTGTGGCCGGACGTGCGCCTCAGCGCCGAGAATGGCCGGGTGTACGCGCATGGCGGCCACGTGGAGCAAGCGACGCCGATGTGCGACGTTCTCGAGCTGACGGGCGAGGACGAGTTCCTGCTGCACGGCCGCACGGCCGACCTGGTGAACGTCGCCGGCAAGCGCAGCTCCTTTGGCTACTTGAACGCCCAATTGAATGCCATCCCGGGAGTGATCGATGGCGCATTTTTTTTGCCCGAGCGCGGCGGCAGCGTGACCGGCATCGCACGCCTGGCGGCGGCGGTGGTCGCTCCGGGCCTGAGCGCGGCGGCGGTCATCGAATCTCTGCGCCAGCGTATCGATGCGGTATTCCTGCCGCGCCCGCTGCTGATCGTCGAGCGGCTGCCGCGCAACGCGACGGGCAAGCTGCCCCAGCAGGCGCTGCAGTCGCTCGCGGAGAAGGTCTTGCGGTGAACCTCAGGCACACACTCGAAATCGCGCCCGACCACCCGGCGTTCGACGGCCACTTTCCCGGAACACCCATACTGCCGGGCGCTGTTTTGCTGGACGAGGCGCTGCGCTTCATCGAAGTCGACCTTGCCCTCGATCTGACGCAATGGCAGATCGCCAACGCCAAGTTTCTCGAGCGCGTGCGCCCGGGCGATGCGCTCACGGTCGAACACTCGGGCCCGGCGAACGGCCTGGTGCGCTTCACTGTTCGCATCGCGCATCGTGCGGGCGTGGCCATGCCGGCTCTGTCGGGCACGCTGTTGGCGATGAGGGTCGCCGGTGCAAGCGATGCCTGATCCCGCGCCTGTTGTCCAGCCACGGCCGGCCGGCTGGATCAGCCATCGCGAACGCGGCAGCATCCGGCTGATGCGGCTGATGGTCCTTCTCTCCTTGCGGTTGGGCCGCAGATTGAGCCGCTGCGCGATTTATGGCATCGCGCTGTATTTTTTTCTGTTCGCACCGGACACGCGGCGACATTCGCTGCGCTACTTGCGGCTCGCGCTCGGCCGCAGGCCAAACGCCCGCGACCGGTTCCGGCACTTGCTGTATTTCGCCACGTGCACCCACGATCGCGTCTACCTCATCGACGCACAATACGAGTGCTTTCAGATCACGATCGAGGGCGAACCGTTCGTACGCGCGCAATTGGATGCAGGTAATGGGGGGTTCCTGATGGGCGCGCACATGGGCAGTTTCGAAATGATGCGCAGTGTGGGGCGCCGCCAGCCCGGGCTGCGCGTGTCGATGGCCATGTACGAGCACAATGCGCGCAAGATCAAGGCCGTTCTGTCTGCCGTCAATCCCGCGGACGCGCCCGACATCATTGCGCTCGGCCATGTCGATGCCATGCTGCAGATCGCTGAACGGCTGGATCGCGGCGCCCTCGTCGGCATGCTCGGCGATCGCACGCTCGGCGATGAGCCCGCGCACCCGGTGAGGATCCTGGGCGAAACCGCTTACCTGCCCACGGGGCCCATGCGCGCAGCGGCGATCCTGCGCCGTTCGGTGATCTTCATGCTGGGTCTGTACCGCGGCGGCAATCATTATCACGTGGTATTCGCGCCGCTTGCGGATTTTTCCGCGACGCCCGCCGGCGCGCGCAATGCCGCGGTGAGCGCCGCCGTCGAACGCTATGCGGCTCTGCTCGACCGGTACTGCCGCAGCGACCCGTACAATTGGTTCAATTTTTTCGATTTCTGGCGCGCGCGAAGCGACGAGCCGGCCTCGTGATGCGGTGCGCATTCGGCATCGCGCTGTTGGTTTTGTGGGGCGGCGCACGCGGCGCCGCCGACGATCTCGACGAACTTATGCATTTGCTCGCGGGGCGACAGCACGGGCAGGTAAGTTTCGTCGAGCAGCACTTCTTGGCGCTGCTCAAGCGCCCCGTGGAGTCCTACGGCGAATTGATCTACGAGGCGCCCGACCGGCTCGAGAAACGCACCCTGGAACCGCGGCCGGAAAGCCTGGTGCTCGACGGCGACGTACTGACGGTGCGGCGCGGCCAGCGCCGCCGCGTGCTCGACTTGAAGGCCTATCCTCAAATCCTGCCCTTCGTCGAGAGCATCCGCGCGACCCTGGCGGGCGACCGCGCCGCGCTCGAGCGAGTGTTCCGGGTCGAGTATGCCGGCGATCTGGCGCGCTGGGCGCTGATCCTGGTGCCGCGCGATGCCAAGGTCGCGAAGATGGTGTCGCAGGTGCGGATCGACGGATCGCGGGACACCCTGCTCACGGTGGAAATTAGCGAGCCCGACGGTGACCGCTCGCTGATGACGCTGCGCGATCACCCGGCGCGATGATGGCGCGCCGGGCGCGGGTCATTGGCGCGTGGCTGGGCTGCGTCGCGCTGGCGGCGCTGGTGGTCGCGAAAGCTCACTACGTCAGCGACCTGTCGGCCTTCCTGCCGGCAAAGCCCACGCCCAGGCAGCGCCTGCTGGTCGATCAACTGCGCAACGGGCCGGCTGCGCGTCTCATTCTCGTTGCGCTCGAGCATGGCGATGCCGCGACTCGTGCCGCGCTCTCGATCGCGATGGCACACCGCCTGCGGCTCGACCGCGAGTTCTTAGGAATCAACAACGGCGAACAGCTCACGGCTGAGCGCGACCGCGACTTTCTGTTCCAGCACCGCTATCTGCTGGGCGAAAACGTCTCCGCCGAACGCTTCTCCGCCGCCGGCCTGAAAAGCGCGCTCGAGGAGACGATCGCGAATCTGGCCTCCCCCGAAGGGCTCATTCTGAAGTCGCTCGTACCGCACGATCCCACCGGCGAGATGCTGCAGATCATCGACCGATTGGCGGGCACCGCGGCCCCTACGTCGCGCGACGGCGTCTGGGTCTCGGCCGACGGCAGGCGCACCCTGCTGGTCGCGCAGACCGCCGCGGCCGGCTCCGATACCGACGCGCAGGAACACGCCCTGGAAGCGATTCGCGGTGCGTTCGCTGCGGCGGCCCGCGATGCGGGAGCGCCGGAGGCGCACCTCGTGCAGTTGAATATGAGCGGTCCCGGTGTATTCGCGGTGCAGGCGCGGGCGACGATCAAGCGTGCCGTGGTGCGCCTGTCCATCGCCAGCAGCTCACTGGTCATCATCATATTGCTCGCCGTGTATCGGTCGTTGCCGGCGTTGCTCCTGGGATTGCTGCCGGTCGCCACCGGCGCCCTGGTCGGGGTCGGCGCCGTCGCGCTCGGGTTTGGCGTCGTGCACGGCATCACGCTGGGCTTCGGCATCACTTTGATCGGCGAGTCGGTGGACTACTCGATCTACTTTTTCATCCAGTCGTTGACCTCCGCCGGCGCCTCGCAACCGCGCTGGCGGCAGCGGCTATGGCCGGTCATCCGTCTCGGTATGCTGACGTCGGTGTGCGGCTTTGCCTCCCTGCTGCCGTCCGGTTTCCCGGGGCTGGCGCAGCTGGGCGCCTACTCGATCAGCGGCTTGATCGCGGCGGCGGCCGTGACGCGCTTCGTCCTGCCGGAGCTGCTGCCTCGCGGATTCGCGATTCGAGACCTCACACCGCTCGGATTGCGCATGGTGCAGCTGCTGCGTCCGGTCGGCCGTTTGAGCGGCGCGGCGCTCTGGGGTACGGCGCTCGGCGCTGCCGGCATCGCGCTCCTGGTGCTGTATCACCAGCGCGATGCGCTGTGGAATCGCGAGCTGTCCAGCTTGAGTCCGGTACCGGTTTCCCAACTGCGATACGATGCCGTGCTGCGGAGCGACTTGGGTGCAGCGAACGTGCTCGATCTGGTGATCGTCTCGGGCGCCACCCTGGAATCGGTGCTGCGCGGCGCCGAACGCACGGCCGTCACTCTTGAGGCGTTGATCGACGAAAAAGTCATCGGCGGCTTCGACAGTCCAGCGCTTTACTTGCCCAGCCTCGCCGCCCAAGAGGCGCGGCGCAGCAGTCTGCCGGCCCCCGACACCCTGCGCGCGAACCTGCGACAGGGCGCGGCCGGCCTGGCGCTGAACAGCGAGCAGCTGACGCCGTTCCTCGATGACGTCGAGGCAGCACGCCGCGGCCCCTTGATCGCGCCGCAGGATCTGCGCGGCACTTCGCTTGCCACGGGTTTCGAGGCGTTGATCATGCATCAATCGGACCATTGGTACGCCCTGCTGCCGCTGCACGCGGCGGATCCGGCGGCGCCCGACATCGATTCCGCGCGCGTCAGCCGCGCGCTGGCCGCAGCGAACTTGAGCAATGCGGAGCTCCTCGATCCCAAAATGGAATCCGATGCGCTTTACGCCAGCTATCTGCGTGAGGCCATGCGGCTGTCGCTGGCGGGTCTCGTGGTCATCGTCGCGCTGCTGTGGATCGCGCTGCGCTCGCCCGCCCGCGTCGCTCGCGTGCTGGCGCCGTTGCTTCTTGCGGTACTCGCGGTAGCCGCCGGGACGGCGGCGTGCGGCCGGCAGCTGACGATTCTGCACTTGGTGGGAATGCTGCTGATCGTGGCCGTGGGGTCCAACTACGCCTTGTTTTTCGACGCGCACCACGCATCGGACGCGGACGCCGCCGGGCCGGGTCAAGCCGCACCGCTGACTCTGGCGTCATTGGTCATTGCGAACCTGTGTACGGTGATCGGGTTCGGGCTGCTGTCCTTCTCTCGGGTTCCGGTGCTCGAAGCGCTCGGCGCGACGGTCGCACCCGGAGCATTTCTCGCGCTGCTGTTTGCCGCGGTGCTGACGCCGCGGCCGCGCCGCAGGCCCCTCGCCGGTGGGTAGCATTTCCCGCCCGGCCGCTCCCGGCACCGTTGCGCCCACGCGCATGGTGTGGCTGCCGGGCGCTTATCACTCGCCGCAGGACTTTGTGGAGGCTGGCTTCGATGCACGGGTGCGCGAGCGCGGCCTGCCGCTCGATTTGGAATTCGCCGACGTGGGGCTCGAGCATTTGGGCGATCGCGGCGTGCTCGAGCGGCTGCGGCGGGATGTCGTTGCGCCGGCGCGAGCACAGGGTTGCCGTTCGGTATGGCTGGCCGGGATCTCACTCGGCGGCTTCCTCGCCTTGGATTTTGCGGCCACCCATAAGGACCTATGGGACGGATTGTGCTTGCTGGCACCGTATCTCGGCAACCGCATGCTGATCGCCGAGATTGCCGCCGCCCCCGGACTGGCGGCGTGGCAGCCGGGACCGCTTGCGCAATCCGATGAAGAACGCCGAATATGGTGCTTCATACAGGCACAGCGTGGGAAGTCGAGGCCCCTGTATCTCGGCTATGGACGCGATGACCGTTTTGCGCCCGCGCACCGGCTCATGGCGGAGGCGTTGCCGGCGCATGCGGTGAACGTGGTGGCCGGGGGCCACGACTGGCACACCTGGTCAATCCTCTGGGAGCAGTTTCTGGATTCGAAGCTGACATGAATCAACGACAGGCGAAGCCGCCGCGCTGGGTACCCGCGCCGCTCCTGCTCGCATCCGCCGCGCTGCACCTGGGCGCCGGAATCGCGGTTGTCGTTCGCCCGCGGGAATGGCCGTGGGCACTGGGCGCCGTCCTTGCGAACCATGCGGTGCTGACGGCCGCCGGACTGTGGCCGAAAAGTCAGCTGCTGGGCCCGAACTGGACCCGTTTGCCGGCGCGCAGCGGCGGCTGCGCGGAAGTGGCGATCACCATCGATGACGGTCCCGACCCGCAGGTGACGCCGCAGGTGCTGTCGCAGCTCGGCGCGTACGGCGCCCGCGCGAGCTTCTTTTGTGTGGGTGAACGCGTCGAGCGCTACGGGGAAATCGCGCAGGAAATCATCCGCCGCGGCCATACGGTCGAAAACCACAGTCAGCGGCACCGGCACACGTTTTCGCTGCTCGGTCCGGGAGCCCTCAACTCGGAGATTGCGCGCGCGCAGGACAGCATTACGCGGGTGACCGGCAGCAGCCCGTGCTTTTTCCGCGCGCCCGCGGGCCTGCGCAATCCCTTTCTCGAACCGGTACTGTGTCGCCTGCAATTGCGGCTCGCGACCTGGACGCATCGCGGATTCGACACCGTCAGCGGCAACGCGGACGCGGTCTATCGGCGCTTGGTGAACTCTCTGCGAGGCGGCGATATTTTGTTGCTGCACGATGGCAACGCGGCGCGCGGACGCCGCGGGGCGCCCGTGATCCTCGATGTCCTGCCACGTTTGCTCGAGACGCTGCGCAATCGGCAGCTGCAGCCAATCACGCTGCGCGCGGCGCTGCCATGAGCGGCAAACCGCGATGAGGCCGCTGCTGCTCAAAAAATTCACGGCGACGAGCTGCATCGGCCGGGGCCTCGAACAAACGCTCGATTCCCTGGTCGGGCAGCGCAGCGGTCTTAAAAGGTGTGCGTTCGAGACCGTGGACCTCGACACGCATGTCGGTGAAGTGCCCGGCATCGACACCGCAGCGTTGCCCGCCGATCTGCGGCGCTTCGATTGCCGCAATAACCGCTTGGCCGAAATCGGCCTGCGCCAGGACGGCTTTGATCAAGCCGTGCAAGAGGCGGCGAGCCGTTGGGGCAGCAAACGGATCGGCGTATTCATCGGCACGAGCACGGGCGGCATACTCGAAACCGAATTGGCGTACCGCGAGCGCGATCCGCAGAGCGGCGCGCTGCCGGCGAATTTCGACTACGGCGCAAGCCATAACTCGTTCTCGGTGGCCGATTTCCTGCGACGACGGTTGCGCCTGGAGGGCCCCGCCACGGTGGTGTCGTGCGCATGCGCATCCAGCGCCAAGGTATTCGGTTCGGCGCGCCGCATGCTCGATGCGGGCCTCATCGACGCCGCCGTAGTGGGCGGAGTGGACTCACTGTGCCTGACCACCCTCTACGGCTTTCATTCGTTGCAGCTGTGCGCGGCGGCGCCGTGCCGCCCATTCGATGCGGCGCGCGACGGCATCTCCATCGGGGAAGCCGCCGCCTTCGCGCTGCTCGAGCGCGTTCCCGGCACGCTGAGCAGCGACGAGGTGCTGCTGCTGGGTGTCGGCGAATCCAACGATGCCTATCATATGTCGGCGCCCCACCCCGAGGGGCTCGGCGCGCGCCTCGCGATGCAGGCGGCGCTGGGCGCCGCGGGCCTCGAACCCGGCGCAATCGATTACATCAACTTGCACGGCACGGGAACCCCGAGCAATGATCGCTCCGAAAGCCAAGCCGTCACCAGCATCTTCGGTCCGACGACTCCCTGCAGTTCGACCAAAGGTGCGACCGGGCATACGCTGGGCGCCGCCGGCGCCTTGGAGGCGGTGATCAGCGCGCTCGCTTTGCAGCATGCGCTGATGCCGGGCGGCGTGCCGACCGCGCACGTCGATCCGACCCTCACTGCACACTACATCAGGGAGATGCGCCGCGCCCCGCTGGAGCGCGTATTGAGCAATTCTTTCGGCTTCGGCGGCACCAACTGCAGTCTGATTTTTGGGCGCGCCGGATGAAGATCGCAGCCTACGTCGGCGGCATCGGCGTGCTCGGGCCGGGTCTTGGAAACTGGCCCGACGCCTCGGCCGTGCTGTCGGGTCAGCGCCGCTACGAGAGCGTGCCGACGGTTCTGCCGATGCCGACGCTGCTGCCGGCGGCCGAGCGGCGCCGCACCGGCCGCGTCGTGAAGCTGGCACTGGCCGTTGCCCTGGAGGCGACGACACGCGCCGCCGTGGCGCCTGCCCGGCTGGCGAGTGTGTTCTCGTCCTCAGGCGCAGATGGGCACAATTGCCACGAAATCTGCCAAGCGCTGGCGATGCAGAGCCGCGAGATTTCGCCGACGCGCTTTACCAATTCGGTGCACAACGCGGCGGCCGGCTATTGGAGCATCGCCACCGGCGCCCAGTGCGCATCGACCGTGCTGTGCGCATTCGATGCGAGCTTTTGCGCCGGGTTATTGGAGGCGCTCACCCAAGTCGCGGTCGATGAGGAGCCGCTCCTGTTGATCGCATACGATACGGAATATCCCGAGCCCCTGCATGCGAAACGGCCGATTCCCGACGCCTTCGCGGCGGCAATGGTGCTCACTCCGCGCCCGCAGTCCGGCTCGTTGGCGCGAATAGAGGCGAGCCTCGGATCCGAACCCGCTGACTTGCTGACAGATCTTGAGCTCGAGCGGCTGCGCACATCGATCCCGGCCGCACGCTGCCTGCCGCTGCTCAAGCGACTGGCGCTGCGCGAGCAAGGCCGCAACGTACTCGAGTATCTCAATGAGCCGAACATCATCGTGCAGGTCGATCCATGCATTTAAATCGCGCCTGGATCCAGGCCCACATCCCGCATCATGGCCGCATGTGCCTGCTCGATGAAGTGATCGAGTGGAATCCCGAGCGCATCAGCTGCCGCAGCGGCGGACACCGTGCCGCCGATCATCCGCTGCGGGCGCACGGCCGGTTGGGCGCCGCCTGCGGCATTGAATTGGCGGCCCAGGCGATGGCCGTACATGGTGCGCTGATCGCCGAGGCGTCGGCCGTCAAGCCCGCGGGCGGCTTCCTGGCTAGCGTTCGCGGGGTGCGGTTGTACGTGTCGAGACTCGATCATGTGCAGAGCGATCTGATCTGCGATGCCGTGCGGATCGCGGGAGATCGAGGCACGGCACTGTATGAATTCGCGCTGCGCGCCGCCGCGATGCCCTTGATGAGCGGCCGCGCGACCGTCGTCCTCGATTCCAGCCACGGGCCGAACCCATGAACGAACCCACGACAAGAGCACTGGTCACGGGCGGCAGCGGCGGCATCGGCGCCGCCATCTGCCGGCGCCTGGGCGCCGCGGGCCATTTCGTTTACGTCCACGCCAATCGCGGAACCGCGGCCGCGGAAGCGGTGGCGCGCGACATCATCGCCGCCGGCGGTCAGGCGCGGGCTGTTGCCTTCGACGTCACCGATGCTTCGGCGAGCCGGGCCGCGATCGATGAGCTGTTGGAGAATGCGCCGGTTCAGATTCTGGTCAACAACGCCGGCATTCATGATGACGCCGCCTTTCCCGGCATGAGCGCGCAGCAATGGCGCCGCGTCATCGACGTCTCGCTCAACGGGTTCTACAACGTGACTCAACCGCTGATGCTGCCGATGATCCGCACCCGTTGGGGCCGGGTCATCAACATCTCCTCCGTCACATCGCTCACCGGCAATCGCGGGCAGGTCAACTACGCGGCGGCAAAGGGCGCGCTCAATGCCGCCACCAAAGCACTGAGTCTGGAAGTGGCGAGCCGAGGAATTACCGTCAACGCGGTCGCGCCCGGCATCATTGCAACCGGCATGAGCGAGCCTAAGTTCGATGCGGCCGCCATTGCAAACCTGGTGCCGATGAAGCGCGCCGGATCGGCCGAGGAAGTGGCGAGCCTGGTGGGATTTCTCGCTTCGGCGCAAGCCGGCTACATCACGGGACAGATCATTTCCATCAATGGCGGAATGATTTGAACTCACCGGCACTGGCCGCCTGCCGCGCCCCAGGCGCGCCGCCATGCTCGCGAGCGCCCGCGCAGAATAGCGGTTCTTCCGGTGATATAGTAAGCAAATGCAGCCGAGGTCTCCGCAGACGCGTAATGACCAGGAGCTTCTCGACGCGAATCGCCGCTTCTACGACTTGTTATGGTCCGGCGCCCGCTTAGTGGAGCCCGAGCAATTCAACACCTGGCCGCTCGTGCGATCCCTGCTGTCCGTTGACGGTCGACGGCTCGAGGTTGCGCCGGGCCTGCGGCCCCGCCTGCCGATCGAGGGTACGCAATTTGTGGACATCAGTGCGCCGGCATTGATGCAGCTTCGCGAGCGCGGCGCGCAGGTCGTCCTCGGCCAGATAAGTGCACTGCCCTTCGCCGACGGCGCCTTCGATCTGGTATGCGCGCTGGATATCATCGAGCATGTCGATGACGACCATGCCGCCCTGCGGGAACTATCGCGGGTCATCAAGCGAGGCGGAACTCTGGTGATTTCGGCGCCTTTGCACCCCTCGCGTTGGGCCGCATTCGACAATTTCGTCGGCCACAAGCGGCGCTACGAGCCGCCAGAGCTGATCTACAAGTTGGCACAGCATCAGCTGGTGGTGGAGCGCAGCGCCCTGTACGGAATGCAGCCGCGCTCGACGCGGCTCGTCGACTTCGGCATGTGGTGGCTCGCACATCATCGCGAGCGAGCTCTATGGTGGTACAACAAGCTGATCATGCCGCTCGGATTGCGGTTCCAGAAGAAATTGAACCTAGCCCCCGGAATGATCGCACCGGACGCGGTCGATGAAATCCTGCTGGTCTGCCGCCGGGATGCCCGGCGCCATTCGCTCCTCGATTCGAACCAGCCGGCTCCTCAGCAATGAGCGACTGCTCATTTGGTGTTGAATATCTCTCGGCGACGGAGTTGCCCTTGCAGTCGGGCCTGTGGTGGGACGGCGTATTGGGTTTGGCGCATTTTGGTTCGCAGCCCACCGCCAGATTTCCGGAGCAAGTTCCGGTGGCGGAAGTGGCCATCGCGCCCCTGGTGAGCGCGGACGGCGTGTGCGAGGTCTGGCGCGCCGACGAACCCACGAGGAGTGGCCGTATTGGAGCCGTGCAATTCCGCGCCAGCGAGCGGCTGCTCTATGGGTGTATATCGGTGCCGGAGAGCATCGCGGTGTGCGGCGGCCCATACAACAAGCACAGCTCATTGGAGCTGGCGACGCTTCGGGCCTACACGGAGATCTTTGCAGCGCTCGACACGACGGGGTATGCGCAGCTGGTGCGCATATGGAATTATGTGCCCTCCATTAATGAGGATGCGGTCGAGGGAGAACGCTACTGGCAGTTCAATAGAGCGCGCCAAGAGAGCTTCCTCTTAAGGCAACGACCCATTGTTGATACCGTACCGGCAGGGTCCGCGTTGGGCACTCCGACTGGAAGCCCGCTGGTCATCTATTTTCTCGCCAGCCGCGTTGCGATGCGGGCCATCGAGAATCCGCGGCAAGTGAGCGCCTATTATTATCCGTCAAAGTATGGGCCAAAGAGTCCGACCTTTTCGCGTGCCGCCCTGCTGACAGAGCCGGCCGGACAAACATTGTTGGTTTCCGGAACCGCCAGCATAGTCGGTCACGAGTCCGTGCATACCGACGATGTCGCGGCGCAGACTCGTGAAACGATTACGAACATCAAAATACTGATAACGGAAGCGAATCGCCTTGGCGGGAATCGTTACCACGCCACGGACAATCTTGCGTACAAGGTATACGTACGCAATCCTGAGCACCTTTCGACCATCGAGGCCGAGTTGCGTCCGGCTGTTGGACATCGGGCGACGGTCACGTACTTGCACGCCGATGTGTGCCGCCGCGACTTGTTGGTTGAAATCGAAGCCGCGAGCTCTCGCATCCGAGCTTTGCAGTAAAATACCCGCCGGCTCGCTTGGGTGATGCGAATCCTACGCTAAGCGTAGGCGTCCACCGCCGCGCTCGAAATCCGGGGCGCCGAAATCGGCTGCGGCGAGGCGGTCGCAGCGGCGCGCGGCGCCGAGGGCGCCCATTCGTAGGGCGCCGGGGACGCCGATCGCTCCTGGAACGAGCGCTGCGAAATGTCGACGCTCACCTGACCGAATCCCTGGGCACCAAGCATGTCGCGAAGTCTGGGCAGACTCGACTCCAGCGCCTCGCGAGTCACGGCACTGTGCGTGCTCATCCATATTTGAGCATGATCTCCTTGCACGGCGATCTGCAACTCGATCGGCCCGAGCTGCGGCGGATTGACCTGCAATTTTGCGCTGCTCAGATTGCTGTCGACCATGAAGGACACGCGATCGGCAAGATCCTGCGGGAAATCCGCGCTGTCGACCGCGGCGCCGACCCGCAGCGTGGCGGCGGGACTCGTGTCGGTCGATGCCGCAGACGACGGATTCGCGCTCAGCTGTTGAGCGGCGGCGCTGCTGTTGCCACCGCTGTTGCCACCGCTGTTGCCGCCGCTGCTGCCGCCGGTGCCGCCATCGCCGGCCCCGCCGCGCGCATGTGTGCCGCCGTCGCCCGCGTCGGCGAGCGTCGATGCAGCGACCTGAGGCAGGGCAGCGGCTGCATCAGATGCGCCGGTAATGCTCTGCAGGATGGGGCCTTGAGCCGCATCGAGCGCCGAGGCAGTGGCCACAGGGGTAGCGGCAGAGCCGGCCTGTTGGACCGCAGTTGCCGCTGCACCGGTGGCGTCAGAGCCCTCGGCCAGCGCCATTTCGAGCGCAGCTACCTCGGTCGACTGCGCACTTGCCGAGGGCGCCGCCGACTCGTTCGGCGCGGCCGGCGGCGCCGTGGTATGGGGTGCGCTGTCGGCAACCCTCGCAGCCGGCGCGCGGTTCGCGGCGGGAGCCGCCTGCGAAATACCGGCCGCGATGCGCGATGCGTCGGCCGCCCCGGTCGATGCGGCTGTCTCTGCGGTCAAGCCGGCGGCGGTCAAAGCGGTGGCCGCGCCTCTGACCGCAGCGGTGCTGACCGCCTCGCCCGCGGTGCGTGCGGCAGCCGGCGAGGCCGTGGCCAGCTCCTGCCCCGCGCCATCGATCTCATCAGTGGCCGAGGGACCGTGGGTCTGCGCCCCCGCAGCCCTCGATAAGGCGTCGTCCGGGGCACCCTGGCCTGCGCCGGCGTTCGCCACGTCGCTCGCCTCTGCCGCCGCTTGGACCGAGCCGGAGACCGTGGCAGCAGACGGCAAGCTCGTCGTGCCGGGCGGCGGGACCGTCACAGGCGGGGATGCCACCACCGGCGGTGAAGCCGCCCTAGTCGGGGATTGCACCACGGCCGGGGATGCCGGCATTGGCGCGGATATCGCCACAGGCGGGGACGGCGCTGCAGCCATCGGCGGCGAGGGCGGCGTAAGGGGCGGCGTAAGGGACGGCGTAAGGGACGGCGAGCGGTTGCCGGTCTCCGGCAAGGCCGCGCCGCCCGTGTCGGGTTTGGGCGCCCGGGATTGCTCGGTCTTGCGGGTCACTTTCCCGCCCGCAGCGCGCAGCGCGCCGGCAAAATCTTGCACGGCAGCTCTGCCGTTGTCGGAATTGGCCGGTGCGGGAATCGATTGCGCAGGCCCGTTTTTTGCTGCCGGGGCTATGACTGCCTGGATTGTGGGATTCATGCCATGGAATTGAGCAAGCCGCATGCCAAACGCCGGCGGCCGGCATGCGCGTGGCTCACCGCCCCCACTCAGGAAATGCGCGCAGGGCGTCCATATAATTGTGAATGACGTCGGTGTGCGCGTCCTCCTGCCAGCCGCCGGGCTCGGGCTTCTTGCACAGATCGCGCGGGCGCCCCTGCTCATCGATCGAATACAGCGTGAAGTCCAGAGCCTGACGAGCTTGGTCGGCCAAGCTCGCCGAGCCGACGGCTTGCGCGTACAGCGCCAGCACCGCGCCGTATGTCGAATTCACGCCGCCCCAGGCCTCGGGGTCCTCGTCCTGCTCGTGGCAAACGGTGACGCCGAATTCCACATGGGTGAAGTGCCTGCGCACGAATTCGATGAGGATGCCGGCATGGGTGCGCCAGTCAGGATCGAGTTGCTGCTTTCTCTCGAGCAGATATCGCGCAAGATTCAGCGGCGCCCAGGCCGTTCGATTCGTGGGAGTCTCGTGGTCTTCGAAGAACTGAGCGAACAGTGCGCCGTCGGCCGCGGCGCTGGGAATCTGGTGACGCTGGATCCATTCCCAGAGCGACCGGCGCGGAACGGAGAATTCCTGGTATCCCCGCGCGAGCAGCAGATCATAAAGCCGCAGAATGTAGGTCATGTTCCCTGAAACGCTGCCCCGCGCTTCGCCGGTCCGGTAGTCGGCGCGAAACGGCCAGGGCGACCGGGACGCGTCGCCTTCTGTTTGATTGGCCGCGAGGATCCGCGCGTTCTGCAGCCCTTGCTCGAGGTACCCGCGTTCGCCGCATGCCTCGAACAGCCTGACCAATGCGTAGCCGGCGATGCCGCCCTTGTCCGGTTCGATCTCGTATGGGCGATCGCCTTGCGAGCCGCAGTCCGCGGGCTGCGGATAAAGATCGCGTCTTCCAGTCGAGCGAGTGAACGCAGGATAGCGGCCGGTTCGCGGGGTGGCCGCCTCCTTCACCAGATAGTCACCCATGGAGCGCGCTGTTTCGAGGTAGCCGTGCTCGCGCCGGCCGCGCAGCTCATCATATTTCAGGTATGAAAGAATGCCCATCCCATTCTGGGTCGCTGGGATCGAATCCGTGCGCTCGGGAATGACATTCCAGGCGCCGTCCAGAAACGTCGAAGTCACGAAGCGCGGGTAGCCGGCATGGTCCCACGGACACTGCCGGTAGAATCGCATCTCCAGGTCCAATGCCGAGCTCCATGAGGTCCAGGGTTTAAGGCGCCCCTGTGCGTCGAGATGCGCCGTGTGGCCGGCAATGATCACCGGCGGCGCACCGCGGCGATGTCCACGGTTTCGGTCTGCGGATCGAAAATGATCTGCGCGTCGCCACGCTCGAGCTGTCGAATCACCCGCTCGACCTTGTCGGCGAGCGAAATCTCCCGTTCGCCATAGTCCGTTCCCTCGCGCAGCACGAAGGACTCGATGACCGAGCGCAGAAGGTCCGCATCGAGTTCGCTGTACGGTACCACCACCGGTGTTTGCGCCGGCTTTTCCACCTAATTGTCCGACTGCGGCTGGGTCCGCCGCGCCAGCCATGTGTCCAGATGGTTCGCGAATGCCTTGCGATCCGCCTGGGTGAGCGGCGGAGGGCCGCCACCGATGTTGCCGCTGGCGCGCATCGTATCCATGAAATCGCGCAGCGTCAGGACACTGCGGATCGTATCCGGCGAATAGCGCTCGCCGCGCGGATTGAGCGCGTCCGCACCCTTTTCGATCACCGCGGCCGCTAGAGGTATGTCGGCGGTGATGACCAGATCCCCGGCTTGCACTCGCTTCACGATCTCCCCGTCCGCAACGTCGAATCCGGACGATACATGAACGGCGCGTACATTCGCAGTGCGCGGAACCCGCAGCGGCTGGTTGGCAACCAGCGTCACGGCGACGCCGGTGCGCTCGGCAGCCCGAAATAGGATCTCTTTCACGACATTCGGGCAGGCATCCGCATCCACCCAAATGCTCGCGCTCGCCACCTTACGCTTGGCCCGCCGGAAACGAAGCGCTGATGGCATTGCTCGAACGTATAGCGGCGGCCGATGGTATTGAATTGATTCGTCTTATACGCGCGCGGCGCGGCATCAGCGGTTTCCCGTCTCGCCCCGCGAGCCGAGCGAAATTCGCAGCGCGGCGTCGTCACCCTCGCGTTGTTCGCGACGTTCCGCCGCGTGCCGCTCTTCCTTTCGGAACCGATCCACCACCCGGCCCAACGACTCCGCCTCTATGCGCTTTTCGCTCCACTGCCGGCGCCGCTTCTCGTGCTCCGCGCGCGCAGCGTCGAGATTCTTCGAGTGCTGGCGCAGCGCATCGCCCAAGCGATCCAGGAAGGAGCGATAGTTTTGCAATTTGACCGCGTCCATCGCTCCCTGCCCTTCGGTCGAATTGCGCACGTAGTCGTCCCGATAGCTTTTGAGCTGGTCCATCTGGCGTTCCAGATCGGCCACGCGGCGCCCGGCGTCCGCCATCGCGCGGCTCAGTTCATTGGCGGAAATCGAGGCGATTTCCCGGATCGGTTCGAAGCGCTTGGATTTCATCATGAGCGCTGCACTATCGGGCCGTTGTCGCCGGTTGTGCCGAGAACTGCGTCACGAGTTGCCGCAGATCCGCGTAACTACGCTCGATTCCCACCGGCTGATACATGTCCTGGCGCAGGAATTCGAGGATCTTGGGCCATTGTTCGACCGCCATATCCACGCGCGGATCGGCGCCGCGCCGGTACGCGCCGACCGTGATCAAATCGCGATTCTGCTGATACGTGGAGTATACCTGCTTGAAGCGCGTCGCCAGATCGAGCTGCTCTCGGGTCGAGATTTGATGCATGGCACGGCTGATCGAGGCCTCCACGTCGATCGCCGGATACAAGCCGCTTTCCGCCAGGCGCCTCGAGAGCACGATGTGGCCGTCCAGTATGGCGCGCGCCGCGTCCGCGATCGGATCGTTCTGATCGTCGCCTTCGACCAGCACGGTGTAGAACGCGGTGATGGATCCGAGGCCGCGGTCGCTGTTGCCGGCGCGCTCCACCAGCTGCGGAAGGCGTGCGAATACCGAGGGAGGGTAGCCTTTGGTGGCCGGCGGTTCGCCGATGGCCAAGGCGATTTCACGCTGCGCTTGCGCAAAACGCGTCAAGGAATCGAGCAGCAGCAGGACCTTCAGGCCGCGGTCGCGGAAATACTCCGCGATGGCGGTTGCGAGCCACGCGCCGTGCAGCCGCATCAGCGGTGGATTGTCCGCCGGCGTGGCCACGACGACAGCGCGCCGCATGCCGTCAGGGCCCAGGGTATTGCTCACGAAATCCTGGACTTCGCGGCCGCGTTCGCCGATCAGTCCGACCACGGTGACGTCCGCCTTGGTATAGCGCGTCATCATGCCGAGCAGCACCGACTTGCCCACCCCGGAGCCGGCAAACAGCCCGATTCGCTGGCCGCCGCCTACCGCGAGCAGCGAATTGATGGAGCGAACCCCCACATCAAGCGGATCGCGAATCGCCCGGCGCATGAGCGGATTCAGCGGCTCGCCGGTCAGCGATACGCGATCGCTGCAGCGCAGCTCGCCGAACGCGTCCAAAGGCCGCCCGGCGCCGTCCAGCACCCGGCCCAGCAGCTCATCTCCCACGGCGACCGACGTCACGCTTCGCGTGGGGATCACGCGCGCACCGGGCATGATGCCGCGAATGTCCCCCGTGGGCATCAGGAAGAGCTTGTCGCCCGAAAAGCCCACGACTTCCGCTTCAACCTGTCTGCCCTCGGCCGTGTCCACCAGACACCGGCCGCCCACGGCGGCTTCGCAGCCGACCGCTTCAAGGGTCATGCCGACCATGCGGTTCAAGGTGCCCTCGACGACGACGTCGGCGGCCTTCGTCATGCGTTCACGCGCCCGCACCAGCGAGGCGGCCCATTGCTTCGGGCGGGGACGGGCCGCGGCGCCGCTCACGAGCTGCCGCTCCGTGTGGTCGCGGACTGGCGCTCGGTCCCCATCAGCTCGCTCAAAATGGCGCCCAGACGGGTTTCCAGGCGCGCATCGATGCGTGAGGTCGCGGTCGTGATCTGACACCCGCCGCGCGCCATCACCGGATCCTCGACGATGCCCCATGCCCGCTCGCTTTCGGTTGGCGCAAGATTTTGCCTCACGACCGCCGCGTCCTCCGGATGCAGATGCACGCGAACGTCTCGTGCGGCGACCGGCAGTGCGGCGATCGCCTCGCGGATGATGCCGATGATTTGCGTGGGGTCGGCCTTCAATTCGCGGCGCACGATTTGGCGCGCGAGCGCCATGGCGAGGGTCAGAAGCTCGCGCTCCACCTCGGCATCCAGTTCTTCAAACGGCTTCGCCAGATCGTAGAACATACCCGCGAGCTGCTCGACCTGCGCCCTGACTTGCCCGCGGCCGGCTTCGCGCCCCTCGGCGAGGCCCTGTTCGAAGGCCTCCTTATAGGCTTCCGCCTGCAGATCAGCGAGACCGCTGACGGTCGGCAGGTCCGGGGCGCGCGATGCGTCGCCGACGTCCGGGGCCGCCCATACCTGCGCGTCGGCGGCAGCCGCCTTGGTGAAAGCGCTAGACAAATTCGCCGCCGGCCTTGCCGCCCAAGCTGATCGTGCCCTCTTCGGCCAGGCGCTGCGCGATCACGACGATCTCCTTCTGCGCCGCCTCGACGTCCGTGAGCTTCACCGGACCGCGCGCTTCCATGTCGTCCTTGAGAATTTCCGCGGCGCGCTTCGACATATTGCGCAGAATCTTCTCCTGCACTTCGGGCTCCGCGCCGCGCAGCGCGACCGCCAGGGTGTCGGAGCTCACCTCGCGCAACAGCGCCTGGATGCCGCGATCGTCCACATCCAGCAAGTTGTCGAAGATGAACAGCAGATCCTTGATCCGGCCGTGCATCTCGCCGTCCGCTTTTTCGATTTTCCCGAGCTCTTCGCCGCTCTTGTCGCGCTCCATGGCGTTCAATATGTTTGCGACGGTGCGCGCACCGCCGATGCGGCGCAAAGTGGCGGGCGGGGCCACATTGGCCTGCTTCTCGACCAGCTGGTCGAGCTCGGTCAGCGCCGATTGCGGTACTTCGTTGAGCGAGGCGATGCGCATCAGCACATCGGTGCGCATCTCCTCGGACAGCAGCGGCAATATACCCGCCGATTGCTCCGGCTGGAGATGCGACAGCACGATGGCGCCGATCTGTGGGTGCTCGCCGCTGATGATCTGTGCGACGGCTTTCGAGTCCATCCACTTGAGCGCCTCGATGCCCTGGCCGGTCTGGCCGGCCGACACGCGATCGAGCAGCAGATCGGCCTTCTGCTTGCCGACCGCCTGGGTGAGCACCCGCCGCACGTAATCCTGGGATCCCGACGCTATGTTGGCCTTGCCGTCGACCACTCCGATGAACTTGTCGAGCACCGAGGTCATCTGATCGCGCGACACTTCCTTCAGCTCCGCCATGGCGATGCCGAGCCTCTGCACATCGCGGGCATCGAGCTGTTTGAGCACATTGGCGGCATCCTGCTCGCCCAAGCTCATGAGCAAGATCGCGGCGCGTTGGGTCCCGGCGAGCTCGTCATTGTTAGCCATCGGCGGCGACCCAATCCTTTACGACTTGCGCGGCACGCTTCGGATCCTGCCCTACCAGGGTGCGGGCTGCCGCGATCTGCTGCTCAAAACTGGGGGACAATTTGATGGCTTTGCCGCCCTGCCCCGATAGGCTCACCCGATCGCCCTCCAGATCGCCGCCTTCACCGCCCGAGCTCCGCCGCGAGCCCGGTTTGGTCAGCGACTTCATCAGCGGCCGCAGCACCAGGAATGCCACCAGCAGCGTAAGCCCGGCGCCCACGATCTGCTTCGCGAGCTGGGTGATCCAGGGTGTTTCCCACAGCGGCGGCCCCTCGACCGGGCCGATCGGGCCATCGGTCTTGAATGCCTGATTGAGCACGTTGAGCTGGTCGCCGCGATCCTCTTTGAGGCCGATCGATTCGCGCACCAGCTGCGTGAAGCGTTTGACGTCGGTGTCGCTCATGGCCGAGGTTGTGAGCTTGCCGTCTGCGTCCAACTTCTGCCAATCGTCGAGCACCACGCCCACGCTCAGTCGCTTCAGGATGCCCACCGGCTGCTTGACGTACGCCAGCGTTCGGTCGACCTCGTAATTGCGCGTGCTGCGCTGAGCGCTCGAGGAAGGTCCGCTGCCCGCGGCCGTTTGCGCGGCGGCCGGGGTGCCGGGAGTGGGCGTCGCGCCCGCGATGACCGGCGCGCCGGAGGTGCCGGGCGGCTGATTGCTGAGCGCACCCGGGATGCCTTCCACGCCGTCGCCGCCCTTGCGCGTCTCGTTGCTGGTCTGTTCGCTGCGTACCGCGGTCTTCTGCGGGTCGTAGTTCTCGTGAGTCTCCTCGGTGACCGTGAAGTCCAGATCCGCGGTCACGGTGGCGCGCACGCGGCCGGCGCCGACCAGGGGTTCCAGCAGCTCGATGATGCGGCGCTGATAACTCTCCTCGAGCTTACGAGTGTATTCGAGCTGGCGGGTATTGGCGGCGGCCTCCGCGCTTTCGTCCGGCGAGTTGAGCAGGGTCCCGGCTTGATCCACCACGGTTACATCGCTCGCAGCCAGCTCCGGGACGCTCGATGCGACCAGGTGCACGATCGCCGCGACCTGCCCCGGCTCGAGTCGCCTGCCGGGATAGAGCTGCAGCATCACCGATGCCGTCGCCTTGTGCGCATCGCGCAGGAACACCGAGGGCTTCGGCAGCGCCAAGTGCACCCGCGCGCTCTGCACACCCTGTACTTTGACGATCGTGCGCGCGAGCTCGGTCTCGAGCACCGATTGATAGCGGGCGGTCTCCATCATCGAGCTCGTGCCGAGTGCGGATTCCTTTTGAATCATTTCGATGCCCATCGAGTCGCTCTGCGGCAGTCCCTGGCTCGCGAGCCGGATGCGCGCTTCCTGCACTTTCGACTCGGGCACCGACACCGCGCCGGAGGGGCTGAGTTTGTATTCGATGCCTGCCGCGGTCAGGGCATCCATCACCTGGCCGCTCTCCCGCTCCGACAGCTGGCCGTACAGCACGGTGTAATTCTGGCCCTGCGACCACATCACCAGCCAGATCGCGGCGGCTACCGCGGCGGCGACGCCGGCCAGCAGGCCGACCTGTTTGAGTGCGGGGTATGTCTCGAGCACGCCGCGCGCGGGACTGGGAACGATGTCAGCCATGGATTAAGCCTCGCGGTCGATTACACCGACATGTTCATCACTTGCGTGTAGGCATCGACGAGCTTGTTCCGTACCTCCGTCATGGCACGGAACGCCAGTCCCGCCTTCTGCACTTCGAGCATCACCTTGGTAAGGTCGATGTTTTTGTCGCCCGCCTCATAGGCCTCCGCCAGCGCGGTCGCCTGGTTCTGCATGGTTGCGATGTGATCGACCGAATCCTTCAAAAGACTCGCAAAATCCGCGCTCTGCGTGCTCGAGGGCGTGATCTCGGCTGAGTTTCCCGATGCCCGCGCCTGCAGAGCGCGCATTTCGGCCAGCACCTGCTGAATCTGCATGCTGCTCATGGCATCAGGCCGTGACGAGCTGCTGATCGTGCAGGCGCGGGACCGCGACTCCGGCAGCCTTGAGCTGCTGCAGCTTGTGGCGCAGCGTCCGCGGACTGATCCCGAGGCGTTCGGCGGCCAGTTTGCGGCTGCCGCCGGTCAGCGCCAAGGTCGCGAGGATCAACTCGCGCTCGCGCTCCTTGAGGTCATGGCCGAGTCCCGCTTCCTGCGGCGCCGGCGGCGCGGCGGCCCCCGTGATTCCGCCCGTGTCGAGGTCGCACGCGTCGATACGGCCGCCGGAAGCGAGCCATGCGGCCCGCTGCACGATGTTGGTCAGCTCGCGCGCATTGCCCGGCCAGTCATGCTCCAGCAACTTGCGTTCGGCGGCGGGCGTCAGGCACCGCGGCGCCTGACCGGCGCGCGCGCATGCCTGGATGGCGCGGCGCGCCAGGGGCAGTATGTCGCCGCGGCGCTCGCGCAGCGGCGGCAGGCGCATCGACATGACGTTGAGCCGGTAGTACAGATCGGCACGGAAGCGCGCGGCGCGCACCTCTTCCGGCAGATCGCGGTTCGAGGTGGCGATCAGCCGCACGTCGAGGCTGATGGCGCGGCTGCTGCCCAAGCGCTCGACCTCCCGCTCCTGCAGCACGCGCAGGATCTTGGCCTGCAATCCCAAGTCCATTTCGGAGATCTCGTCGAGCAGCAGCGTGCCGCCCTGCGCCTGCTCGAACTTGCCGGCATGCGCGGCGAGCGCGCCCGTGAATGCGCCCTTTTCATAACCGAAGAGGGTGGCCTCCAGCATATTGTCGGGAATGGCCGCGCAATTGATGGCGACGTAGGGCTTGTCGGCGCGGACGGAGTGATCGCGGATGAAGCGCGCGTAGACTTCCTTGCCGGTGCCGCTTTCGCCGGTGATGAGCACGGTGGCGTCGTTCTCCGCAATCTTGCGCGCGAGCGAGACCGCGCGCTTCGATTCACGGTCCACCGCGACCAATTCATTGGGTGTGACGCGCAAGGCCAGTTGCCGGCGTGCCATCTCGATCAGGGCCTGCGCATCGAAGGGCTTGACGATGTAATCCGTAGCGCCCTCGCGCATGGCCGATACTGCCTGCGCGACGGTGCCGTAGGCGGTCATCAGCACGACCGGCAACTCCGGACGCAGACGCTTGATCGCCATGAGCAGTTCGTGGCCGCTCGAGCCCGGCATCTGTACGTCCGAAATGACCAGCGCGATCTCCTGCGATTCGAGCAGCTTGAGCGCCTCGCCGGCGTCGCTTGCAGCCAGCGTCGTGATGCCGGCGGCGCGCAGCGTGTCGGCGAGCGCCTCGCGCAGGGCGGCATCATCCTCGACGACCATGACCGATTCACTGAGCGTGCTCATGCGGTTTCCTCTGCGGGTAGATCGATGACGAACGTGGCGCCGCAGCTCGACTCGGCCAGACGCACGCTGCCGCGATGCGCCTCCACCACGGATTTGACGATCGCGAGTCCAATGCCGTTGCCGCGTGCCCGGGTGGTGAAAAAGGGCTCGAAGATCCGCTCGCGAATATGCGCCGGTACACCGGGCCCGTTATCGCTCACGACGATCTGCGCGCGGTCGGGCGCGGCGCGGCGCGCCAGCAATTCAAGGTCCAGATCGGTGGTCGCGGCCTGCAGCGCATTGGTGGCCAGATTCAGAACGGCGGACACCAGAGACGGCGCATTCGCACGCACCGTGAGCTCCGGCGCCTGAGTGCGGATGGTCAATCGGACGCCGCGGCGCAACGCCGGCCGCAGCCATTGAGCCACCTGCTCGAGCAGTGCGCTCACGCTCACCGCCTCGCGCACCGCGCCGCCGTGGGCGAAGGCAAGCATGTCATTCACCAGCTTGTCGAGCTGCTTTAAGCTGCCGACAGTCCTTTCTGCACATCGGGACAGGTCCTGCGCGCTGCGGTCCGGCATGGTCATCTGCGATGCATAGAGCAGCGCCGCGGCCAGCGGCGTGCGGATCTGATGCGCGAGTCCCGCGGCCAATTCCCCCAGCGTCAGCAGCCGCTGCTGCCGCGCGAGAAATACCTGCATCAAGTGCGCCTCCGTGACGTCGGTCAGCAGCACCACCTCGCCGTCGTGGTGAAGATCGCGGCGCGACAGGTTGATGAAGCGTCCGCTGCGCAGCTCGGTGTGCTCTCCCACGGCGCCGGTATTGACCGCGGTGCGCTCGAGAACAGCGCTGAACAAGAGCCCGCGCAGCGGCTCACCGAGCAGGGCGACCGCGGCGGGATTGCTCTCTTGAATTTCACCCCGAGAATCGAGCACCAGCACGCCGCCCGGCAATCCCTCCACCAGCGCCGACAGGCGCGCCGCCAGATGCTCCTTGCCCGCGTGTGCTTCGCCCAGTTCGAGCCGCAACTGGGCCACCTGACTGCGCAAGGAATCGAACGCGCTGGAGAGCTGCTCGGAGACCGAGCCGAAGGCGCGAAACGCGGCCTTAAGCTCGCTACGCTGAGCATCGATCAATTCCAGAGGGGTGGCAGCCATACGCCAAGAGGAAAGCAACTTCTGTGCCTCAGCGCCATTTTGGCCGTCGATCAATCAGTTACGCCAAGATCGGAGCTGCGCACCCTTGCAGCGTCAATAATTTGTCAGGCGCTCAAGCGGTACTTGCGCAGCTTTTCGACCAGCGTGGTCCGGCGAATCTTCAACAGCCGCGCCGCCTCGGCGACCGTGCCGTCGGCCTCTGCGAGCGCCTGGCGGATTAGGCTGATTTCAATCGCCGACAGATGATCCTTCAAATCGATGCCGCCGCCCTTGAGGCCGATTTGCTCATCGGCCATGGAAACCGGCGCCGCGGCCGGCTCGAGGTCGGCCGCCGGCTCGAGCGGCTTCACGATGTGCACGCCGCTGACGCAGCAACCGCCCGCGCCGGCGCTGCGGTAGCGCTCGGGCAAGTCGGCGGCGGTGACGATACGCTCCGGAAACAGAATCGCGAGGCGCTCCAACAGGTTCGCGAGCTCGCGCACGTTGCCGGGCCAGCGGTTGCGCGCGAGGCAATTCATGGCTTGCTTGTCGAGCCTGATGTGCCGGCCCGCGCTCTTTCCTTGACGGTGCACGAGGTGCTCGATCAGCACCGGCAAGTCCTCGAGCCGGTCGCGCAGCGGCGGCATTTGCACGGGAAACACGTTCAAGCGGTAGAACAGATCCTCGCGGAAGCGTCCGGCGCTGATGGCGGAGTCGAGGTCGCGGTGCGTCGCCGCGATGATGCGCACGTTGCAGCGAATCGTACGATTGCTGCCGACACGCTCGAAGCTTCTTTCCTGCAGCACCCGCAGCAGCTTCACCTGCATCTGCAGCGACATATCGCCGATCTCATCCAGGAACAGAGTGCCGCCCTCGGCGAACTCGAAGCGGCCGAGCCGCGTCGACAGCGCGCCCGTGAAGGCCCCCTTCTCGTGTCCGAACAGCTCGCTTTCCAGCAGATCCGCGGGGATGGCGCCGCAATTCACCGGCACGAACGGATGCGCCGCACGGCCCGACAGCTCATGGATGTGGCGCGCGACCATTTCCTTGCCGGTCCCGGACTCACCCAGAATCAGCACGCTGGTGTCGTACGGCGCGACCTGCTCGATCAATCGATGCACATCGCACATGGCGCGCGAATTGCCGCTCGGGCGAAAGCGATGCGCGCCCGGTTGAGTGGGATGGCCGTTGCGCACGTTTTGCGCCTGATCGAGCACGGCGGACAGCCGGCGCTGTTTGACGGGCATCTCGAGATGCAGCCAGGCCAGATCACCGCTGCTCTCGACGATCTTCGGGGGTCCGTCGCCGCTCAGGTAGATCACCGGCAGGGGCCGCGACATGCTGCGCAGCTGCGCGACGAGCTCGACGCCATGCGCGGCGAGGGTCTCGGCGCCGACGATCATGGCCAGCCAATCCTGCGCGCTCTGCGGCGCGCGGTTCAGTTCAGTCAGGTGGTGAACGCGGACCGGCTCGAGGTCCAAGAAACGCAACAGGTCCTCGAGAGTTCGCGCCTGCGAATCTGAGGGTTCGATCACAATTACTTTGGCATCAACCACTATTTGGGGCTCCTTCCCGTAAAAAAGTGTGACGGAGTCGACATATCTCGGGTTCCGTCTCAAGCATTGGCGCTAACTCATTGAGATTATTCATCCAACGCCGTGACGGGCCCATACTAACTGATGGAACTGCGAGAAATGCAGTTGGCAAACACCCGCAATGCATGTAAGGCGATCCCGCAAAAATTGGTGCAGAGTTTCTGCTCGAAGGGACTAGTGTGCGCTCAGCCGAGCTCCTGCGATCAGCCGGCGATGATGTCGAAAAATGAGCTTGTCGAGCAGTTCGATCACTCCGTCGCTCAGCTCGTGAAAGCGCAGCTGCGCGACGCGCTCCCCGTCCTGCATCCGCTCCGCCGCCACCGTGCACGGGATCTTCAAGGGCTGGGGCAGCGCCGGATTGATGTACACGTACAGCAAGCCCGTACTGCCGGCCGGCGGGGCCGCCGCGCCGAACCATTCCAACCCGCGCGACCCGAGACGCGTGCGCTGCGCCGAGGGCAGCGGACTCGAGCGCGCCGCGAGCTCCGCCGTGAGGCGCAGCAGGATGTTCAGCTTGTATTCCAGCCGCTGCAGCTCGTGCAGCAGCGCGGGCGATTCTTCCTTGAGCGCTTCGGAGACCCGAACTTCGTCGAGTGTGGATTCGGCCCCGAGCAGCTGATGATTATCGGCATTCAGGCGAGCCAGCTCCAGGCCCTGCGGCAACGCGCACGCCGTCCAGGCAAGCGGCAGCAGCTCCTCGAATATCAAACCATCGCCGAGGAAAGACTCAGGCATGGCTCCCCGCCCTTGAATACCAGAAACCCGCGGCGCCGCCGCCTCGATCGACGCAGATACCCCTACGGCCGGGTGGTGGTATAGGCTCGCATCGCGCGCCTGCCGGCCGACAGCATATCCATATCGCGGCATTTGGCGCGAAACCGATGCTCCAACAGGCCGATCGACCGGTCGTTCAATTCCGCAATTTCGCGCAGTACCGCCCGATCCTTCTCGTCCATCGGCTGCAATGCGTGACGCACCGACTGTAGCAGCCGCAGCCGTTCGGCGTCGAGACGGAGCGCGACGCGCGTATCGCCGTCCTCGGCAACGGCGGCCAGCTCGCGCGAGATCGCGAGCGCGCGCTCGAGCGCCTGTATCGCCTCCTGCCGGCTCATCGCGCCTCCGGAACGATCTGATCCCAGCCGCTCTTGACCTTGCGCACCAGCGAGGCAACTTCGGCGACGATACGCGCATCGTTGGTCGCGTTGGCGAGCGTCAGCCGCGCGAGCATGTAGACATAAAGCGCGCGCAAATTCTCGGCGATGTCCCGCCCCCGCTCCATGTCGAGCGTGGCATTGAGCTGATTGATCAGACGGATCGCCTTGCCCATCGATTTGCCCTTCGAGATGACCTCGTTGAGCGGCATGTTGTCCTTGATGCGCTCCATGCAGCCCTGCGCGGCGGCGAGCTCCGCCACAATGTGCTCGTACATGATCTGCACCAGCCTCGCGGGGCTCGCCTCGGCGACGAGCCCGTGGCTGCGCACGGCGCGGTATGCGGCGGCTCCACGGTGCGGATGCATCATGCTGCCACTGCCTTACGTGCCCAGCGTACCGCTGCTCAAGCTGCTGTTGGAGGAGCTCGAGGAGCTGGTGGAGCTCTGGTTCGGATTGAATTCGGCGGTAAGATAGTTCTGCGTTTCTTTGAGCTGCGCGATCGCGGTATCCATGGCGTTGTACTGCGCGGTCAGCGTCGCCGAATAGGTGGCCAGCTCCGCATTCAGCGCCGTCTGCTGCTGGGAGACGTTGCTCAGGCTCGACTGCAGCCCCTGATTGATCGTGGCGAGCAGTCCGCCCGGCGATGTGTAGCTGTTGATCAAATTGTTGAGCTGAGTCGCGATGCCATTGGTGCCGCCGAGCAGATTGCCGACGGAGGTCAGGCTGGAGCTCAAGGCGTTGCTCAGCGTGGTTGCGTTGCTGTCCAACGCGCCGGTGTTGGCATCCGCCGTGATGCCGAGATCGGCCAGCGAGGTCGCGCCCCCGGCATTGCTCGGATTGACGGTGTCGAGGATGTTTTCCAGCTGATTCTGAAAAGACTCGAGCGTCGCATTGCCGTTCAGCGGCCCGGCCGTCTGCGTCGATGGGTCGTAGCCGGTGAGGCTTTGAATGGCGCTGATCACGCCGTTCACCGCGGTCACGAACGTGCCGATCGAGGTCGAGGCGGCCGAGTTGTCCGCGCTGATGCTCAGCGTGGTCGGCGTATTGGCGGCCGACGCGCCCAGCAGGTCGAGGGTCACACCGGTGATGGCATTGCTCACCACGTTGTTGGCGCTGGTCGCGGGGTAGCCGTTGATGGAGAAGCTCGCATCCGTGGCGGCCTGCGTCTGGGTCAGATTGGTGAGGCCGTCGGTCGGATCGTAGACCAGGGAGGAGAGCCCGCCGTCGCCGCCTGTTTGGGTGACCGTGACCGCATTGGCCGCGCCGGTCGCCGTGCCGGCGAGCACGAGCCGCGCGCCGGCGGTGGTCGTGATGATGCTTGCGGTCACGCCGGGATTGTTCGCCGCCGTATTGATCGCCGCGGCGATGCCGGCAAGGGTATTGTCCGTATCGTCGATATTGATCGAGGTGGACGAGCTGCCCACGGCAATCGTCAGGGTTCCCGTGCCGATGGCCGTTGAGGAACTCGCGACCGGCTGCGACGTGAGCGTCGCCGAGGTGGCGAGATTCTGCACGTCCAAGGAGTACTGGCCCGCCACCGCATCGGAGGTCGTCGTCGCCGAGGCGATGGTCTTGTCGGCCACGGTCGCCGCATAGCCCGCCAGCTGCGTGGGATTCTCGAGGGTCGAGAGCGTGGCCTGCAGCGTGTCGAGCGCGCTCGAGAAGGTCCCGAACGCCGAAACCTGCGCGTTCAGAGAGGTTTGTTCCGCGGAGAGCTCGTTGGTCTGCGCCGCGCCATAGGCGCTGGTGAGCGAAGAGACGATCGCGCTGATGTCCAGCCCCGAGCCGATGCCGGTGGAGGTGATCAGCGGACTTGTGCCGCTTGCGCCGGAGCTCGAAGAACTGCCCGTGGGGGAGATGGCTGAACTCATGGATGTCTCGTTCCCGCTCGTGACTAGGTCAATCTATCGGCACGACTCCCCGAGACTTAAGCAAGACGCATACCAATGCCGCCGCGCAGTCCGACCGTCCGGCATGCTTGGGCTCAGGCGTGCTCGTCGATCACCGCTCCGGAGATCCCGACGCTGCGCGCCAACGCCGGAAATGTGATGGCGGGATATTCGGCAATGACTTCGCCGGTCGCAGGATTGATCTCCTGGATGAGCGTGGCGTCGGATGAGGGGTCCACGCGAAATTGATCCGGCCGGCCCGAGTCATTCAGATATTTGTTGAGCAGGGCGACCTGCGCCTGCAGAGTCGTGGTGCCGGCTGTGGCGGCGGCTCTCGCGCTGGCCGCGGCCGAACCGGCAGCCGCTGGAGCCGGTGCGTTGCCGCTCGGCGGCAAGGAATTGCCGCCGGACCGTGAATCGATAACCCTTGTAGGCGCCTGACTTCCGTGCACGAGGCTTATAGCCGGTATCTGTACCGGATTTACATCGCTCGCCATGCTTACACCTGCTTCAAGTGACGCGGATCGCCTTAAGACTCCTAGCGTTGATTCACCTCGCCGAAGGCCGCGGCCCGGACGTGGTTAGCGTCCGAGCCGCGACTTTTCCCTCACTTGTCGAACTATCGGCCGTTATTGCAGAAGCTTGAGGATCAGCTGCGGCTCCTGGTTGGCCTGCGCCAACACCGAGATACCGGCCTGCTCCAGCACCTGGGCCTGGGTCAAATTCGCCGTTTCCTGCGCAAAGTTCGCATCCTGGATGGTGCTGCGAGACTGGGTCAGGTTCTGGCTGGTCGACTGCAGGTTGCTCACTGCCGAGGTGAAGCGGTTCTGAATCGCGCCCAACTGACTCTGGAAGGCGCTGACCGTTGCCAAAGCCGCATCGACCGAAGCAATCGTGCTGTTGGCGTCGGCCACCGTGAGCACATCCTGATTGGCCAGAGTGGCATTGTTGCCATTGGCTTGCGCCAAGGGCGTGGTAAATTCACCGCTGGCGGCCAACGTGATTCCCAAGGAAGCGGAGCCTCCGACGGCCCCTACATCCTTCACCGTGATCGGGTTGGAATCGGTCAGCGTGATGCTGCCGCGCGTGGTGACCGGAGCGGCCACCGTACCCGCGATATCCGCGCCGAGGCCCGTGCTGCCGGCGGTAGCACCGGCGCCGATGGTCTGCGACACGACGATGTTGCTGCCATCCGTGTTGGACAGGGTGATATTGCCGGTCGTATTCACCGACGCGCTCACACCCGTGGTACCCGTGTACAAGTTGATCTGCGACACAAGGTTGTTGGATGTCAATCCCGTAGCGGCCGTGGTGCCTGCAACGGAGAAATTGCTGTAAATGTTGGTGCCATTGATGGTCAGGCTGTAGCTGGTCGGAGTTCCGGCCGCCGCGGCCTCGATCTCGCCGAACACAGCGGTATCCGCCGCCGTCGTGGAAGCGCTCGCCGTCAAACCTTGCAAGCCTGCGCCATTGATGGCCGCAGCTTTGGCGAACGCGGAGTCCGCGCCCTGGTAGATGCTCGCGCCTTGGAAGTTCGCGGACGGACCTACGGTTACAGTGGTCGTGCCATCGCTCAAGGAGACGGTTTGACCGCTGGTTAGTGCGGCAGATTGAGCCGTCTCTTGGGCCGCTGTCGTCGGTGCGGGCGTCGTGTAGGTTGAGTACTGACCGATCTGATCGGCCGCCACGCCCTGCTGCAGGCTCACGGCAATCGTGTCGCCCACGTTCGCACCCACTTGATACACCGTGGTGCCGCTCGAGCCGTTGAGCACGTTCAAGCCGTTGAAGGTGGTTTGCTGCGCGATCTGCGTGATTTCCGCGATCTGCTGCTGCACCTGGCTGTTGAGCGCCGAACGATCCGAGGCGCTGTTCGAGCCGTTCGCCGACTCGACCGCCAAAGTGCGGATGCTCTGCAGGTTGTTGACGATGGTGGTGAGCGCGCCGGCCGTGGTCTGGGCCTCGGAGACGGCGTCGTTCGCGTTGTTGATCGCCTGATTCGTGCCGTTGATCTGCGTCGTGAACTGCTGGCTGATCGCCAGGCCCGCGGCATCGTCCGCGGCGCTGTTGATGCGCAGACCGGACGACAGACGCG
The DNA here is from genome assembly GCA_052326345.1 of Steroidobacteraceae bacterium. Lineage (GTDB taxonomy): Bacteria > Pseudomonadota > Gammaproteobacteria > Steroidobacterales > Steroidobacteraceae > Bog-1198. The sequence goes on along the minus strand of JBKQOZ010000063.1, from coordinate 108,259 downwards.
TCAAGGACTGCGAAAGCAGCGACTGCGATCCGTTCAGATTGTTCTGGGCGACAATCGAGTCGATGTTCGTATTCAGTGTTAATGCCATTGTAAGAACTCCTGTTGATCTACCGGCCCCACTAGGCCCCGTGCTGTTGTGTTCACTTCACCCGCCGAGCGGGCGGACCGGTGACCACATTCAAAATCTGTATCGGAAGCGTGCCGCCGTTCTTGAGGGGGAAACTCGATCCGGGGTGGCGGGTTTCTTGGCGCTGCATCACGGTTTCGCTAAACAGGATTTGACAGTGCAAAGAACACCGTCAAGTGGCGTTATCGGCAGTAGCCGGCGCTTTTGGAGTACAATTCGCCGCTTTGTTATCGATCGCCGCCCCTGGAAGCTAAGAGCGTGGGGCGTGCGGCGCAACACCCGCCAAGGCTTTGATTCATCTTGAAATCTGCCAAACGCAAGACGCCCAAAGTGGGCTTCGTCAGCTTGGGATGCCCGAAGGCGCTCGTCGATTCGGAACGCATTCTCACGCGCCTACGGGCCGAGGGCTACGAGGTGGCCCCGAGCTACCGCGCGGCGGATCTGGTGGTGGTAAACACCTGCGGGTTCATCGACGCCGCGGTGGATGAGTCGCTGGAGGCGATCGGCGAAGCGCTCGCCGAGAACGGCAAAGTCATCGTCACGGGCTGCCTGGGCGCACAGCCGCAGAGGATTCTCGACCGCCACCCACAGGTGCTCAAGATCACCGGCCCGCAGCGCTACGAGGAAGTCGTCGCCTCGGTGCACGAGCATTTGCCGCCGCAGCACGAGCCGTTCGTCGATCTGATCCCGCCGCAGGGCGTGAAATTGACGCCGCGCCATTATGCGTATCTGAAGATTTCCGAGGGCTGCAATCACCATTGCAGCTTTTGCATCATCCCCTCGATGCGCGGCCCACTGGTCAGCCGGCCGGTCGGTGAAGTACTGCAAGAAGCCGAGCAGCTGGTGCGCGCCGGCGTCAAGGAGCTCCTCGTGATCTCCCAGGACACGAGCGCGTACGGCTCCGACCTGAAATACGCGGCTCAGAGCTGGCGCGGCGCCGAGCGGCGCGCACGCTTCTACGATCTGGCTGCCGCCTTGAGCGAGCTCAAGACGTGGATCCGGCTGCACTACGTCTACCCCTATCCGCACGTGGACGAAGTGGTGGGCTTGATGGCGGACGGGCGGGTGCTGCCGTACCTCGACATACCCTTTCAGCATGCGAGCGCGCGCATCTTGAGGCTGATGAAGCGGCCGGCCGCCGCGGAGGATACCCTGGAACGCATCGCCGCCTGGCGCCGTGCGGTTCCGGACATCACGATTCGCAGCACCTTCATCGTCGGCTTCCCCGGCGAAACCGAGGAGGATTTTTCGCAGCTCCTCGACTGGCTGCGCGCCGCCGAGCTCGACCGCGTCGGCTGCTTCGAATATTCGCCGGTCGAAGGGGCGGCGGCGAACGCGCTGCATCAAGCCGCGGTTCCCGATGAAATCAAGCAGTCGCGCCGCGCGCGTTTCATGGAGCTCGCCGCCGAGATCAGCGCCCTGAAGCTCGCGCGCAAGGTCGGCCGCACCCTGCAAGTGCTCGTCGACCGCACGGAGGGCGATACGGCGATTGCGCGCTCGGCCGGCGATGCACCGGAAATCGACGGCACCGTGCGCATACACGGCGCCAAGGGGTTGAAAGTCGGCCAATTCGCCGATGTGCACATCACCGGGGCCGGCCCCTACGATCTCGAGGCGCGCTTGGAGGCGCGTTTGTAGCGGGCGCCGACTTGTGTAAGCTTGGCAGCCCGGAAATGACGCATGCAGTCGGAGGATATGGTGGAGATAGCGGCAGATAGCGTGGTGTTGATCCATTACACGCTCAAAGACGACAGCGGCGCGGTACTCGACAGCTCGGCCGGGGGTGAGCCGCTCGCCTACATTCAAGGCCACGGCAACCTGGTCCCGGGCCTGGAGAAGGCGCTCGAGGGCAAGCAGGGCGGCAATACCGTGGCGGTCACGCTTTCGCCCGCGGAAGGCTACGGAACACGCGACGAGGCGCTGGTGCAGCGCGTCCCCAAGCGATCGCTGCAAGGCTCCGGGGAGATCCGCAAGGGTATGCAGTTTCAAGCGCGCACCGACAGCGGTATGCGCGTATTTACGGTGACGGTTGTCGCCGGCGACATGGTGACGCTGGACGGCAACCACCCCCTCGCCGATCAGACCCTGCACTTCGACGTCGAGGTGGTGAGCGTGCGCGCGGCGATTACCGAGGAACTCGAGCACGGGCACGTCCACGGCGCCGGCGGCCATCACCACTAGCCGGGGCGCCGGGCCGGGGCGCCGAGCCGGAGCGCCTTAAATCCGGGCGCGCGCTACAGATATTTGAACAGCGACAGGCCTTGGGTCAGCGTGAAAGCCTGCATTGCGGCGCTCAGCGTGGTGTTCTGGGAATCGAGGCTGGTGATGGCGCTCGCGTAATCCAGGCTCTGCAGACTCGATATCGATTGCTGCAGCTGCGTCTGCTGCGAAGTCGCGACCGACTGTTGCGTCGTGATGGTGTTGAGGCGCGCACCGACGCTCGACTGCACGGTCTGGGTCTGATCGAGCGCCTGGTCGATGTTGTTGATGGCGCCGGAGATCGAATTGTTGAGCTGCGCCTGGCCGGCGGGTGTAGCCGTGCTCTGCTGCAGGGCGGTCACGAGATTCTGCACCGTGGTGAAGATGCCTTGGTTGGTGCTCGGCGCGACGCTGAACGAATCGCCGGCAGCCGGCTGACCCGACAGCGTCACCTGCACGCCGGCGAACGCAATGGCTTGACCCGCCGTGTAGGTGCCCGCGGCCACCACCGCGTTGGTCGCGGTATTCACGACCTGATAAGTATCCGGCGCCGTGAACTCGATCGAAAAGGAGCCCCCGCCGTAGGCAGCCGGGTCGGTGACCGTGGCGGCGCCGATGATGCCGCTGCCCGTGTTGCCGGCTGCAGCGGTCACATTGAAGGTGCCGTTTCCCGTCTTGATTTGATTGAACACCAGATCGCCGTTGTCACCGACGACGACGGTTTGTCCCGCCCCGATCTGCACCTGCCGCTGGCCCTGATCGCCGCTGTACGTGGCGCCGGTCGCGCTTAGCGCAAACGGCTGCGTCTGCGTCGCGAAGCCGCCAAAGATGTAATTGCCGCTGCCGTCTTGCGTGTTGGCGAGGGCGAGCAAGGTGCCCTGGATCTGCTGGGCCTGCGTGGCGATCGCGCTTCGATCCTGAGCGGTTTCAGTGGCGTTGTTGGCTTCGAGCGCCAGGTCGCGCAGGCTTTGCAGAGCGTTTTGCACCTGCGTCAGGGCGCTGTCCTCGGTGTTGAGGCTGCTCTGCGCGCTGTTGCCGTTGGCGGTGTATTGCTGGCTTTGTGCCAGCACCTGGTTGTAGCCGCTGACCAGGCCGGCGGCGACCGGATTTTGCGATGCGGTCGTGAACGACAGTCCGGTCGAGATGTCGTTCTGAGTCGTCGAGATGTTCGACTCGAGCTGATTCAGCGCGGTCAAAAACTGCGTTTGTTCCATTCCTTGTGTGACGCGCATGGCTGGTTCCTGTTAGGTGTACGTGCCGTTGACCGAATCCAACAAGGTGGTGAACAGGCTGTTGGCGACCGTCAGCGCCTGCGCGGAAGCCTGATACGCCTGCTGCCACTGCAGCAGATTCGCGGCCTCCTCGTCGAGATTGACGCCGGTCACCGACTGCACCGCGGTTTGCGCCTGGCTATTGACCGCCGTTTGCGCGGTCTGCGCGGTATTGACCTGCTGCGCCTGGCTGCCGACGCCGGCAATGAGCGCGCCCACGGCGCTCGAGATGCTGGTCGTGCCGTTGGCCAGCAGGCCCTGAGTCTGCTGATTGACGTTCGCCAGCGCATTGGTGTTGTCCCCGGTGCCGCTGGCGTTGCTTTGCACGGTGAAGACGTCGCCCGCCGCCGGAGTCCCGCTGATCTGCACCTGCCAGCCGTTCAAAGCGATGTTGCCGCCCGAGGTGTAGGCGAAGCTACCCGCTCCGTTGACCGAGTAAGTGGTAGGGGTCAAGAACTGGATCGTCGTCGAATTGAGCAGATTCGGGTTCGCGGCATCGACGACCGTGCCGCCGCCGATGGTCGCGCTGCCGGTATTGGCATCAGCGGCCGAGGTCTGAATGGCGCCCGCGGCGGCAAGCCCCGAGGGGTCGGTCAGCGCCACGCTGATGGTGCCGGCGGCTTGCGCCGTCGGCTGGATGAGAAATTGATCACCGGACGCGGGAGTCGCCGAGACCACGATCGACAGGCCGGCGCCGGTCAGCGGATTGGCGGCGGTGCCGGTGCCGGTCAGCGGGACGCTGGCTCCGGTGGCGGCGTCGGTCAACGTATAGGCCCCCGCGTTGTATGAAAGCACGTAGTTGTCCGCGGTCAGCGCTCCCAAGCTGGCGACGGTGACGCTCACCGTTGTGTTGTCGGTGTTGGCGGACGACGCGGTGGCCTGCGGCCCGCCCACGGAGAAGAGATTCGCGCCCAGCCGGCCGGACAGATCGAGACCCGAGTTCTGCAGCGAGTTGGCGCTCTGTGCGACCGCCGTGGCGATCTGGCCCAATTGATTGAGCGCCGGATCGATCGCCTGGTTGCGCGCCGCCAGCAGGCCGCCGAGATCTCCGGAAGTGATCGAGCTCGAGATCGAGTTGCCGCCCGAGGTCGATGACGCCACTTCGAGCTGCGACGCATTGAACTGATTCGGCACCGTGGAGAGCGTGGTGGTCGCGCTTTGCAGCACCAGCGGCTGGCCGGTGCCGATGAAGACATTCAAGGCGCCGTTGCTGTCGGTGGTGGTGGTCACGCCCACCAGCTGGGAGAGATTCGATACCAGAGTATCCCGCTGATCGAGCAGCTCGTTGGGCTGTTGACCGGTCGCGGATACGCCGCTGCTCACGATCTGCTGGTTCAGGTTGGCGATCTGCGCGCCGATCGAATTGATCTGCTGAACGTCGGCGGAGATGCGCGAATTGACGTCCGAATTCAGCCCATTGAGCTGGGTGCTGGTGGTGTTGAGGTTGCCGGCGAGAGCCTGCGCGTCGCCGAGCAGCGCCTCGCGCGCAGCGCTCGATGTCGGATTGTCGGCAACCGCGGACCACCCGCTGTAATAGGTCTGCAGCGCGCTGCTTAAGCCCCCGGCCGTGGTGCCAAACAGGTTGTCGATCTGGCTGGTGTAGTTTTGCAGCGCGGTGAGCTGCCCCAGGCTGCTTTGCGAGGCGTTGAGCTGGTTCGCGGCCGCCTGACTGTACGCGCGGGTGACGCCCGAGACCACGACCCCCGATCCGATCGGAACACCGCCGGACTCCTGCGGCGCCGCCGCCGACAGGTCGATGGATTCTACGTCGTAGCCGGGCGTGCTGGCATTCGCGACGTTATTGCTCGTAACCGCGATGGCCTGCTGAAACGCCTGCAGCGCGGATATATCGATTCCAAAAATGTTCGACACAATCGTTACTCCGCGACCGAAGCATCGGCAGTTCCCGCTCCCGCTCTATCGGCAGGCGCCGGCGTTTCTACAGTGCTGCCGCCTGCGTTTTCAGCGCCGCCCGCAGGGTGCTGCTGTTCAATATCTGATTTAACTTATTCCCGTATTCGGGGTCGGTGGCGTATCCCGACTTGGCGATGCTTTGGATGTACGCTTGCGCGCTGCCGCCGCCGGCAATCGCGTCGCGATAGCGCGGCGAGTTCGACAGCAAACTAGCGAAGTCGCTGACGCTTTCCTCGATCGAACTGTAGGCCCGAAAGGCCGTACGCCGCTGGCTCGCGACCCCGCCGCTGAATTCCACGGTGTCTGCGACCGCGCGCGCGCCGCGCCATTCCTCACCCGCCTTGATGCCGAACATGTTGAGGCTCGGGCTGCCGTCGGTGGTGCGCGGCATGCGCTGGCCCCACCCGGTCTCCAGGGCGGCCTGTGCCAGCAACCCCAACGGATTGACCCCCAGGGCGACGGCGGCGCGGCGAATGGTCGGCAGTACCTCACCGACGAATTGCACGGCGTGCTCGGCGCTGGCGGAATCCGCGGCCGAGGCTTGCGCCCGGCCGTCGGCATCGGCGCCGCGCGCCGTAGGCACCGGCCCCGTCCGCGGCAGCGGCGCGGTCGCCGGCGAGCCTCCAGCCGGCGATTGCTTGCCGCCGAGCTGGCGCTCGAACAACCGCGCGATGCCGAGGTCCTGATGTTTGCTCAAGGTGAGCGCGACCTGTTTGTCGAACATGTCCTGGTACATGCTCGTTTCATTGCTGTCGGTTTCCCCGTCGGCCGCGGTCGCGTCGCGCATGCTCTTCAACATCATCTGCAGGAACAGCGCTTCGACCTGCTGGGACACCGCACGCACCGTCTCGGGCGAAGAGGGCGCGTTCTTGAGTGCAGCCAGCCCGTTGAGGTCGGTATAGGTGCTCGCCGCCGGCGCGGCGGCGGCCGCGGGTGCAATCGGTGAGAGGGATGTCGAGGGCGTGGTCATCGGGAGCAACTAGATCACGATCAGCTCGGCCTGCAGCGCACCGGCTTCCCTGAGCGCCTCCAATATCGCCACCAAGTCGCCGGGTGCGGCGCCGACTTCGTTGACCGCATGCACGATCTGCTCGAGCTCGACCCCGGGCTTGAACAGGAACATGCGATTGTTGCCTTGATCGACGTTGATCGCGGTATTGCTGACCACGGTGGTCTTGCCGTTGGAAAACGGCGCCGGCTGGCTCACCGTCTGTTCCTCCTTGATGCTCACCGAGAGCGAACCGTGCGACACGGCCGCCGGGCTTACCGTCACGTGGCTGCTGATCACGACCGTTCCGGTACGCGAATTGATGATCACCTTGGCCGCCGCGCTCGCGGGCTCGACCTGCAGGTTCTCGACCGTGGACAGGAATGCGACGCGTTGAGTGATATCCAAGGGCGCCTGCACCCGCACCGAGCCGCCGTCGATGATGCTGGCGATGCCCTCGCCGATGCCTTTGTTCACGCTCGCCGCCAAGCGCGTCGCGGTCGTGAAATCCGGGTCGTTGAGATTGAGGATGATGAAATCTCCCTGCGCGAGCTGCGTCGGCACGGCGCGTTCGATGGTCGCGCCGTTGGGGATGCGGCCCGAGCTTGGCACGTTGACCGTGAGCTTCGAGCCGTCGTTGCCCTGGACGCCGAAGCCGCTGACGATCAGGTTGCCCTGCGCGATGGCGTAGATCTGGCCGTCGAGTCCGTGCAAGGGCGTGAGCAGCAAGGAGCCGCCGCGCAGGCTCTTGGCGTTCGCAATGGAATTGACCGTGATATCGATGGTTTGTCCGGGCTTGACGAACGCCGGCATGACCGCGTGCACGGACACCGCCGCGACGTTCTTGAGCTGCGGGGTGACGTTCGAGGGCACGACCACCCCCATCTGAGCCAGCATGTTGGTGAGCGACTGAATGGTGAAGGGCGCCTGGCTGGTTTGATCGCCGGTGCCGTCGAGACCGACCACGAGGCCGTAGCCCACCAGCTGGTTGGTGCGCACGCCCTGCACCTGTGCCATGTCCTTGATGCGTTCGGCGCGCGCGAAAGAGGCCGCCGCCAGGAGGAGGAACACCGTGACGCAGCTTCGATTGAGCGTGCTCATGAGGGGTTTGTTCAGAACGGCGAGAACATCGAGTTGAAGAATCGCGTCAGCCAGCCCATCCGGTTGGCATTGTCGAGAACGCCCTTGCCCGAATAGCTGATGTGGGCCTCCGCCAGCTTGTCGGAGGTCACGCTGTTGTTGCTCGCGATGTCCGCCGGCCGCACCACGCCGGAGATGTGAATGAACTCATCGCCCTGATTGAGCTTCAGAGTCTTGTCGCCCTGCACGATCAGGTTGCCGTTGCTCTCGACCTGGACCACCGTCACGGTGAGGCTGCCGACCAGGCTGTTGCCCTGCGAGCTCGTGCCCTGGCCGTCGAACGTGTGCGAGCCGGAGAGAGTCGTGTCGAGAATCGGGACGCCCTTGGTGGTGATGGATCTGCCGAACAGCGTGGGACCGGTGTCCGTCACCGCGGATGTTCTCGAGGTCGTGGTGGCCGCATTCTTGCTGGCGTTGGTCAACTCGTTCAACACGATGGTCAGCACGTCGCCGACGTGGCGCGCCTTGAGATCCGCGAACAGCACCATTTCCTGCCCGGCCTGGTAGATGGCGCCATCCGTGCGCGGCGCCGGCGGCGGCAGCGCCCGCGGCACGACGGTATCGGGCTTGTGATCCTTGGCCGGAAACATCGAGCACGCGCCGAGCGCCACGCAAAGCGCGATCGCGACCGTCCTGATGGCGGCGTCCAATCTCATGATAGGTTGGTCGTCAGGTATTGCAGCATCTGATCGGTGGTGGTGATCGCTTTGGAGTTCATCTCGTAGGCGCGTTGGCACTCGATCATGTTGACGAGCTCGGTCACCGTGTTCACGTTGGAGGTCTCCAGGGCGCCCTCCTGGATCACGCCCAGTCCGTTGGCCCCCGGTGTGCCCGTCTGCGGCGAGCCGCTCGCCGCAGACTCGATGGCGAGGTTGTTGCCCATCTGCTGTAAACCCTGCTCGTTGATGAAGTCCGCCAACTGCACCTGTCCGATTTGCGTGGCTTTCCCGCTTGCCGCCACCGCCGTGACCACGCCGTCGGCGCCGATGGTGACCGACTGCGTACCCGCCGGGATGGTGATCGCAGGCTGCAGCGGATAGCCGCTCGCGGTCACGACGTTTCCCTGGTTATCCATGGTGAACGAACCGTCGCGCGTGTACGCGATCGTGCCGTCGGGCAGAGTGATCTGAAAGAAGCCGTGCCCATTGATCGACATATCCAGCGGACCGTTCGTCGTCGTCACGCTGCCCTGCGCATAATTGGCCTCGGTGGCAACGATGCGCACGCCGGTGCCCAGAGTGAGCCCGGTCGAGTACTGCGTGTTCTGCGTGCTCTGCGCGCCGACCTGGCGGATGTTCTGATACATCAGATCCTGAAAGGCGGCGCGCTGAGATTTGAAGCCCGTGGTGTTCGCGTTGGCGAGATTGTTGGCGATGATCGCCATTTGGGTGTTTTGGGCGTCGAGGCCGGTCTTTGCCGACCATAATGCGAGATTCATTGTTAAATTCCTTGCTGTGCGTTACGAGGCATTCGACATCAGCTGTTCAGCGGTCTGCTCGTTTTGATCGACCGAGTTCATGCTCCTGACCTGAAATTCATACAAACGCTGCAGCTCGATCATGTTGATCAGCGATTGCGCGGCGTTGACGTTGCTCGATTCCAGCATGCCCGACGTCAGCGTCACATTCGGATCGGTCGGAGCCTGGGTGCCGTCCTTGAGCCGCAGCAATCCGTCGTCGCCCTTTTGCAGGGTCTGCGGCGGTGGGTTCACCAATTTGACGCGATCGGTCGGCGAGATCCCTATGGGATTCAGGCCGAGCGGAACCACCGAGACGGTGCCATCGTTGCCGATGGTGACGGTCGTCGACGGTGGCACGTTCAAGGGACCCGACTCGCTCATCACCGAAAGGCCGCTCGCCGTCGTCACCGCTCCGTCGGCCGTGACGCGCAGATCGCCGGCCCGCGTATAGGCCTCCTTGCCGTCCGTGCCGAGCACCGCGATGTAGCCCGAGCCGTTGACCGCCACGTCGAGATCGCGGCCGGTGCTTTGCAAGACGCCGCTCGAGAAGTCGGTGCCGGCGTCGTTCGCCACCGCATTCACGCGGGTCGGATACCCGACGCCGTAAATAGGCTGGCTCACGAAGGACACCGCGTCGGCGCGAAAGCCGATCGTATTGACGTTCGCGATGTTGTGATTGTTGACGGCCTGCGCCTGCATGATCTGCTTCGCGCCGGTCATCGCCACATAAAGCCCTCTATCCATTGGTGGCGATGCCGATGACGGTCTGCGACATCTGGTCGGCCGTGGTGATGACCTGGGCGTTGGCCTGGAACGCCCGCTGCTCCGTGATCATGTTCACGAGCTCGGTGGTCAAATCGACGTTCGAGCTTTCCAGCGCGCTCGATTGAATGCTGCCGAAGCCGGCGGATCCCGCCGTGCCCTGAACCACCGTGCCCGAAGCGAATGTCTGCGCCCAATTCGTGTTGCCGAGCTGCTGCAGTCCTTGCGGATTCGGGAAATTGGCGATGGCGAGTTGTCCGAGCTGCGTCGACCGCCCGTTGGTATACACGGCGGACACGATGCCGGTGGGGTCGATGGACACGGTGGACAGCTGACCGGTGGTGTAGCCATTCTGAGTGATCGAGGTAACTCCGAACTGCGTGCCGAACTGCGTACTCTGGCCGAAGTTGAACGCCATGGTCATGGCCTGCGCGCCGTCGGGCGGATTGAAGCCCGCGAAGTTGAGCCCGCCGCCCGCCGGCGCCGTGACATTGCCGGTGTTCGAGAACGTCAGATTCTGCGCGCCGCCCACCTGGGTACCGTTGACGGTCATGTTGACCGTCCACTGGCCGGGCACGGCGGTCTGGGTAAAATAAAAGGTGGCGGGATACGAATTGCCGAGCGAGTCGTACACCGTGGTCGAGGTCGACTGAGTGTAGGTGTTCGGATTGGTCGGATCGAACGGCGCCTGCGTCGGCACGGTCGCATTCGACGGCAGATTCAAGATCACGGCGCCCGTGGTGGTCGCCACCGGAGCGCTCTGTGCGGTGTTGAGATTCAAGGTCTCAAGCGCGCCGGTATTGAACCCGCCATTGGCGAGCGGCGGATACACCTGCAGATCCTCCCCGGTCGTGCTCACCACGTTGCCGTTGGCATCCTCGGAGAATTCGCCGTTGCGCGTATAGATATTGCCGGTCGGGCCGTTCAGCGTAAAGAAGCCGTTGCCGCTGATGGCCAGGTCGAGCGCCGATGAGGTGGTGTTGATATTGCCCTGGTTGAACTGCTGTGCCGCCGCCACGAGCCGCACGCCCTCGCCGGCCGTCGAGGCATTCAGATTGACGGCGCCGGAGGCGTACACGTCGGCGAACTCCGCTTGAGAATTCTTGAAGCCGACCGTGTCGGCATTGGCGATGTTGTTCGAAGTGATGTCGAGCGCCGAGTTGGCGGCGCTCAAGCCCGATAGCGCGATGCTGAATGTAGCCATGTATCTGCTCCTGAAGGAATTAGTTTGAAATCTGCTGAACGCTCGAGAACGGCACGCTGCCGAGCCCTGCGATGTTCAGCGTGAGCCCGGTGCTGCCCGAGCCCATGGTGACGCTGTCGACGGTGCCGTTGACCAGCGTGCTGATCGCGCTGCCGCCGCCGGCGCCGGCGACCTGCGCGCTCAACGTATAGGTGCCCGCCGGCGCCGCGGAGCCGTTGGACGTGTGACCGTTCCATGAAAAATTGGCCAGCCCGGCCGGCTGCGCGCCGAGATTGAGCGACTGCACCAGAACGCCGCTGCTGTTCGAGATGTTGAGCACGACCTGCGAGCTGGTCTGCGGCACGCTCACTGCGCCGGACAGCGCGGCGCCGGCGGTGGCGAGCGTGGCGGTCGAGCTGGCGACGAGCGCCTGATGTCCGAGCAGCGAAGAGGCCTGCAGGGCCTGGCTGGAAACCAGGGAATTCGACAGCGCCGTGAACGAGGTATTGAGCTGCGTGATGCCCTGCACCTCGCTCAAGGAGGCGAGCTGGCTCAAGAACTCGTTGCTGTCGACCGGGCTGGTCGGATCCTGGTTTTGCAGCTGCGCCAGCATCAGCGTCAAGAAATCGGTGCCGCCCAGCGTGACCCCGTTGGCAGCCGTCGCGGATGAGGCGCCGGAGCTCGAGTTCGTTCCGGTGGCGCCCGAAGTGGCGGTGCCGCCGGTGCCGCCGGTGCCGCCGGTGCCGCCCGGGGTGCTCGAGGCTTGAGTTTGATTGATGATCATGATGGTTCTTTAGGGTTTGGTTCTTAAGGCTAGTGGCCCATTGAAATCACTTTGAGCAACAGATCCCGCGCCGTGTTGATGGCCTCGATATTGGTCGCGAAGGATCGATTCGCAGAAATCATGTTGGCCATCTCTTCGATCGAATTGACGTTCGAGGTGTAGACATAGCCTTCCTTGTCGGCGAGCGGGTGGCCGGGCTGGTAGGTCCGCAGCGGCGGCGCGGTGCTTTCGACGACGCCGAGCACACGCACGCCCGTCGAGGCATCCTGATCGTCGAAACCGCCGGCCTCGGTGCTCATCATCGCCTGGAACACCGGATGCCTGGCGCGGTACACCTTGGTCGCATCGCCGTTGACGGTTTCCGCGTTGGCGAGATTGCTGGCCGTGGTATTGAGCCGGATCGTTTCGGCATTCAAAGCGCTGCCGGAGACGTTGAAGACATTGAACAGCGACATGATGGCTCCTGCGAGAAGCAGTTATTGCCCGGCAATGGCGAACTGCAGCTCGGATATCCTGAGATTGATGAAGTTGAGGCTTGCCTGATAGCGCACGTTGTTCTCTGAAAATGCGGCCTGTTCAACCGGCATTTCCACGGTGTTGCCGTCGAGCGAGGCCTGATAAGGGTTGCGGTACTTCAAGTCGCCTGCCGGCAGTTCGCCGTCGTTGAAGGTGAGGTGCGCCGCGTGGGTCACCTGCAGCGGCAGCTGGGTTTCGCCCTGGGTATGCGCGAGCACCGCGCTGAAATCGATGTCCCGCGCTTTGTACCCCGGCGTATCCGCATTGGCGAGGTTTGCGGCCAGCACGCCGAGGCGCTGGCCGTGCAGCATCAGCGCTTGCTCGTGAATCCCGAAGATGTTCTCAAACATGGGCGTAAATGCTCCTCGAGGTACCAGCGAAGCAAGAGCTGTGCCAACCGGCAAGCAGGCGTTGCACAGGGGCGCGAATCAGCTTTCAGGCCCCCGACTGGCTTTTCGCCTGCGCCGCGGATAGCCATCGGCTTGGGATTGCGGCAAGGAATTGCCGCCGCGGCCTGCCGTGGTCGGCCGGCAGCGGCACAGGGCGCATTGAGGCAGGCGCGAGGTTGCACCGGTGCGCGGCCCATTGGCACGTCGCTTGCTAGCTACTGAAGGACCATGCGAATTTCGTCAAAATACCGTCATTGGCTTTGCGGTGCATATCTCGCGGCTGCCCCTGCGCTCGCGGCGGACCTTAAGGATATCGCCCAGCTGGAGGCGCTGGCGAAGTCGGAGGCCGCGCTGCAATTGCCGCCGTTGACCGACCGGCAGCGATTGGTGGCCGGCCCGATAGATCCGCACGTGCAGCTGGATCGCTGCAACCTGCCGGTCAAGCCGGTGATCGGCCCGGGCGGGCATATGCGCGACCGAATTTTGGTCGAGCTGCGCTGTCCCGGCGTCCCCCACTGGCACATTTACGTGCCCGTGCGTGTGGTCGGCACCACCAAGGTAACGATCGCCGCGCACGCCATCGTCGCCGGCAGCGTGCTGTCCGAGCAGGACGTGCGGGTCGAGCAGCGCGATATATCGGAGCTTCCGCCGGGCTATCTGGATGATCCGACGGTGGCGCTGGGACTCACGGTGAGCCGGCCGATTTCGAGCGGAGCCGTCGTCACCAACCAATTCCTGATGGGCACCAAAGCGATTCAGCGCGGCCAAATGGTCACCTTGGTGGCCGATGCCGGCGGTTTGAGCGTGCGCATGGCCGGCCGCGCATTGAGCGACGGCCTGGTCAATCAGCGGGTGAGGGTTCAAAATCTGTCGTCGGGCAAGATCGTGGAGGGGATTGCACGGTCTGAACAGGTCGTCGAAATTATTTTTCAATAGCCCTTCAGTGAACCACGTCACAGCCGATAAGAGACGTAGCAGGTCGACTTGAGCGGAAATCGTTAAAGTTCATCCATTCCCCGACGATAAACAGGGCAAGGGCTGCTGCTCGCCCGAGGAGAGATTTCGGTGTCTGCAAAAATCAGTGGAATTTCAACGACCGAGCCGCTCGCGCCTCCCAAGGGTTCGAGCACCGGCAGCGTTGACAGGTCGCAGGGTGAAGCCTCCGCGGCGGCAGCCACCACGTCGCAGACCGGGGATCACGTCACGCTGACGGACTCCGCCCGCTCGCTGCAGAAGCTTTCGGATGCCATCTCGCAAGCCCCCGCGGTCAATTCGGCGAAGGTGGCCGCGATCAAGCAGGCGGTGAGCAACGGCACCTACAAGGTCGATTCGGCCAGCGTCGCCGACAAGCTGCTGCAGTTCGAAAGCGGGCTGAAGTAGGCCCATGAACGATGATGCGCGCCGCCGTCTCGAGGATTTGCTGGATCGCGAGATTGAGATCGCGCGCATGCTCGCCGCAACCCTGGACGCCGAGCGCGCGGCATTGACGGGCGCCTCACCCGAGGCGGTCGAGCACCGGGCCGCAGAAAAGATCCAGCTTCTGGGGAACATTGAAAAGCTCGAGGACGAGCGACGCGCGCTCGCTGCGGTCGCAGACCAAGGTTTGCCCGGGACCAGTGTCGCCCGCGGCACCGGCATCGCGGCGACGGTCGCCGGACGCTGGCATACGCTGATGGAATTGATGAGCGGCTGCCGGATGGCGAACGAGATCAACGGCCACATCATCAATTTACGCCGTGGGCAGATCCAGCAGCTCATAGGCGTCGTGCGCGGCGGTTCGCCGGTCACCTACACTTCTCAGGGAAAGACCCTCGCCAAAGCGCTGCGTGCGCTGGCGAAGGCTTGACGCCCATGCTGGTTTTGAGTCGCCGCGCGGACGAATCGATCGTGATACAGCCCGCGGACGGCGTGGACGGGAGCATGACCCTCGCACAGCTGTTCGCCAATGGGCCGATTTTGATCACGCTGCTCGGCGGCACCGGCCGGCGCGTCAAGATGGGCATCGAAGCGCCCGAGCAACTCGCGATTCGGCGCAAAGACGTCCTTTAGATCCGCCCAAGGGACCGCGCGGATTTGTCCGCCTGTCAGTCGAAGTTGCGCCGCCGGCGGGCCCGGCCGGCGGCCCCGGCCGTTGAAACTTTACATAACCGCAGCCTCGACATTGAGTGCTTCGCGAACGCCGCGCGGATGTGCATAATGGCTTCTCCCCAGTTACGAATCATCAAGGGACCCATCCGGATGGAGCGTCGTCTGCATACCCGCCACCGCGCTCGCACCACGGTCTACGTCGTCATGTCGGGCCGCAAAAGCCGAATCTGCAAGGCGAAGAATTTGAGCGCCAACGGCGTGTTCGTCGAGACGGAAAATCTGGGTTTGCGCAAGGGACAGCAGGTACAGCTCGCGTTCGCGATCAACCTGGGGCTGGTGACGAAGATCCACCGCCGCACGGCCATCGTGGCGCATGTCACGCGCGGTGGTACCGGCCTGATGATGGAGCAATTCGCCGGCCACTAACGGCAGGCTTCCACCGCCTACCAGTCCGAAAGCGGCGCGAACCCTACGGGACATCTCGATTCCCGGGTAAACTTCGGGAACATGCCACCCCTAGATCCGTCACGCGCGGATGCCATCCGCATTCGCGGCGCGCGCCAGAACAATCTCAAGAATCTCGACCTCGACATCCCGCTCAACGAATTGATCGTTGTCACGGGGGTGAGCGGTTCCGGGAAATCATCGCTGGTGTTCGACACGCTGTATGCCGAAGGGCAGCGCCGCTACGTCGAGACCTTTTCGCCGTACGCGCGGCAATTTCTGGACCGGATGGACAGGCCTCTGGTCGATCGCATCGACGGCATTCCGCCGGCGATCGCCATCGACCAGACCAATCCGGTGCGCACCTCGCGTTCGACGGTCGGCACCATGACCGAGCTGAACGATCACCTGAAACTGCTGTTCGCGCGCGCCGCCGTCCTGCATTGCCGCGGCTGCGGATTGCCGGTGCGCCGGGACACCCCTGAGAGCATCCGCGCGGCGCTCGCGCAGAGGTCGCACGACGGCGGCGATCCGCGCCTGCTGCTGACCTTCCCCGTCGCCATCCCCGAGAACTTCAGCGAAGCGGAAGTCAAGGCGCTGCTTTCTGGCCAGGGCTACACGCGCATTCACGAAGTGCGCGGCAATTCGCTGCACGTCGTGCAGGACCGATTTCGCTGGTCGAGCGTCGAAGCCGCGCGCGCCGGCGATGCCATCGAGGCCGCACTCAAGGTCGGGCAGGGACGCCTCGACGTCTATCCGCAAGCCGACGCAGCGGCGGCGCCGGCGCCTTGGCGATTCTCCACCGATCTGCACTGTCCAGATTGCGACATCGCCTACAAGGATCCCAGTCCGAGCACCTTCAGCTTCAATTCCCCGATCGGCGCCTGCGACGTGTGCCGCGGCTTCGGCCGCAGCATCGGCGTCGACTACGGCCTGGTCATTCCGGACGCGTCCTTGTCGCTTCGCCAAGGCGTCATCAAGCCCTGGCAAACCGAATCCTACAAGGAGTGCCAGGCGGATCTGCTCAAGTTCGCCCGCAAGCGCTCCATCCCGACCGATGCGCCCTGGAGCGAGCTCACCGAGGCGCAGCGCGCCTGGGTGCTCGACGGCGAAGGCGAATGGACCAAGCACGTCTGGTACGGCGTGAAGCGATTCTTCGCCTGGCTCGAGACCAAGGCGTACAAAATGCACATCCGGGTGCTGCTCTCGAGATACCGCTCGTATACCGAATGCACGGCGTGTCACGGCGCGCGCCTGAAACCGGAGGCGCTGCTGTGGCGGGTCGGCCAACCCGGCGTCAACATCCGCGAATTGATGCTGCTGCCGATCGAGGAGTGCCGCCGCTTCTTCGGCACCCTGGCCTTGCCCGCGCCGCTCGGTGAGGCCACCGAGCTGTTGCTGCGCGAAATCCGCGCGCGCCTTGGCTATCTCACCGACGTCGGTCTGGGGTACCTCAATCTCGACCGCCAATCGCGCACGCTGTCCGGCGGCGAAGTGCAGAGGATCAATTTGACCACGGCGCTCGGTACCTCGCTGGTCAACACCCTGTTCGTGCTGGACGAGCCTTCCATCGGATTGCATGCACGCGATGTCGGTCGAATCACCGGCGTCATGCAACGGCTGCGCGATGCGGGCAATACGCTGATCGTCGTCGAACACGATCCGAAGGTGATGCAGGCGGCCGATCGGCTTCTCGACATCGGGCCGGGCCCCGGCGAGCACGGCGGCGAAATCGTCTTCGATGGGCGCATCACCGAGCTCGCCGCGGCGAAGGGCTCGCTCACCGCCGATTACCTGTTTCACCGCAGGCGCGTCGATGCGCCGCATGCGCCGCCGGAGCGCGCCTCGGCCGGGAGTCTGCGCATCCTGGGCGCCAGCGAGCACAATCTCAAGGACATCGACGTCGAGATACCGCTGCGCCGCCTGGTCTGCGTGACGGGCGTCAGCGGCTCCGGCAAGTCGACGCTGGTGCACGACGTGCTGTTCCCCGCGCTGCAGCGCGCCAAGGGGAAGCCCACCGAGAATCCCGGCCGGCATCGGGGCCTGCAGGGCGTCGAGCGCATCGACCAGGTCGTCATGGTCGATCAAAGCCGCATCGGCCGCACCACGCGCTCCAATCCCGCGAGCTACGTGGGCGCCTTCGATGCCATTCGAAACCTGTTCGCACGATTGCCGCAGGCCCGCGAGCGCAAGTACACGGCCGGCACCTTCAGCTTCAACGCCGGCAACGGCCGCTGCCCGAGCTGCGGCGGCAACGGCTTCGAGCACGTGGAGATGCAGTTTCTGTCCGATGTGTATCTGCGCTGCCCCGACTGCAACGGCCGGCGCTATCGTGCGGAAATCCTCGAATGCAAGCTATCGCGCGAGGGCTTCTCGCCGCTCTCCATCGCGGAGGTCCTCGAGCTCACGGTTTCCGAGGCGCTGGCGGTATTTCGCGCCGACACCGAAGTGTGTCTGCGCCTCGCGCCGCTCGTGGAGGTCGGGCTCGGCTACCTGCGACTCGGCCAACCCGTGCCCACGCTCTCGGGCGGGGAAGCGCAGCGGCTGAAGCTCGCCGGCCATCTGGCGCAGAACGCGGTGCGCGAGCGCGGCGCCGGGCTCGCGCGCGGTTCGCTGTTTCTGTTCGATGAGCCGACCACCGGCCTGCACTTCGACGATGTGGCCAAGCTCCTGCGCTCCTTCAGGCGGCTGATCGAGGCCGGCCACTCGCTGTTGGTCATCGAACACAACCTGGACGTGGTGCGCGCGGCCGATTGGATCATCGAGCTCGGCCCCGAGGGAGGCGAGGCGGGCGGCGCCGTGGTCGGCGTCGGTACGCCCGCCGGCATCATGCGGATGAGCGGCTCGCACACCGGACGGGCGCTGCGCGAATCGCTGCAGCCCTCGTCGCTGTTTCATGCGGTGCACGATGCAGAGGCGCGGCCGGCGCATGCCTCGGCGCCGCAGGCCATCGAGATCCGCGGCGCGCGCGAACACAATCTGAAAAACATCGACGTGAATTTGCGGCGCGACCAGTTCACGGTCATCACCGGCATCTCGGGCAGCGGCAAGAGCACCCTCGCCTTCGACATTCTGTTCGCCGAGGGACAGCGCCGCTATCTGGAGTCCCTCAATGCCTATGCCAGGCAGTTCGTTCAACCCGCATCGCGCCCGGACGTCGATGCGATATTCGGCATACCCCCCACGGTGGCGATCGAGCAGCGCACCAGCCGCGGCGGGCGCAAGAGTACGGTGGCGACGCTGACCGAGATCTATCACTTCTTGCGCCTGCTGTACGTGAAGCTCGGGCGCCAGTACTGCCCGGCTTGCGAGACCGCGATCGAACCGCAGTCGGCCGAAGCGATTGCCGCGCGGCTGCTCAAGGAGTGCCGCGGACAGAAGATCATGCTGCTGGCGCCGCTGATCGTCGCACGCAAGGGCCTGTACGCGGCGCTCGCGAAATGGGCCCGCGGCAAGGGCTTCGCAGCGCTGCGCGTCGACGGCTCGCTCATACCCACGGCGAAATGGCCGCGGCTCGACCGGTTCGTCGAACACTCCATTGAATTGCCGGTTGCCTCGCTGGTCGTGCACGCCGGCCGGGAGGCGGAACTGCGCGGCGCGCTGGCCGCGGCATTGGAACATGGCCGAGGCGTGGTGCACATCCTGAATGCCGCGGCTGCCGGCGGCGGCGGCACCGCAGGCGCTGCGTCGGTGTTTTCGACCAAGCGGGCCTGCCCGAACTGCGGAACCGGCTTTCCCGAGCTCGACCCGCGCCTCTTCTCCTTCAATTCGCGGCATGGCTGGTGCTTGAGCTGCTTCGGCACCGGAGCCAAGCTGGCCGACTTCGACGAGGAGCAAAGCGGCGAGGAGGCGCAGTGGCGCGAGGCGGACGACGCCGCTGCGGCGATCTGCCCCGAATGCGCCGGCGAACGGCTCAATCCCGTCGCGCGCCACGTGCTGTTTCGCGGCCGATCGATCGCGGCTCTCACCCGATTGCCGGTGCAGGAGTTCGCCGACACCGTGCGCAGATTTCAGCTGCGCGGCCGCGAGCTCGACATTGCCCGCGACCTGCTCGCGGAGCTGACCGCACGCACGCTGTTTTTGTGCGATGTGGGTCTCGGCTATCTGCAGCTCGACCGCGCCGCCCCCACCCTCTCCGGCGGCGAGGCGCAGCGGATCCGGCTGGCGGCGCAGCTCGGTTCGAATTTGCAGGGAGTGTGCTACGTTCTGGACGAGCCGACCATCGGCCTGCACCCGCGCGACAACATCGTGCTCTTGGGCACGCTCGATCGGCTGCGCGCCAAGGGCAACACGCTGGTGGTGGTCGAGCACGACGAGGACACGATCCGCCGCGCCGATCACGTGATCGACCTCGGCCCCGGCGCGGGTGTGCGCGGCGGCCGCCTGGTCGCGCAGGGCACCGCGACGGAGCTCGCCCGGCTGCAGACTTCGGCGACCGGCCGGTGCCTGGCGGCACCGCTCAAGCATTCGCGCGCGCGGCGCCGCACCGTCGACGGCGCCACTCCGTCGATCCGCATCAGCGGGGCAACGCTGCACAATCTGCGCAAGGCGGATGCGCGCATCCCGCTCGGCCGATTGACCGTGATCACGGGGGTGTCGGGATCCGGCAAGTCTTCTCTCGCGCGCGACGTGCTGCTGGGCAACCTCAAGCGCCTGCTGCAGCGGGGCGACAGCGCCGTCGCAGGATGCGAATCGGTCACCGGCTGGCAATCGATCAGCCGAGTGCTCGAGGTCGATCAAACACCGATCGGCAAGACGCCGCGCTCCTGTCCTGCGACCTATATCGGATTCTGGGACGCGATCCGCCGGCTGTACGCGGAAACGACCGAGGCACGCATCCGCGGCTTCACGGCCAGCCGCTTTTCGTTCAACACGGCAGGCGGGCGCTGCGAGGCCTGCGAAGGCCAGGGGATGCAGCGCATCGAAATGAGCTTCCTGCCGGACGTGCAGGTGCTCTGCGACGTGTGCGGCGGGCGGCGCTTCAATCCGGAGACGCTCGGCATTTTGTTCAGGGGCAAGAGCATCGGCGAAACTCTCGCGCTCTCGGTCGACGAGGCGGCGGAATTCTTCGCGGCGCATCGCAGCGTGCAGCATCCGGTGAGCCTGCTGGCGGATGTCGGCCTGGGATATCTGAGCCTGGGCCAACCCAGCCCGACGCTCTCCGGCGGGGAGAGCCAGCGAATCAAACTGGTCACCGAGCTTGCGAAGGTGCGAACCGACGCGCTCGGCCTCGACATCGCGCGCCGCGAAGGCCAGCACACCTTGTACGTGCTCGACGAGCCGACCGTTGGATTGCACATGGCCGACGTCGAGAAGCTGGTGAACGTGTTGCAGCGGCTGGTCGATGCGGGCAATACCGTGGTCGTGATCGAGCACAACCTCGACGTGATGGCGGAAGCGGATTGGATCGTCGATCTGGGACCGGAAGGCGGCGCAGGCGGCGGACGCGTAGTCGCCCAGGGCGATCCCGACGGCATCGCGCGCAAGCCGAACAAGAGCCATACGGCGCGGATACTCGCCGGTTTCCTGGCCGAGCGCGGCGTGCCGTGACCGTGGGCGCCACCGCCCTGCTGCGCGTCGCGGCAGAGCTCATCGCCACGCTGCTGCTAGCGATTCCCGCGATTTGGGGCGCGCTCGCGCTCAAGTTCCAGGCGCCGGGCGGCGGGCGGCTGCGCGCCCTCAGCGCGGCGCTGTGGGGCGCCCTGTGCATCGTCTGGACCGTGGCGCTGTGGCGGGGTCGTTTCGCGTTTGGGCTCGCGGGTTTCGGTCTGACGTTCGGCGCGCTCCTCGTTTGGTGGCGGCGACTCATTCCCTCGAACGACCGCGTCTGGGCCGACGACGTGGCGCAGATGACCAACGGCACGATCGACGGCAACCGCGTCACGCTGCGCAACGTGCGCAACTTCGCCTGGCGCACGCAAACCGAGTACATCGCGCGCTGGGAAGCGCGCTGCTACGATCTCGAACGCCTGGTCTCGGTGGACATGATCATGTCCTACTGGTCCCGCCGCACCATCGCCCACATGCTGGTTTCGTTCGGCTTCGAGGACGGCCAGCACGTCGCCTTCTCCGTGGAAATTCGCCGCGAAAGGCACGAAGTCTATTCGGAGATCGGCGGCTTCTTCAAGGAATTCGAACTCAGCATCATCGCTGCCGACGAGCGCGACATCGTGCGCCTGCGCACCAACGTGCGCGGGGAGGATGCCTATCTGTATCGCCTACGGATGGCGGTGCCCGACATACGCTCGTTGTTTGTGGCCTATGTCGATGAAGCGAATACCCTGGTGCGCGCGCCGCGCTTCTACCACACCATCACCGTCAATTGCACGACGCTGGTGTACCAGATGATGAAGCGCATCGTCGGACACTTGCCCTTCGACTATCGCGTGCTGCTGTCGGGATATATGCCGGAATACGTCTACCGCGTCGGCGGCCTCGACCGAAACTTTACGCTCGAGGAGCTACGCGCTCTCGGGTACATCAGCGAGCGCGCCAAAAAAGCCGATGCGAGCGAGACGTTTTCGGCGGACATCCGCCGCGGCGTGCCCCCCATCTGAGGCGCGTTCGTGCGAAGCCTACCACTCAATCGCGTCACGCATGTTGATTGCAAGGTCTCGCGCACCATTTGCCACCAGCACACCTTATTTGCGTCCAATCCCGCACGCAGTCCACATAGGGCCCATACTCCTCCTCCCCAGCCGCAATGCGAGCTGAGCTGGCCGGCAAATTCTTGCAGGCTATACGTCAAGGTCACTATTTATGGAACAGTCAAAAAACGCTTCTACCAGTCAACACGGCGGCAGCACCTATACGCCCCCTTCAAAGAATATCGTCGACACGGCGATCGCAGCGGGCAAATTCACTACGTTGGTTGCCGGCATTAAGGCGGCAGGCCTTACCGATACGCTGACGGGGAAAGGCCCGTTCACGGTCTTTGCACCCAGCGATGAGGCATTCAAGAAACTCCCCTCGGGCGCGCTCGATGCGTTGCTCAAAGACACGGCAAAGCTCAAGGCCATTGTGAGTTATCACGTGGTTGCGGGCCATGTGTCTGCTAAGGACGTGAGGTCGGGGGAAGTGATGACCTTGCAGGGTAGTACCCTGACCGCGGTGATGTCGCCTTCTGGCTTACAGGTCAATGGAGCACACGTCAAGCAGGCCGATATGCCTGCAACAAATGGCGTCATCCATGTGATCGATGCGGTGATCATGCCCAAGCACTGGCAATTGTTAGCGGCCGCCGCTTAACGACCGCCTGTTGCTCAGCATTCAGAGGCACCGGAAGGCCCTGTTCGCAGGGCCTTTCTTCGTAACACCGAAGGACAGATCGAAGCCGACGTTGTCTTGCTAATAGATCGTGGTGCGGCCCGCGGGACTGACCTCGCGCTCATGTCCATCTTGGTGGCCCCGTGGAGCCTTCAACCAAGCGAGAGCCGTCTTGTAGTCCACGAAAGCAAAGTGCCTGATGTCGGCCGTGATGAACAGCTTCGCGAAGGCGGCGGCCGCCCCTGCAATGGGGCTATTGGTCACTATTGCCACCCGGTCAATCTTTCGTTCATGCTCGCGCACGAAGCGAACATGTGCCGTGAAACCCGCAAAGCTGTCCCAACCCGGGAACGATTCGCTGTGCACCAGTACGCCGTGCAGGCTGGTGTGGGTTGCGAGGTAGCCGTCGACAAGAGCGCTCAGGCCGGCAAAATCCTCCCTGCTCAGGGGCGCCGCAGGCGTAAGCACCAGAATCCCTTCCGGTTTGAGGATTGAGTAGTCGAGCATGGAAGTCTCCTTTGCCGCGCGCGGGCATTGATTTGAGCTAAACATGCCCGCACACCAGCGTCGGTGCGCTGTCCCACACACCGCGGGCCTGGCTGCCGATCTTAAGAATCGCCCATCCGTACCGCACCGTACAGACGGTGCAGATGATCTGCCCTAGATTGGCGGCTCCGTTGAGTCCCACAATTTTGAAGCAAGGCGTGCCGGCCGCTTACCGGTATTTGTTTTTTTAGGAGCATTTCATGGGCATTAACAAGGACCAAGTGCAGGGCAGAGTCGAGGAAGTCAAAGGAACCATCAAGGAAGTCGCCGGTACGCTCGTCGACGACCAGACGCTCAAAGCAAAAGGCAACGTTCAAAAGAACCTTGGCAAGGCTCAGGCGAAGCTCGGTGAGCTCAAGGAAGGCGTGAAAGATTCGCTGAAGTAGGTCGCTGCGCGTCGGCTCATCCTACCGCACCGAAATCAAGCCGCTGCCCGCTACGGCGCCTGCCGCTCCGGCGCGGCCGCCGCAAAGGCGGGTATTTCGCGGCACGCCGCATCGATGGCCACGATGCGCGGATAGGGATTCAGGTCCACCGCGAAGCGCCTTGCGTTGAACACCTGCGGCACCAGGCACACGTCCGCCATGGATGGGGCTTCGCCGTGGCAGAAGCGGCCGGCGGACGAATCGCGTGCGAGCGCTTGCTCGAGCGCGGCAAATCCTGCGTGCACCCAGTGGTGGTACCACGCGTCGCGCGCGCTCTGGTCCAGCCCCAGCCGCGCTTCGAGATACTGCAGCACGCGCAGATTGTTCAACGGGTGCACGTCGCAGGCGATGAGCTGGCTCAAGCTGCGCACGCGCGCGCGCGCCGCGGGAGCCTGCGGCAGCAGCGGCGGGTGCGGATGCATCTCCTCGAGATATTCGATGATGGCGATTGACTGAGTCAGCACCACGCCGTCCTCCAAACCGAGCGCGGGTACGAAGCCCTGCGGATTGAGCTGCAAGAAGTCTGCTTGCCGGTGCTCTCCCTGGCGCAGCCGTTTGGTCACCGCGGCTGCCTCGAGGCCCTTCAGGTTGAGCGCGATGCGCACGCGGTAGGAGGCCGAGCTCAGCGGGTAGCCGTACAGAATCATGGCTATCCCCGGCGGGTAGTGCCGGGCGCAACCGAGCGCTCGCCTTTGAAGGCGCTGGCGAGCTCCTTCGCCGCCGTCAGCAGCAGGCTCGCATCCACGCCCACCGCGACGAACAGCGCTCCCATCGCCAGGTAGTCGCGCGCGAGCTGCCGGTCGCCGGTCAGCGTGCCGGCCGCTTTGCCCGCGCTCTTGACCGCGGCGATGCCCTCCGCAACCGCAGTTCGCACCATCGGGTCCGTCATCCTGCCGATCAATCCCATGGATGCCGCGAGATCCGCCGGACCGAAGAACACACCGTCCACGCCGTCCACCGCGGCTATCGCCTCGAGGTTGCCCAGCCCCTTGACCGATTCCACCTGGACCAGCACGCACATCTCGGCGTCGGCGCGCTGAAAGTACTGGTCGATCTGGCCGAAGCGCGATGCGCGCGTCGTGGCGCTTGCCACACCCCGGATTCCCCGGGTCGGATAGCGCGTGGCGGCCACCACCCGCGCAGCCTGCTCGGCGGTCTCGATCATCGGCACCACCACGGTTTGCGCGCCGATATCGAGGTACAGTTTGATCAGCTCCGCAGAACCGTGCGCCGGCCGCACGATCGGGTGCACCGGGTACGCCGCCACGGCCTGCAGCAGAGGCAGCACACTGCGCGGGTCGTTCGGCGAATGCTCGGCATCGAACACCAGGCAATCGAAGCCCGCGCTCGCCAGCAGCTCCGCCGCGATCGGATCCGTCATTCCCATCCACAGGCCGATTTGCGGCTTGCCGTCGCGCAAAGCCTGCTTGAATGCATTGATGGGGATTTGCACGGGGACTCTCCGTCAGATGAAACGCATTGAAATACCGCCGAGGGCGCCGTAGTCCGCATGCAGCACGTCACCGCACGCCGCGGTGGTGGGTCGGGTGAATGAGCCGCTCAAGACGACGTCGCCGGCGCGCAGCTGTTCGTCATAGGATGCAATCTTGTTGGCGAGCCATGCGATGCCGGTCGCCGGATGATTGAGCACCGCGGCCGCCAGGCCGGTTTCCTCGATGACGGCATTCTTGTAGAGGAGCGCGCCGACCCAGCGCAGGTCGACCGCGTCGGGCTTGACCGGCCGGCCGCCGAGGACGATGCCGGCATTGGCCGCGAAGTCCGCGATGGTGTCGAACACCTTGCGCGGCGCCTTCGTGTCGCGGTCGAACTGCTCGATGCGCGCATCGATGATCTCGAGAGCCGGCGTCACGTACTCGGTGGCCCGCATGACCTCGAAAAGCGTCACGCCGGGACCCTTGAGATCGCGGGCGAGGACGAAGGCCAGCTCCACTTCGACACGCGGCGCGATGAAGCGCTCAAATGGAATGTCGCTCCCTGTGTCGAAAAACATGTCATCCATCAAGGGAGCGTAGTCGGGTTCGGTGATCTGCGATGCCTGCTGCATCGCCCGCGAGGTAAGGCCGATCTTGCGCCCTTTGACCGTTCGGCCGTCCGCCATCTCCATTTTGACCCATTCGCGCTGAATGGCGTAGCCGTCCTGCACGGTCATGCCCGGGTGCTGCGCGGAAAAATGCCGCAGCTGGGTGCGGCTCTTGCGCGCATCGTACAGGCGCTTGGCGAGCGTGCGGACGGTCTCGGGCGGCAGCATGATCAGGATCCTGCCTTGAGGCGGGCGTGCAAATTGTTGTGCTTGAGCGTGCCGCTTTCGCTGAACTCGATGAACTCGAGCGACAGCGCAAGCCCCTGCGCCGCGTACTGCGCTGCGAAGTGCGCTTTCATGATGTCGAACAAACCGGTGCAGGTGGCGTGTTTGGCGGCGGCGCTGCGGCCGGCGCCTATCTTCAGAATGGCGTGCACGAACCCGGCGTCCTGCACGCTCCCGTCGGCAATGCAAAAATCCTCGCATGGAATGGCGCGCACCCGTACCCCTCCCGGCGGAAACACCGGCTGGCCCTCGACGCGCAGCTCCGTCATGTATTGCGCGAGCTCGCGGCACAGCGCCCCGAAACGGCCGGCGGCGCGCAGATTGGCGCTGTACTCGAGCGTCATGTGCGACATGCTTTCATTCTCCGATTCTCATGTCCGCGATGGTGCATCCGACGGCGAACATGGGAATCGCCCGGTAGTACTCGAGCGTGCCGCGGCCTCGCGCGGCCGCGGCCACCGCGATGAAGGTGCGGATCTCGAATCCGCCTTGCCCGGCGTCGCGATAGGTCGCCTCGTCGGTGTACGACAGGAGCGCCGGCCGGTCGTTAGCCTGCCAGCGTTGCAGAAACTCAACATCCCAGGCCTCGTTGATTTTCCCGGAGTCGGGCGTAGCCGGCCAGTGCGAGATACCGCCGGTGCCCACGAGCCCGATGCGCTCGGGGACCGAATCAGCGGCGCGACGCAGCGCCTCGCCGAATGCCCAGGCGCGGTGCAGCGGAGCCAACGGCGGCCCCTGGCAGTTGATGTTCATCGGAACGACGGGCAGATCGAAGCGCGGCGTCAGGAAATGCAGCGGCACCATGATGCCGTGATCGAATTTCCACTCCTCCGCGTACGCAAGATCGACGGTCTGCATCATGTCACGGATGAGCCGCCTGGAAAGCGCCGCGCTGCCGGGCACCGCGGTATGCGGTATGCCCAGCCACTGCGGATCCTCGATCGGGCCCTCGTAGCGGTCGGCCATGCCCACTGCGAACGAGGGCATGTTGTTCATGAAGAAATTCGCGAAGTGTTCGGCCGCCACCACGATCAGCGCGTCGGGCCGCGCAGCCGCCAGGCGCTGCGCCATCCCACGATAGGCGCCGTGGAATTCCTGTGCGATGGCGGGATCGACGAGGTTCGCGCGGCCCGTGATTCCGGGTGCGTGGCTCGCAATTCCCGCGAACACGAGACTCATACGCCGGCCACCTTTTCGTCCATGGCCGTGGTCATATGATAGATCCCGGCGCGCACCGGACCGTATTGGCTGATTCCCTTGCGCATCGCCGCAATGTAGTCGGCCCACGGCATGCCCAGAAACGCCGCATAGTGCATCAGCAGCTGGCCGTTCGCGCCCAGCACGTACAGCAACCCGATATCGCGCCTTGCAATCGCCTCGCGCTCTTCGCCGGTCAGGTCATATTGATCCAGGAGCCCCGCCAGATCCGCCTGGTACTGCCGTTGAACGCCGATGTTGCGGTTGATGTCGAAGAGAAACTTCTGCATCTGATACAGGCTCATCGTCTAGTCCCCCCAGTGCGGAATGTGGTGCGAACCCAAGCTGACGCAGACGTTCTTCGGTTCAAGGAACACCTCGTAGCTCCAGGTGCCGCCTTCGCGGCCGGTGCCCGACGCCTTCGTGCCGCCGAACGGTTGGCGCAGGTCGCGCACATTCTGGCTGTTGACGAAGCACATGCCGGCCTCTATCGCCCCCGCCACCCGATGAGCGCGCCCCAGGTTTTCGCTCCACACATAGCTCGAGAGGCCGTACGGGATGTCGTTTGCCTTGAAGATCGCGTCGGCTTCGTCCTTGAAGGGGATCAAGCAGGCCACCGGGCCGAATATTTCCTCCTGCGCGATCCGCATGCGGTTGTCGACGTCCGCAAAAACGGTGGGCCTGACGAAATTGCCCTTCCGGAGCTCCCCGGGCAGCGCCGGCGCATCCGCGCCCCCGCAGAGCAGCGTCGCTCCCTCGGTGGGGCCCAGTTCGATGTAGCGGCGCACCTTCGCCAAGTGCTCCGGGCTGATCATGGGCCCGATGATGGTCTTCTCATCCAACGGATCCCCGACCTTAAGGCGCCCCGCACGCTCGGCAAACTCTTCCGCGAAATCCGCGTAAATCGTCTGCTGCACTAGAATGCGCGATCCGGCAGTACAGCGTTCACCGTTGTTGGAGAAGATCATGAACAGTGCGGCATCCAGCGCACGAGCGATATCCGCATCGTCGAAAACCACGAAGGGACTCTTGCCGCCCAGCTCCATCGAGAACTTCTTCAAGCCCGCCGCCTTGACGATTCGGTTCCCCGTCGCCGTGGATCCGGTGAAGGAGATCGCGCGCACGTCGGGGTGCCGGCACAGCGGCTCGCCCGCCTCCGCGCCGTAACCGTGAACGATATTGAGCACGCCGGCGGGGATTCCCGCTTCCAGGGCGAGCTCCCCGAGGCGAGCCGCGGTGAGCGGGGACAGTTCGCTCATCTTCAGCACGGCGGTATTGCCGAACGCGAGCGCGGGAGCCACCTTCCAGGTCGAGGTCATGAACGGTACATTCCAAGGCGAGATCAGCGCGCACACCCCCACGGGTTGAAACAGGGTGTAATTGAGGTGCGTCGGCGTCGGGTACGTGTGCCCGTCCACGCGCACGCACATCTCGGCGAAGTAGTAGAAGTTATCGGCCGACCTCGGCACGAGCTGCTTGGCCGTCTGCGCGATCACTTGACCCGTATCCAAAGTCTCGGTCCTCGCAATGTCGGGGACATGTGCCGTGATCAGGTCGCCGAGTTTGCGCAGCAGACGCGCGCGTTCCACCGCGGGCTTGCCCGCCCATCCGGGGAACGCCGCCTTCGCGGCGGCGACCGCAGCGTCGACCTCCTTGGGTCCGCCGCGCGCAACCCGACCAAGCACCTCCTGCGTCGCAGGATTGACGGTCTCGAAATAATCGGCGCCTTCCACCGCGGCGCCGTCGATCAGATGCAAAATCCGCACGTTCTCAACGGGCATACGCCGCGTCCGCGACAATGGTGTTCGCCAGCCGGCCCAAGCCGTCGATCTCGCAGATCACCTCGTCGCCCGGCACGACGTTGACCACGCCCTCCGGAGTTCCGGTAAGAATCACATCGCCGGGATTCAATGTCATGAAGGAGCTCAGATATTCGATCAGGTACGGGATGTCGAAGATCAAGTCCCGGGTATTGCCCTGCTGGGTGAGTTTGCCGTTGACATAAGTGCGCAAATTGAGGTGTGCCGGCTGCGTCACGTCCCCGGCATCGACCAGCCACGGACCCAAGACGGTCGCGCCGTCGCGGTTCTTGGCGCGCAAATTCGGGCGATACCAATTCTCCAGATAGTCACGCACCGCGTAGTCGTTGGCAATGCAATAGCCTGCCACGTGCTGCATCGCCTGCGCGCGCGCCGCGCACCGGGCCCGGCGGCCGATGATCACGGCGAGCTCGCATTCGTAGTGCATGAAGCGCACCTCGGCGGGTCGGCGGGTGAAGCCGCGATGGCCGAGCAGCGTCTGCGGGCCCTTGAGAAAGACCAGCGGCTCGTCCTGGGGTTTGAACGCGAGCTCCTTGAGGTGATCCGCGTAATTCAAGCCCAACGCGATCACGGTGCCGACATCGAACGGAGGCAGCCAGACGACCTCCTCTTCGCCGAGCACGCGCCCATCCGCGAGGCGCACGCGCCCCTCGTCCCGGCCGCGCTCGAGCGGCGCCGCCTCGTGAATCGCGCCCGCGAACGCCACGCGCGCACGCATCATGCCACGGCCGCCGCGAACGGATTGACGAGCCTGCCCAGGGCATCCGCCTCGATGGCGACGGTCTGGCCGGCGCGCACTCGCGGCGCCGGCGCCGCGGCTCCCGCCGCGAGCACGTCGCCCGGCGCGAGCGTCATGAATTCCGTCACGTCGGCCAGCAACCG
This sequence comes from Steroidobacteraceae bacterium, assembly GCA_052326345.1. Classification (GTDB taxonomy): domain Bacteria; phylum Pseudomonadota; class Gammaproteobacteria; order Steroidobacterales; family Steroidobacteraceae; genus Bog-1198. Next base: position 78,533 of record JBKQOZ010000063.1, on the reverse strand, counting down.
CGCCACCGGCCGCAGCAGGTCGGCTGTACTCATCGTTTGCACCAAAGCGCCGTCCACGTAGGTGCGGATGGTGAGCGCGTCCGCGTTCGCGACGGCCTCGCGCGCCGTGACCCAAGGCCCGATCGGACAGAAGCCGTCGCGGGCTTTATAGCGCACCGCCGGGCGATAGTAGTCCGGGTGGGGAATGCTCACGTCGTTGACGAGAAGGAAGCCTGCGACGTGCTGCAGGCTCCGGGATTCGGGCACGTTGCACGCCGTGCGTCCAATGACGATTCCCAAGCACGCGCCCACCTCGAGCTCGGCGGCCGCGGCGGGCACCCGGACGGCCTCGCCGCAGCCGGCGAGCGTGTTGCGGGGCTTTACGTACAGGACCGGCGCGCGCGGCGGGGCATTGTATGGCGGAAGCTCGAGCTTGCCCTGAAGCGCCGCGAGCGCGCTCGCGTGATTGAGCAGCGTGCCGTAGACGGTGCCGCTCAAGCGGAAGGGCGCCACGTCACAGCGAATATCGCACCCGGCCGCTGCCAACACTACCGCTCCCCGGAAAATCTCACTAATATATTAGTGATCGTTCCACTAATGGCCGGCCCTGTCAAGAACGGCTCGGGCCGCCGCCGCGAGGCCACGCCGAATGCGCCCGAAATCGACACCGTTGCAGCGCCGCAACCTGCCGCTGCTGATGCTCCAGGCCCGCGAGCACGTGATCGGACATTTTCGGCCCGTGCTCAACGCCCATGGGATCACCGAACAGCAATGGCGCGTGGTGCGCGTGCTGCTCGATGCCGGAGCGCTCGAGCCCCGCGAGATCGGCGAGCTGTGCCGCCTGTCCAGTCCGAGCCTTGCCGGAGTCCTCTCGCGCATGGAGGAGCTCGGCTTCGTGGACCGCAAGCGCGTGGCACACGATCAGCGCCGGGTGCGGGTTTCGCTGACGCCGCGCAGCCGGGCCCTGGCCGCCCGCATGGCGCCGGAAATCGAGGCGGCGTACGCCCGCGTCGAACGGCTGCTCGGTGCAGAGTTCTCGCGCCACCTGTACGAGGCGCTCGACGCCCTGATCGAGAAGCTGCCCGATCACGCACAGCGGCGGGGCGATGTGGCGCAATGAAAGACTCCTAGAACAAATAGTGGTGGTGGTCCGCCGATGCGCCGCCGCGCGAATGCGGTACGTGCATCGTCAGGTGATGCTCCTGCGAGGCCGCCGCAATTTCGCGCCACCCTTCCGATCGCTTTCCCTGCGGGTCGCCGGTGACCTCGAAGCGCCAGCGCCGGTCCCAGGTCTTCTCCTGCTGCAATGCGTTCAAGCGTTGCGCAACCGATGCTCCGTCCCGCGCGTGCAGCTCGAGCGTGCGGCCTCCCGCTCCGTGCACGATCGCCATGATGTGCTGGTCCTCGGACTCGATCGACTCCCGGATCAGGCGGCTCAAGGCGAGCAGGTGCTGGCTCTCATGCGCACCGATCCGGCCCGTTGCATCGACCGCATTCGCCGCCGCGTCGATGGTTATCGATACGTGATACGGATAGTCGAGGAATGTCAGCCGCTTCGCGAGCGAATCGTTGACCGTGATGACGGCACTCTTGCCGCTGCCGGGGAACTTGTGGCGGCAGATGATCCAGGTGTCGTAGTCGGTGTCTGCCATCAGCGCAGCTACGCGACCTCGAACAAACCGGCGGCGCCCATGCCGCCGCCGATGCACATCGTGACCACGACATACTTGACTCCTCGCCGCTTGCCCTCGATCAGCGCGTGTCCCACCAGGCGCGATCCGCTGACGCCGTATGGATGTCCGACGGCGATTGCGCCGCCGTCGACGTTGAGCCGCTCATCGGGTATCCCTAAGCGGTCGCGGCAATAGATGACCTGCACCGCGAACGCCTCGTTCAGTTCCCACAATCCGATGTCGTCCACTTTGAGCCCGGCCTTGGCGAGCAGCTTCGGCACGGCAAACACCGGCCCGATGCCCATCTCGTCGGGCTCGCAGCCCGCGACCTGAAAGCCGCGAAAGATGCCGAGCGCGGGTACGCCCTTTTTCTCGGCGCGCTTCGCATCCATCACGACGCACATCGAGGCGCCGTCGGAGAATTGGCTGGCATTGCCCGCAGCGATCACCCCGCCGGGCAGCGCGGGACGGATCTTTGCCACCCCTTCATAGGTCGTGTCCGGCCGGATTCCCTCATCGACCGACAAGGTGACCTCTTGGGTTCCCAGCGTGCCGCTCGACTTGTCGGCGACGGCCATGATCGTGGTGAAGGGGACGATCTCCTCCTTGAAGCGTCCCGCTTGCGCCGCTGCGGCGGCGCGCAGCTGGCTCCGCACCCCGTACTCATCCTGCGCCTGGCGCCCGATGTCGTAGCGCTTCGCGACGGTCTCGGCCGTCTGAAGCATGCTCCAGTACACCTCCGGCTTGTGCAGGGTGACCCATTGCTCCTTCAACATGCGATGGTTCGCGCTGTTTTGGATGCAGGAAATCGATTCCAACCCGCCGGCGGCGTAGATCTCGCCTTCACCAGCCAGCACCCGCTGAGCCGCGAGCGCGATCGTCTGCAGCCCCGAGGAGCAGAACCGGTTGATGGAAAGACCCGCTGTGCTGACCGGACAGCCGGCCCGCAGCGCGACCTGCCGCGCAACGTTCGCGCCGGCCGCGCCTTCCAGGAATGTGGCCCCGACGATGACGTCTTCGACCTCCTCAGGATCGATGCGCGCCCGCTCGATGGCATGCCGCAGCACGTGGCCCGTATAGGTAACGGGGTGCGCCATGTTGAGCGATCCGCGCCAGGACTTGGCAAGTCCGGTGCGGGCGGTCGATACCACTACGGCGTCGGTCATGACTGATTTCCCCAGCTGGAGAACCCTCGATCCTCGGAGGCGAGCTTGGTCAACAAGGGCGCGGGTACCCATGCATCCGGCTGATAGCCCTGCGCAAAGCCGCGCATGGCGCGCAGTATGTTCGGCAGGCCGACGGTGTCGGCATAGAACAGCGGCCCGCCCCGAAAATCGGGGAAGCCATAACCTGCGATGTAGACCACGTCGATGTCCGAGGCGCGCAGTGCGATGCCCTCCTCGAGGATGCGCGCGCCTTCGTTGATCAGCGCATACAGGGCGCGCTCGACGATCTCCTGGTCGCTCACCTTACGACGCGTCAAGCCCAAGCGCGCCGACTCTTCCAGGACGATTTGCGTGACCAATTCCGACGGTGCGGCGTTTCGATCGCCGGGCTTGTAATCGTACCAGCCGGCGCCGGTCTTCTGTCCAAAGCGTCCCAATTCGCAGATGCGATCCGGAATCCTGGAAAAATAGCGATCGGGATACTCGACGTACAGCCGCTTGCGAATGTACCAGGCGATATCATTGCCGGCGAGATCGCCGACCCTGAACGGCCCCATCGCAAAGCCGAAACTTTCCAGCGCCTTGTCGATTTGCTGCGGCAGCGCGCCCACGTCGAGAAGCAGCTCCATCTGTCGGAAAAACGCGTTCAACATGCGGTTGCCGATGAAGCCGTCGCAAACCCCGGCAACGACGCCGATCTTCTTGATCTGCTTCGCGATGCTCAAACTTGTCGCGATCACGTCCTTCGCGGTCTTGGCGCCGCGCACGATTTCGAGCAGTCGGGTCACGTTCGCGGGACTGAAGAAATGCAGTCCCACCACATCCTGCGGCCGCTCTGTGAAATTGGCGATCTTGTTCAAATCGAGCGTCGAGGTGTTGGATGCCAGAATCGCGCCCGCCTTGGCTTTCTGATCGAGCGTCTCGAACACCTGCTGCTTCACCTGCATGTCTTCGAATACGGCCTCGATGACGAGATCCGCGCTCGTGATGTCATCATAGGAGAGCGTGCCCTTGATCAGCCCGAGCCGCTTGTCGAAATCCGCGCCGCTCAGCCTGCCTTTTTTGAGCGTGCTCTCGTAATTCCTCTTCACCACCGAAAGGCCCTTGTCGAGCGCTGCCTGACTCGTCTCGAGCACCGTGACCGGTACTCCGATGTTGGCGAAATTCATGGCAATGCCGCCGCCCATGGTGCCGGCGCCGATGACGGCGACCGACTTGACGGCGCGCAGCGGCGTGCTCGGCGGCACATCCGGCACCTTGGCCGCCGCGCGCGTGGCAAAAAACGCGTGCCGCAATGCCTTGGATTCGGTGCTGTTCAGCAATTCCACGAAGGCGGTCCGCTCCACTTTCGAGCCTTCGTCGAACGGCCTGGTGACCGCGGCCTCGACGGCATCGATACACTTGCCCGGCGCCGGATAATTCCTGGCGAGTGGAGCGACGGCGCCGCGCGCGAAATCGAAGAAAGCTTCGGCATTCGGAAATTTGACCGTGATGTCGCGTGCCCTCTTCAGGGGCAACCTGCCGCCGGCGTTGCGCTGGATGAAATCGATCGCCGCCGCCAGCGCGTCGCCCTCGATGAGGGAATCCAGCAGATTCGTGCTCTCCAGCTCGCGCGCCGCGGCCGGATTGCCGCTGACGATCATGTTCAAGGCTCGCTCCGCGCCCGCGAGGCGCGGCAATCGCTGCGTCCCGCCCCCGCCCGGCAGCAGGCCGAGCTTCACTTCCGGCAGGCCGAGCGGCGCCGAGGCCGATGCCACACGGTAATGGCAGGTCATGGCGAGTTCCAGGCCACCGCCGAGCGTCGTCCCGTTGAGCGCCGCAACGACGGGCTTGGGGAAATTCTCGATCATCACCAAGAGGTCCGCGAGGTTCGGAGCGGCGAGCATTTGCGGAGCGCCGAATTCGCTCACGTCCGCTCCTCCGCAGAAGGTCGCCCCCGCTCCGGTGATGACCACGGCGCCGATCGGCTCGGCATTCGCGGCGCGTTCCAGGCCGTCGGCGACGGCTTTGCGCACATTCAAGCTGAGCGCGTTCACCGGCGGGTTGTTGAGGGTAATCACGGCCACCGCGCCGTGTGCAGTATAGTCAGCAGATGCCATGCGCGCTCCTCGTTAGACCGCTTAGTATACTGCTTTGCTGAACCCGTCTCGCTCCTCGGTGGTGGTGCTCTCGGCCGCGCTGTGCTCGATCTGGTGCGTCGGCATCCTGGGGCGCGGCTACTGGACTCCGGACGAGCCGCGCGAGGCGGACCTCGCGTGGCGCATGAGCTGGCAGGCGGATAAGGCGGTTCCGCTGCTCGCGGGCGAGGCATTCTGCGAAAAGCCGCCGCTCGCCTATTGGGTTGCGGGCGCCGCCATCGCGCAATTCGGCGCCTCGGCGTGGGCGGCGCGTTTGCCCAATCTTCTGTACGCGCTCGTCACCGCGCTCAGTGTCGGACTTTTGGCACGCCGCAGCGTGGACCCGCTGGCCGGTCTCGCCGCAGCGGCGGCGATCAGCACCTTCCTGCTCTCCTACCAGGTGGCGATCTGGCTGGCCACCGATGCGCCCCTGCTCGCGAGCGTCGCCGTGGCGTTGCTGGGCGCCTATGCGGGATTTTATGCCCGGGGCACATGGGAGCGGCTGCGCGGCTATACCTTGATGCATGCCGCGCTCGCGGTGGGATTCTTGAGCAAGAGTGCGGCGGCATGGGTGGTCCCGGCGCTCGCCATCGTCACTCTCGTCGTGTGGGAAAGGCGCTGGCGCGAGTTGTGGCGCTGGGAGCTATACCTCGGCTTGAGCGTGCAGGCTCTGGTCATCCTCACATGGGTCTGGTCCGTCTACGTGGGACCGGACGGGCCGGCTCATCTGAAGGTGTTCTTTTGGAACAACCTGGTGGGCCGCTTCACCCACGTCGAGGCGCCGCAAGAATTGCAGTATGCCGCTGGGCACCGCAATTCGCCCGGCAAGTACCTGCTCGAGCTGCCCATGTATCTGTGGCCATGGTCGCTGCTCGTCATCGCTGCCATACGTCGCGCGTGGCTTAAGCGCTGTGCCCCATTCGAGAAGCGGCGGGCGGTGCGTTTCGCTCTCGCCAGCTCGCTGCCTGCGCTGGCCGTGCTGTCGCTGGCCGCGACCGCCCGCAATATCTATCTGGCGCCGGCGCTGCCCGGGTTCGCGCTGCTGCTCGCCTGGTGGGTAAGCGAAACCATTCGCAGCGCCGATCGCTGGGATGTTCGCGCCCTGCGCGGCACCGCCGCGCTGTTGATGGTGGCGGTGCTCGCAGGTGCCGCGGCTACCGCGCTGGTCGGCGTCGATTCATGGGATCGCCTGAATTCACGCTTAGGCTTCGTGGCGATTTGCCTGCTTGGCCTCGCGGCCGCAGCGGCCCTCGCCGTTCACGCGCAGATGGCGGCCCGTCGCGGGCACGTGCTGCGCGCGCAGTTTGCTCTGCTGCTCGCCTACTGCGCCTTATTGGCGGGACCGGCTTCCCAGCTCTACCGGCAGGTCGATGCATGGCAGAACCTGCCGAGCATCGGGCGCGCGATCGCGACCGATGCCGCCGGCAGGCCGATGATCCTGTGGGCACCGGACGAGACCACCCGCGCGCTGATCGATATGTACGCGCGCACTTCGGTCGGGCTCGTTGCCGGGCCGCTCGATCGCGCCTCGATCGAGCGCTTGAGCGAGAAGATGGCCGGCGACCCGCAAGCGGTGGTGGTGGTGCAGCTGCCCGGCCGCAGCGTCACCGCGACATTCCGCCGCGCCGCGGCGCAGCTCGGGTTTACGCTCGAGCAAACGCGGGATACGGTGCCTGATCCGCCCGCGTGGGCATCTGCAATCGGGCTGCAAGTCGACCGCGTTTACACGCTCCCGAATGGTCGCCGCTACGCCCTGCTCGAATCGAGGCCCTGAACGCGGGTATTTGGCCCCCCCGCCCGCGGCTCACGGCCGCGTGATCGTCTCCCGAAACACCTGCTCGTACGTCACGATCTGCCGGCTCCAGGAGAAGTCCTCCGACATGGCGTTGTGCATCAGCCGCCGCCAGCTTTGCGGATCCTGGAACCAATCGAGCGTCGTGTTCAAAGCCCACACAACCGCCGGCCCGTCATAATCCTTGAATACGCAGCCGGTGCCGACGCCGGTGGCCGGATCGAAGTGTCGAACGGAGTCTGCGAGGCCGCCGGTTTGGCGCACGATCGGTATGGTCCCGTACCGCAGACTGTACATTTGATTCAGACCGCAGGGTTCGTAGTGGGACGGCATGAGGAAAATGTCGCTGCCCGCTTCGATGAGGTGGGCCATGGGCTCGTCGTGCCCCAAGCGGCACACGACGCGTCCGGGAAATCGCCGCGCCAGGGACTCGAAAAATGTGACATAACGTTCATCGCCGCTTCCCAACACCACGAAACCGAAGTCGCGCTCCTCGAGCACCGTCGGCAGCGCATCGATCAGAATGTCGATGCCTTTCTGCGCGGCCAGCCGGGTCACCATGCCGACGAGCGGGCTGTACGGCGCGAGGCCGAGATGGGTGGCCTCGAGCAGGCGCTGCCGGTTGATGACTTTGCCGCTCAGGTCCTCCGCAGAGTAGTGCGCCGTCAAATACGGGTCGTGCCGCGGGTCCCATTCCCGGTAATCGACGCCGTTCAATATTCCGATGACCCGCTCGGCGCGCGCACGGAGCGCCGACTCCATTCCCATCCCCAGCGGCGCCTCGCATATTTCACGCGCATAGGTCGGACTGACCGTGGTCACCTCATCGGCAAATTTTATTCCGGTTTTCAACGAGTTGATCACGCCCACGGCGAGATCCGCGGCATCCAGCTGCGCCACAGCGGTCCCTATGTTCAAATCGCCGACGAAGGCGCTCGGCATGATGCCCTGGTAGCCGATATTATGAATGGTCAACACCGAGCGCGAATGAGCAAACAGCGGCACCGTCGCGTACACGGTCTTCAGATACAAGGGCAGCAGCGCGGTGTGCCAATCGTTGCAGTGAAACACGTCCGCTGCGAAGCCGAGGTGCAGGCAGCTCTCGATTGCCGCGCGCGTGAACAGCAGGAAGCGCCGGTGCTCGTCGGGATCGCGCGTATAGACCGACGGGCGGTCGAACAGCTCCGCGCATTCGATGAAGTACATCGCGATGTTCGTGCCCGGAAAGCTCGCCGTGCGCACCGAGAAAGCATACGGCCGGGAGCCGATCGTCACACCCATGTCTTGCAAACCCGGGACCCGCTGCATCTCAAGATGGGTACGCCGGACCGATGCGTACAGCGGCATGAATGCGCGCACATCGTGGCCGCGATGCGCGAATTCCCGGACCAGTGCCCCGACTGCATCCGCGAGGCCGCCGGTCTTCGCAAACGGCATGATTTCCGAACTGAGAACACATAGCTTTAGCGCGCCCATGGCGTAGTCTAGCGCGGAAAATACTGCTGCGGCGAATGGCCGAGTATGGCACCCTGATAGTCGCAGTGAGGGGCGCCTCAAGGCCATTGCGCGACGGAGGACAGGTATGCGACACGCTGCTCGGACCAACACCGGACGCTACGTCAGCCGCTTGACGAGCGGCACCCTGGCGGTCGTGATGGCGGGCGGTCGCGGCGAACGCCTGAACGCGCTCACCCTGCATCGCTGCAAACCCGCGACGCCATTCGGCGGTAAATTCCGCATCATCGATTTCGTCCTGTCCAATTGCGTGAATTCCGGCATCCGCCAGATCGCCGTGCTCACGCAGTACAAGGCGCAGGCGCTGATCCAGCACATCCAGCGCGGCTGGAGCTATCTGCGGGGCGAGATGGGCGAGTTCATCGAGCTGATTCCCGCTCAGCAGCAGATCGGCGTGCATTGGTACCGCGGCACCGCCGACTCCGTGTACCAGAATCTGGAGTTCATCCGCTCGCACAACCCGACGCACGTGCTGATATTGGCGGGCGATCACATTTATAAAATGGACTACGGCCCGATGATCGCCTATCACGAGCAATGCGAGGCGGACATCACCGTCGGCGTCGTCGACGTGCCGATCGACCGCGCTGACGAATTCGGGATCATGACCACGGATGAGACCAATCGGATCGTGAGATTTGCGGAAAAGCCCAAGAACCCTGAGCCGCTCCTTGGCCACGACAACCTGGCGCGGGCGTCCATGGGCATTTACGTGATTGCCCTGGACCGCCTCGAGAAATTGCTGACCGACGACGCAGCGAAGGACACCAGCCATCACGATTTCGGCAAGGACATCATCCCGCCGGCCATCGAGCAGCTGCGCGTGTTCGCCTATCCCTTCCATGATGTCGAGACGCGGGCACAGAATTACTGGCGAGACGTCGGCAACCTCGACGCCCTCTATGAAGCGAACATGGAGCTCATCGCGCTCAATCCGGAACTGAACATCTACGATCGCCAATGGCCCATTTGGACCTACCAGGGCCAGCACCCGCCGGCCAAATTCGTGCTCGACGAGGAAGGCCGGCGCGGGATGGCGGTCAATTCGATGGTGGCGGGCGGCTGCATCATATCGGGGGCCTTTGTGTCGCGGTCCCTGCTATCGAGCGATGTGCGTATCGAAGACAGCAGCAGCATCGACAGCTCCGTGCTGCTGCCGGGCGTGACCGTCGGCCACCGCTGCAAGATCCTGCGTTGCATCCTCGATGAGAATTGTGTGGTTCCCGACGATTTGCAGATCGGCTACGACGCCGAAGCGGATCGCAAGCACTTCTACATCACCAAGAACGGTGTCGTGCTGGTGACGCCCGACATGCTGCGCGCTTTTCTGGCGCCGCGCGTGTCCCCGTAGGAGCCTGTCTGAGTATTCCCCGTGGCCTAACCTAAGGCTGATTTCGCTTCAGCCGAGGCGGAGCCGACGCGGTTGGGTCAAGACCCAATAAGGAGGCGACAACGACGGATGAAGCGAAATCTGCAAGGGTACGCCGGGTTGGCTCGGGGAGGGGCGTCTGCGGTGTTGCGCGGCTTTGACGTAGTGCCCACTACGTCCTGCGCCGCGCGCCTTGCATCCGCTCCCTCGCCAAGCCAACGCGGCTCACGCGGAATACTCAGACAGGCTCCTAGTCCGCCAGCCCCTTAAGCGCCCTCGACCCGCCGCCTCAGAGCGGCCCAGGCATCGAGTACGTCCCCGGTCGAGATGCCGAGCATGCTCGGTTCACCGTCGACTTGACCGCACAACACTTTCACGTCCGCGCCCGCCGTACCCCACGGCCGGTACAGCGTGGGCAGCGCCTTGCCGAACAGCACGATCTGCGGACAGCCCACAGCGGCCGCGGCATGCGCCGGTCCCGAATCGACGGTGATGAGCGCGGCCGCGCGCGCGAGCAGCGCCACCAGGCGGGGAATCGGCAATTCGAGCGCCGCGTTGTACAGGCCCAGGGCCCCGGCGAGCGCCGCCACCTCCTGGTTGAGCGGGTATTCTGGCTGGGTACCCAACAGCACGATGCTTGCGCCGGGGCATGCGGCGCGCAGATGCTGAATGACGGCCGCCCAGCGCTCATTGGGCCAGAATTTGTTGTTGACCGCCAAGCGGCGCAGCCCGCGCCGCATGGTTCGCTTATTGCCCGCCTGGATCAGGATCAGCGGCGGCGCGAGCCCACGCGTCCGCAGCCAATCTGTAAGATCCGCCTTCTGCTGCTCGCTCACCCACAGGTAGCACCCCGCAGCGGGATCTTCCCGCCCCTCCTTCTCTGGCAGCCCGGCCTTTTCGGCGCGTACGGCCGCCGGCGTGATGCGTGCGAGCCGTCGCCATTGTTCCGTCGCATGCTCTCCGGGCAGCAAGGGGTGATCCTTGACGTCGACGATGAACTCCTCCGGAATGCCGGCGCGGGCGAGCATCGGCCGCGACGCGTCGTTGGCGTCACAAAACCAGGTGGGCCCCACTCCGCGCGATCGAAGGTGGCGCACCACGCGGCGCTGGTCCGGCGCCAGCCAGTAGGGCGTCTTGCGGCTGCGCACGCTCCAGACCTCGCCGACGCCGGGTTGCCCGCGCAGCAGTGGCTCGCTCCACGGCCCCGAGGTCACGATATCCACCGGACGGCGGAAGCGCGCGTGCAGCGCGCGAATGAGCGCAGTGAGCAATACCATATCGCCGAAGGCGCCGCAGCGCACGACGAGCGGACGCTCAGTAAAGCGCACTGCTCTGGCCGGGGAACTGGAACACCGGGCAGCGGGGCCCGCACGGGATTTTTGCTTGCACTCGAGGGAGTATAGTTCATCGAAATGAGCGTATCCCACGCGCACCTGCTCGCACTGATTCACCGTCGGCTGGCCTCGTTCGGTGCGCAGGCGCTGGCGCCGTACCTCGCCGAATGGCCGGTTTCGCAGGATGCGGGAAGCGATGCGGCAAGCACGGCGCCGCGCCGCGCCGACGCCGCGCCCGCCCTGCCGGTGCTGCGTTGGCTGCCGCGCATCGCCGCCGATGCGCACAGCATCGATCCTGGGCTGGTCCGCGCCGTGTGCCGCGCCGCACCGTCGCTCGCTTGGCGACAGACCTATGAGCCGGACGAGGTGGGTGCGGCATTTATCGAGAACTACGGATGGACGGAGCTTTTCGGCGCCCGCGGCCGCGAGAGGGCCAAAACTGCCGGCGGTCTGCTGCTGCTCGGGCCGAACACGTCGTATCCTGCTCACCGGCACGAGGCCGAGGAGATCTATCTGCCGTTGAGCGGCGCGGCGGACTGGCGGCAAGGCGATGCGATTTGGCGCAAACGCCCGCCGGGCACGCTGGTTCGTCATTGCAGCGAGGAGATTCACGCCATGCGCACCGGGGATGAACCATTGCTCGCACTGTACCTGTGGCAAAGTGGTCGGCTGTCGCAGAAGGCGCGCCTGGAGCCGGCTGACGCGGCCCGGCAAACCAGCGCCGGCGGCCGGCCGTGACCGCGTTTCTGAGAAGCGCATCGCTGGCGCTCGCGTGGATCGCCGTGCTGCATGGAGGCCTTGCGTCGGCGGCGGACCTCGGTTCGCCGCTCGGCCTTTGGAAAACGTTCGATGACAAGACCGGCAGCGCGCGCGCCATCGTGCGGATCTACGAGCAGGACGGCAAATTCTTCGGGCGCATCGAAAGCAGCTTCGCCCCCGGCGCCGAGCACCGTGTGTGCGACGTCTGCACGGACGACCGCAAGAATCAACCGATCATCGGCCTCCTCATCATCCGCAACATGGTGTCGAAGGACGGCGAGTACTCGGGCGGGGACATACTCGATCCGGACAGCGGCGCGGTGTACCGCTGCAAATTTCGCCTCGATCAAAACGGCAGCCGCCTTGTCGTTCGAGGCTATATCGGCTTTTCGCTGCTGGGTCGAACCCAGCTCTGGCAGCGGCAGGAATCGCTATAGAATTTTCAACCCGATGCGGTGCCAATCCACCGACCCGTGCCGCCAATTCATCCAAATTCGCGCGGCACGCCCCACCAGATTCTGCTCGGGAACAAACCCCACGACGGCGAAGCGGCTGTCCTCGCTGTCGTTGCGATTGTCGCCCATGAAGAAATAATGCCCGGCGGGCACCGTCGCATCGTAGCCGGTGGCGAAGCGACCGTGCGCGAACATCACGACGTGCTCTTCGGTGCCGAAGCGCTCGATGCCGAGCGGCGCGCCCGTGAAGCCGAAATCGCCCGTATACATGCCGTCCGCCCGCAGCGGCACCAGCTTGCCGTTGATGACCAGCCGGTTGTCCCGCACGACGATATGGTCTCCGGGCAGGCCGACCAGCCGCTTGATGAAATTCACCGACGGGTTCGACGGCAGGCGGAACACCACCACGTCGCCGCGCTGCGGCTCGCCGATCGGCAGGATCTTGACGTTCAATATCGGCAAACGCAGGCCATAGGTGTATTTATTCACGAATATGAAGTCCCCGTCGACCAGGCCCGGCATCATCGAGGCCGACGGTATGCGAAACGGCTCCACCAGGAACGAGCGCACGACCAGGACCAGCAGAATGACGGGGAACAGGGAGCGCGCTTGAGCGACCAGCCACGGCGTGGATGCGCCTGCTCTTCTCGGCCTGGATGTGCGGACTGCCGCATCCACCAGCAAAATGATGCCGGTGACGGCCAGCGCCGCCACGAACACTGCGGAAAAATCGATGCTCATCGGGACATCCGCTTGGCGCCGCTTAATTGTGCAGATAGCCCGCTGCGATCGCCGCAACGATGCCCGCGCCGAATACGAAGCGGTACCACACGAAGATCCAGGTGCTCCGCCGTTCCAGATAGTGCAGCAGACCGTAGATGGCGATGAAGGCGGTGACGCTCGCGAACAGCAGCCCGATCGACAACGTCAACCAGCCCTGCGAGCTCAATCCTGCCTTGAACAGCACCCTAAGCTCGAACAGACCCGCGAGGGTGATCGCAGGCAGGCCGAGCAGGAATGAAAAGCGCGCCGCGGTCTCGCGTTCCATGCCGCAGAACAGCCCCGCCGTGAGCGTGGCTCCCGAGCGCGACACTCCGGGCACCAATGCAAACGCCTGCGCGATGCCGACGATGATGCCGTCACTCAGCGTGATGTCGGAGAATTTGCGCCGATGCCGTGCCGTTTTCTCAGCCAACCCGAGCAGCAAGGACATGACCATCGAGGTGATGCCCACGACGAGCAGGCCCCGCAGCGGCGAGTGGCAGCCATTGAGTGTCGGCCGCAGCAGCGCACCCAAGAGCAGTAATGGTATGGTCCCCAGCAGGATCCCCAGCAGCACCCGGAAGTCACCGCCTCGATAATTGCGCTCGCCGACGGCGCGCACGGCCGCGGCCCCCAGGGTGCCGATGTCCTTCCTGAAGTAGACGACGACCGCGACGAAGCTCGCCAGCTGCATGGCCGCCGAGAACGCCGAGCCGGGGTCACGCCAGCCCAGAATGCCCGGTATGACGCGCAAATGCGCGGTGCTGCTGATCGGCAGCAGCTCGGTGACGCCCTGAATGACGCCCAATACCGCGATCTGCAGCCATGACAGTTCGACGAATCCGAGATCGACCTGCTGGATGTCGGCACATGATGAAGTCAAATCGGGGGAGTTGGCCACCTCGCTATTGTTACCCAACCCGCATTACCGTTGCACGCTTAGATACAAGCTCAGGAACTGCTCGGCAGCCTTGTGCACGTTGCTCTGCCAATGTGCCCCTGCGGCGTGATCGGCGCCGTCGCTCACGTATTTGACGCAGGCGAACGGTGCGCCCTCGAGCCAGCACACCTTCGCAAGCGCATACGCTTCCATATCGATCACGGCGCAGTCCACCGCGCAGGCGCTCGTCGCGAACGAATCGCCGGTGCCGCACAGCGCGGCCGTCAAGTGCGCAAATCGCGGCTCGAAGATCAGCCGCGCCGGCGTGTGATCGAAGGGCGTCACGCCGAGAGGAAATCCCAATCCGCTGACGTCCATATCCCGCTGCACGAATTCGTGACACGCGAGCAGCGATCCGGTAGCGTGCACGCGGCTGCCGGCCGACCCGAAATTCAGCACCTGCGGCGGCGGCTGCGCCGCATCAGCGTAGCGGCGCAATTCGCGGGTGAGTGCGATGGCCGCGTTGACCTTGCCCACTCCGCAATAGAGCACCGGAACACCGGCCTCTTCGAACACGCCCGCCGATTCCGCCGGCAGCGCCATGACCACGACGACGTTCGGCAAATTGGCCATCGGCTCAATAATGGATGGCGGCGCGCAGCCGCAGGCTGCGCCATTGATAGTGCTCGACCAGATTCAGATCGATCAGTGCGGCGAGCGCCGCCACTTCGTAGCCGGCGCGCAGGCACAATTCAGCCGCCGCGGTCATCGTACCCCCGGTCGCCAGCACGTCGTCGATCAACAGCAGGCGGCCGTGGCCGCGCTGCATCTCCAGTACGCCCGACCCGTACTCGAGGTCATAGGCCACGTCGACCACCGGCGGCGGCAGCTTGCCCTGCTTGCGCACCAATACGAAGCCCTTGGCGCGCCGCATCGCCAGCGCGGCGCCCAGGATGAAACCGCGCGACTCGATTCCGGCCAGAGCGTCGATGGCATTCCACTCCGCATCGGTCAGCAGCGCGTCCAGCGCCTGCACTGTCGCGACGAAATGGTCGCGCAGCAGCGGCGCGATGTCGCGAAAGAGGATGCCTGGTCGCGGAAAATCAGGCACATCGGCGATGGCGCCCTTCAAATCCGGCATGCTTACTGCCCCGCCATCCCGTTTTTGGTTTTCTCGATGAACGCGGAGACGTTCGCATGCAAGGCCTTCAGGTCGGGCTCGTGGGCGTACACCATGTGGCCCGAGGTGTAGAAATGCATTTCGATGTTGTTTTGCAGTGATGCCTCGATCGGCAGCTGGCGCAATTCGAAAATGGCGGCGAAGTACGGCGTGGCGAGATCATAGTAGCCGCCGTTGAGCTGCACCCGCAGTTTCGGATTCTGCTTCATCGCCACCGAAAGATCGGGCATCACGTTGGTCGGGCCGGGTATCTTCTGGGGCGCACCCGGCGGCTGATGCAGGAAATCCCAGTTCTTTTCCACGTCGATTTCCGGCTTGTAGGTCATCCTGTCGCCGAATTTGAGCGAATTGCGCACGTAGTCGTTGAAGGCGGAGACGTAGGCCGAAGAGATTGCCGCGGACTGCGGATCGTATTCCGCTTCCTTGCTCATCGGATCGAGCGTGGGGCCGGAGAAGCGCGTATCGAGCCGGCCGGTCGTGGTTTCGCTGCCAAGCAGGGTCTTTTCGAATTCCCCGCCGTTGACGCGCAGATTTGCCCGCTCGATGTAGTCGGGCGCGAGTCCCGTGTACAGGTGCAGCTTCGCTGCAATGGCGGATTTGCTCTCCGCACTGAGCTTGGAGCCCGCGGCCAAGGCCTGCGCATAGTCGGTCAATGCAAAATTCTCGACCTCGCGCAGCAGCGGCTCGAGCGCATCGGGCTGATTCGGCAGCTTGTGGTGGTACCACGCGGTCGCCGTGTAGGTCGGCAGCGCCAGGACGTAGGGCAGATCGACGCCCGGGTTGTACTGCGGCGCATCTGCGCTGTCGTCGAAGTTCAGTATCTGCGACAGCAGAATGATGCCGTTCAAGTCGATCTGCTTCTCGTTTTCAAGGAGGCTCGAAAGCACCGCCGCGCGCGTGGTTCCGTAGCTTTCGCCGAACAGGTACTTGGGCGAATTCCAGCGCTTGTGCCGCGAGAGAAATTCCACGATGAAGTTGGCGAATGCGCGGGCGTCCTGATCGACGCCGTAGAACGCCTTCTCCTTGTCCCCGCCCCGCAGATGTCCGAAGCCGGTGCCGGGCGCATCGACGAACACCAGATCGCTCACGTCGATCAGGCTGTACTCATTGTCGATCACCCGGTACGGTGCCGCGGCGCTGTGGCTGTCGTCGGCCGTCACGACACGTTTCGGGCCGAAAGCGCCCATGTGCAGCCACACCGTCGATGAGCCGGGGCCGCCGTTGAAGAGAAAGGTGATGGGACGGTGGGGGTCCTCCTTGTCGCCCCGGAAATAAGCGACGTACGACATCCCGGCCTCAGGCGGCTGCGGCGGCGGCGGCCCGCTGCGCTCGTCGTGCGGCGGCGGCGGGTCATCATCCAGAGGGTCCTTGAGATGCACGACCATGACGCCCGCTTCGGCCTGATACGCGATGCTGCGCCCGCCAATGTTTATCGATCCCTGGGTCACCTGATGATCATCGTGCAGGAAGCGCGGCGACTCGGACGTCGGCTCCTGCGCGGCCTGGGCTTTGTTCTCTGGTGTATCCCCGGACGAGCTGCGTTCGGCTGCCGCCGCGATCGAAACGGCCGCGGCTGCGCTCAACAAGGCGGCGCAAAACAGGCGGCGGGCACTCTGCTTCATCGATTCTCTCCCCCAAAAAAACTGTGAATATTAGTATGGATTCAGTCGCTGTGGGCACAGCACGCCCGCGCCCCGGTCGGGACTGGGCGGACGGCACTGCGCGGACGACGCGCAAGCATGCCGCGAAAGCAGTCGAGATGCACTGCTAATTGCAGTGCGGCCGCCGGACGCCGTCGGGGGATCCCTCAATTGGGGTGGGGTTGGCAAGCGGCCCGGCAATGGACGCCAAAGGCTGTACAGGTTCGGGAGCTTGCAGGCATGCAGGCCCAGGCGTAGGTGAAATCGCATATTGCACTTTATGCCAATTTACGCGCGATCCAGTCCATGGAACGATCGGCCAGGACAAAGAGGACGCGGCAAGAAAATTGGCGGCCGACAGAGACTGATCGGGGTGTGCGTACGAGCACTCCGCACGCCATGAAAACCCCGCAGTTCATGCACAGTTGAGGAGACTATCCGTGAGCCAGAACCACTTTACCATCAGGTATGCTCTAAAGACACCTGCGGACTCGAAGGCGCTGGCAGAGCAGTTGCCGCCCTTGATGCCGAGCCTGTTTTCGGCATTGGATGCGAACGGCGCCGTTCATGCGTCGCGTTTCGCGATTCTCGACGAGCGTTCTTTGCTGTTTCTCGGCGATTTCGATGGCGAATTCGCCCCGCTGATAACCGATCTCGGCAAGACCGCGGGGCCGGTGTTCGATGCAATATTTCAGCATGTGCAGAATCCGCCGGCCACTCCGGTCGCCAATAACATTCCGGCATTCGTTGACTGGAGCGCAGCGCACCTGCTGCGGGCATCGACGCTCTTCAGCGCCTACCCGGACGTGACCGCCAAGGAAATCAAGGCACTGGCGGCCAAAGCGGGCGTTACCGGCAGCAGCAAACAACTGCCGTTCCTGGTGATTCTGCCGATCAAATCAGCCCTTGCCTACGTCGAAGTCGAGATGCTGCTGCTCGCAAGAAGTCACAGGACTCAGAAAGACTTGGCCCAAGTCGGCACGCCGCACTTCGCCCAGTTCATCCCGCTGGGAAACAACCAGGTGGGTTTCTTTACCGTGTATGACGGTTCATTCAATGACTATATTGCGGACTTCACGAAGTACATCGGACCGGTATTCGATCTGGTGTTCAAATTCGTTAAGGATCCGCCGCCCTCGCCGTGCAGGAAGCACGTTCAGGAATTCATTGACTTTGCGGCCGGTGCGAATCTTAATCCCATCGGGTTTTACGTAGCGTATCCCGGACTCTCTGTTCAAGACATCCACGCCCTGATCGCCGATAGTACGGCCGCATCCGGCTCGCGATGAGCGAGGACGACAAGAGTCAAGCGCCGGCCGCAAAGGACCGCGGCGGCCTGTTGGGGCGTTTGTTCGGGCGCGGCGGCCACGGCTCCCCGCAGGCCGACGCCGGTTCGGCAGCACGCGGCTCGATGCTCGACCTTCCTGATATCCAGGGATTTATTCTTCGCGGCTATCGGATGCCGATGGTGCGGCATTTCTTGCTCACGGTGGGCGACGCGGCGAAGGC
This sequence comes from Steroidobacteraceae bacterium, assembly GCA_052326345.1. Taxonomy (GTDB): domain Bacteria; phylum Pseudomonadota; class Gammaproteobacteria; order Steroidobacterales; family Steroidobacteraceae; genus Bog-1198. The sequence goes on along the minus strand of JBKQOZ010000063.1, from coordinate 60,403 downwards.
ACGCAAGCTCCTAGGACGACTGGTCAGCGGCGATGAGTCTGCCTCGCCGCAGATCACCACGGCCGAGGACTGGCACGTCGGGTTTGCGCCGGGGCCGGGAGATGATCCCGCCGCTGCGCCGCGGCGCAAACCCGACTATTGCTTGAACGTGGGCATCACCTGGACGGGGATGGTCGCGCTCGGCATCAAGGATCTCGTTCCGAAGCTTACTTTTAAATCCTTCAGCGCATTCACCGCAGGCGCTGCCGAGCGCGCGAGGCTCGTCGGCGACACCGGCCCGAGTGCCCCCGAAAACTGGGTCGGCGGATTTGGCAAGGGATCCGATCACGTGTTGGTGACCCTTCATGCATTGAGCCCGGAAGCCATGACGAGCTACAGCGACCGGCTCTCGGCGCTGTTCTCCGAAGGGGGTGCGTTTCGCGAGATATGGCGTGGCGATGGGATGGCGCTGATGGAGATGAAGGACGGGAAACCGGTCCCGACCATGAAGGTTCATTTCGGATACACCGACGGCATCAGCATGACCACGCTTCGCGGCGGCCCGGAACGCTATCCGCCCGACCATCAGCAGCCCTGCGAGCCGTGGCTCTTCGTCTTGCGTGACGATGCCGAAAACTACATCGTACCGGAGCCCCGGGAACTCGGGCTCAACGGCAGTTTCGCGTGTTTCAAGATGATCGCAACGGATGTCGTGGGGTTCGAGAATTTCCTGCAGTCGAACAAGGACAAGATCGACCCCGAACTGCTGGCGGCCAAGATGTGCGGACGCTGGCGCAACGGCGTTCCTCTCGCCCTCTCACCGGATATGGATAGCCCTCCGGGCGGCATCCCGATCGAGCAGCTCAATAATTACAATTACGTGAGCGAAGACGGGTCCGGGGATCCCAAAGGATTGCGCTGTCCTGTCGGCGCGCACATGCGCCGCATCAATCCTCGCGGCCAGCCGGTGACTGGCCAGAGCAGCCCCGGCGGCAGCAACAATACTCACCGCCTGATCCGCCGCGGCATGCCCTACGGACCGATCTATGATCCGAAGCAGCCCTACGACGGCGTCGAGCGCGGACTTCTCGGCTACTTCATCAACTCCAGCCTCGAGAATCAGTACGAGTTCGTCTTAAGCCAATGGGTGAATGACAGCGCGTTTGCCGGGGCGGTGCGGCTGCACCCAAAATCGAAGGATCCGATGATCGGCACGCAAGACCCAACGACGAGCATTTTCGTGATTCCTCAGGCGGGTGGGGCGCCCCCGATCACGGTCACCGGGCTCAGCACCTTCGTCACAACCAAAGCGGCCGCCTACTGCTTTCTGCCCAGCATCACCGCACTGAAATTCATCTCCCGACTGGAGTGAGCATGCTGTTGCTGACGCGCATGTTCGGCGTGACGGCGAGCGAGGCGGAACGCGACCTTGGGGCGGAAGCGGCTTGCATCGAGGCGATACGCGAAAAGGTGCTACTGATGCAAGCAAATGCCGCCGCGCAGCAGCACCGGCGGCTCGGCCGCGGAACGCACGCCAAGGGCACCTGCGCCCGCGCCCGCTTCGAAGTCTATGACGTGAAGGCGGGACGCGACGCCAAACTCGCGGCGCGGCTCGCGCGAGGCATCTTCGCAACACCCGGCGTGTATCCGGCGACGGTGCGCTTCGCCAATGCAGATCCCAAGGTGAACTCGGATTTCAAGCCGGATGTTCGGTCCTTGTCCTTCTCGGTCGACCTGACCCGGGACGGCACGGCCCCTCCAGGCCCGAACGGAAGCCGGCAGGATTTCTCCCTGCAAAACACCACGACGCTGCCCATCAACGATGCGCATGCGTTTCTCGCGATCATGAAGCTGCTGACGGCTTCGAACCCGGCCGCCGGCCTGTGGTCTCTGCCGTTCAAGGACAAGCTGCGTGTGTTCAGGACTCTCGCCCTGGTGCAGGTGCAGACGCATCAGAAAATCATGCCGTATCAGTCGCTGCGCTACGGAAGCAACGTGCCCTTTCGCCACGGACCGAACGACGTGGTGAAGCATTCGGCGACGCCGCTGCCGGACAATCCCGCCCGCCCTCTGCAACGGAGCAACCCGAACGCTCTGCAGGACGAGCTGATCCGGCACCTCAACGAAGATACCCAGATGAGCGCTTTCGAGTTTGGACTGCAGTTTCTCGACGCCGAGCGGATGACCTATTGGGGCAAGCGGCAGGATGAGCGCTTCTGGACGGAAAACGCGAGCATCGATTGGAAGGAAGCGCAAGCGCCGTTCCACACGGTCGCGCGGCTCACGCTGCTGCCGAGGTCGCAGCTTCCGCCCGACCTTGCGGACACGACCTATTTCGATGTCACCGGCAACGCGGCGCCGGACAGCGCGCCGGTGGGCAGCATCAATCGCGCCCGCCAGCACGGCGAGGTCGCCAGCCGGAAGGCCCGCATCGCTTCTTAGCCGTGCCCCGCGCTACCCGATTAGTCTCTGTCCGCCGCCAATTTCTTTGCCGCGTCCTCTTTGTCCTGCGCCGTCAACTGCTCAGGGCCGAGCTTGAAGGTGAGCTTGTTGATCGTGCCGTTGAAGCGGAATGGCACTTTATAGCTGTCGTCCACCGGGGTGCGCGTATCGATCCCGACGTCAAAGGTCTCGTCGGCGGTCATTATAAGCGGTATCGTGTGCTCAATCGTCTTGCGTGCAAGCTCCCTGCCGTCCACCGAGAGGACCCCGGTGCCGCCCTTGCCGGGCCCGGGGCCGTTGTACTTGAAATCGAACGTAATGGTGTGCTTGCCAACCTTGAGCGATGAGCCCAGCCAGTCCTCGCCACCCACACCGCCCTCCCAGCGGAAACGCTCCAGATCGAGCAGGTTGTAACTGAACACCGGCTTGCCTTTGAGCAGGTACAGGCCATAGCCGCCGAAGCGCCCGCCCAGGGTTACGATCATTCCCTCCGCGCCCTCCTTGGGAATCGTCACATCGGCGGTGATCGTGTAGTCCCTGTCCAAAATGCTCGGAGCATTGCCGAAAGGAATGCCGGCATTTTCACCCGTGTAGGTGAACACCGTTCGGCCGGCGACCGCGCTCGGCCGCGGGGTCAGGAGCCGTGAGAAGCCGGTGTTATCCAAGGGTAAGACGTTGTATTTCGCCGCTTCCGTCAAAAACAGCGCCTGCATTTCCTTGAGCTTGTCCGGCATTTTCGCGGCGAGGTCGTTGAATTGCGAGTAGTCCTCGGTGATGTGGTACAGCTCCCACTGATAGCCGGTGTTAAGGTCGGCCAGCTTGCCCGTTCCTAGCTCCCAAGACGGGGAGGGAGGAATCGTGTTGGCCATCCACCCGTCGTGGTAGATGCCGCGGTTGCCGACCATCTCAAAATACTGCGTGTCCCGTTTGGAGGGCGCGTTGGCATTCGCCTTGTCGAACGTATACAGCATGCTCACGCCTTCGATCGGCCTCTGCTTGATACCGTTGACTTGGTTGGGCGCCTTGATGCCGGCAGCCTCGAGGATGGTCGGTACGATATCGATGATATGGTGGAATTGGCTGCGCAGCCCCCCTACGTCTTTGATGTGGCCGGGCCAGGAGATGGCGAGCCCTTGGCGTGTCCCGCCGAAATGCGAGGCCACCTGCTTGGTCCACTTGAACGGTGTATCGAACGCCCACGACCATTGCACCGCCATATGCGGGTAAGTCTTATCCGACCCCCAGTCCTCGTAATGCAATAGCTGCAGGGGTTCCGGGGTCTTCAGAATGCCGTTGTAGGCGATGAGTTGATTATAGGTGCCGTACAGCGTGCCCTCGGCGCTGGTGCCATTGTCGCCGACGATGTAGATGATCAACGTGTTGTCGAGTTTCCCCTCGTCTTGGACTTCTTGGATGACTCGGCCGATTTCATGGTCGGTATAAGCGGTGTAGGCGGCGAACACCTCCGCCTCGCGCGCGAAGAGTTTCTTCTCCACCAATGAAAGCGAGTCCCACCGCGGCAGCTTGGCGCCGCCATACGCGGCCTGGCCGTCCGGCCATGGCGTGAGCTGGGTACTCGCCGGAATCACGCCCAAGCGCTTCTGGTTGGCGAAGATCTGCTCTCGCAGCTTTTCATAGCCCATGTCGAATTTGCCCTTGAATTTCTCGATCCATTCCGGGGTCGGCTGATGCGGGGAATGGCTGCCGCCGGGCACGTAATAGACGAAAAACGGCTTGTCGGGCGCCGCCGCGTTCAAATCGTGCATGTGCTTGATCGCATCGTCCGCCATGTCGGTGATGAGGTTGTAGCCGGGCTTGCCGATCCAGGGAAATACCTGCGTGGTATTGCGAAACAAATACGGCTGCCACTGATCGGTCTCGCCGCCCATGAAGCCGTAGAAATACTGAAATCCCATGCCGATCGGCCATTGATCGAAGGGCCCGGCGGCGCTGTACTGAAAGCTCGGCGTGTTGTGATTCTTGCCGAACCACGAGGTGGCGTAGCCGTTGTCCCGCAGGATCGTGCCGATGGTAGCGCTCTCCGGGCCGATGATGGAATCGTAGCCGGGGTAGCCAGTGGATAATTCGCCGATGACGCCGAATCCGACGGAGTGGTGATTCCGGCCGGTGATCAGCGCCGCGCGCGTCGGTGAACACAGGGCCGTGGAGTGAAACTGCGTGTAGCGCAAGCCCGCCTTGGCGATGCGATCCAGCGCTGGCGTCGGGATGACGCCGCCGAAGGTACCCGAAACCCCATAGCCCTGGTCATCGGTCATAATGAGCAGGATATTGGGCGCGCCCTTGGGAGGTACCACCTGCGGCGGCCAGTAAGGCTTAGAGTCCAAATAGCTTTCCTTGATCACGCCGCCGAATGGTGTGGGTGGCGCCGGCAGCTGCGCGCCGTCAATCGTGGTGGTCGCGCTCGGCGAACCGGGAACGCCCGTCACCTGCTGCGCCGCGCAGGGTGCAATGGCGATCGCCGCAGCGACCAAATATCCGGCGAATCGGGCGAGGACGCGCATCTTTATCGGCGGCTGCTTCATACTGTATCCCCTTGTCAAACGAACACGTGAACATGTCGACATCGACATCCGGCAGCTTCTGGACCGCTTAAGCCGTATCGGGTACTCGCGAGACAGCGAAAGCCGTGATGAACGGGCGGCGTAAAGGGATCCGGCGTCCAGCCGATTTCTTAGACAGTTTAACCATGGCATCACAGGCGCGGCGGGACGTAAATTGGTACAAGGTGCAGTAGCGATGCTTGAAATAACGAGGTAGAGGCGAACCACGGTCCCGGCGACACCGCATGGAGGTATCGACAATTGAGAGTGCTGCTCATCCTGACGGCCTTGCTGGAAGCCGCCACCGGGCTCGGCCTGCTGGCGGCGCCGGCGCTGCTGGACTCGGTCCTCCTCGGCGGCGAGTTTACTGCGCCGGCGAGCATTGCCGTGGCCCGGATCGCAGGAGGCGCGCTGCGCTCGGAGTCGCCTGCTGGTTAGCGAGCAACGATACGCAAAGCCGCGCAGCGTACGGCGTTGTCGCGGCGATGATGGTCTACAACATAACCACCGTCTCGCTGCTCGTGTACGCGGACGTGGCCGAGCACGTGGCCGGTGCGGGCTTCTGGCCCGCCATAACCAAGCACTTCGCACTTGCCGTTTGGTGCGCGGGCTGTCTTATTGTGCGGCGTCGGTCCTCTTAGGGTATCGAATGTGGATGCTGTATCCTCGACACGTATCAACGATGCGCAAGCTATGAGATGCAAAATGAAGGCCGTATCAGCGTTGGCGTGTCTCCTCGTTGCTTGCGACGCACCGGCCGCCGATTGCGTCCCCAACCTGCGCGGCAAGACCGTTTGCAGCAATGGTCAAAGTGCGGCCGCCGTCAACCCGAGCACGGGAACGGTGACCACAGCGCAAAAATCCCCCAATGGAGTGACCACCGTGCAAAACAGCAACGGCACAAAAGCCGCCTATAATCCGCATACGGGCAATGGCGCCACGGGTCCCAACGGCACGACCTGTGCCAAAGGGGTGAACAATCAAGGCTGCAAGAAATGATGGCAACAACTGCGCTGGATAGGGGACCTCCTCTTTGAATTCAACAACAGGCAGCTTGGTTGCATTCGGTTGCGTCTTCAGTGCCGCGCTCGCGGCGATCTTCATTCGAGTTCGATTGCCGCCGCACCATTTTGAAGGCGACTCCAAGGAGTTCGTGAAGCTCATGCTCGGCCTGATCGCAACGATCACGGCGCTTGTGCTCGGCTTGCTGATTTCCTCGGCGCATTCCGCATACGACGCGCAAGAAAGCGAGGTGCAGCAGCTCGGAGTTCACGTGTATCAGATCGACCGTGTGCTTGCCCACTTCGGATCCGATTCGCTCGAGCTGCGCGGGAAGCTGCGACGGCTCGTCGCCGACGACGTCGCGCGAATTTGGCCCGATGGCGGTGTTGCGGCAACGGCCTACGCTCCACTTTCCGCGCAACAGGAAGCGGAGGAACTCTTCGAAGGCATTGCAGGTTTGGCACCGAAGAGCGATCTTGAACGGATGGGCCAGAGCCGCGCGCTGCAGCTGCTCTCCAGCGTCGGGGAGACCCGTCGCCTGCTGGTCGCACAATCGCACGGCGGCCTGTCGTGGCCGTTCCTCGTCGTGCTCATCTTGTGGCTGACGGTGCTTTTCTTCGGCTTCGGCCTGTTCGCACGGCTGAACGCGACCGTCGTCGCGGCGCTCTTCGTGGGCTCCCTGTCGGTCGCGGGCGCGATCTTTCTGATTCTCGAGATGAATCAGCCGTACGGCGGGTGGATGCAGATATCCAGCGCCCCGCTGCGCGATGCCCTCGTGCAGATGGGCCGGTAGTCGCGGCGGCGCATCCCGGCCGACGTCTTCTTTTGCGTTTTGCGTTACGATGCGGTCGTGCCGCGATCGATCACTATGAATGCAGCCCTGGCGCTGCTCGGTGTATGCATGATGGCCGCGCGCTCGGCAGGCGCAGCGAACCCCCCGAGACCAGCGCCCGGCACATCCATGTCCGCCGCAGCGCCCGCGGCAGCGCCTGCCGCACCATCACCCCCCGCCTCGGCAGCCCCGGTCGTGGCGCCGACGGAGGTCGCGCCCATGAGCGGGGAGCAGGTGATTCAGGTGCTCGATCAGATGGTTGACTGGTACCGCACGCTCGCCATACAGCAGCAGGGCGCCAGCGAGCCGAGCGACGTATTGATTCTCTACGAGAACCGCCAGATCGCCAACCAAGTCATCAGTCTGGCATTCGCGGCCGCGCGCGCCGATGCCGATCTGCTCGCCAGGGAACCGGCCACCGCTCAGCCGAGCGCGGACCCGACGGTTTCCGTTCGCGCGCTCATTCAACTGCAAGTGAAGTTCGCGGCGCAAGGTCAAGCGATCCAGCGCGAACTCGATGCGCAGCGGCATCGGCTGAGCACCGCGCCGAAAAAGGCCCAGCCGGAGCTGCGGGCGAAGATGGCCGAGCTGCAGAGTGAGCTCGATCTCATCAACACGAAGAGGAGCATCACCACAAGCATCATTGCCGGGTTCGGCAGCGGCGAAGACAACTCCAGTGCGAGCGCATTGCGAGCGCAAATCGACGCCATGGCCATTGCGCTGCCCGGAGCGAACGCTGCGCCGGCAGCCGGTGCGGACGCGAGGGGCGCGCGACCGGCGGCCTCGACCGCGTCGAACCCTTCGCCGGCCGGCAACGCCGCCGCCAGTCCCGCGGTCCCGCGAATCGGACTGTGGGCGCTCGCCGAGAATGTGTTCAAGCTGTCGGCCAAGATCGATACCGTCGTCTCGATCCAGGGGCGCACCACAGCGCTGCAAGCGGCCATCGCGAAAATGCACGAGCACGTCGTCGCTCAAATGCGGGCGCTGTCGGCTCGTGGCGATGCATTGGCGAGCCAGGCAGATACGGCCAACGGCGCGGCGCTCAACGGGGTGCGCGAGCAGTTCGACGTGCTGGCAATCGATTTGAAGCAAACCTCGGCGATCTTGATTCCCCTGGACAAGACCGTGCTGCTTCTCGGCCAATGCCAGAGCAACCTCAGGAAATGGCGCGACGTGGCCGAAAATCAATCGCGCGGGGCCCTGAAGACCTTGGGCATCCGCCTGGGGATGGTTCTGGTGATCTTGGGCTCGTTGTTCGTGCTCGCCGAATTGTGGCGGCGCGCGACGCTGCGTTATGTCCAGGATTCGCGGCGGCGCTACCAGCTCATGCTGGTCCGTCGAATCTGCCTGTGGTCGCTCGCCGCGATCATCGTCGGATTTTCGTTTGCGGGCGAGCTGGGCTCGGCCGTGACCTTCGCCGGCTTGCTCACCGCCGGGGTGGCGGTGGCGATGCAAAGCGTGCTCGTCTCCATCGTCGGGTATTTCTTCTTGATCGGCAAATATGGGATTCGCGTCGGCGACCGGGTGCAGATCGGCGACGTCAACGGCGAGGTCATCGACCTGGGGCTGGTGCGGCTGTATCTGATGGAATTCGGCGGGCGCGGGTCGCTCGCTCCGACGGGAAGAGTCGTCGCCTTTGCGAACTCCGTGGTATTTCAAGTGACCTCCGGCCTGTTCAAGCAGATTCCCGGGGTCAACTTCACCTGGCATGAGCTGACGCTGGCCCTTCCGGCCGGTGTGGACTACGCGTCGACCAAGGAGAAATTGACTGCGGCCGTGATCGAGGCGCTCAAGGACTACCAGGAGGAGATCGATCGGCAGACTCAGGAGATTCAGCGGACCACCAATGCGAGAACCGGCGGCGACGCCCTTCCGACGGTGCAGTTGAAGTTCTCCCCCCATGCCGTGGAGGCGCATGTTCGCTATCCCGTGCATTTGCAATATGCCGTTGAAACCGACGAGCGCGTGTCTCAGGCTATGCTGCAGGCGATTGCCGATCTGACGCCGAATGCCGCGGCGGACCCCTCGGCCTGAACCGGACTATCTGCGGTGGCGGCCGCCCCACGATGCTATCCTTGCGCGCTTTATCCCGATTGTCGGCGCCACCAGGACAGCGAGTCAGCCATGATTTTGGTCATCGACGTGGGCAACACCCGCCTGAAGTGGGCGTGGCTGACCAGCACCGGGCTATCCGATCAGCAGGCCGTCATGCACCGCGACGCCAAGCCCGGCATCTGGACGGCTGCGCTGTTCGAATCGGGCCAAAAGCCGACCCGGGTGCTGGTCTCCAACGTCGCGGGTCCCGCCATGGCCAAGACGTTGACCAAGCTGAGCAAGAAGGTGTTCAAGGTCAATGTCGAGTTCGTCACGGCTGCGGCGCAATTCGACGGTCTCACCAGCGGCTATCTCGATCCGAAGCTGCTGGGCGCCGACCGTTGGCTGTCATTGATCGGGGCCTGGACCAAGACTCATTCGGCGCTGTGCGTGGTCGATGCCGGCACAGCGGTCAAAGTCGACAGCGTCGATGCCGGCGGCCAGCATCTGGGCGGATTGATCGCGCCCGGCATCCACATGATGCGCGAAATCCTGATGAGCAAGACCAGCGATATCGCCAAGGCGGCGGAGCACAGCACCCCGTCGCTGGCGGGGATTTTGGCGAACAACACCATCGGCGCGGTGTCGCGCGGCGCCGTGTTCGCCCTGGCCGGCATGGCGGATCGGGCGGCGGAGCTGATCGAGCAGAGCACCGGCGTGAAGCCCAAGTTGTTCATCACGGGCGGCGATGCCGGGATGATTACCGGCACGATGCGCACACGCGGAGAGATCGTGCCGGATCTGGTGCTGCAGGGCCTTGCGGTGATCGCCGCTCAACCTCGCTAGTGCACAGGAGGCGCGAATGACGAGCGTTTCGAATCCGGCAATACAGGGCCACAGCCCGGCGCGCCGGCATGTCCTCACGGGAGGCATGCTGACTTTGGGCTCGCTTGCGTTTGGATCGGCGCCGGCGGCGTCGGCGTCGGATTCCGGCGACGGGATTTCGCATTCCGCCGAGTCGATCCATCAAGAGCCGTCCTTCAACGCCGGCCGCATGCGCGTTTATGAAGCGCTCACCATGACCGAGCAATTCGACCAAATCATCAAGCTCACGGGCGTCATGCATTCCCCTGCCATGGCGGCGATGCGCAAGCCGACGCAGATTAGCCGACACGTGGGAGGTACGTTTGCCCTTTTCGGGGGGTACATCGTCGGCCGTCATCTCGAACTCGTCCCCGGAGAGCTGATCGTGCAGGCCTGGCGCGTGGCAAGCTGGGGGCGCGGTGTCTATTCGATGGTTCGATTCGAGCTCGCGGCACAAGGCGGCGGCACGAAGATCCTGTTCGACCATGCCGCATTCCCGAATGGTCAGGCGGAGCATTTGGCATCGGGTTGGCGAGAGAACTACTGGGAGCCGCTCGCGAAATTCCTGGGTTAGCTGCGTGGCGACGCCAGGCGGATCCGGGTGTCACAAAAAATTCATGCTTCGTAGGGCGCCGATATTCGAAGGGAAAATATCGGGCAAAATCGCGCGCACCAGACCGGCGCTTTCGATCGGCGCTAGCTGCATCCGTAGTTCACACGATTCATCATGACAGCGGCGGCCGCGTAGCTTGTCTCCCTCAGGATGCCTGCGGAGAGATTCAGGACACATGCAAAGGTCGATAATAGAATCCAGGATTGAGGGCGCGGTTGACGCGCGGACTGCTAATCTCGCGGCCGCTGCGATGCTGATATGCGCCTTGTTGGCGCCGACGTTCACCGCGGCCGCTGCCGGTTGGTGGAACCCGGATTGGCAGTTTCGCAAAGCCATCACCATCAAACTGCCCGCCCCGACCTCGGGCGCGCCTGGGGCGGTCGTACTGCCGATCAGGCTGCACCCGGGAAATTTCCAATATTTTCAGGACATGCAGCCCAATGGCGCGGATCTGCGATTCATCGCCGGCGACGGCACGCCACTGAATTACCAGATCGAGATGCTGGATCCAGCGGCGGGGCTGCTGGTCGCATGGATCCAGTTGCCGGTGAAGGCGGCGGCCACCGACGCTGCGATTTGGATGTACTACGGCAATTCCCACGCGACCCAACCGGACAACACCGCCGTGTATGACGCCGATCAGATGCTGGTGCTGCATTTTGCCGAATCGCAAGGCTCGCCGCAGGACACGACGGCGAATCATTATCCCGTCGCGGCGTCGAATCTTCAGCTCGGTGCGCCCGGCGTGATCGGCAACGGAGCACGGCTGGACGGTCACGGCGTCGTGCGTATCGCCGCACACCCGGGAACGGCCATCGCCGAAGCGGGTGGCCTCACGTTCGCAGCATGGGTGCGGCTCGACGCCGAAGCGCCGCGCGCCGTGCTGTATTCGCAGTCACAGGCCGATCGGCACGTGGAAATCGGCATATCGGGTCTCAAACTCTATGCGGAGGTGGCGGACGGAAAGCGCAATAACCGCGCTGAATCGACCAAGGCGATCGGCCTGGGCCGTTGGCAACACGTCATGATCAGCATCGGCACCGACATCGCGCTCTACCTGGACGGTGCGCCTGTCGGCAGCGCCCCCAGCGGCGGATTGCCGGCCATCAGCGGCGATACGCTCATCGGCGGGCTCGACGACAGTCAAGGCGCCGGAGGATTCGCCGGACAATTGGATGAAGTGGAGATATCCAAGACGCCGCGTTCGGCCTGGTCGGCGCAGGTGAGCGCGCTTTCGCAAAGCCCGGAATCCACCCTCGTTGCCTATGGCACGGACGAGTCGAAGGGAGCGGCGGGCAAGTTGGCCGCATATTTCGCCATGATGCGCAACCTCCTCGCGCAGGTGTCGCTGGACGGCTTGGTGGTGATCACGATCACCGCATTTCTCGGGCTGGCGAGCCTGCAGGTGCTCTTTTCGAAGGCCGCGTTGCTCAAACGCGTCGAGCACCAAGACGCGAAGTTTCTCCGAGAGTTCCCCGAGCGCCTGCGTCGCGAAGTCGGGTCCGCGGCCGCCGGAACGAGCGAGGCGGAAGACTCCGGCTATGAGGTGTCCGGCCTGCACGACATGTACCGCGCGGGCCTGCGCGGACTCGAGGCCGCAGCCGCCGTAAGCGGGGGCCCGCGCCCGGCAGCGGTGCGCTTGAGCAGCGAAGCGTTCGAGGCGATCCGCGCGGGACTCGACTCGGCGCTGGTCGAGGCGAACAATCGCATGAACTCGAATCTCGTGGTCATGACCATCGCGATCGCCGGCGCCCCGTTTCTGGGACTGCTCGGCACCGTGGTCGGCGTCATGATCACCTTCGCGGCCATTGCGGCGGCGGGAGACGTCAATGTCAACACCATTGCGCCCGGCGTGGCAGCGGCCATGACCGCCACGGTCGTCGGACTACTCGTGGCGATTCCGTCCCTGTTCGGCTACAACTGGCTCGCGACGCGCATCGGCCGCCGCACCAGCGCGATGGAGGTCTTCGCGGATCAATTCATATCGAGTGTGGCTCTGCTTGCGCTCACCGCACAGGCGCGTTCGGAGACTGTGCTCGAACCGAGCAAGCGAGCGGCCTATGCGAACTAGAGCCAAACCCAAGGCCTATGATGAGATCAACGTGACGCCGTTGATGGATCTGGCCTGGGTGCTGCTGATCGTGTTCATCATCATGGCGACGGCCACGGTGCAGGGCATCAGCGTGGCGCTACCGCGGGCCAGCGCGGCGCCGAGCCTCGCCAAGCCGCACACCAAGGCGGTCACGGTGACGGCCGATGGCCGGATCTTTCTCGATACCGCTCCGGTGTCGATGCCGGAACTCGAAAATCAGCTGCGGACCCTGCATGCCGCCGATCCGGAGCTGCCGGTGGTCGTGCGTGGCGATGCCGGCGTGCGCTATGACGAGGTCATCAAGGTTTTGGACACCGTTCGCCGCCTCGGCATCCACAACGTCGGTTTGGTGACGCAGCGGCTGGTGCGCTGACGGGGCCGGCGCATGCATGTGGAGCGAAGCCACTTTTCAGCGGCCGCCGCGATTTCGACACTTGCGGCAGTCGGACTCGCGGTACTGCTCGTGCACGAGTTCTTATCGTCGAATACCCTGCGCTCCGCGCCCATCCAATCGGTCGCGTTGATTGCCCCGGTTGCTCAGGCTCCGCCGCCCGAAGCCCCAAAGCCCGAGGAAGAAAAGATCGAGAAGCTCGACTCGACCAAGGTCCCCGATTCGAGCGACTGGACGCCGGGCGAACCCGGGGCAAATCCCGGTCCGGCGACGCCCGGCTTGGTGTCCACGGACAGTACTCTAGGCCTCGCAGAAGCCGGCGGCAGCGGCAGCGACGCATTCGGACTTGCCGGCAAACCCGGCGGGCACGAGTTGCTACTCACCACCACGAGTGGGAGCGGCGGCGGCAATCCCGCGGCGCGCTACCTGCAGTTCGCCAATCAGCTCCAGGTGTACCTCAAACAACAACTCAATCAGGTCGCCACCTTGACCCAGGATTGCTACAGCGTGAACGTGGCGGTATGGATCACCGCTTCGGGTTCGATCAAGGACGTGACCATCCGCAAATCCACCGGTAACCGCGCGCTCGATACCGAAATTCGCAGCGCGCTCCTGCAGCTGGCGCCGATGGACCAAATGCCGCCGTCCGACATGCCGTGGCCCGTCGTGCTGGAGCTGGTCGCGCACCGAGCGGACTGCAATCCGGAAGGCGCGGCGACCTTCGCTGAAGATCGCGCTCATCCTCCGTGACGGGATCGGGTTGCCGCTGCGCGCGCGCGCGCCTGCTCCGCCAGCACGGGCAGCCCCAGGTCCCGGTAGACGTCGGCCAGCGCCACATTGACCGGCACGCCCTGCGGATCGGCCTCGCGCCGAAGCTCCAGCATGTGCTGCGCCGAAACCGTGCGCCGGCTTCTGATCGCCGCATCCAGCAAGATCTGCTCGAATAAATCCCGCTGCGCGTGGCTGCCGCCGGTCTCCATCATCCGCGGCATCGCAAGATTCAGATGTCGCCAGGCGGATTCGAAATCGCCCCGGGCGTGGGCGTAAAGGCCTTCGCATCCTGGCAGCACAACATCCCGCCAAACTTCACGCGCATGAGCGGGCGCGCTGCGCGCCGCCTCGCGCACCGCACCGAGCAGCGTGTCGGCCTGCGGACGGCCCGCACGCGCCAGGCCATACAGATATTGCAGAGTCAAGAACGGCTGCACCGTGTCGCGCGACCGAGCGGCCAGGTGATCGCCCAGATTCTGCCACCGCGTCCCCACATCGATCCCTGCAAGCTCCAGCCGCGCGAGCAGCGACACCGCGCCGATTTGATCCTGCGAGTAATCCTTGGCGACGCCCCAGCAATGGCGGTCGTAGATCTCGAGCACCTCGCCGCCGCGCCCCTGACTCAGACGGAAAAGAGCGAGGTGCCACCAAAGATGGGTGACCATGAACGAATTGAGCCCGGTCCAGGTGTCCGATACGCCCTGCAGAAACCGCGCGCCCTCCTCGATGCGGCCGCGGGTGAGCATCACGTGCGCCAGCGCGTGCTGCGCCCACGGCTCCTTGGGCTTAAGATCGAGCGCGGTGCGCGCCGCGCGCTCCGCTTCGCCCAGCAGGTGACATTGCTCATAGGCGAACGCCGCCATGCCATGCATGTGGGGAATGTCGGCATTGCGCTCGATCACCTTGAGCGCGACCCGGAGCATGGCCGGTGGATTGCCGCGATTGAATTCAAAATACTGCAGCGTCTTGACGATGACCAAATCGCGGGGAAACTCTTCGGCTATCCGGGTACAAAGACGCATGGCGGCGGGCAGATCATCGTCCACCCAGGCGCGCAGCATCGCTGCGTTGAGCTTCTCGCGCCCCGTCGCGTGCACCGCGGCTCGTTCCGCCGCCGAGAGATATCGGGCAGCGTGCTGCGCCGCCGCCGGCGTCTCGAGGAGCATCTGCAGAAAGCCCGCATACACGTTCGCCATGCAGCACTTAGGATCCGCGTCCGCCGCGCGGATGATGTTTTCCGCCCGGGTTTCATAAGCGAGGTAACCCTCGATGAAATCGTCCACCGCCCGCAATGTCGGCGGTTCCACGGCGCTCAGGGAATTGCCCAGACAGTCGTGCGGCATGCGGCCGGCTCAAATGTCCAGATTGTCGATGAGCCGGATGTCGCCCAGCTTGGCGGCGGCCAATGCGATCAGCGGCTGTCCGCGCAATGGGAGTCCCAGATCGGCCTGCCCGCGAATTGCGACATAGTCGGGCCGCCAACCGCGCGCCCTCAATGTCTCAATGGCCGAGCTCTCGAGTCTGGCCCAATCGCTGCGGCCTGTGCGCACTTGGTCCGCCAATGTGCGCAATGTCGCATGAAGCTGCGCGGCCTCGATGCGATCGCGCTCGTTCAGGTAGCTGTTGCGCGATGACAGGGCGAGTCCGTCTGCATCGCGGACCGTGTCGGCCGGCACTATTTCTATGGGCAGGGCGAGCTGCCGAACCATCTTCGAGACGATCAGCAGCTGCTGGTAGTCCTTCTTGCCGAATACCGCGACATTGGGTTGCACGATGCTGAACAGCTTCAGCACCACGGTGCACACTCCGGTGAAGAATGCCGGCCGGGAGCTGCCCTCGAGAATATCGGCCAAGGCAGCCGGCGGTCGAACGGTGTATTCCTGGGCCTCCGGGTACATCTCCTGTGCGCTCGGCGCAAACACGATGTCGCAACCGCCGCCAGCGAGAAGCTCGCAGTCGCGCTCGAGCGTGCGCGGGTACTCGGCGAAATCCTCGTGCGGCGCGAATTGCAGGGGATTGACGAAAATGCTGGCGACCACCACGCCACTCCCGCGATTGCGCGCAATGCGCACCAGCGACAAATGACCGTCGTGCAAATTGCCCATGGTCGGCACCAGGCTGACGTCTCTCAGCCCCGATAGCGCAGCGCGCAGGTCGGAGATCGTCTTGACGATGCGCACTCGAATTCCGGGTCAATAGCCGTGGATCGCGTCGTCCGGAAACGCGCCGTCTTTGACCGCCGCCACGTAGTTGCGCACGGCGGTCTGCACATCAGCGCTGCCGTCGAGAAAATTGCGGACAAACCGCGGCGGATCCGCAAAGGTCATGCCGAGCATGTCGTGAAGCACGAGTACCTGGCCGCTGCACCCGGCGCCGGCGCCGATGCCGATCACCGGCACCGGCAGCTCCTTGGTCAGCTCGCGAGCAATGGCGGCGGGAACCATTTCGATCACGAGACAGGCGGCGCCGGCCGAGGCCAGTTCGGCCGCGTGCTGCCGCAGCACGCGGGCCGCGCCCTCCTCGCGCGCCTGCACGCGATAGCCGCCGAGCGCGTACACCGACTGCGGTGTGAATCCGAGGTGCGCACAGACGGGAATGCCGCGCTCGGCGAGCAGCCGCACGATGGGCGCGGTCCATCCTCCGCCCTCGATTTTCACCATGTGCGCCCCGGCCTTCATGAACCGCACTGCATTGCGCAGCGCCTGTTCCGGCGACTCCTGATAGCTGCCGAAGGGCATGTCGGCGATGATCCATGCCGTGCGGTTGCCCCGCACCACGCACGCTGTGTGATAGATCATCTCGTCCATCGTCACCGGCAGAGTGCTCGGATGGCCCTGCAACACGTTGCCGAGCGAGTCGCCGACCAGGAGCACCTCCACGCCGGCCGCATCGAGCACGTGCGCGAAAATGGCGTCATAGCAGGTCAGCACGGCTATCTTCTCGCCGCTCGCGTGCATCTCGCGAAGTCGCTGCAGAGTGACGGGTTTTCGCATGGTCATGGGCCGCCATCTTGCCGGACGATTCGCGCGGCAGCCAGAAGCGTTTCCCGGCGCTTCGCCCCGGGTGACCGTAATGCCAGCTAATTCATTGAATATATTGACAATATCTCTTGGCGATACCTCTACGGATCGGATCGCAGGTATTCGAGTGGCGGTCGCTGTAGGCGGTGTAGGCGATCGGCGATCAGAGTCCGGTATACCTCCATGATGCTTCGATCGACATTCTCGATGAAATGTGGCGTGAGATCAGGAGGCACCGGCCGCGGCCCTCGCGCTGCAGCGTGGCGCCGCAATATCGCCGCCAGCGCCGCAATATCGCCGATCGGAAAGAGATCTCCGCTGTACTCCTCGAGAAGTTCGCGACAACCGTCGGCGGTCGAGGCGATAACCGGCACGCCCGCATCGAAGGCTTCCAGCATGACGAGCGGCAGCGGCTCACGGCGTGACGGACAAACAAACAGGTCGAAGGCCTGATAGTAGTCCTTGATGTTTCTGCGGAAGCCCGGCATCGACATGTTCGGCCCCAGCAGCCGTTCCAGACGGCGTCGCTCCCGGCCTTCACCCAGGATGACGAGGCGGGCGCCGGACAAGTCGGCGGCACGAAATGCTTCGATCAATATATCGAGTCCTTTGCTATGCGCGAGACGGCCAACCCCACCGATCAAGTATTGCTCCGGGGTCACTCCGAGAGACTCGCGCAGCGCGGCAACCTCCGCCGCGTTCAGCCGACGATGGGGCGTGAACAGTTGATCGAGTTTGAACACGCGCCCCCGGTAGCTCGAGGGGATCTTGCGTACCTGCCAGTGGGCATTGCATATGAGCCCGTCCAGTTGAAAAAAGTGCGGGCCATTTGCGCCGTTGTGCAACGTGGCGACCGCCGGCGCATCGGCGCGCGCGCGCGCGATGATGCGCGAGGATCTGCGCAGATGGGTGTGTATGACGTCCGGAAGGAATGCCCGAATGCATTGCTCGACCGACCGCTGCGCGCGCCACCAGTTGGGGACCTCGACGACATTGACCCGGTCCGACACCGCATCGCGAATGGACGTCCCGAACCGGCTCCTGTGCGCGCGGCGCACGACAAGGGTGACGTCATGTTCCGTCGACTGAAAGCTGGCAAGTTCGGCCGCATAGCGCTCGGATCCGGCGAACCCCCGCGAGAGTATGAGGTGCATGATACGCATGTGCGCGTATTCTAACGGAAATCGCACGCCGATCCGCTGCGCTCTGATCGGCCGGCCTTACGCGCCTTCGATCAGCAACAGCGAGATCAGGGTCACCAGTCCGGCAGTCGACAGGTAATATCCCACGTAGGCCACTCCGTGGTCCGAGGCCAAGCGGGTCGCCAGGTAGGGCGCCACCGACGCCCCGACGATGCCCGCCAGATTGAAGGTGAGCGAGGTTCCGGTGTAGCGCACCGCGGTCGGAAACAGCGATGCGAGAGCGCTGCCGAGCGGACCATAGGTGAAGCCGGTCAGCGAAAATCCCAGCGCCAGGAAAATCAAGACCTTCGCGGTGTCATGCGCGCCGAACAGGGGCGTAAACGTGAAACCGAACGCGATGATGGCGAGCGTGGCGAGGATCAGCGTCGGACGCCCGCCGATGCGATCCGCGAGGATCGCAGAGATCGGTATCGTCAGACCGAAGAACAGCACTCCAATCATTTGGAAGATCAGATAGTCGCTCCGGGCGAACTTGAGCGCCGTGGTTGCCCAATTCAACGCGAATACCGTCATCAAATAAAAAACCAGGAACGTCGTCGCCGCGCCGAAGGTGCCGAACAGCAATTCACGCGGGTATTTTGTGATCACCACCAGAAAGGGCACGCGGACGCGTTCTCCTTGAGCGACGCTGCGCCGAAAAGCGGGGGTTTCCACGAGCTGTAGCCGAACGTACAGCCCGACCAACACCAGCGCAATGCTGGCCAGAAACGGCAGGCGCCACCCCCAGCTTAGCAGCTGCGCATTGTCGAGGCGGGTGCTGATCAGCAGGAACAGGCCGCTTGAAAACAAGAACCCCAGCGGCGCGCCCTGCTGCGGAAAGCTGCCGTACCAGGCGAGCTTGCCCGGCGGCGCGTTTTCCGTGGCCAGCAGCACGGCGCCGCCCCATTCTCCACCCAATCCCAGGCCCTGGCCGAACCTGCACAGCGCCAACAGCACGGCGGCCAGCACGCCGATGGACGAATAGGTGGGCAGCAAGCCGATGAGCACCGTAGAGACACCCATCGTGAGCAGGGCCGTCACGAGCGTGGCCTTGCGGCCGATCCGATCGCCAAAATGCCCGAACAGCGCCGAGCCGATGGGCCGCGCGAAGAACGCGAGCGCGAATGTGGCGAATGACTGCAGCGTCGCGGTGGCCGGATCCTGCTTGGGGAAAAAAAGTGTCGGAAAGACCAGTACCGCGGCCGTCGCGTAGATGTAGAAGTCGAAGAACTCAATCGTGGTGCCGACCAGGCTGGCGAGCAGGATGCGCCGGGCCGGCGGCGCCTCGGAGCGCGAATTCACGGCTTCACCGACCGGCTGCCGGCCGGCGCGGGCGCCACCGAATCCTCGATTTGCTTGATGAAATCGTCCGGCTGAATTTCCCCGGGTGGCATCGCCGGAGGATTGGGGACTGCTTGCCCTGCGTTCTCGGAGGGAATCTGCGCCTCCTCGCCGGCCTTCGGGGGATGCATGGCCGTGCGTTCCGTTTGAGCCATCTGGGATGTCGCCCAACCGCCGCCGAGATCGTTGATCAGCGTTACGCTGGCGACCAGCTGCCGCAGCTGAACCTGCAATTCGGTCTCGCGCGCGCTCAGAAAAGCGTTCTGCGCGGTGATGACGTTCACGTAGCTGTCGACGCCGTTGCGGAACAGCACCACGGTCAGCGCGACGGCGCGCCTGGCCGCCATCGTGGCCTGGTGCGCCTGCCCGAGTTCCACCGACAAGATCCTCAATGAGGCCAGGTTGTCTTCCACGGATTGGAACGCCGAGAGAACGGTTTGCCGGTAGGTCGCCACTTGACCGTCATTGAGCGCCCGTGCCTGTGCGACCGCTGCGCTGCGCGCACCGCCGTCGAAGAGGATTTGCGCCAAGCTCGGTCCCACCGACCAAAACCGGTTCGGCGCATCGAACAGCTGGCTCAACACCGTCGACTCGTATCCGCCGGAAGCGCCCAAGGTCAAGCTCGGAAAGAACGCGGCGCGCGCGACTCCGATCTGGGCGTTGGATTGCGCCACCTGGCGCTCAGCCGCGGCGATGTCCGGCCGGCGCTCCAGAAGATCGGAAGGCACGCCCACCGGTATGGGCGGCAGCGTCTGGCTGAAATGCTTGTAGGCAATGGAGAATTGAGCCGGAGGCACGCCGATCAAGACCGCGATGGCGTGCTCGTATTGCGCGCGGGCGACGCCTACATCGGTCGCCGAGGCCATCGCCGACTCGAGCTGCGCTTCGGCCGACGCGACATCCGCATCCGAATCCACGCCGCTCGCGACCAGCGTGCGCACCAGTCGCAGGCTCGCTTGGTAGTCTGCCACCGTCGTGTCGAGAATGCGCCGCTGCTCGTCCGCCACGCGCAGCTGAAAGTAGTCCTGCGCCAGCAGGCTTTGCGTGCTGAGCAGGGCGTTCGCCAACTGCGCTGCGCTCGCCTGCGCCGCGTAGCGGTTCACGGCCACGGTATTGCGAATGCTGCCCCACAAATCGATCTGGTAAGAGGCCTCCAGCGGCAGCGTGAAGATGGTGTGCGCACTCGTCACGGCCCCTTGCGCGATGCCGGTCGCGGTGCCGGCGCCGCTCGATGCGCCGGCGCCACTCGATGTTCCGGACCCGGTCGCAGCGACGCCGCTGCCGCCGAGCCCGGCCGCCCCGACGCTCGAATTCTCGCGGATCACGGACGGCGCGAGGCTCAAGGTCGGAAACAACTGAGCTTGCGCTTCCAGCACGAGTGCGTGCGCGGCCCGGTAGCTCGCCTCCGCCGCGATGATGTTCTGGTTCGATATCGCGACCCGCTCCTCGAGATCATTGAGCTCGGGATCCTCATAGGCCTCCCACCATTTGCTGCGCAGGGCGGCGTCGCGCGGCTCGGCGGGCTTCCAGCCCTGGCTCGCGGTATCCCCGCCGGGTACCGCCTCCTTGAACTGCGCGGACGGCTTGACCGGCGGAGGATCGTAATGCGGCGCCAAGTTGCATCCGCAGAGCAGCAGCGCGGCCGCCGACGCTCCCCGGAGGAGCCATTCGATCGTTCCTCTCATGGCGCTGCCGGCTCGCCGGCGGCGTCCGGAGGCGACGCGAATCCGAACTTGGACACCCAAGAATTCAGCCGGTCCATGTAAAGATAGATCACCGGCGTCGTGTACAAGGTGAGCGCCTGACTCATGATCAACCCGCCGACGATCGCTATGCCTAATGGGCGCCTCAGCTCCGAACCCATGCCCATGCCGACGGCGAGGGGAACGCCGCCGAGCAGCGCCGCCATGGTGGTCATCATGATCGGCCGAAAGCGCAGCAGGCATGCCTGAAACACGGCCTGCTTGGGGCTGATACGATCGCGCCTTTCGACCTCGATGGCGAAGTCGATCATCATGATCGCGTTCTTCTTGACGATGCCGATGAGCAGGATGATTCCGATCAAGGCGATGACACTGAGCTCGGTGTGCGTGATGAGCAGCGCGAGCAGCGCGCCGACGCCGGCCGACGGCAGCGTCGAGAGTATCGTGACCGGATGGATGTAGCTCTCATACAGGATGCCGAGCACCACATAGACGGCAGCGATGGCCGCGGCGATCAGCAGCGGCTCGGTCGACAGCGAGGCGGTGAACGCCTGAGCCGTTCCGCCGAACGAGCCCGTGATGGTGCTCGGCATGCCGGCCTTCTTCTCGACGGCATTGATCAAGTTGACCGCATCGCCGAGCGCCACACCCGGCGCGAGATTGAAGGAAAAGGTCACCGATGGAAAGACGCTGGAGTGATTGACCGCCAGCGGCGCGGTGCCCGCCTCGTAATGCGTGAATGCCGACAGCGGCACCATGCCGCCGCCGCTCGCGGCCACGTAGATGTTTTGCAACGCGGTGGGATCCTGCCAGAAGCTCGGGTCCACGACCATGACCACGTAGTACTGGTTCAGCGGCGTGTAGGTGGTCGCAATTTCCCGCTCCCCGAACGCATCGTAGAGCACGTTGTCGATGTCCTGCGGAGTGATGCCGAGCCGAGCCGCGGTCTGGCGGTCGATCACCAGATTGGCCTCCAGACCCTTGTTCTGCGCATCGCTGTTCATGTCCGTCAGCTGGCGGATCCCCTTGAACGATTTCAGAAGCACCGCTCCCCAGTGATTGAGCGTCTGCAGGTTATCGCTCTGGATCGTGTATTGGTACTGGGCTGCGCTTTGCCGGCCGCCTATTCTGACGTCCTGCACCGCTTGCAAAAACAGCGTCGCTCCCGCTACGACGGCGAGTTTGGGGCGCAGCCGATTGATGATCTGATCGGCCGTCGCTTTGCGCTGTGCGAGCGGCTTGAGCGCGATAAACACGCGACCGGTATTGGTGGTCGTACCGCCGCCGCCGCCGGTGAATACCAGCACGGTGTCGACGGCCCGATCTTGCTTGGCAATCGCTGCAAGTTGAGCCATCTTCTTTTGCATCGCCTGAAAAGAAATCGACTGATCGGCGATGATGCTGCCGTTCAGCCGTCCGGTATCCTGCTGCGGGAAAAATCCTTTGGGTATCTCGATGTACAGGTACACGTTGAGGCCGAGGGTCGCGATCGCGACGATCAGCAGCAGCATCGAATGATCGAGGACCCAGCCCAGGCTTTTCTCATAGCCTTTCAAGATCCGCTCGAACGCTTTCTCGCTCGCCAGGTACCACTTGCCATGGACCGCTTGCTTGCGCAGCAGCACGGAGCACATCATCGGGGTGGTCGTCAGCGAAACGGCCAGCGACACCAGGATGGCGACGGAGAGCACCACGGCAAATTCGCGGAACAGGCGGCCGATGATCCCCCCCATCAGCAGGATGGGGATGAATACCGCCACCAGGGACACGCTCATGGACAGCACGGTGGAGCCGATTTCGGCGGCGCCCTTCCTCGCCGCCGCCTCCGCATCCATGCCCATCTCCTGGTAGCGGGTGATGTTCTCGAGCACGACGATCGCATCGTCGACCACGAAGCCCGTGGAGATGGTGAGCGCCATCAGCGAGAGGTTATCGATGCTGTATCCGAACAGATACATGGCGGCCAGGGTGCCGATGATGGACGCGGGTACCGCGATCAGCGGTATCAAGGTCGCGCGAATTTCCCTGAGGAACACGAACACGACCAGTACCACCAGCGCCACCGAGATGAGCAGGGTCCGCTCGATGTCCGCCACCGACGCGCGAATGGTCTGGGTTTGGTCGAGACCGATGCTCATGACGATGGTGGGATCGATGCTCGCATGCAGCTGCGGCAGCGCCGCCTTGATCGCATCCACCGTGCTGATGATGTTGGCGCCGGGCTGCCTGAAAATGATCAGCAGGGCGGAACGGCTGCCGTTGGCGAGCCCCAAGGACCTCACGGTTTGCACCGAATCCTCGACGTTCGCGACCTTTGACAGCTGCAGCGGCTGGCCGTTGCTGTACGAAATGATGAGCGGCGCATAATCCGCCGCTTTCATCAGCTGATCGTTGGCGCCGATCGACCAGCGTCCGTCGGCGTCCGCAAAGCTGCCCTTGGCCTCGTTGGCGGTTTGCGCCGCTACCGCCGTACGCACGCTGTCGAGCCCAATTCCATACCCGGAGAGCTGCATGGGATTCACATTGATCCGCACCGCCGGCGCCGAGCTGCCGCCGACCACCACCTGGCCTACGCCGGTGATCTGCGAAAGCCTCTGCTCGAGGATCGTCGAGGCGGCATCGTAAAGTGCGGAAGGCGGCAGCTTATCCGACGTCAAAGCGATGATCATGATCGGCGCATCGGCCGGATTGACCTTCCGATAGGTCGGGTTGCTCGGCAGATTCGCCGGCAGATAGCTGCGCGCGGCATTGATCGCGGATTCGACGTCGCGCGTCGCCGCATCGATGTTGCGATTCAAATCGAACTGCAGCGTGATGCTCGCCTGGCCTAAAGTGCTTTGCGAGGTCATTTCGGTCACGGATGAAATCCGGCCGAATTCCCGCTCGAGCGGCGTGGCGACCGAGGAGGCCATGATCTCCGGGCTGGCGCCGGGCAAGGACGCGGACACCGACACGGTGGGAAAATCCACCTGTGGCAGCGGCGACACGGGCAGCACCCGGAACGCGGACAGACCCGACAGCACCAGCGCCGCGGTGAGCAGCGTGGTGGCGATGGGGCGTTTGATGAAAGGCGCGGAGAAATTCATGGCTGCGGCGCCGGCAGCGGCGGCGCAACCGCTGGCGATTGCGGCGGGGGTTGCTTGCGGCCGCGCCAGGCCGTGACTTTTTCGGCCAGTTCGTCGAAGAACAGATAAATGACCGGCGTCGTGTACAGCGTCAGCAGCTGGCTGAAGATGAGGCCGCCGACGATGGTGATGCCGAGCGGACGGCGCAGCTCGGAGCCCACGCCGTGCCCGAAGGCGAGCGGCATGGCGCCGAGCATCGCGGCCATCGTGGTCATGACGATCGGCCGGAACCTCAGCAGGCAGGCCTCGCGGATGGCATCGAACGCGCTCCTGTGCTCCTTGCGCTGCGCCTCGAGCGCAAAATCGATCATCATGATGGCGTTCTTTTGCACGATACCGATCAACAGAACGATGCCGATGATGGCTACCACCGTCAGCTCATCGCCGCATATCAGCAGTGCCAGCAGAGCGCCGACGCTCGCCGAGGGCAGCGTCGATAAGATCGTCAGCGGATGAATATAGCTCTCGTAGAGCACGCCCAGCACGATGTACACGGTGAGCAGGGCGCTCAAGACCAGGATCCCTTCGTTGGTGAGCGAGCTGACGAATGCCTGGGCGGTACCCTGAAAAGTGCCGAGCATTGCAGCGGGCGCCGGCAATTCCTGCTGCACCCGCTCGATGGCGGCCACGGCCTCGCCGAGCGATGCGCCGGGCGCCAGATTGAACGACACCGTGGTCGCGGGAAACTGTCCCATGTGGCTGATGAGAATCGGTGCGGTGGTCTGCGACGCCTTGGTGATGGCGCTGAGCGGCACCGCTCCGGACGCAGACGTCACATAAATGTCGCCCAGATTGCCGGGGTTCGCCCGAAATTGCGGCTGCACTTCCATGATCAAGTGG
Organism: Steroidobacteraceae bacterium; assembly: GCA_052326345.1. Classification (GTDB taxonomy): domain Bacteria; phylum Pseudomonadota; class Gammaproteobacteria; order Steroidobacterales; family Steroidobacteraceae; genus Bog-1198. Next base: position 35,612 of record JBKQOZ010000063.1, on the reverse strand, counting down.
TACTGATTCAGCTGCGTAAACAGCGTCGAGACCTGACGCTGGCCGAAGCCGTCGTACAGCGTGTCGTCGATGTTCTGCGCCGTGAGGCCGAGACGCGCCGCCGTGGGGCGATCGAACTGGAGCGCGATCTGGCGGCCGCCGATCTGCAGGTCGCTCGCGACGTCTTCGAGCTCGGGCAGCTGCTTCAAGCGTTCGACGAAGCGCCCGGCATACTGCGCCAGCTCGTCCGCACTGGGGTCCTGCATGCTGAATTGGTATTGGGTCCGGCTGACGATATCCTCGACCGTGATGTCCTGAATGGGCTGCAGGTACAGACTGATGCCATCCACGCCGTTAGCGGCGATCTGCAGCTCGCGGATGACATCGGTGGCGGATTTTCGCTGGCTCAAGGGCTTGAGATTGATTTGGATGCGACCGCTGTTGAGCGTGGTGTTGGTGCCGTCGACGCCGATGAACGAGGACAGGCTTTCGACGGCCGGATTCTGCAGAATCACCGCCCCGAGCCGCTGCTGCAGCTGCGCCATCTGGGAAAACGACACGGTTTGCCCCGCCTCGGAGACGCCTTGAATCTCCCCGGTGTCTTGGACGGGAAAGAATCCCTTCGGTACGAGCAGATACAGCAGGATCGTCAGCACCAGCGTGCCCACGGCAACGCCCAAGGTCAGGCCGCGGCGTTCGAGGACCCAGTCGAGCGTCCGTTCGTAAAAGTCGATGATTTTGCGGAAGATCCTCTCCGACACCTGGTAGAAGCGGCTTTGTTCGGCGGTATCCTTGTGGCTGAGCAGCTTGGCGCACAGCATCGGCGTCAGGGTGAGCGAAACCGCCGCCGAGATCAGAATGGTCGCGCTCAAGGTGATGGCGAACTCCCGGAACAAGCGGCCGGTGATGTCGCCCATGAACAATAGCGGGATCAGCACCGCGATCAGCGACACGGTCAACGACATGATGGTGAAGCCGATCTGCTCCGCGCCCTTCAGGGCCGCGGCAAGCGGGGCCTCGCCCTGCTCGACATAGCGGGTGATGTTTTCGATCATCACGATCGCGTCATCCACCACGAAGCCGGTCGAGATGGTGAGCGCCATCAAAGTCAGATTGTTGAGACTGAAGCCCATCGCATACATCGCCGCAAACGTTCCCACCAGCGACAGCGGCACCGCGACGCTCGGAATGATCGTCGCTGCGAAGGTGCGCAGGAATATGAAGATGACGGCCACCACGAGCGCGACGCAGAGCATCAACTCGAATTCCACGTCGGCCACCGAGGCGCGCACGGTCGTGGTGCGGTCGGTGAGCACGGCAATCTTGATGATGGGGGGAATCGTGGCGCGCAGCTTCGGCAGCAGCGCCTTGATGCTGTCGACCACATTGATGATGTTGGCGCCCGGCTGGCGCTGAATGTTCACGATGACGGCGGGCACCTTGTTCATCCAGGCAGACAGCTGTGTGTTCTCCACCCCGTCGATCACATTCGACACATCCTTCAACATGACCGGAGCGCCGTTGCGGTACGCGATGACCACCTGCCTGAAATCGGCGGCGGTCGTAATCTGATCGTTGGCGCTGATCTGAAAGCTCTGCGCCGGGCCGTCGAAGCTTCCCTTGGCGGTGTCGAGGCTGGTCGCGATGAGCGCGGTGCGCACGTCCTCCAACGATAGTCCGTAGGAAGCGAGCTGCGTCGGATTGACTTGGATGCGCACGGCCGGCTTTTGGCCGCCGCTGATGGTGACCGCGCCGACGCCCGGCAGCTGGGAGATTTTCGCCGCCAGGCGCGTGTCGGTGTAATCCTCGACTTGGGCGAGCGGCATCGAGTCCGAGGTGAGCGCGAGCGTGAGAATCGGCGCGTCTGCGGGATTGACCTTGTTGTACACCGGCGGCATCGGCAGCTGCGAGGGCAGATAATTTTGCGCGGCGTTGATCGCCGCTTGCACATCCTGCTCGGCGACGTCGATGCTGAGGCTCAGATTGAATTGCAGCGTGATGACGGACGCGCCGTTGGCGCTGGTGGAGAGCATTTGATTGAGGCCGGGCACCTCACCGAGCTGCCGCTCGAGCGGTGCGGTAATGGCGGTCGCGACGACATCCGCGCTCGCACCGGGGTAGAACGTCAAGACCTGCATGGTCGGATAGTCGACTTCCGGCAAGGCGGCGATGGGCAGCTGGCGAAAGCCGATGATCCCGACCAGCAGGATGGCCGCCATCAGCAGCGAGGTCGCAATCGGCCGCAGAATGAACGGTCGCGAGGGGTTCATCCGGTGGTCTTCGCCGGTGCTTTGGCCTCCACCGGCGCCGTCTGGCGATGCGTGATTTTCGAGCCGTTTTGCAGCTTATCGAAGCCGTCGGTGACGAGTTCCTGGCCCGCCTCGACCCCCGAGACCGCGGAGGTTTCCCCCTCCGTCGCCAATATCTTGACGTTGCGCGACTGCACGGTGCCGTCGGCCTGTACCGCATAGACGAAGGCGACGTCGTTGTTGCGCTGGATTGCGGCCTGCGGAACCAGGTTGACCCGGGTCAGAGTCTTCACCAGTAGCCGCGCGTTCACGAACTGGCTCGGAAACAGCTCGTTGTGCGTATTGGGAAACGTCGCCCGTGCGCGCACCGTGCCGGTCGTCGTGTTCACCTGGTTGTCGAGCGTCAGCAATGTACCGCCGGCCAGCTGGTGCTGCTTCGACCGGTCGAGCGCCAGTACCTGCATCGAGCGGCCGGTGGCCATCTGCTCGGTCACCTCGTCGATCGAGTCCTCGGCGATGGTGAAAATCACGGTGATCGGCTGCAATTGCGTAATGACGCACAAGCCCGTCGTACCGTTAGCCGGCACGACGTTGCCGGGATCGATGTTGCGCAGGCCGACCCGTCCGGGGAACGGAGCGGCGATCCGCGTATAGTCGACGTTCACCTGGGCGGCGTCGAGATTGCCTTGGTCCAGCTTCACCGTGGCCTCATCCGCGTCGACGGTGGCCTGCTGCGTCGCCAGCTCCTGCTCGGGAATGGCATGTTCCTTGTAGGAATTTTGATAACGCTTAAGGTCGATGCGCGCGTTCTTCAGCGCGGCGACGTCGCGCATCAGCTGACCCTGTGCCTGCAGCAGCGCCGCGGCATACGGCCGCGGATCGATCACCGCCAGCAGGTCGTTCTTCTTGACGATCTGGCCCTCTTTGAAATGAACTTCGGTGATTTCCCCGGCCACGCGGCTCACGATGGTGGCCGTGTACACCGGCGTGACGGTGCCGATGGCGTCGAGATAGACATCGATGTCGCCGAGCGCCACCGGCGCCGTGCCCACCGGGATGGCCTGCGCGCCGGTCGGCTTGGGCTTGGGCTTGGACACCTCGCGCACGATCAGCCAAATGCCGAGCAAAACGACCAGCACCGCACCGACGGAGAGGATCCAGTGCCTTTTTGCTTTGGAGCGCAGCCCCGAGCCGTCGCCGTCCGCTGTTGAGTGAGTGCTTGGCGCTGGGTCCGTCATCGCAACGCGCCATCGACTAGCGCTGTACGCGCACACGCTGTGCTCGACACGTGGATCTCGCTAAAGTGACCAAGCCACTCGGCTTTGAATAGCTAGCGTACCACTAGTGCTTCGTGCGACGGGTTTCGGCTGCAATTGCCTCGGTTACAATTGACACTTCTTGACGCCTGCGCGAGTTAGCGCCCGCGCGGATGACTCGGTATCGAGGGCGCGCCCCGGCCTCCATGGCCCTCTGGTCGGCCGCCTCGCGGAGGCGCGACACGGTAGCCGTGGCCCCAGCCGCCGTAATCGTAACCTCCCGGTGCATAGTAGCCGCCGACGTAGCCCACCCCCACCGTGGTGTCATAGCCCCCCGGACCGACAAGACAGCCGGCGACGATGCCGAGCGCCGCGAGCCCGATGACGCCGACCTTCCAAGGCGCGAATTTAATGCTCATTTTGGTTCCACCTTGCTGTCCGTCTCCGACCACTCCATCAATCCGATCGGCGCACCCATCGGATCGGCGATTACCGCGATTTTGCCGCCATGGCGATCCACGAACGGCTCGACCAGCACCCGACCGCCGAGCGCCACGGCTTTGGCCGAGGATTCGACGGCGTCCGCTACTCGGATGAAGTTGAGCCAGTGGGGGAGCCGATGGCCGGGCCGCAGCGTATTGATGCCGGCGCGAGCATAGTCGTCACTCGACAGGATCACGTGCTGCGCACCGTCATCGCTCGGCAGATCGAACACGTCGTAGCCGAAGACTGCTTTGTAGAAGCCGGCATCCTGATTGGGATCGCGCGCGAACACTGAACTCCAAATCCAATCGCCGGGCATCGCGAGATAATCCGGCGGATCTCCGCTCGTCGAGGCAAGCATCGCAAACACCGCCCCCTGCGGATCCGACAACACTGCCTGACGACCACGCCTCGGGTACGTTCTGGGTTCGTACACGCTTTTGGCGCCCTGGCTCAGCGCAATGCGCCTGGCGGCGTCGACGTCCAGCACGGCGATGAAGGTGAGCCATGTCGGTTGGCGCTGTTCGCTCCCCGCCGGTATGGCCTTCTGCAGCACGCCGGCGATGGGCCGTCCGCCGAGCAGCACGATCGCATAGTTGGAATCGGCGGTGTGAATATCTTGGAAGGTCCAGCCGAATAATCCGCTGTAAAAGGTTTCCGCCGCGGCAAGGTTAGGCGTGACCAGATCGGCCCAGATCACCTTGCCGGGGTGATGCTCGGCACTTGCAGGATCATTCACGGGCGGTAGGTTGAACGGCAGCGCCGCCCGCGCCGCGCCGCACGCCACGCAAGCCAGCACTACCAACAGTTCGCGCGCCAGATGGCGTCGGACTCGGTCGAGGACAACGTTCATTTTAGGATTCTCCAATTGTTCGGTCGGCCCACGTAACGCGCAGGTGATTGAATCGGCCCGAGAATGCGCCGGCCGGCCCTCCCTAGTCTGTACGCTGGCGTACGCAGCGGCTGCCGGAAATGGCCTACAGGGGTTCGCGCGTGTTGGCCGACATGTAAGGAATTGAGGACGTGCAGAGCTGGTAATTCGGGCGGTCCCGTTGCACCCTTAGCGCTCGTCAATTCACGGCATGCCGAAGGATGGGGGATGAAAATCAACTGCGCGAACTTCCGCGTCCGCGAGGCCAGCGAGGTCAGCCTCAAGAACTGGGCCACCCGAACCGCTCCGGTCTACGGCAGCAACGACGGGTATCAGGAGCTCTTGAAGGATCACGTCAAGAAATTGAGCGCCCAGCAGGAGCTGCTGTATGCCTCGGGCCGCTACGCGGTGCTGCTCATATTTCAGGCCATGGATGCGGCCGGCAAGGATGGCGTCATCGCACACGTGATGTCGGGGGTCAATCCGCAGGGATGCCAGGTGTTCAGCTTCAAGCACCCCAGCGCCACGGAACTGCAGCATGATTTTCTCTGGCGCACGACCCGCGACTTGCCGGAACGCGGAAAAATCGGCATTTTCAACCGCTCGTATTACGAGGAGGTGCTGATCGTGCGCGTCCACCCGGAGATTCTCCATGCGGAGGGATTGCCGGGAGCGCAGATCGGCGGCGAAAAGGCCGTCTGGCGGGACCGCTACCGATCCATTCTGGACCTGGAACGGCACCTGCATCACAACGGCACCCGCATCATCAAATTCTACCTGCACCTCTCGAAAGAAGAGCAGCGCAAGCGCTTCCTCGCACGAATCGGCACTCCGGAAAAGAACTGGAAGTTCAGCATGGCGGACATCGAAGAGCGCAAGTATTGGAAGCAATATATGACGGCCTACGAAAAATGCCTGAGTGCGACCAGCACCAAGCACGCGCCCTGGTATGTCGTCCCGGCGGACGACAAGCTCAACGCGCGCCTGATCGTATCGCAAATCGTGCTCGATACGGTCGACGAGCTGAAGCTCGCGTATCCGAAATCGACGTTGAAGCGCCGGCAGGAACTGATGTCGCTGCGCAAACAGCTGATGAAATGACTCCTAAGCGGATGCTGCCCGGATACTAGGAGCCTTAGGGGATGAGCACGGCGGCGCCTTCGAACCGACCGGCCTTGAGGTCGGCGAGCGCCTCGTTTGCCTGGCGCAGCGGGTAGCGCGTGATCCGGGTGGCGATGCCCATTTGCGGCGCTTGGCGCAGAAAGTCGAGCCCGTCCTGCCGGGTGAGATTGGCGACCGATACGAGCTCGCGCTCTTCCCACAGCACTCGATACGGCATCGCCGGAATGTCGCTCATGTGGATTCCCGCGCAAACCACCCGCCCGCCCTTGCGCACCGCCTTCAGCGCCAGGGGCACCAAGGCGCCCACTGGTGCGAAAATGATGGCCGCATCGAGCGGCTCCGGCGGCGCTTGCCCGGAATCGCCGGCCCACGCCGCACCGAGAGCCATAGCGAATCGTTGCGTGGCTGCATCGCCCGGCCGCGTGAATGCGAACACCGTGCGGCCCTGCCATCTGGCCGCCTGCGCCAGTATGTGCGCCGCCGCGCCGAAGCCGTAGAGACCCAGTCGATTCGCATCGCCCGCGATGGTGAGGGATCGCCAGCCGATTATTCCGGCGCACAGCAGAGGCGCCAGCGACTCATCGCTGCCGCGCTCGCCCAGCGAGAACGCGAATCGCGCATCCGCAACGGCTGCGGTCGCGTAGCCGCCGTCGCGCGTGTAGCCGGTGAACAGCGGCCGGTCACACAGGTTCTCGCGCTGCATCAGACAGTACGGGCAGACACCGCAGGTGTGCCCCAGCCACGGAATACCGACGCGCTCGCCGAGCTCGAGCCCCTCGACGCCCCGCCCGAGCGCATCGATGCGGCCGACGATCTCATGCCCCGGGATGATGGGCACATGCGGCTCGGCCAGTTCGCCATCGACCACGTGCAGGTCGGTGCGGCACACCCCGCAGGCGCCCACCTTGACTCGTAGCTCGCCCGGGCCGGGCTCTCGATCCTTAAGCTCGGTCCATTCGAGCGGCGCCTTCAGCTTGTTGAGAACCATTGCGTGCATGGGCCGGTTCGTTCATTAATGCGAGATGGGGCACTATGGTATCTCATCGATGTTCGGATCGAACCTCGCAGTATTCGTACTGGCGAGCGTCGTACTTGCGATCACCCCCGGTCCCGCCGTCATTTATCTGGTGACTCGCACCTTGGGTCAGGGGCGCGGCGCGGGACTCGCGTCGATAGGCGGAATCGCTCTCGGCAATCTCGGCAACGCCGCGATCGCCTCATTGGGGCTGGCCGTGATATTTGCCGTGTCAGCGCGCGCATTCACGATCGTGAAGCTCGCCGGCGCGGCGTATCTCATCCTGCTCGGCGTCAGGGCGCTGCGCCGCGCGCCGGTCTCCGCACGCGCCGTGCAAGCCGGCCGCGCGCCACGCATGAGCGCCTTTCGCGACGGCTTTCTGGTGGCGCTGCTCAATCCCAAAACTGCCTTGTTTTTCGCGGCCTTTCTGCCGCAGTTCGTCGACCCGGGCGCGGCGCCGCTGTCGCAGAGCATTTTACTCGGCAGCATCTTCGTGCTGATCGCCGCTGGTACCGATACCCTGTATGTGCTGGCGGCCGGCGCGCTCGGGCCCAAAATCGTCAGCCTTGGCGGCCGGCTTTCCTGCGGCCGCTACGTCACGGCAATTTCATTCATCGCGCTCGGCATCTACGTCGCCTGCAACGGGTCGCGCTCCGCCAGGTAATCGAGGGCCGAGAGAGTATTCCTCGATGCGGTCGCGGCAGTAGATAAAGACGCTGTTGCCGAGAATGCTCGCCGCGAACAGCGCAAGGGATGCCGGGACGACTTCGAGCACTCTGTGCAGCCCCAGCCAGTCCACGGGCGCATCGAGCCAGTGCGCCAGCGCCGCAAGACGCCCTGTATCGGCGTCCTTGACGCAGCAGCGCGCGAGCAGCACGTGCATGCCGTCGCTCATGCCGATATGGGTCCACTCGCCCTCGCGGAACCAGCGGTAGAGCTGCAGACTGATCAGATACAGAAACGCCGCCAGGCCGCCATATCCGACCACCGCACCGGCGCCGCGCGCGATCTTCAAGGCGATCATCTGGGCGCTTTCCCGGAGGTTCATGGCGTTTCCGCGCCGTCGGCCGGGCATCCCTTCACTTCCAAGCGCACGATGCGCCCCGTCTCGCCTTGCAAATCAGACGGCTTCAGCACGCTATCGGTCGGCTTCAGGTCGATGTCGATCCAATACACATTGCCCGTGCGCTTTCGGTCCGCGATTCCCGGATTGAATCCAAGCGCCTGCGCCTGTGCGACGCGCGCTTGTGCACGCTTCGGTTCGCTGTACAGGCCGAGCGAGATCACCGAACCGTCGTTCGGTCCCGGCATTTCCAGCGCGTCCTCGATGCCGCCGGCTTTGAGCTTCGCCAGCATCTGGTCGCTGGCACTGCGGGACGCCGGCAGCGGTAAATACACCCACACTCCGGCCCACACGTCGCCTTCCGCGACGCGCTGCCGCGGATCATAGCCGCCGCTGCGCAGGGTGCTGGCGGCATGCGCAGCTTCCGCCACGTCGCGGAACGGGCCTACGCTGATGCAGCGCTTGACGTTGGTGAGCAGACCCGCCGATGCATCGTCGTGCGCGCCTTGCTCGGCATCCTTGCCGCCGCTCGCACCGGCGATGCCGCCGGCGCCGCCGGCATCCGCAGCGGCGACGTCGCCCGCCCGCGCAGCCGCGGGGACTTCGGATGCGAGCTTCAGCGTCGCCGCCGGCGGCGTGGCAACCGCCGAATCGGAGGATCCCGCGGGACCCTTCACCCACAGAAAGTAGCCCACGTTGGCAAGCGCCAGGCACACCACGATGCTCTTTACAACCGTCAAGCGTCACCTTCAAGTTAAACGCAAACTGACCTCGCCAGACACAAATCTCTGAATGCGGCCCCCGCTTTCGAGCAGTAACGCGCCGTCCTCATCCACGCCGCGCGCCGTGCCGGAAATGGCGCCTTCGCCGGCGATTACCCGCGCGCGCCGGTCGCGCAGCGCATCGAGACCGATCCAGGCGTCGCGAAAAGGGGCAAATCCGTCCCGCTCGAACCGCCCCAGCATACTCAAAAGCTCATCCAAGAGCGCTCCCGCCAGGACATTGCGCGACACCGGTTGCGGACAGGCGTCCGCCGCGGCGGCCGCACGCACGCCGCTCGCTTCGATCTCGCGCCGCGCCGCCGCCGTCAGCGACACGTTCAGCCCCACGCCGATCACGACGTGCGCGAGCGCGCCCTGCACCCGCAGCTCGAGCAACACCCCGCCCACCTTGCGCGCATTGAACCACACGTCGTTCGGCCATTTGAGGCGGATGCCGTGCGCGCCAGTGCGCTGTAACGCGCGCGCGATCGCCACGCCGGCCGCCAAGCTCAAGGCGGGCTTCGCGTGCGACGCATCACGAAAGGACCATCCCAGCGACATGGCGATGCCCGCGCCGAACGGCGCGATCCAGCGGCGGCCGCGGCGGCCCCGGCCGGCGTGCTGCAATTCGCTCATGCAGACATCGGCGCGGCCCTGCGGAGGGGGCGTCAGCGCCAGCAGGCGGGTGTTGGTCGAATCGACCTCGAACAGCACCTCCAAGCCGCGCAGCGTCGCTCCCCGATCGTCGCGCAACGTGTCGCGGATGCGGCGTGCGTCCAGCAATTCGACCGGCGCCGCCAGACCGTAGCTGCGTTGCGCCAGCGTTTGGATGTCCACACCCTGCGCGCGCAGTCGGTCGATTCCATTGCATAATGCTTCACGGCTCACCCCCAGTTCTCGCGCCAACGACCCACCGGAGTGCGGGCGTCCGTCCACGAGCCGCATGAGCAGCGAGAAGTGATCTACGCCGCGCGGGACCGGAACAGCCATAGCTTGCGGACGCGGTGCTCTTGGCCGGCGCGCATGCGCACGATGTTGCCGCGATGGGTAAAGATCACCAATACCGCGATCATCAGGCAGAAAGTCAACAGCGGCGGATCTTTAGGTTCGAGCAGGTAAACGAAAACGACGAGCGCCACGCCCGCAAGCATGCTGGCGAGGCCCACATACCCGGTGAGCAGCAGCACCGCCAGCCAGCTGCACAGCAATGGCAGGAGCAAGCGAGGCTGCACGGCGCCCACCACGCCCACCATGGTCGCCACGCCCTTGCCGCCGCGAAAGCCGTACCACACCGGGTAGACGTGTCCCAGAATGACGGCAAATCCGCAGGCCATGGTGAGCCACTGCCGCGACAGGTCTGGATCGACGGGCACGTACGGAAGCGCTGCCCTGGGCAGCCACAGTACTGCGATTACGCCCTTGCCCAGATCGATGAGCAGCACCACGAGACCGAAGAGCTTTCCCTGAGTGCGCAATGCATTGGTGGCGCCGGCATTGCCGCTGCCCAACCGGCGGATGTCAACGCCGCGCAGGCGGCCCACGATCAGGCTGCCGAGCAGCGCGCCGAGCAGATAGGCGATGAGCGACTTGACGCCGAGTTCCAACATCATGAGATTATGACACCAGTGTGCCCGGCGGCACTTTGGGAAGCTGGCGTGCCGGCAGGTGTATCTCCGCCAGCATGCAGCGCACGCCTCCTCCGCCGATCCATTCGATGACTGGAATATCGGCCGTCAGTATACGGCCGTGGATTTCCAACGTCCGGCGCTGTGCCGCGTCGAGACTGCGCCAAGCCGTCGTGGAGAGCGCGATCACGCTCGCACCCGCAGGGGCGAGTTCCAGCAGGTTGCCCGCGAAGCTCTCCATCTGCGCGATCGAAATATCGATGATCTCGTGCCCCGATGCCCGCAATTTGGAATAGACGGCGTCGCGATGCGGACGATGCTTGATGGCGGCGCCGCATATCACCGCGAACCTCGCACCGATCGACATCAGCACGTTCGTGTGGTACACGGCGCTGTCCATGCCGTCCAGCGCTTCGAAGGTCACCAGTTCATAGTCGAGCTGTTGGGCAAATTCGCCCAGCACGTCCAGGTCGGTACGCCGCGACAGGCTCGCGTAGGCTACGCGGTGTGCCCGATCGAGCACCAGGCTGCCGGTTCCCTCGAGATACTTGCCCTGGTTCTCCCGGTAGCTCAAATCCACGGTTCGGCTGATCCGGAACCGGCCGTCGCCGGTCACCCGGCGTATGACCTCTTCACGCCGCTCGCTGCGCCGGTTGGGCGCCAACATCGGGTACAGCACGACTGTCCCGTCGAGATGGAAGCTCACCCAGTTGTTCGGAAAGAGAGCGTCCGGCTTCGGCGGCGCATCGGAGTCATCCGCCACGATGACGTCCACTCCCGCGCGCAGCAGGCTCTGTGCCAAGGCGTCGAACTCGTGTAGGGCGCGGCCCTGCAAATCGAGCGCCGCAGCGTGCTGCGGACCGGCTTGCGGGCTGTGCTGGAAGGCGTTGCTGGGTGCGGTCTGCGGGTTGAATGCAAAGCGCGCCGGCCGCACCATGAGCACGGATGCCGCGCTTTGCGGTTCCTTCGGTGGTGTCGCGCAATCCAGCATGACGCCGAACTATAACAGGCGCCCCACCCGGCCAGCGCCCCGGCGCATTACCCGTTGACGGCGCATCCCGGTATCATCAAGTTAAGCTGGGTAGATGCATAATACCGCGGCAAGAGCCGGTCGGCTCGAGCCGACCGAAGCCGGGGCCGCTCCGGCCGGCAAATCAAGATATTCGTCCTTTGGACCAGGTTGGGGTAACTGCTTGCCGGTTTCGATGACCAATTCGTTCTTAGCGCTGGCCTTGCTCGCTGCGGCAAGTCCCGTGGCGCCGCGTGTCGCGGCGGCCGGCGGAGCGGCGCCAGGCGTGGCGGCGCCCGGCGTGGCGGCGCCCGGACCCTCTGCGCGAACCGACAGTCCGCCCGCGGACAAGCCAGCGGCGGGCTACGAATTTACGTTCGATACGCTGCTGGCCGAGGCGAAGCGCAGGGCGGCGGCCCCCTACGCGCCGCAGCGCAGCACTCTGCCTGCAGGCCTGGACAAGCTCAGTCCGGAGCAATATCGCAGTATCCACTTCAACGCGGATGCCGCTATCTGGCGCACCGAACAGTTGCCGTTCCGGCTCGAGTTGTTGCGCGCGGGGAACAATCTACAAGCGGCGGTGACTGTTTCGACGGTTGAAGATGGATTGGCGCAAGATCTCATCGCCACGCCAGCCATGTTCGAGATGAGTCCCACCCTACCGCAGCTCGGCAAGGTATCGCTGCCGCTGTCGGGTTTTCGCCTGCGCGCACAGATCAACTCGAAAAAACTCTGGGACGAATTCCTGGTATTTCAGGGAGCGAGCTACTTCCGCGCGGTTGCTCAGAACCTCTCTTACGGTCTTTCGGCGCGCGGCCTCGCGATCAATACCGCCGAACCGTCCGGCGAGGAATTTCCGGCATTCACGCATTTTTGGATCGAGCGCCCCGGCCCCCGCGCGCGCTCGATCGTAATCTATGCTCTGCTCGAAAGCGCTTCCACCACCGGCGCCTACCGCTTCACCGTGCAGCCCGGCATGGAGACGGTCATGGACGTACAGCTCACGCTGTTCCCGCGCACCGACATGCATGTGGTGGGCATCGCCCCGCTCACGTCCATGTTCTTGTTCGACGAGACCAACCGCGGTCGTCTCGACGATTATCGGCCCGAGGTCCACGACTCCGACGGTTTGCAGATCACCTCGAAAACCGGCGAGCATATTTTTCGACAGCTGGCGAATCCCAGCATTCTCCAGGTTTCGACATTCACCACACAGGCCCCGCAAGGCTTTGGACTGGTGCAGCGCTCGCGTGAGCAGAGCGATTTTCAGGATTTGGAAAATTTGTACGAACGCCGGCCCAGCGCATGGGTCGAGCCCATTGGCGACTGGGGCGCGGGTGCGCTAGAGTTGGTGGAGATTCCGTCAGGGCGCGAAAGCAACGACAATATCGTCGCCTTCTGGCGCCCGGCGCGAGCCTTGAGTCCGGGACATCCGGCGCAATTCGCGTATCGCCTCACCTGGCTGGCGGAGCCGGACCTGCCCAAGGGCTTGGGCAAAGTCGTGGCAACCCGCTCGGGCGCCAGCCTCGACGGCAAGCGGCGCGTGTTCATCCTGGATTTCGTCGGCGCCGGCGAAAAAACCGACGGTCTGCGGCTCGATCTGGGAGCGTCCAGAGGCAAGGTGGTCAACACCGGGCTGATGTCGAACAGCGCCTTGCACGGAATGCGCGCCAGCTTTGAGATCGACCCGAACGATGCCGACTTGATCGAGCTACGCTTGCGGGTCATGCGGGGCGATAATCCGCTGACCGAGACCTGGCTTTACCGGTGGACCGCCCCTTGAGTACCGCAGTCGCATTCGACCATCCTGGAACCCGCGGCGGAATGCCGCCGGAGTCGCCGCTGGGCATGCTGCCTCAAGACCTGCGCTTCGAGCCCCCGCGTCGCGCGCGCGGCCATCCAACGGCCGCCGTGCTGTTCGCATGCTTCATCCTGCTCACCGTAAGCTGCGGGGTCACGATCTACGGCATCTACCAGATGCTGCAAGTCGTGCGGTTCGCCAGCATGACCCTGCTGCAGGGGCTCATGATTTTCTTTTTCGCCGTGTCGCTGGCCTGGATCGCCTTCGCAGCCGGCTCGGTCATCGCCGGCGCATCGAAGCGGCGCGACCCTAAGCCGAACCCGTCGGCGGCGGCCGACGGCACGCTGACTGCGCTCGTCATGCCGATTTACAACGAGGATCCGGTACGCACCACCGCGGCGCTGCAGGCCATGGCCGAGGCGCTCGAGGCGATCGGGGCGAACCGGGCTTTCGAGATCGTGGTGCTGTCGGATTCGACGAACGCCGACGCATGGATTCGCGAGACCGCGGCGATCGACGCCTTGCGCAGGTCGCTCGCGCAGATCATGCCGGTCTGGTACCGGCGGCGCTGGCGCAATATTGCACGCAAGTCCGGAAACCTTCAGGACTTCGTCACGCGCTGGGGCGGTCGCTACGACCACATGATCGTGCTCGACGCGGACAGCCTGATCGACGGCTCGACGCTCCTGCTGCTCGTGCGGACGATGCAGGCGGACCCGGCATTGGGCATCCTGCAGACCGCTCCCCAGCTCATCGGCGCGCGCACGTTCTTCGGCCGTCTGCAGCAATTCGCCGCCTGCGTGTACGGGCCGGTCGTCTCGCGCGGCCTCTCGGCCTGGTCCGGCGACAGCGGCAATTACTGGGGCCACAACGCCATCATTCGCGTCGCCGCGTTTGCCGCGTGCTGCGGCCTGCCCGAGTTGCGGGGCCGCAAGCCGTTCGGCGGTCACGTGCTGTCCCACGATTTCGTCGAGGCGGCGCTGATGCGCCGCGGCGGCTGGAAGGTGCGCATGGCGACGGACTGCGGCGGTTCCTGGGAAGAGTCCCCGCCGTCGCTCATCGACGTGGCCATTCGCGACCGCCGCTGGGCTCAGGGCAACTTGCAGCACATGAAAATCATCGGGGCGGCGGGCCTGAGCTTCGCCAGCCGCCTGCATCTCGGCATCGGCATCATGAGCTACCTGTCATCGCCTCTGTGGCTGCTGATGCTGGGCATCGGCTTCGCGCTCGCCCTGCAGTCACACCTGATCCGGCCGGAATACTTCAATCACGATTTCCAGCTGTTTCCGACCTGGCCGCGGTTCGACGTCGAGCTGATGATGTCGCTGTTCTGGTTCAGCATGGTCGTGCTGCTGATTCCCAAGATGGCGGGCCTGGTGCGTGCCTTGACGTCGCAGCGGCTGCGGCGCGGCGGCGGCGGGTTGATCGGCCTCACCGCCAGCTTCACGCTGGAAATCATCCTCTCGGCGCTGTACGCACCGGTGCTGATGTTGATTCAAAGCCGTCATGTGTTCGAGGTCTTCCTGGGGCGCGACTCCGGATGGAAACCGCAGCGGCGCGACAGCGGCGGCACCACCTGGCGGGAAGCCTGGCTGTACCACTACCGTCACATGCTGGTGAGCTGCGGCACCGCCGTGATCCTCTGGTTCCTCTCGCCGCCGCTGCTTGCTTGGGCGTCGCCGGCCTTGTTGGGTCTGTTTCTGTCAGTGCCCTTGTCGCGCGCCAGCGGCAGCGTGTCGCTCGGCCGCGCTTTGTCGCGGTTCGCGCTGATGCGCACGCCCGAGGAAGTCGAGCCGCCGGCGCTGGTGGCGCGCCGCACCGAGCTGATCGTGCAAGCGCGCGAAGTTCCAGCGGACGGGCTCCGGTACCTGGCGCGCAATCGCGACGCGCGATTGGCGCATATCAACGGCAACTTGGCGCGGCCGAGCGATCCGCGCGGTTATCCCGATGCGAACGCCTTTACCGCGCAGCAAAAGCTCATCGATGCCCGAACCCTCGATGAAGCGCTCGAATGGCTCACGCCCATCGAGCGCGTAGAGGTCGCCAGCGATGCACGTCTGCTCAATCAACTCGCGCTGCTGCCGGATGCGCCGCGCCACACTTTCATCATCTAAAGGACCGCCGACGCATGATCGCCAGACGCGCCCTCTTGAAACTAGCCGTTGGCCTCGCGAGCGGCCCCCTGGATTACGGCGGGCTCTCCCGGGCGGCGCAGCAAGCGGCCGCTGGTCCGCAGGCGGCGCAGCCGTTCGATTTCGCCTGGCTCAAGGGTCAGGCGCATTGGCTCGCAAGCAATGCTTATCAGCCGTCCAAGGAGGCATTGCCGCCCGCCATGGTCACGCTCGGCTACGACCAGTATCAATCCATTCGTTTCCGCGGTGACCATGCCTTGTGGGGCGATGCAGGGCTGGCGTTTCGCCTGCAGTTCTTTCATGTCGGCCGCAACTTCACCGAGCCCGTGCATCTTTACGAGGTCGTCGACGGCCAATCGCGCGAGATCCTCTACGATCCGGCGATGTTCGAGTGGGGCTCGAGCGGCGTCGATCCCGCCACGATGAGGGATCACGCAGGGTTTGCCGGCTTTCGGGTGCAGTTCGTGACGAATTGGAAGGCCGACGTAGCCGCGTTCCTGGGCGCCAGCTATTTTCGCGCGGTCGGGGGCGATACGCGCCAGTATGGTCTGTCGGCGCGGGCGCTGGCGGTCGATACCGCGTTCCCGCGCCCCGAGGAATTTCCCCGGTTCACCTCTTTTTGGTTCGAGCGGCCGGCGAAGGACTCGGGAATTCTCACCCTCTATGCATTGCTCGACTCGCCGAGCATCGCCGGCGCGATGCGCATGCAAATTGCGCCCGGCGGCACGCTGATCATGAACGTCGACACTGCGCTGTACCCGCGCAAGCCGATCGAGCGCTTAGGGATAGCCCCGCTCACCAGCATGTTCTTTTATGGAGAAAATGACCACCGGGCAGCAAACGACTGGCGGCCCGAGGTGCACGATTCCGACGGCCTGTCGATGTGGACCGGAGCCGGCGAGTGGATCTGGCGGCCGCTGGTCAATCCTGCACAATTGCACCTGAACTCCTACTTCGACGACAACCCGCGCGGATTCGGCCTGCTGCAGCGGGACCGCAATTTCGATCATTACCAGGACGACGGCGTGTACTACGATCGGCGCCCGAGTCTGTGGGTGGAGCCGAAGCCCGGCCCGAACGGCGGATGGGGCAAGGGCGCCGTGCAGCTCGTTGAAATACCCACCGTGGACGAGACTTTTGACAATGTCGTCGCCTTCTGGAATCCGCTCGACAAGGCGAAGCCGGGCCAGGAGCTGCTGTTCAGCTACCGGCTGTATTGGGGCACGAAGATGCCCTATTCGTCGCCCCTAGGCGCGACCATCGCGACCCGCACCGGCATCGGCGGCACCCTCGGCGTGAAGCGCCAATATTACTCCTGGCATTTTGCCGTCGATTTCGCCGGCGGCGAGCTCGGCGCCCTGGCCAAGGATGCCGCGGTCGAAGCGGTGATAACGGCCTCACGAGGCCAGACGGAGCATGTCACGGCGCATTACGTCGAGGAGTTCAACGGCTATCGGGTGCTGTTCGATGTCAAGCCAACCGACGACAGCGTGGAGCCCATCGACCTGCGGCTGTATCTGCGTCTGGAGGGCAGGCCGCTGACCGAAACTTGGATCTACCAATGGACCCCGCCGTCGGCGAAGGAGCGCAAGCTGGCGCTGCAGTAGGGCGAGCCTCAGGAGCCTCAGACTGGCTCCTAGCGTCCACTCTTGGGACGGAGCTTGACGGCGGGGAGCCGCTGCGTGTCGCCGGTGCGCCGGCGCAGCTCCGCCTCGAGCCGCAGGAATGGCTGCGCCCGGACCGGGTCGAGAATGGCCAGCCTGTATTCGTGCAGCTGCTGCTTCAGCAGCGGCAGCAATGCCAGCCGCGATTCCGACTCCTCAGCCCCGGTCAGACTGTTGCAATAGAGATCGAAATACTCGGTGTACAGTTCCTCGTAGCGCTGCATGGGATCGAGGAATGCGGGGTCTTGCACGACCTCACTGCCCAAGTGGTTCGCGCACAGGAAACTGCAGGCCTTGCGCAGGTACACGCCGTGCTCGGCGACGAGGGCACTTTCATAACTTCTGCCCGGGCGAAAGTGCGCGATGACCTGCTTGCGCCGCTCCCCGCGCACCATTCTTTGCCCCAGATACTGAAACAGCGCCTTGCCGTGCAGCAGGCGCAACGTCGTCTGCTTGAGCGCCGCGACCTGCGAGGGCAGCACCCCGTAATTGGCGAGCTGGTGCATGAGGCTTGAATGCTCGCTCTCCCACTGCTGCCACACGACGGCGCTTTCGAGGACACGGCGTGCGATCAGCTGTTCGCTGCCGTCGCTGCTGCGCAAAGCGGCCTCAACGCGATCGGTCGATTCGCGCATGAGCCGCGCATGGCTGATCGCATGGCGCAACATACTGTCCTCCTGCGCGCAAAATCTGGTAAACGCGAAGCGCTGTCAAAGCGTTGCCAACGACCGACAGCGGCAACTTCTTGCTCTGCGGCCCGGTCAATAGTGCCGCGACAGCAGCCAATGCGCCAGCGAACGCAGCGGGGCCGCGCGTTCGGCGAAGGGCATGAGGGCCTCCAGCGCCTGGCGGTGCAGCAAATGCACCCGCTCCTGTGAGGCCGCGATCCCGATGACGGTCGGATGGGTGGGCTTTGCATGCTGCCGATCCGCCCCGGTCGCTTTGCCGAGCGTCGATGCATCGCCGATCACATCGAGCAGGTCGTCCTGAATCTGGAATGCCAAGCCGACCGAGGCCGCGAAGCGCTCGAGAGCGCCATACAGGTTCGAAGGCAGCTGCGGAGCGCATTCAGCCGCCATCATCACGCTCGCCCGAATCAACGCGCCGGTCTTGCGGGCATGCATATCCTCGACTTGCGCGATATCGAGCTGCCTGCCCTGCACCTCCAGGTCGATGGCCTGCCCACCGGCCATCCCGGCGCTGCCGCTCGCCTCGCTCAGAAGCTCGACCAGACGCAGGCGGATTGCGGGTGCGGCGGGCAGCTTAGGATCCCTCGCGAGCAGCTGGAATGCCAGCGGTTGGAGCGCATCGCCCACCAAAACCGCCGTCGCCTCATCGAACGCCTTGTGGCAGGTCGGCCGGCCGCGCCGCAGGTCATCATCGTCCATGGCCGGCAGATCGTCGTGCACCAGAGAGTAGACGTGGATCAGCTCGATGGCACAGGCAGCCGCCTCCACCTCATCCTCCGTCAGGCCCAGCGTCCGAGCAGTGGCGAACAGCAAGGCCGGCCGGATCCTCTTGCCGCCGCCGAGCACGCTGTAGCGCATCGCCTCGTGCAGGCGCGCCGGCACCACGCTGGCAGAGGGCAGTCGTCTTGCCAAGGCCTCTTCCATGCGCAGTCGCCATGCCTCGAGCTGCATGCCGAATGCCTCTGCCTCCCGGCGCTCGTGCTCGGTCGCCGGCAGGCAGTCGACTGCGTTGGTCACCCGCGTTCTCCGGTTCTATGTGCGCTCAGCGCGGAACGGCGACTCGCCGGTCGTCTTCCGATTCGCGGATCATGCGCTTGACGTCGCCGATCGGGACGGCCGCCACGATCGCAGACCGCGCGGCGCCCTCCGCATACTCGAACGGCACTTCCGGGGCCATCGGCCCCTCGACCCGCGGGCCCCTCAGGGCGGCCGTCAGGGCCTTTAAGGGATGGCTGAACGCGTCGTTGACGGCCGTTCCCTCGAACCCGCAGTGCGCCATGCAGTTGTCGCAGCGCGGATTTCGGCCCACACCGTAGCTATCCCAGTCGGTGTCCTCGATGAGCGAGCGATACGTCGGCGCATAGCCTTCATCCGACAGCAAATAGCACGGTCGCTGCCAGCCGAATATGTTGTACGTCGGATTGCTCCATGGCGTGCATTGGTAGCTCTGGTTGCCGGCGAGAAAATCCAGGAAAAGTCCGGAATGATTGAACGACCAGGAGATGCCGGACGCGCGGCGCCGGCGCTTGAAGATCTCGCGGAATAGCTGTTTGCTGGTGCTGCGTCCCAGGAACACGTCTTGGCGCGGCGCGTGGTGATAGCTGTAGCCCGGTGAGACCGTGATCCCTTCGATGCCGAGCCGCATCGCGGTATCGAAGAACTCAGCAACGTCATCCGGATTCTCGCCGTTGAACAATGTGCAATTGATGGTCACGCGAAAGCCCTTGCTGCGCGCCAGCTCAATCGCCAGCACCGCCTTGTCGAAGACGCCCTCCTGGCAGACCGACTCGTCGTGTCTGTGCCGATTGCCGTCGAGATGAATCGAGAACGTCAGATACGGCGAGGGCCGGTATTCATCGATGTGTTTGGCCAGCAGAATCGCATTGGTGCACAGATACACGAATTTCTTGCGCGCCACGATGCCTGCGACGATTTGCGGCATTTCCTTGTGGATGAGCGGTTCACCGCCCGGAATCGACACGATCGGCGCGCCGCACTCGTCGACCGCGCGCAGCGCGTCCTCGACGCTCACTCTTTTCTGCAGGATTTCCTTCGGGTAATCGATCTTGCCGCACCCGGCGCACGCGAGATTGCACTGGAACAGCGGCTCCAGCATGAGGACCAGCGGATAGCGCTTGTCGCCGCGCAATTTGCGCCCGGCGAGGTATTTTGCGACCCGATAAATTTGCAGGAGGGGGATTGCCATACAGTATGTTACCGCGGTCCGGGAATCCGGGCTCAAATTAAGATTGCCTAATCAACAGTGCAAAGCGAGCACCGCTGCGCGATGATCCCGCCATATCCGCGCCCACTCCAGCGCGAACCAGGGCGTGTACTTCGAAATGTTGGCGCCCGTCATTTCCGCTTGCAGGGCGTCCGGGCTGACCCAACGAAGGTCCGCGATCTCGTCGCGATTGATCTGGGGCGGCTCATGGCATCGCCCGATGAAGACTGAGCAAAGCTCGTTCTCGGCGCCGGTAGCATCGAACTGGGCCTGGTATTGAAACTTGAACAGAAACTTCAATTTGCAGCGTATTCCGAGCTCCTCGTACAGCCGTCGCCGGGTGGCGACATGCATGGTTTCGGACCGGCGCGGATGGCTGCAGCAGCTGTTCGACCAATACAGCGGCCAGAGGCGCTTGGACGGCGCGCGCTGCTGCAGCAGCAGTTCCCCGCGGTCGTTGAAGATCAGCAGCGAAAACGCGCGATGCAAAATCCCCCGACCCTCGTGACACAGGTCTTTGCTCAAGTGGCCCAGCCGGCGGTCGGCCTCATCCACCAGGATCAGAGCCTCCGAATCTGCCATAATACCCGCATTAATATCAATTTCGCACCCGGCTTCATCCATGACAAACATCCTCAGCTTCGGCGCGCCGCCTCGGCGAAGCATTTGTATCGGTACTGCATGACTATACCCAACCCCTTCAGCCGGGCCGCGCGTGCCCGGTACGCTGCGGACGATCATAGCCGCTTGCGAAACACCCACGCCAGCCCTCGTTGGCCTGGGTCCCGCGCCCGCCTGCGAAGCGCGCATGGAGCACGCAGCCATCGGGGTTGCTGAATGATTTTCACGAGTCATTCATGGATGCTCTGGACCGGCACCGTGCTCGCCGCCACGGCCATGTGCTACACCCTGACGGCCGCGCTGGCGGTGCGTGTCCGCTTGAAAGCTGCAGCCTACGAGCCGCCCGATCAAGCTCCCGCCGTCACGATCTTGAAGCCTCTCTGCGGCGATGAGCATCAGCTATACGAGTGTTTGCGCTCGTTTTGCGATCAAATGTATCCGCGCTTTCAGATCGTCTTCGGCGTCTCGGACGGAGATGATCCGGCCGTCGAGGTCGTCAGCCGCTTGCAGCGCGAGTTCCCGTCCGTCGACTTGCAGATTGCGGTCGATCGCAGGCAGCACGGCAGTAGCCGCAAAGTCAGCAACCTCATCAACATGATGTCGTTGGTTCGCCACGACTATCTCGTCATCTCCGACAGCGATGTCCGCGTATTGCCCGATTACCTCGCCAGAGTGGTCACTCCGCTGCTCGATCCTGAGGTCGGCATCGTGACATGCCCGTATCGGGGCACCCCACGACCGGGCTTCTGGTCGCTGCTGGGATCCTTGTTCATCGACGAGTGGTTCACTCCGTCGGTGCGCGTTGCCGCCATGTTCGGCTCGCGCTCTTTCGCCTTCGGTACAACCATTGCGATGCGCCGAGAGGTTCTGGCGAGCGCCGGCGGGTTCGCGGCCATCGCGAACCAGCTGGCCGACGATTACCGGCTGGGAGAATTGACGCGCCGCATGGGGTTGCGCACGGTGCTGTCCGATGTGGTGGTCGAGACCTGCGTCGATGAGGCCAGCTTCGGCGATCTCGTCAGTCATGAGTTGCGCTGGCTGCGCACGATCCGTGCGGTGCGCCCGCTCGGCTACAGCCTTTTATTCATCACATTCGGGGTCCCCGTGGCCCTGGTTGGTTGCCTGCTCGCCGGCGGCGCCTGGCCCGCGCTCGCCATGCTCGTGATCACCGCGCTGGCCAGGGTTGTGCTACATTGGACGGTACGCAGGCGGCGCTCGTCGCCCGCGCATCTGCTCGCGCTGCCGCTCAGGGATGGGCTCATGCTGGCGCTCTGGGCATGGGGCTTCGTCAACCGCCGCGTGCACTGGCGGGATGACCGTTATCGAGTCACTCGTGATGGATCCGTCCAGCCCGTTTTTGAGGATTTGACGTCATGAGAACACTGTTCCTGCATCCCCCGTCATTCGACGGCTACGACGGCGGCGCCGGTGCCCGCTATCAGATGAAGCGCGAGGTGCGCTCTTTCTGGTATCCGACCTGGCTTGCGCAGCCGGCCGCACTCGTCGAGGGATCGAAGCTGATCGATGCGCCGCCGCACCGCCTGACGTTCGAGGACATCGCCGGAGAATTCAAGAACCGCGATCTCGTGGTCATGCACACCTCCACCCCCTCCTTCAAAGCGGACGTGCGGACGGCCGAGATGATCAAGGCGATCAATCCGGCCGTCAAAATCGGCTTCATCGGCGCCAAGGTGGCGGTCGAGCCCGAAAAGAGCCTCATCGCCGGAGGCGCGGTCGACTTCGTCGCCCGCAACGAGTTCGACTTCACCATCAAGGACGTCGCGGACGGTGTGCCCTGGGGCGGGATCAAGGGCCTTTCCTACCGCAACAGCGAGGGCGTCATCGTTCACAACGAGAACCGCGAGGTTCTCGAGAACATGGATGCGCTTCCCTGGGTGACGCCGGTCTACAAGCGCGATCTTACGATCGAGAACTACTTCGGCGGCTATCTAAAGCACCCCTACATCTCCTTCTACACCGGGCGCGGCTGCAAATCGCGCTGCACCTTCTGCCTGTGGCCGCAGACGGTGGGAGGGCATCGCTATCGCGTGCGCTCGGTCGAAAATGTCGTCGCGGAAATGAAATGGGCGAAAAGCGCCTTCCCTCAGGTCAAGGAATTCTTTTTCGACGATGACACGCTGACCGACAACCTCCCGCGTGTCGAAGCGCTCGCGAGGGAGCTAGGCAAGCTCGGAGTCACGTGGTCGTGCAATGCCAAAGCCAATGTTCCGCGCAAGACGCTGGAGATCATGAAGGACAACGGCCTGCGTCTGCTGCTGGTCGGCTACGAATCGGGCAATCAGCAGATCTTGTTCAACATCAAAAAGGGCATGCGGGTGGAATTCGCCCGCCGCTTCACCAAGGACTGCCACGAGCTCGGCATCGTCATTCACGGCACGTTCATCCTGGGCCTGCCCGGCGAGACCCGTGAGACGATCCAGGAGACGCTGGATTTCGCCAAGGAGATCAATCCGCACACGATTCAAGTGTCGCTCGCGGCCCCATATCCCGGCACCTTCCTGTACCGGCAGGCGAAGGAGAACGGCTGGCTCTACAACGAGGAAATCGATTTATTGACCCAGGAAGGAACGCAGATTGCGCCGCTGAACTATCCGCATTTGAGCCACAGCGAAATCTTCGAGTCGGTGGAGGACTTCTACAAGAAATTCTATTTCCGCCCGTCCAAGATCGCCTCCATCGTGGCCGAGATGATCGGCAGCCCGGAAATGATGAGGCGCCGGTTGCGCGAGGGCGTGGAATTCTTCCACTTTTTACGCACGAGGCGGGACACCGCTTGAGGCGGCTCATCGTCACGGCGGATGATTTCGGCGCTGCCCGCGAAGTCAACGATGCCGTCGAAGCAGCTCATCGCCACGGCATTCTCACGGCCGCGAGCCTGATGGTCTCGGGACCGGCGGCGGCGGATGCGATCGCCCGCGCGCGGCGCATGCCCTCCCTGCGAGTCGGCTTGCACGTGGTTCTGGTGGAAGGCCGGCCGGTACTGCCCGCCTCGAATTTGAGTCAACTGGTGGACGGTGATGGTGCCTTGCGTACCGACATGGCGGCCATGGGGACTCTCATATCCTTCAGCAGGCAGGCGCGCCGTCAACTCGCCGCCGAGATCACGGCTCAGTTCGAGGCATTTCGCGCGACGGGCCTCAAACTCGATCATTGCAATGCGCACAAGCATTTCCATCTCCACCCGGTGGTCGGAGGCCTGATGGCCGCGATCGGCGCCCGCTTCGGCCTGGCCGCGGTGCGCGTCCCGCTGGAGCCCAAGCATGTGCTGCGCAGGATCGAGCGCCGCACGCCATGGGCGCCCTCGCTCACAACGCCCTTTGCGCTACTGCTGCGCCGGCACTTGCGCAGCGCCGGTCTGCTCGCGCCGGATCGGATCTTCGGACTGCAATGGTCGGGACAGATGACCCGGGACCGTCTGTCCGGCCTGATCCGCCACCTGCCGCGCGGCCTGAACGAAATCTATCTGCATCCCGCCACCGGCTCCTACGCCGGATCGGCGCCCAAGTATCGCTACCGGGAGGAGTTCGATGCGCTGATGGCACCGGAAATCGTCGCGGCGTGCCGCGAGCCTTGCCTGCAGCTCGGCGGATTCAGCGATTTCCTCGCGGCTCACGCCGCCGGCCCTGTCAGGAGTTCGATGCCTTGAATCCGCCTCTCACCGCATTCTTAGGCCCCGAGGAGCCTGTGCGCATCGGCAGCGACGCGCACAAGACTCTGTTCTGCCGAACGCTGCTGGATACCTTCGATGCCTACAAACCGGCGGTGATCGACTGGCCCAAGCTCGATTCGGCGGCGCTTGAGCGCCTCACGAGTCTGCCCATCTGGGACATCGCCGTGCAGACGGAGGGGCGCGCCCGGCTGAATGTCGCGGCCTATGCCGCAACCTCTACCGATGCGCTGTTGCGCAAGGCGATCGAGCTCAATGCTTTCGAAGAGGGCCGGCACAAGCTTGTGCTGTCCAATCTGGTCACAGCCTACGGCATCGCACTTGCACCGGAGCCGCAGTACGTTGTTCAAGGCGACCCGGAATGGGCCTTCATGGTGACCGGCTATAGCGAATGCATCGACAGCTTCTTCGCCTTCGGCCTGTTCGAAACCGCCAAGCGTTCCGGATTCTTTCCGGAAGCGCTTGTCGACACATTCGAGCCGGTCATCCAGGAGGAAGCCCGCCACATCCTCTTCTTCATCAATTGGGCCGCGTGGCACCGGCGGAACATGCCGCTGTGGCGGCGGCCGTTCTTCGAGTTGAAGGTGCTGGCGGTCTGGCTGTTTCTCATCTGGGAACGCATCGGCATCGCCCGCGACATGGGGAGCGGCGTGCAGGACAACAATTTCACCGTGACCGGAGCGAAGTCGCTGGGTGATGACATCGATGCCGCCCAGCTGATCGACTTCTGCCTGGTGGAGAACGAGCGGCGCATGAGCCTTTACGATCACCGTCTGCTGCGGCCGTTCGCAGTGCCTGCGCTGGCGAGGCTGGCGCGCCGTTTTATGCGTCCCAAAAAGACTGTCACCCGGCAAACCGTTGCGTAAGCGAAGCGGGCCTCTCGTGAAATATCGCATAGCAATCATCGCAGCTCTGGGGCTCGCTCTCACCCTGTACCTCCTCATGTACGTCGGCCTGGGCGCCGTATTCGACGCAGCCGTCGCAGTCGGGTGGGGCGGATTCGCGATCCTTTGCCTGTACGCATTGGGGATGTTTCTGCTGCTCGGATGCGCCTGGTACGTGCTGCTGCCCGATTCGTCGCGGGCGCGGCCGAAAGTGTTCGTCTGGGCGCGGATGGTCCGCGATTCGGCCGGGGATCTGCTGCCGTTTTCGCAGATCGGCGGAATGGTCCTCGGTGCGCGCGCGGCAATCCTGCATGGTATTGCAGCGCCGATGGCCTTTGGCTCGATGATCGTCGATGTGACCACCGAGATGCTGGCGCAGGTCGCCTATATTGCGCTCGGACTGGCAATCTTGAGCGCGCGCGCCCCGCGAAGCTCCTTCGTGGGGTCTCTCACAACGGTCTTCGTGGTCGGCCTCGTGCTTGCGGCGCTCGCCGGTGCGCTGTTTCTCGCCCTGCAGCGCTACGGCCATCGGCTGACCGGAAAGCTCACCGCGCGTATTCTGCCGCGCGCCGTCGCGGCCACAGTAGCGGTCGGCGATGCGCTTGATGCGATCTATCGGGCTCCTGTGCGCGTCGGAGTTTCCTCCGTGCTTCATTTTGGCGGCTGGATCGCAAGCGCGGTCGGGACATGGATCGCCTTTCGCCTGATCGGCGTGCGCGTCGACCTCAACGCGGTGATGGCGATTGAAAGTCTCGTCTATGCGACAAAAAGCGCCGCTTTTATCGTCCCCAACGCCCTGGGCGTGCAGGAAGCCGCTTACGCCGTTCTCGCTCCACTGTTCGGCATCGGGGCGGAATTCGGTCTTGCCGTGTCGCTGTTGAAAAGGGCGCGTGACATCGCAGTCGGAGTGCCGATACTGGCGATCTGGCAGGCGGTGGAAAGCCGGCGAGCGCTCATGGCACGAGTCGACGGCGGCGTCGTCGACTGACGGTCAGGACAGCAGCCCGCGCTCGCGGAACCAGCGCAACGCGTCCTCGAACGCATTAACCGGCGGACGCGAGCTGTACCCTAACTCGCGAGTAGCTTTGGCGCTGGAAAAGAACATGCGCTTGCGCGACATGCGCACGCCTTCCACGGTGATGCGGCCGCTTCGCCCCGATACTTTCGCCAGGATTTCCGCCAGATGGGCGATCGGCAGCACCGCCCCATACGGCAGCCGGATCCGCGGCGGGCTGCGGCCGACGAGCCGCGAGATGTCCGCCAGAATCTCACGCAAGGTCATGTCCTGGCCGCCCAGAATGTAGCGCTCGCCGGAGCGGCCGCGGTGAAACGCCTTAAGGTGGCCCGCGGCAACGTCATCCACATGCACGATGTTGAGCCCGGTATCGACGTAGGCAGGCATGCGGCCCGAGGCGGCATCCAGCACCACCTGGCCCGTGGGCGTGGGCTTCACGTCGCCCGGACCGACGGGCGTCGACGGATTCACGATGACCACCGGGAGGCCGTCCTTCGCCGCCTCCAGCACCAGCTGTTCGGCGAGATATTTCGAACGCTTGTAGTGACCGATCATCGCCGCCAGACCAACGGGCGTTCGTTCGTCGCCCGGCGTGCCGTCGCTCGGTATGCCCATGGTCGCGACGCTGCTGGTGTACACGATTCTCTCGACGCGCGCGTGCCGGGCGGCCAGCAGAATATTGCGGGTGCCCTCGACATTGGTGCGATACAGCTGGTCCGGATCGGGCGCGCCCAGGCGATAGTCCGCAGCAACGTGAAACAGCGCCTCGCAGCCGGCCGTCGCACGATCCAGCGATGAGCGCTCGGTCAGATCGCCGACGGCGATCTCGAGCGCCAGGCTTTGCAAATTGGTGCGGTCCGCGCCGCTGCGCACCAGCGCCCGCACCTGCCAGCCCTCGTGCAGCAACGCCCTCGCAACCGCGGCGCCCACGAATCCGGTTGCGCCGGTGACCAGCGCCCTCACGCGACCCCCGGCGGCGCCAGGGCGCCCAAGCCGGCAACAGCGATCAGCGAACGGGTCGCGATTCGATAGCGCCGTGCGAGGCGTACGAGCGGCGCGATATCGGCGGGCGACAGCGCCAGCCCGCGGATCAGGCGCCCTATCCTTACGTGCCCCGCGGCGCTCGCCGCGACGACGGATCGAGGAACGGTATCGCCCGCGGTGTCGACGATGGCGCGCACGGCGATGAACGGCAGGCCGTGAGTCGCGGCCACTTGCGCGACGGCGGTACTCTCCATGTCAACGGCGACGGCGCCGGTCGCGCGATAGGCGGCGTGTTTCGCCGCCACCGTGTCGATCGCCTGGGTGCTGGTGAGAAGCTTGCCGCAGGCCACCGTCCGGTGCGCGGCGACGAGCACCGCCAGCGGCTCGCGCCAATACCCGGCGGTGATGAAACTGGCGCCATCGGCGCCGATGACCTCGTCCGGCAAGCAGACGGCTCCAGCCGCAAGCGCTGGATCGAGGGCGCCGGCCATCCCCCAACTGACCAGCGCTCCCGCACCGGACTCGATCAGAGCTAGCGCCGCGCGCGCGGCCGCGGCACCGCCGATTCCGCTGATGCAGAGCAGCGTACCGTCGCGGAGCACCCCCGGTCCACCGCCCCGCACCGCAGGATCCAGTGCGCGCGCCTCCGCAGCGAGCGCTGCGACGACGCCCGGCACGGTCAATGTGCGGTCCTGGCCCGACTCAACGTTCGAAATGCGGCGAGCGCCCACAGCGGGAAGTAGCGGCTGTAGCCGTGATACTTCAGGTAGAACACACGCGGGAATCCCGGCGCGTTGAAATGCGGATCGCTCCACAAGCCGTCGGCCTGCTGCGTGCGCATCAGATAATTCACACCGCGCCGCAGCGCGTCGGAGCCTGCTTCACCGGAAGCGAGCAGCGCCAGCACCGCCCACGCCGTCTGGTAAGGCGTACTCGCGCACTTTCGTTCCGAGCGCCGGTCCTTGGCATAGCTGTCGTTGCCCTCTCCCCAGCCGCCGTCGGAGTTTTGCCGGCTCAACAGCCAATCGACCGCGCGCCGCACGGCGGCATCCTGAGGTCCGACGCCTGCCTGCGCAAACGCCGTCAACACCGACCAGGTCCCGTAGATGTAATTCGTCCCCCAGCGTCCGAACCATGAGCCGTCCGGCTCCTGCTGCGCGTGCAGATACTCGAGCGCACGGTTCAAGGCTTGCCGGTCCTGCGGACGCCCGATGCGCGCGAGGACGGTCACCACGCGCGCCGTCACGTCGCTGGTCGGCGGGTCCAGCAGCGCGCCGTGATCGGCAAACGGAATCTTGTTCAGATAGTAAGAAGTATTGTCGGCATCGAACGCGGCAAATCCGCCGTTCGCGCTCTGCATACCCACCAGCCAATCGAGGGCCCGGCGCACGCTCTCGGAGTAATCGGCGGAATTTGCCGACTGATGCATGGCCCACGCCACCACGGCGGTGTCGTCCAGATCCGGATAATAGCTGTTGCCGAATTGGAAGGCCCAACCGCCGCCCGCCAGTCCCGGGCGGTTGACCTGCCAATCGCCCGGCTCATCCAGGAGCTGCTCGGTTTGCAGCCAGTCGAGCGCGCGAGTCGCGGCGGCGAGGGAGGCGGTACATCCGCTCTCCTGCATCGCGAGGGTGGCCAGGGCGGTGTCCCACACGGGCGACACACAGGGCTGACAGTAGGCGCTCGAGGGGCCGATCACCAGCAGCTTCTGCAGGGCGCGCTTGGCGGTGACACGCCGCGGGTCATCGCTTGGATAGCCGAGTATGGCCATCGCCTCCAAGGCGTTGACCATGGCGGGAAAGATGGCGCCGAGCCCATCCTCACCGTTGAGTCGATCGAGCACCCACAGCTCGGCCGCCCGCGTCGCCCGCGCGCGCATGGCTTTCGGAATCAGCGGGTCGATCAGGCGACTAAGCCGGTCGACTGCCAGAAGAATCCTGCCGAGGAGGCCGCCCTGCAGGAGGCTGTCGCGGAAGTAGTCCCGCTCGACCTCCGGCGGCCGCGTGAACAGCTCCCGGATGTGCACGTTTCTCGGATTCTTGGCGATCGGCTTGCGTGTACACAGGATGAACAGCGGCACCATGACCGTGCGGGACCAATAGGAAACCTTGTCGAGATGGAAAAAGAACCAGCGCGGCAGCAGCATGATCTCGACCGGGATGTACGGCACGCCGCGCCAAGGTAGCTCGCCGAACAGCGCCAACGCAATTCGGGTGAACACGTTCGAGCGGGCGGCGCCGCCGCCCTTGAGGATCGCGGCGCGCGCCCGCACCATGTGCGGCGCCTGCGGATCGTCGCCCGCAAGCTTGAGCGCGTAGTAGGCCTTGACGCTGCAGCTCATGTTGAAGTCGCCGCCGCGGTACAGCGGCCAGCCGCCGTGCTCGGCCTGGTGGGACCGCAAGTAGGCGGCGATCTTGGATTCGAGCGGCGCGTCGATTTCGTCCAGGAAGTGCATCATCATGATGTACTCCGCGGGGATGGTGCAGTCCGCCTCGAGCTCGAACAGCCAGTACCCTGCCGCGGTCTGTCGCGCGACCAACGCATCGCGCGCGGCAGCGATGGCCCGGTCCAGAAGATTGGAAACCGTCTTCGTCAGCGTGTGCGATACGATGTCGGCACGCGCCCTCAACTCGGCGCCGGCGGATGGCGCGGTCTTCTCTGCAATGCGATTCACGACCCGGAACTCCCGTAAGAGCGGCGGCGGGCACGCTCGGTGATGTTCTGATCCGCGGCAACAGCGCTCGCCGACAGATGCCCGGCAGCCCGAAGATCGGGCTGTGGGCGGCGCACCTCGGTGAGCCGCGCGAGCGGCAGACCGCGGGCAGCTTGAGCGAACAGCTTGCGCAGCAGCCAATCGTTTCGCACAGAAAAATCCGTCAGGAAGCGCGTCATGGCCACCGCGGAGCGCGAGATCTTCACTTGCGAGCCGGCGGTGAAGCCGGGATTCTTGCCGATCTTTTGCAGCGTCAACACCGCCAGACCGACGGCCCACAGACAGAACCGGCGGATTCCGGCCTCGCTGCCGGGAATGAGCAATGTGTAGTCTAGCGCATTGCGCAAATGCGCATGCGCCACGGCGATCAAATCGCTCATCCCGGCATCGAAGCGTGGATCGCGGGGCTCCGGCGAGAGCCGCGTCAGATCGACACCATGGGGCGTGAAGACTTCCTGCGGCAGCCAGCATGCTCCGCGGCTGCGATCCTCCCAGACATCCTTCAGAATATTCGTCATCTGCAAGCCCTGCGCGAAGGAGACGGCTCGACGCTGCAGTTCGGCCCGGTGCACTGCTGCGCCCTCGGAATACTCGCAAAACAACTCCGTCAGCATCTCGCCGACACATCCCGCGACGTAATAGCAGTAGTCGTCGAGGTCGGTGCTGCGCGCGAGGCCGCGCAGGCTGGCCGTTGATTGGAATCGCGGCATTCCGTAGCACATCAGGTCCACGCACCGCTGAATCGCCGCCCGCTGAGGCGCGGTCAAGGATGCCGTCACGTTCACTACGCGCACCATGTTCCTGACCAGATCGCGCTCCGTCGGCAGCGTCCGCTCCGACAACCTCCTGACGACCTCCGATGCCAGTTGCCCCGCCTCGCCGGGGCCGGCCACGACGGCCTTGAATCGCTCCAGGAATGCGAGCGTCTCGGGGGGCGAGAGTGCGGGCTCGTCCTCGATGGTGTCGGCGATGCGGCAAAGCAGATAGGCGTTGGTCACCGCGAGGCGCAGCTTAGCCGGCAATTGCGGTATCGTCAGCGCGAAAGTCCGCGAGACGTGCGGAAGTATCTGCTCTTGATAAGCTTCATCGGACATGCCGGATTCCATACGACAGTATCTCGGAAAGTCACGGGGATAGCACCCTTGGGCCTGGTGTGGCGCAAAGTACCCAAAAAACTCTGGGATGGGATCTGCCCCAAAACCCACAAACAGCTGAGCGACTGGCCCACAGCCGCAACCACGTGGTAATTTTGCCACAAGAGAAGCAGTCGTTACCAGCACATCACTGCGACAGTATAAACTGTCATAATGAGCGTATCACCCAACCGTTATCCGCTGCTCGATCCGATCAAAGTCCCGGCGGATTTGCGTCGACTGCCGGCGGCGAAGCTGGTGGAGTTGGCCGCCGAGCTGCGCGAGTTCTTGATCCAGAGCGTCAGCACGCGGGGCGGTCACTTTGCCGCGGGCTTGGGCACGGTCGAACTCACGATTGCACTGCATTACGTGTTCAATACACCTTATGATCGGCTCGTGTGGGACGTGGGTCACCAGGCCTATCCGCACAAGGTGCTGACCGGGCGCCGCGAATTACTGCACACCATCAAGCAAGACGGCGGTCTCGCCCCCTTTCCGACGCGCAGCGAAAGCGAGTACGACACCTTCGGGGTGGGGCACTCCAGCACGTCCATCAGCGCCGCGCTGGGAATGGCCGTGGCTGCCGCCAAGCGCGGCGAGGATCGGCGTGCGGTAGCGATCATCGGGGATGGTGCGCTCACCGCCGGCATGGCGTTCGAGGCGCTGAACCACGCCGGCTCGCTGCCCGCGGATCTGTTGATCATCCTGAACGACAACGACATGTCGATTTCCGAGAATGTGGGCGCGCTCTCGAATTACCTCGCACGCATGCTGTCGGGCCGCATGTATGCCCACCTGCGCGAGGGCGGCAAGAAAGTCTTGCGCCAGATGCCCACGGTGTGGGAGCTGGCGCGCCGCTCCGAGGAGCATCTGAAGGGAATGGTTCTCCCCGGCACCTTGTTCGAGGAAATGGGCTTCAACTATATCGGACCGATCGACGGCCACGACATCAAGGGACTCGTGACTACCCTGGGCAACGTGAAGCAGCTGCGCGGCCCGCAGCTGCTTCACGTCGTCACACGCAAGGGAAAGGGCTACGCGCCGGCGGAGGCGGATCCGATCAAGTGGCATGGCCCGGGACCGTTCGACCCGGCGAGCGGCAAAATCTTCAAAGAAGCGAGCGCAGGCCCGACTTATTCGCAGATCTTCGGACAGTGGCTGTGCGACATGGCCGAACGCGATTCGAAGATCATCGGAATCACACCGGCGATGCGCGAAGGCTCGGGGATGGTCGAGTTCTCGAAGCGATTCGCGGACCGCTATTTCGATGTGGCGATCGCGGAGCAGCATGCGGTGACGTTTGCGGCGGGGCTCGCCACCGAGGGCTTCAAACCGGTGGTTGCGATTTATTCGACCTTTCTGCAGCGCGCGTACGATCAGTTCATTCACGATGTCGCGCTGCAAAATCTCCCCGTCGTGTTCGCTCTGGATCGTGCCGGCCTGGTGGGCAGCGACGGCGCGACGCATCAGGGCAGTTATGACCTTAGCTTCATGCGCTGCATTCCGAACTTGGTGATCATGGCCCCGTCCGACGAGAACGAGTGCCGACAAATGCTGTACACCGCGACGACGCTGTCCTCGCCTTCGGCGGTCCGCTATCCACGGGGCACCGGACCCGGTGTGCCGATTGCGGCGGAAATGGCCGCAATCCCGGTGGGCCGCGCCCAGCTCAAGCGCGAGGGCCGCATCGGACTCGCGATTCTCGCGTTCGGCGCGCTGGTCGAACCGGCTCGCAAGATCGCCGAGCGGCTCGATGCCACGCTCGTCAACATGCGCTTCGTCAAGCCGCTCGATGAGGAACTCATCGTCGGCATCGCTGCGCGCCACCGTGCGATCGTGACGATCGAGGAAAATGCGATCAGCGGCGGCGCCGGCTCAGGCGTCGGCGAAGTGCTGGCGGCCAACGGCCTGCAACTGCCCATGCTGCACCTGGGCATACCGGATCGGTTCATCGAGCACGGCACACGGGACACATGTCTCAAGGCGGCGGGGCTCGATCTCGCCGGCCTGAGCGTAAGCGTCGAGAAATGGTGGGCGCTGCAGACGCCGGAGCGGGTCCGATCGGTTCGTAGCGTCTAAGCGAACGCTTAGGAACGGCACCCGGTGCGCGCATCTCTTGAGGCATTCGTTTCGCCGCTAGCCGCCCTTTGGCGTCTTTGGACCCTGCGGCCGATCGAGAATGTTTCCAGAGCCGCAACCGAAGCAGCCGTGATCGGGCTCTCGGTCGCCTCATTGGCCCTCTGGGTGGGGCTGGATCGGTGGCTCGCCGGACCCGGCGCGCAATTCGAGGCTTGGGATACGCTCACCGTTTCTCTCTACGCGCTCCTGGTGCTCGCCGTTGCATTCGTGGCGTCGGTCGCCTCGCATCCGCGCCTCGGCTTCCGAAGCGTGCTTTTCGCATTGGTCGCCCTTCTGCCGGTTTTGATCGCCACAGGCTTTCTGATCGATCTGCGGCTCGAAGGGCGAGCCGCGCTGGCCGCCCGCGTATTGCTGGCGTTGTATGCGTTGGCCTACGGATCGAGGGCGTTGCGCGCGTTGTCCGGGAGCCGGCAGATGCGGGCAACGGCGGCAGTGATCATATTGTTGGGCGGCTTCCTGGCGTACAGTCAGTTCGAAGAACTGAGCCCTTCGCTTTGGGCCCCGCTCTCGGAGGAGGACGAGGAGGGCGAGGACATGCCGGCCTCGACCGCCGAGGCATTGCTTTTCGATGAGCGCGTACAGATCGATGATGCAGTCGATCGCATGAGCGCGAGCACCGGCGCCGATCCCGCCGTATTCTTCGTGGGGTTTGCGGGGATGTCGAGCCAGCGCGTTTTTGCCGAAGAGATCAAGC
This sequence comes from Steroidobacteraceae bacterium, assembly GCA_052326345.1. Classification (GTDB taxonomy): domain Bacteria; phylum Pseudomonadota; class Gammaproteobacteria; order Steroidobacterales; family Steroidobacteraceae; genus Bog-1198. The sequence continues at coordinate 1,798 of JBKQOZ010000063.1, read as the reverse complement.
TCGCCGCACGAGTCATCGACGAGCGATTTGCGAGCGCCGATCGCCATCTTCTCCTGATCAATGATCGCCGCGATCTTGGGACCTACCCGATCGCCACCGTCAGCGGACTCAGTTATGCGCTGAACGCCGTGGCTCAAAAGATGGATCCCGAACGCGACATTCTCTTTCTGGCCCTTTCGTCGCACGGATCCGCCGATCCGGCGCTCGCCGTATCCAACGGCAGCCTGAGGCTCGAGCAATTGACCGCTGACGATCTGAGTACCGCCCTGAGCGAATCCGGCATCAAGCGGCGCATCATCGTGATCTCCGCCTGCTATTCGGGCGCCTTCATGGAATCGCTTCAAGACCCGAACACGATTGTGATCACGGCCGCCGCGGCCGATAAGACGTCGTTCGGCTGCTCCGATGACAGGGATCTGACCTATTTCGGAGAAGCTTTCTACCGGGACGCGCTGCCCACCGCCGGTACGCTTCAACAGGCATTCGTGCGGGCCAAGGCAGCCTTGGCCGTGCGCGAGAAGCAGGAGCACGAGTCCGCGTCCGATCCCCAGGCGTTTTTCGGGTCCGAGATCAGCGCGGTGCTCGAGCGCAATCCGATGCGCGGCGGCGCCGGCGCCTACGGCGTCGGCAATCCGGACTCGATTAGAGAGCAAAAGCCCCCGGCCGCTTTCGCGGATGGGGGTTTTCGACAAAGCCGGCACTAGCACCGGCGCTGATTGAGCACGCCACCGGCGCCCGTCCGCGCCATCGCAAAATGGGCTGATCTACACTATGGTGGCGGGATTAGGATCGTGTCAGCGCCTGATTTCTTGGGATTACCATGCGAGCCATTATTCTTGCCGCGGGCCGCGGGCTGCGCCTGCAGCAGCCCGAGGATGAGCAACTGCCCAAATGCTTGTTGCGGTTTAGCGGTATGAGTTTGCTCGAACGACATTGGCGGCTGCTTGCGGATGCCGGTGTCGATGATGTGGTGCTTGCGCTCGGCTTTCGCCACGAACTGGTCGAGCGAGAACTCGATCGCCTGGGCTGGCATCCGCGTCCCGAGATCGTCCGGAATGACCGCTTCGACCTCGGTAGCGTGCTCACGCTGCATACCGCCGCCGACGCCATGACGCGTGGCGGCGAGGTCTTGGTGATGGATGCGGATGTACTGTATGACGCGCGCATCATGACTGCGCTGGTCGCGGGCCGAAAGCCGGCCAACCGCATGCTGGTCGACCGCAATTTCGAGGCGGGTGAGGAACCGGTCAAGCTGTGTGTGCGGGACGGCGTGCCGATCGAGTTGCGCAAGCAGCTGCCGGCGGATCTGCGATATGACACCATCGGCGAATCAGTTGGATTCTTCCGCTTCGAGGAGCACGGTGCGCGGCGGCTCGCAACATTGGTCGCCGGCTACGTCGAGCGCGGCGGCGGCGCGTTGCCGCATGAGGAGGCGGTGCGAGACCTGATACTCGAGCGCAGCCACCGCATAGAAGTCGCCGATGTGACGGGAGCGCCGTGGATAGAAATCGACTATGCCGCCGATGTCGCCCGTGCGGCACAGGAAGTCGTGCCGAAGCTGATGAACGCATCAATCCGATCCGTCACACTCTGAAGCGATATTCGATCCCGGGCTTGCGCTCAATGTCCGGCGGGAAGTTCGCGCGCTTGTCCGCAAAATAGCGCGCTCTGTGATCGCCGTGCGCCGTGGCATTGTAGGTGAGGTAGAGGACGCGCCGCGCACTGTCCGTGAGGTTGGGTTTGGAGGCGTGAGGCGCATAGCTGTCGAACAGGAGCACGTCGCCCGGTTCGCATGGGA
>JBKQOZ010000062.1:0-13930 GCA_052326345.1 Steroidobacteraceae bacterium | reverse complement strand
GGGGAAACATTCATCGATGAGCTCTGACCCACCCGCCAGGCGCTATGCGGACATGAACGCGCTGTCGCGTGAATTCGCGGGCGAAATCGCGGCACAGCTGGCGCGCGCGATCGCGGCGCGCGGTTTGGCGAGCCTCGTGGTATCCGGCGGCCGCACGCCGGTCAAATTATTCGAAACGCTGCGCGCGCTCGAGCTCGATTGGAGCAAAGTTTGCGTGGCGCTCGCCGATGAGCGCTGGGTCGATCCCAAGGATGAGGCGAGCAACGAGAGGCTGGTGCGCGACGAGCTGCTCAAGGACAAGGCGGCAGCCGCGCGCTTCCTCGGGCTGAAGAACGCCGCGCCTTCGCCGGATCTCGGCGCGGTGTCGGCCTGGGAAACTTTCGCGCGCGTACCCAGGCCTTTCGACTTGACGCTGCTCGGGATGGGCGATGACGGGCATACCGCATCGTTGTTTCCAGGCTCGCCGAACCTGCGCAGCGCGCTCAATCCGGCCGCCGCCGCAGGATGCGTCGGGATGTGGGCGCCGAGCCCGCCGCAGGCGCGCTTGAGCCTGAATTTGAGCGCGCTGCTCGATTCGCGGCGCATCGCGATCCTGATCGGCGGGGAGGCGAAGTGGCGCACCTATGCGGCGGCCGCGAGCAGAGCCGGCGCCGTGGAGGACATGCCGGTGCGGGCAGTGCTTCGCCAGCAGCGCACCCCGGTCGAGGTGATCTGGGCGCCCGCATGAGAAAGTTCGAGGACGGTCGAACGGCGCTCACCAAGGACGCCATCAAGAACGCCTTCCTGGACGACCTGTTCTACATGCAGGGCAAATTTCCGGCGCTCGCCACCAAGAACGACTACTACATGGCTCTTGCCTACGCGGTGCGCGATCGCATGCTGCAGCGCTGGATCAGCACGGCCTCCGCCTACACCAAGCACGCATCCCGCACCGTCGCGTACCTGTCGGCCGAGTTCCTGATGGGTCCGCACCTCGGCAACAACCTCATCAACCTCGGCCTCCTCGAGCCCGTCAAGCAGTGCATGTCCGAGCTCGGATTCAGCTTCGAGGAACTGCTGCAGCAGGAAGAGGAGCCGGGTTTGGGCAACGGCGGCCTCGGCCGCCTGGCCGCCTGCTTCATCGATTCACTCGCGACGCTCGAGGTGCCCGCGCTCGGCTACGGCATCCGCTACGAATTCGGCATTTTCCACCAGGAAATCGTCGGCGGCTGGCAGGTCGAAAAAACCGACAAATGGCTGCGCAACGGCAACCCCTGGGAGCTCGTGCGCCCGGAATGGGCCGTGAGCGTCAAGCTGGGCGGCTCCACCGAACAATACATCGACGAGCACGAGCGCCTGCGGGTGCGCTGGGTGCCGCACAAGATCGTCAACGGAGTACCCTACGACACGGTCATTCTCGGCTATCGCACCAACACCGCCAATACCCTGCGCCTGTGGCGCGCCGAGGCTCCCGAATCCTTCGATGTCGCCATGTTCAACAGCGGCGATTACTACGGCGCCGTGAACCAGAAGATCATCTCGGAGAACCTGAGCAAGGTGCTCTATCCGAACGACGAGCAGTTGCGCGGCAAGGAGCTTCGCCTTGAGCAGCAGTATTTCTTCGTCTGCTGCTCGCTGCAGGACATGTTCCGCATCCTGCGCGGCCAGAAACAGCCGGTCGAGAGGTTCCACGAGAAATTCGCGGTGCAGCTCAACGACACGCATCCGGCGATCGCGATCGCCGAGCTCATGCGCCTGCTGATCGACGAATACGTGCTGCCGTGGGACGAGGCATGGAACATCACCTGCAGGACGTTCGCATACACCAACCACACCCTGCTGCCGGAGGCGCTGGAGCGCTGGCCGCTGGAGGTCTTCGGCCGCGTGCTGCCGCGCCACCTGCAGATCATCCTGGAGATCAACGCGCACTTCCTCGAGGAGGTTCGCATCCGCTTCCTCGGCGACGAAGAGCGCAGCCGGCGCATGTCGCTGATCGAGGAGAGCGGCGAACGCTACGTGCGCATGGCCCACCTCGCCTGCGTCGGCAGTCATGCGATCAACGGCGTGGCGGATCTGCACACCGAGCTGCTGAAGCGCGACGTGCTGAAGGATTTCTACGAGCTGTGGCCGCGAAAATTCAGCAACAAGACCAACGGCGTCACGCCGCGGCGCTGGATGGTGCTCAGCAACCCGCAATTATCCGACCTCATCACCGAGCACATCGGCGACGGCTGGATCAAGGACTTGGCGCAGCTCAAGCGGCTCGAGCCGCTGGCCGAGGACGCGGGATTTCGCGCCCGCTGGCGCGAAATCAAACAGCACAACAAGCACAGCTTCGCGGCGCTCGCCCTCAAGCGCACCGGGGTGGTTCTGGATCCGAATTCGATGTTCGACGTGCTGGTCAAGCGCATTCATGAATACAAGCGCCAGCACCTGCAGGTGCTGCACATCGTCGCGCTGTATCGCTCCATTAAATCGAACCCCTCCCTCGCCGTGCAGCCGCGCTGCTTCATCTTCGGCGGCAAGGCGGCGCCCGGATATCATCTCGCGAAGCTCATGATCAAACTGATCACGGCGGTCGGCGATGTGATCAACCGCGACCCGGACGTGCGCGACCGGCTCCGGGTGGTGTTCCTGCCCAACTTCAACGTGACCAACGGCCAGCGCGTATATCCGGCCGCCGATCTGTCGGAGCAGATTTCCACCGCCGGAAAGGAGGCTTCCGGCACCGGCAACATGAAATTCTGCATGAACGGGGCGCTCACCATAGGTACGCTCGACGGCGCGAACATCGAGCTGCGCGAGGAGATCGGCGCCGAGAATTTCTTCCTGTTCGGCTTAAGCGCTCAGGAGGTCTATGCGATGAAGGCGCGCGGCTACCGGCCGATGGATTTCTACAGCGGCAACCAGCGGCTGCGCGAGGTGATCGATCTGATTCGCAGCGGCTTCTTCTCACGCGGCGATGCCGAGCTGTTCAGGCCGCTGATCGACAGTCTGATGCACTACGATCCATACATGCTGTTCGCCGATTTCGAGTCATACCTCGAAGCCCAGGCCAGGGTGTCGGAGGCCTACGCCGATGCCGAACGCTGGACCCGCATGTCCATCCTCAATACGGCCCGCAGCGGAAAGTTCTCATCCGACCGCACCATTCGCGAGTACTGCACGGAGATCTGGCGGGCCAAAGCCGTGCCGATCAACCTACTCACGCATGAGGAAGCAGGAAGCGCATAGTGCGCCTCAGCGGTTCAGCGGCGCCCCACAGCAATTGATCCCCCACCGTGAATGCGGACAGGTACTCCCCGCCCATCGCGAGCTTGCGCAGGCGGCCGATGGGTACGCTCAAGGTGCCGCTGACGGATGCGGGCGCGAGCGCCTGAATCGATGAGGCGCGCTCGTTCGGCACGACCTTCACCCAGGAATTGCCTGCTGCGATCAGCGCTTCGACCTCGCGCAGCGGGATATCCTGCTTCAGCTTGATGGTGAGCGCCTGCGAGTGGCAGCGCATTGCGCTCACCCGCACGCAAATGCCCTCCACGGGCACGGGTGCCGCTTCGGTACCCATGATCTTGTTGGATTCCGATCCGGCCTTCCATTCTTCGCGGCTCTGGCCATTGCCGAGATCCTTGTCGATCCACGGGATCAGGCTCGCCGCCAGCGGCGCGCCGAACTGCGCCGTGGGGAAATCGGCCCGCCCAATCGCGCGAGTGACCGCACGATCGATCTCGAGAATGCCCGCCGCAGGGTCGTGCAGCAGCGGCGCCGCGCACTGATACAGTGCGCCCATCTGCTCGAGCAGCTCGCGCATGTTCTGAGCGCCCGCTCCCGATGCGGATTGGTAGGTCATCGCCGTGATCCACTCGACCGCGCCGGCGCGCAGCAGCCCGCACACGGCCATGAGCATGAGCGACACCGTGCAGTTGCCGCCGATGAAGTCCTTGATGCCCTGCGCACGCGCCGCCTGCATCACCGGCAGATTCACCGGGTCGAGAACGATGACCGCGGAGGGCTCCATTCGCAGTGCCGACGCGGCGTCGATCCAGTATCCGCGCCAGCCCGCCGCGCGCAGCCGCCCGTGAACCGCCTGGGTGTAATCGCCGCCCTGGGTGCTGATCAGCATGGGCAGGCGAGCCAATGCGGCCAGATCGTTGGCGTCCTGCACCAGGCCCGAGGGACGGCCGATGTCCGGCGGCTTGCCGCCGGCCTGCGAGGTGCTGAAGAAAACGGGCTCGATCAGCTCGAAGTCGCGCTCCGCGCGCATGCGCTCGAGCAGCACGGAACCGACCATGCCGCGCCAACCGATGATGCCGACCTCAATCATGGCTCAATGATGAACTCTGATGCAGGAGGACGCAGATTATAGTGCGACCCCATCGCATAGCCATATGCCCCGCAGGTCGCGATCAGCAGCACATCGCCCTCCCGTGTCGGCGGCAGCCAGCGATCGGCACCGAGCTGATCGGCGCTTTCGCAGATCGGTCCCACGATGGTGACCTTGTCGCTCAAGGGCTCCGCGAGACGCGTCAGGTTGCGGATATCGTGGTGCGCGCCGTACAGCGCCGGCCTGATCAGCGAGTTCATGCCCGTTGCGATGCCCACGTACTCGACCTCGCCCTTGCTCTTCAGCTGCGTCACCTGCGCGACCAGCACGCCCGCCTTGGCGACCAGGAATCGCCCCGGCTCCATCCAAAATTCAATGCCCGGAAATTGCCGCTTGAGCCCGGCCACACCCGCATCCAGCGCGGCGAGATCGATGCCGCCCTGCCCCATCTGTTCGGGGACGCCGATTCCGCCGCCGAGATCGACCACGGCCACATCGGGAAAGCGCCGGGCCAGCTCGGCCAGCAGCGCACCGGTCTCGGTCCAGTTGGCGACCTCGAAAATTCCGCTGCCGGTGTGCGCATGCAGGCCCGTGACGCGCACGGCGGCGGCCCGCGTCAACGCCAGCAGCTCATCCGCCTCGGCCAGGGGCACGCCGAATTTCGAGCGCACTCCCGCGGTACGCACGTGCTGATGGTGACCGCGGCCGAATCCGGGATCGATCCTCAAGAATATCTCGCGGCCGCGGAACACCTCGGGCCACGCCTTCAGCGGGTACAGGTTGTCCAAAGTGACCCGCACGCCGCGCTTGAACCCGTATTCATATTCCGCGCGCGGCGCGAAGTTGGGCGTGAACAGCACCCGCTCGGGCGCGGCCCCGGGAACGCACGCGAACGCATGCTCGAGCTCGCCCTGCGAGACGCACTCGAGCATCAGGCCCGATTCGTAGACGCGCCGCAGGATGTCGGGATGCCAGTTGGCCTTCATGGCGTAGGCCCAGCGCGCCACCGACCGCACGCGTTGCACCGCCGCGATGGCGGCGTCCAGGCTCGCGAGGTCGTACACGAACGCCGCCGATTCGCGCGCGGCGATGTCGAGCAGCCGGCGGCGCTTGTGCGGCTCCTGCCACCAGTTGGCGACGCTCGCCGCGGGGCTTTGCTGCGGTGAGAACAGCTGCAGCCATGTGGGCCCGAGCACCTGGTCGGACCCGATGCTCTGGATCAGCCGCTCGTGCAATTGATGCACCAGACGATCGCCCTGGGATTCGTCGATCACGAAGGTGAAATTCAAGTCGTTCGCCGCCTGACTGACCAGGTAGATCTTCTGGTCCTGGAACAACTCGAACGCCGCGCCGAGCTCGTGCAGGATGCCGCGTATGTTGTGGCCCAACAGAGAAAGCGATGCGCACGGGCCGAGCACCTCGACCCGGCACAGTTCGCTCAAGGCCGCGGTGAGCCGCTCGAGCGCCGCCGGATCGAGCGTATTGGCGGTCGGATCCAGCGACACGGTGACATTGGTTTCCGAGGTGGAAATGAGGTCGACCGACAGGCCCTGCTGTTTGAAGATCTGGAAGGCATCGGCGAGAAATCCCACCTGATGCCACATGCCCGGACTCTCCATGGAGACCAGCGTGATGCCCTTCTTGATCGCGATCGCCTTGACCTGCGCCGCGCTGCCGGCGACGTTCGCGGATATGACCGTGCCCTCGAGTCCGGGCGCCTGGGTGGCATAGACATGCAGCGGTATCTGGTATTGGCGCACCGGCAGCACGCAGCGCGGATGCAGCACCTTCGCGCCGTTGCTGGCGATCTCCTGGGCCTCATCGTAATGCAGCGCGCGCAGCAGCCGTGCCGTGGGCACCGCGCGCGGGTTGGCGCTGAACATCCCCGGCACGTCGGTCCAGATTTCGTAGCGCGCCGCCTTGAGCTTGGCGGCAAAGTAGGCGCCGGAGGTATCCGAGCCGCCGCGTCCGAGCAGCACGGTGTCGCCTGCGTCATTGGCGGCAATGAAGCCCTGCGTGATCACCACCCGCTCGAGCGCGCCCCATCGCGCCTGCAGCTCTGCGTCAGGCGCGAAATTGCAGGTGGCCGACAGCAGGCCGGCCTTGAGGGTGGCATCGTGGCGCTGCTCGGCGCGCAGCGCTTCGCGAGCATCCGCCCAGGCCGTCTCGATGCCCTGCGCATTCAAAAAGACCGCGCCCAACGCGGTCGCCATCAGCTCTCCTGTCGCCATCACCCGCGCGCGCATTCGATCGCTGACCTCGCAGCTCTCGGCCACGCTGGCGGCCATGCGCTTCAGATCCGCGAGAAAGCCCTCGAAGCGCTGGCACGGAACGATCGACAGACGCTGCGCGAGGTCGCGGTGCACGGTCTCGATCTGCTCAAGAATAGCGGTATGGGTGCCGGCCACGGCCGCCGCGAGCAGCGACTCAAGGCGGTCGGTGATGCCCGACAGCGCGGAATGCACGACGACCGGGCGCAGGCCCTCGGCCTTGCGCGATTTGAGGACGCCCACGATGTTGTGCCAATTGCCCGGCGAGGACACGCTGGTGCCGCCGAATTTGAGCACGACCCACGGTTGGTTCGCACGCAAGGGGATCAGTCGTCTTCGAAGATGTCGCGCAGCTCTCTTTCCAACTGCCGCTCGGCGAGCACGTCCTCGACACGGCTCCAAGCCGCCTTGCCGCGCTTGGCCACCGCCGCAGCTTTGGGCCGCCGCTCCGCCCGCTCCAGCAGAGGATCGAATTCATGAGATTCCTCGACTTCGCCGAGGAATTCATCGTCGATATCGAAATGTTCGTCTTCGCGTGCGCTCATTTTCGAGAAAAGCCCTTGAAATCAATGGGATCGATGGCCGGGGTGCATGAAGCTGCGCACTATATCCGATTCTGCTCCGCATTCAACTAGCACGATGCGTCGCACATCCGGCCCTTGAATGACAGATTGGGGGCTTTCCCGTTCCGTTCAAGAGCTGTCGAAAATACTTATAATTTAATATGTTACAATATATATCCCGAGGTAATATTAAGTTCCGGTGCGCTCGCTGTCGCCGCTCAGCGGCAAGGCACCCTGAGCAATTGCCCGATTCACCGCCGACAAAATCGCCAACAGCGAGGCGGTGATGATATTCGGATGCATGCCGGCGCCGAACAGGGTACGCCGCGAGCGTGTAGTGATCTCTATGTACGACACGGCGGTTGCCGCGCTGCCCTGCCCGCGCGAGTGCTCCTCGTACGAGAGCACGTCGAACGGCAAGCCCACCGCCGCGACCATCGCATCGATCGGGCCCGATCCCTGACCGAGCCAGGTTTCCGCCCGCCCATCGCGCTCCACCTGCAGCGAGAGCCGCTCCGTGTCCGCACCATCGGTAGATGCGGCCAACTGGTGCGAGCGATACACAAAGGGCGCTCGAGGCGCCAGGTACTCCTTGGCGAAGAGGTCCCACAACTCCTCGGAGGTCAATTCCTTGCCGGTGATATCTGCCGCCGCCTGAACAACCTGGCTGAATTCGATCTGCAACCGCCGCGGCATCACCAGTTGGTAATCGCGCTCCAACAAGTAGGCCACCCCGCCCTTGCCGGACTGGCTATTGACGCGAATGATCGAATCATAGGAGCGGCCCAGATCCGACGGATCGATCGGCAGGTACGGCACGTCCCAAGGATCGCCCGGCGCGCGCGCGGCGAGCCCCTTCTTGATCGCGTCCTGATGCGATCCGGAAAAGGCGGTGAAGACCAGATCGCCCACATAGGGGTGCCGCGGATGAATGGGCAGTTGGTTGCAGCCCTCCGCGCAGCGCGCGATCTCGTTGATATTGGAAAAATTGAGGCCTGGATCAATACCTTGCGTATATAAATTAAGTGCAAGGGTCACGATGTCGACGTTGCCCGTGCGCTCGCCGTTCCCGAACAGCGTGCCCTCCACCCGCTCGGCGCCCGCCATGACGGCCAATTCCGCCGCGGCCACGGCGGTGCCTCGGTCGTTATGCGGATGTACGCTCAGAATGACGCAGTGGCGCTTGCCGATATGCCGGGCGAACCACTCGATCTGATCCGCATACACGTTGGGCGTCGCCATCTCGACCGTGGCCGGCAGATTGAGAATGGATTTTCGCGCCGGCGTCGGCTCCCAGACAGCGTTCACGGCATCGCAGATCTCGACCGCGAAATCGAGCTCGGTGCCGGTGAAGCTTTCGGGACTGTATTGGAACACCCATTCCGATCCGCGATTGCGCTCGGCGTGCTCGCGCACCTCGGTCGCGCCGCGCACCGCGATATCGACGATGCCGGCCCGGTCCGTGCGAAAGACCACGCGCCGCTGCGCCATCGAGGTGGAGTTGTACACGTGCACGATGGCGCGGCGCACGCCTTTCAGCGCCTCGTACGTGCGCGCGATCAGTTCGGGCCGCGCTTGCGTCAGCACCTGAATGGTGACCTCATCCGGAATCAGCCGCTCATCAATGATCTCACGCACGAAGTCGAAGTCCGTTTGCGAAGCGGCGGGAAATCCGACCTCGATTTCCTTGAAACCGGTTCGAACCAGCATGTCGAACATCCGGCGCTTGCGCGCCGCGTCCATAGGCTCGATCAGCGCCTGGTTGCCGTCCCGCAGATCGACGCTGCACCAGGTCGGCGGCGCCGCGATGACGGCGTTGGGCCAGGCCCGATGGTCAAGATCGATGGGTGTGAAGGCACGGTACTTGGTCGAAGGATTGCGCAGCATAAAATCTCTCTATCAGGGCTCTTACATTGGAGGGATTCGTTTCGGTCTTGTGGGCGCCGACCGATAGCGCGAGATGAGTTGCGCCTAGCGGCGCAGCAGCAGCGCAAGCGAGCCGGCCCGCGAGGCGCGGGGGCCGATGATTGCCTTGCAGAGCGATGAATGCATACTGCTTAAATCTAGCATTGGTTGCGGTTCTGGCGCAATAGAGGTGCGGGGGCCCCGCGCCGCAGGCATGATAGCTTATGGACCATTTCAAGGAGCGCGCGGGTGGACGCTGATGAGCAGGGCGGCAGGAGCGTCTCGCGTATGGGCCATTTGGCCGACCGCGCGTTCCTCAAAATCGAGATCCTCTCCTATATCCTGCTCGGCCTGCTGCTCGCGATCGCCGTGCTGCTGGGTATGTGGGGCGCCGCGCAACTGCTCGCAAGCTCGTTCCATGCGCCAGGGCTTACGGATGCGCTCGTCATTGCGATCGACAAGCTGCTGTTCGTGCTCATGATGGTCGAGATTCTGCGCACGGTGCGCGTCTCGTTCCGTTCAGGAACCCTCGTCAGCGAACCGTTCCTGGTGGTCGGATTGATCGCCTCCATACGGCGAGTCCTGGTCATCACGCTCGAGTCGTCTCAGGCCAATCAGCCGGGCCGGTGGACACCCGAATCGCAGGCCATGGTGCACTCGAGCATGCTCGAGCTTGCGGTGCTTGGCGGCTTGATCCTGGTGATGGTGGCATCGATTTACCTGCTCCGCCGCAGCACGCCCAAGCGCTAGCCGCCGGCCCGCGAAGCCAATCCGCCGCGCCGCGCACCGTGCTCAATCAGACCCCGCCGCTCACCGACTACAACCTGTTCACGACCGATGCGGCGTTGCGCGCCGCGGTCGAGCGCGAAGGCGCCGCGGCGCACGTCGAGGAGCTGGTGCGGGCCGGCGCCGTGATCGGCACGGCCGCGAGCTTCGAGGATGGGCGCCTTGCCAATCGACACCCGCCGCTGCTGCAGAGCTTCAACGTGCAGGGCGAGCGCGTCGATCGCATCGAGTTTCATCCCGCGTGGCATGCGCTGATGCAGGGCATCGCGGCGCGCGGCTATCACAGCTCGCCGTGGGTGCGCGAGAACGGTCGCGCCGTGGCGGGTGCGCACGTCGCGCGCGCCGCGGGCTACCTGATGCAGGCACAGGTGGAATGCGGCACGTTATGCCCGACCACGATGACCTACGGCGCGATTGCGGCCATGCGCCGCGACTCCGTGCTCGCGAGCGACTGGGTGCCGCGGCTGCTCACCCGCGAATACGATGCGCGCGATCTTCCCATCGAGCGCAAGCGCGGCGGACTGATCGGCATGGGCATGACCGAAAAGCAGGGCGGCTCGGACGTGCGCGCCAATACCACGCGCGCCCGGCCCACGGCCGACGGCTCGTATCGCATCACCGGGCACAAGTGGTTCTTCTCGGCCCCGCAATGCGACGCGCATCTGGTGCTCGCACAGGGCGGCACCGGCCTGTCCTGCTTCTTCGTGCCGCGGCGGCTGCCGGACGGCACCCGCAACGGTATCCTCATTCAGCGCCTCAAGGACAAGCTCGGCAACCGATCCAACGCCTCCTCTGAAGTCGAGTTCATCGACGCATGGGCGCAGCTTTTGGGAGAGGATGGCCGCGGCATCGCCACCATCCTCGAGATGGGCACCTACACGCGGCTCGACTGCGTCATCGGCAGCGCCGGAATGATGCGTCACGCCGTCGTTCAGGCCCTGCACCACGCACAACATCGCCGCGCCTTCGGCGCCAGGCTGATTGAGCAGCCGCTGATGCGCAGCGTGCTCGCCGATCTGGTGCTCGAATCCGAAGCGGCGACCGCTCTGGCGCTGCGCCTCGCGCGCGCCTTCGACAGCGAGCGGCAGGATGAGATTGCGCTGCGCCGCGCGCTCACGCCGGCGGCGAAATTCTGGGTCTGCAAACGCGGCTGCGAGCTGGCGGCCGAGGCCATGGAAGTGCTCGGCGGCAACGGCTACACGGAGGAGCTGCCTCTCGCGCGCATGGTGCGAGAGATGCCGGTCAATTCGATCTGGGAGGGATCGGGCAACATCATGTGCCTGGACGTGCTGCGCGCCTTCGGCAAATCGCCCGCCACCTGCGAGCTGGTGCTCGCCGGGCTCGCGGCGGCGCGCGGCCGGCATCGCGATTTCGATGCGGCTTTCGAGCGCTTCGCCGCCGCGCTCGAGGCGCAGGCGCTGACCGAGGCGCAGGCGCGGCACCTGGCGCAGGCATTCGCGACCCTGATGCAGGCGAGCCTGCTGCTGGACGCGGCAGCGAGCGGAGCGCCGGATACGCGGGCAGTGGCCGAGGCGTACTGCGCGACCCGCCTGGGCCGCGATGCGGGATGGGGCGCCGTGTTCGGCGCGAGCGATGCCGCGATGGACGTCGAGGCGCTGCTGCGGCGAGCCTGGCAGGAAGAGGCGACGCGGCCCTAGGAGCCTTCATCGGCATCGACTTCATCGGCATCGCCTCAGCCGGCGCCATAGGCGCGATTCTTCCAGCGGGCGCCCACGCCGCGCCAGTGATCGAAGGCCGATCCGACGGTCGCCGCCATGTAGAAGAGCGCGATCAGCGGCAGCGCGAGCGCCCAGAGCCGGCTTCGCGCGTACCGATTGAGCGTCGGCAGATAGCTCCACGCCGCGAGCGCGAGCGCCGCGAGCCCGTAGAGGCGTTCCGGGCCGTGGCCGAACGCCGCCGCCCATACGGGGACCAGCCATACCAGTGTGAGGCCGAGCAAGGTGAGCGCCAGCAGCGCCGCCGAGTGGCGCAACTGCGTGAACGCGGTGCGCGAGATCATGCGCCACAGGTCCACGAAACCGGGATAGGTACGGATCGAGGCCGCAAGCCCGGAGTGGCCGAGATAAATCGCCCCGCCGGGCTTCACCGCCTTCGCCAAGGCGACATCATCGATGAGGGCGCCTTTGATCGCATCGAGGCCGCCGATGCGCTCGAGCGCCTCGCGGCGAATCAGGATCGTGCCGCCGGCCGCGGCCGCCACCCTCGAGCGCGGGTCGTTCACTTTCGCAAACGGATACAGCATCTGGAAGAAATACACGAAGGCCGGCACCAGGGCGCGCTCGGCGAGACTGACGCAGTTCAGGCGCACCATCTCGCTCACCAATTCCACCTGCGGCTCCTGCAGGCGCGCCACCAGCGCGGACAGGTGCCGCGGATCGTGCACGATGTCGGCATCGGTGAACAGCAGCAGCGGGGCATGGCCGACCGCCACGCCCTGGCGCAGCGCCCACAGCTTGCCGGACCACGCCGCGGCTTTGGGCTCGCCGCGGAGCACCTGCAGATTCGGCCCGCTGCCGGCGCACTGCGCCGTTCCATCCGTGGAGTTGTCGTCGACCAGGACGACGCTGAACTTCCCGCAGTAATCCTGCGCGAGCAGCGAGGCAATCACCGGAGCGATGGTGCACGCCTCGTCGCGCGCCGGCACCACGATGTCCACATCCGGACATTGCGCCGCTACGGCAGGCGCAAGTTGCGGCTCGGAACGCCAGAATCTGCCGTGCGCGAGGCACAGATAAAGCCAGATGCACAACGCCAGGATGGCGATCATCGCCGCGATCCACGCTCGCGGCTGCGTGCGCCCTGGCGATATTTTGTCAATTTATTATTTTTATAAATCAAATTGTTAACGTATTAATCTATAAATTAATTTATATCCAACCCGAAAGCTGCCTCTGCGCGATGGAGACCAGCACTGCGGCGTGGCGATCATCGTCATTGAGCGCCGGGACCAGCGTCAAGCGTTCGCCGCCGAGCTTTAGAAATGCGTCGCGATACTCCATCGCGACCTCCTCCAGCGTCTCGAGACAGTCGACGGCAAATGACGGCGACACGATGGTCAATTTGCGCAGCCCGCGCTTGGCGAGTGCGGTGAGCGTGTCTTCCGTGTACGGCTGCAGCCACACGACTCGGCCGAAGCGCGATTGATAGCAATGCGACCAGTCCTGCGCGGCCAATCCGAGCCGCGACACCACCAAGCGGGTGGTCGCCTCGGCCTGCGCCTGGTACGGATCGCCCTCCCTGACGTAACTCGCGGGAATGCCGTGGTAGGAGAACAGCAGATGCGTGCGCTCCTTAGCCTCGGTCCAATGCTGCTCGATCCGCGCGGCCAGCGCGTCGATGTAGCCGGGATCGTCGTGGTAGTCGTTGATGAAGCGGGTTTCCGGCAGCCAGCGCCAGCGCTGCAGGGCACGGCTCGTGCGGTCGAACACGGAGCCGGTGGTCGAGGAGCAATATTGCGGGTACAGCGGGAGCACCAGCAGCCGCTTGACCTGCTGCTCGGCCAGCGAGCGGATGGCGCTCGCGATGCTGGGATTGCCGTACGTCATGCCGAGCGCGACCCGCACCCGATCCCCGAGAGCGGCCTGCAGCCGCTCGCCGATCTTGTGCGTCAGACGCGTCGAGTACACCGCCAGGGGCGATCCGCCCGGCATCCAAATCTTGCGGTACTTGCGCACGGTTCGCAGCGGCCGAAACGGCAGCACGACGCCGTACAGCAAGGGTAGCCAGATCCAGCGCGAGGTATCGATGACGCGCCGGTCTGCGAGGAAGTCGCGCAGGTAGCGCTGGACGGCAAAATAAGACGGCGAGTCGGGAGTCCCCAAGTTGACGACCAATACACCGATTCGCGAAAGGTTGGACGCCGCCGCCTGGGCCACGGCGCGGTAATAGGGCATTTATTCAGATCCTTAATATGTCCCGCCCGCGCAGTATACTGCCTGCCGGATGAAGCCCTGCATCGTTGTTGGGAGCCTGTCTGAGTATTCCCCGTGGCCTTACCCAAGGCAGATTTCGCTTCAGCCGAGGCGGAGCCGACGTGGTTGGGTCAACACCCAATGAGGAGGCGACAACGACGGATGAAGCGAAAT
>JBKQOZ010000061.1:0-156510 GCA_052326345.1 Steroidobacteraceae bacterium | reverse complement strand
AGATCTTCCGTCCGTGCCGTCGTCCAATGGTGTAGAGCAGCGCGCCGGCGGAACCGCGGAGCTGCGCCGTAGCTTCGGCAAGGCCGCGCAGGTGACGCCGAACACCAATAATCGCGATATCGTGCTTACCCCCCGCATGAAGTGCGTGGCGAAGAATAGCTTGGAGAATACAACGAGGAGGAGGGCTTATCGCTCGATTCGAGGTGCGGGTGGTACACGGCTGCCATGATGGGTCATTTCACTCCATGGCGTCTGTACGCGGCTGCCGCCGGTGGCTCGATGGACGGGCAAGGCGGGTTCGGCGAGCTCGTCGCATCCAAATCGCTTGGCCTGAATTTCCTTGAGTGCATCCTCCAGCCGGTTTACCACCTCCAGCAGCAATGGCGTCGGGATGTTGAGCGCGGGTTCGATGCGAATGGTTCGCGCCTTGGAATAGGTTCCCGCGACCAAGACGCCGCGGCGGAACAAGGCCGCGGAGCACTCGTAGCCGATCGCGTCGGAGGGAAATTCCAATCCGATAAGCAGTCCTTTGCCGCGGCAGCCGGACAATACGGCGGGATACCGGGCGCGCAGGGTTGACAGCTCCTTCATCAGCACTTCGCCCTTGGCCGCGGCTTGAGCGGGAAGATCCTCCTCGAGCGTCACAGTGATTGCCGCAATACCGGCGGCGCAGGCGATGGGGTTGCCGCCGAACGTGGTCGAATGAATGACAGGGTTGGGGACCAGCACCTCCCAGATCCTCGGCGTTGAAACGAACGCGGACAGAGGCATCACGCCGCCTCCGATGGCTTTGCCGAGGCACATGATATCGGGTACCACCTCGGCGTGGTCGACGCCCCACATGCGGCCGGTTCGACCTAAACCGGTTTGTATTTCATCCGCGATGAGCAGGGCGCCGTATCTATCGCACAGTTCCCGTGCTCGCGCCAAATATCCCGGCGGCGGAACCACCGCGCCGGCTTCGCCTTGAATGGGCTCGACCACGAATGCGGCGATCGGCGTGCCGACCGCCTCGGCCTTGGCAAATTCGGCCTCCAGCGCGTTGGCCTCCCCATACGGCGCGAATCTCACGTCCTGCAATCCGCCACGAAACGGCTCACGGAACGTGGCCTTGCCCATCAGCGACAACGAGCCCATGGACTTTCCGTGGAATCCACCCAAGCTGGACAGGAACGTATTGCGGCCGGTGTGAAGGCGCGCCAACTTGATCGCACCCTCCACAGCATCGGTGCCGTTGTTGATGAAAAAGCTGCACCCCAAATCCCCCGGCGTGATGTCCGCAATCAACCGGGCGAGGGCTGCTCGCCAAGGTTCGAGCAGTTCCTGGCTGTTGAGCGCCATGCGGCGCATTTGGTCGCTCACCGCCTTGACGATGCGCGGATGATTGATGCCCGCGCTGAAGATTCCGTAGCCCCCGAGGCAGTCGATGTATTCCCGCCCCAGCAAGTCCGTGACAGTCGAACCGTGTCCTGCCCATTCGAGCGCGGCAAACTGGCCCGCCTCAGTGACCGACTTACGGTAGGTGATGAACCCTCGGTTGACATATTTCTCGTATGAATCCACGGTTTCGTCGATAAATGCATGCATTTCGGATTCGCTCATCGGCTTTCCGCCGATGAGATCGAGATAGCGGCGTGATGTAGCCAGAACGGCCTGGGTCGGCAAACGCATAATTCTTGCTCCTGAGCGATCCTTCGATGGGGAACGGCCGCTCACGCGGCCCCACTGCAAGCGTTATGTCAGCGGCTTAAGCAAGATTTGTCGACCGGACACGGCGATGTCGGGGCCTTCGAGGCGAACCCCCGGAGGTTTGCGGTCGGTCGGGGTGGGAGAATCGAAATCCTCAATGGATAGCGAAAGACGAACTCTGAGGGATTCGAAAGAAATGGGCCGTGCGATGGAGATGCTGGCAGCCATGATTCATTGCTGTTTCGTCGCTAAGCAAACCCATCGCGACGCCAGATGCGCCGTATTCAATATAGGTCTTCCAGTTCAGGGCGTCAATCAAGCACTGATGCGCGAGGAATCCAATGCCTTGCCGACCGGCATTTCTATATAGAAATCTGGAGGTTGCTGCGTCAACGTATGATCAAGCATTGGACGTCTTACGTGAACGCGCAGAACTTCACTTTTACAATGGCTGTCATCGCAGATACGCGCGCGGGCCGCACCTTATTCCGCGATCTGCCGAGACGCCAGGCGGTGGCGTTACTGCGTGCTGGTATCAGCAGCCTGTCGACGCTGTGCCTCGAGCGTTGCTGCTGCGTCGAGCTGCTGCTTCACGCGCGCCTCAGTTCTCAACGCCTCCTTGGCCTGCTCGGCCTCCGAGGCACCGCCGGCCGCAGCCGAAACCGCAGTCTCACCGAGGCCGCACGCGGCGAGCGTCAGACAGACCATGCACGCAAGAATTACCCGTTCCATGTCGTGATTCCCATTGACTCAATACCTTGGCGATCCTTACATCCGGACGCGCTTCTGGGGAGGGCGCAGCGCTCAATTTTGGCGATAGTGCCGGCATACCGGAGTTGCCACCGGCGGTCGGTTTTCGCGTAATCTTTCATTCGACGGAGGAATAAAAGACCATGCTCACGCTCGATCCACCGGTCCAAGTTCGATTGCTCTCGCAGATAACGCCGGGCTCATTGGTGCAGCTTGGCAGCGCGCACGGATTCTGCGCGGTCAGCTCCCGCGACCCGAGCAAGACGCACGTCATGATCATGTACGACGCAGTGCGAGGGTCCTTTGAATACCGCCAGACGCCCTTCGAGGTGCTCGACTTGGGGGCCGACCTGCTCATCGTTCCCAACCTCAAAAGCCTGGTCGAGAGCCTTGATGTGAGCTCGGAGGCGACTACCGAGCTCATGCTCCTGGGCGACTTGCCGAAGCTCGTGTTTCGCCTTGAGGCTACCGGCCCGCGCGACACCGGGATGCGGCTGCTTGACATAAAAACGGGCGCGATTGAATCTCTGCCGCGGGGCAGCCGGATGAGCGCATTTCGCGAATGGACAGTCTGCCTCGACACGGCCAGTGCTGGGGTCCTGCCGTTGCTCAGTGTCGGGCCGTCATTCGGCTCCGCCTTGGAGGACACCGGACGGCTCGATCGAGTTTGAGCACGGTCGTGCCGCTCGCACGCGAAAGCGTGCTCAGTCCGGGCGCAGCGGCGCTCAATCCAGGCGCAGCGGTGCGAGTTCCGCGTCCTTCAGATTCACGTGCAACACGTGGGCGATCGTCGGCGCGATTTGGCGCATGTCGATTTCGCCGAGCGCACGGCCCGCCGCCAGCTGCGGGCCGATGATGAAGAACGAGGAGCGCATTTCGGGCCGCTCAGGCAGGTAGCCGTGCGTCCCCAAATTGCTCGATTTCGTGATCAGCGGTCCCGAGTACTGATACCCGAACTCGTAGCCGATCTGAAACGAGACGAGAAACGCCGCGCCGGGGAAGCCGCCCTGCGCGGCGGTTTCTTCGTGATTCAACACCCGATCGATGCCGTTTGCGGGATCGGCCGCCAATTTCTGCAGCAACGCGCCGACCTGGGCCCGCAGCGCTTCGTCTGCGGGCTCGGCGAGCATCACTGCCGCCGCGCCGCCCGCGGGCCACGGGATCGCCCTCCATGCCGAAATCCTGTTCGATTCATCGATGCTGAACAGGCCCGCGCTCAAGAATGCCGTGTACAGATTGACATCGTGGGCGACCGGCGCGAAGCCGTGATCCGACACGATGCACATAGTCGCGCGTCCCGGCGCCTCGCGCTCCGCGGCCGCGCGCAGCGAGCCGACGATCGCATCGAGCCGTTCCAGCACCGCATTGGCCGCCGGACTGAAGGGGCCCGAAGCATGCTGTTCGGTATCAAGTCCGGTCACGTACACGGTGATGAAATCCGGATGCTTGGTTTCGATCAGCCGGATCGCGAAGCGGGCGCGGACCTCATCGTCCGCGACCGTTTCGTCCATGCCGCCGGGGTAGGGCCCCAAGCGCGCAGATAGGTCCTGCACCAGGCCGCGCGTGCTCAAGGCACGCTGCAGCTTGAGATCATCCGGGGTACCCGTGCGCCAGATTTGCGGCAAGTTGTAGTCGATGTTCGCGCCGACGCTCGTCGGCCAGTAGACGTTGGCGGTTCTCAGGTGCGCCGCCGCCGCCGCATCCCATAAGGTCGTCGCGCGAACATCCTCGGTATACCAATACCAGCCGCGCTCGTTGCGGTTCAGCGGGTCGAAGGTCGTGTTCGCAAAAATCCCGTGCCGGGCGGGCGACGCGCCGGTCAGCAGCGTCATGTGGCTGGGATAGGTCAGCGTCGGCAGCACGCCGCGCACGGCACTGGCATAAACGCCGTGTTTCATGAAGGCGCGCAAATTCGGCACCTTCAGGCCGTGACGGTCTGCATCGAGCACCGCTTCGGGCTTCAGGCCATCGATCGACAGCAGCAACACAAAGGGCTTCTGCACGGGTGTTTCGGCCTTGGCCGAGGTAAGAGCGGGCGCCCAGGCCCAGAGGGCGATCAGCAGCACGGGCACGACATGGGCGCGGCGTGCGGGTTGTTTCACGGAACGCGATCGAGGAAGGAATTGATGATCGGGTTCAGCCATTCGGGCCGGCCCGAAAAGGTGGCGTGATCCGTTCCAGGCAGAACGCACAGTTCCGCATGGGGCAGGGCATGAAAAATCTGCAGGGTATGCTCGAGCGTGATCGCATCGCGATCGCCCGAGATCAGCAGCACCGGCTGAGTGATTTTCACCAATAGCGACAGATTCAGTTCCGCTTCGGTCGGAGACGTGAGCCACAGATGTGCAAGCTTTTCATCGATCGTCTTCGGTTTAGGGATCTGCAAGGCCCGCAGCTCCTCCAGATTCTCTGGATTCAGACCCTCCGGCGCAATATTCACGCCGCTGATGACCAGCCGACCCACGAGCTCGGGATGGCGGACCGCGAGCATCAGCGCCAGGATTCCGCCATCGCTGAAGCCCACGATATCCACGTGCTTGAGCTTGAGCAGCTCCAGCAGCGTGGCGGTGTCCTCCATCATCGCGGTATAGCTCAAAGGCCCCGGGACATCGGGAGTGTGCCCCTGGCCCACTTGATCCGGGGCGACGATATGATGGTGCTCCGAGAAGACATCGAGCTGGCGCACGAAGGAGTGCTCGCCCGAGTCGCCGCCGCCGTGCAGCAGCACCAGCGTCGGACCGTTGCCACGCACGGTGTAGTAGATTCTGTGGCCGCGAATTGGCGCCCAATGCCACTCAACCGGCTGCATCGCGGCGTACGCTGTTTCGGCGGACAGGCATGTCAGCAATATCGCCGCCCAGCTCATCGCGCGAGGCGTCAGTACGCGAGTTGCGCATCGCCGCCGGCATTTCCCCCAAGAGCTCGTCAAGGTTCCCTTGCAAACCAACACGGCCCTGATCGCAGGACGTCGGGGACCGGAAAATCGATTCCGATCTGGACGTCGTCAGGGCGTGCGAGATCGCCGAACCATACGGATACCCGGTCTTTCTCCCGGCTGACGGTGATGTGGATTTGTTCGTTCGGAGTCGGCAACGGGTGGCTCTCCCGCAGATCACGCCACCTCGACTCCTGACCTTGTATCCCGGAACAGTAAGGCAGCCGCGCCGTCGGTTTGACGTAAGAATCCAACGCTTGGGCTGCCAGGGAGTCCGCCATCTCAAGGCTGGTCGCACCATCGAAACTGATCCTCACATGACGGGATTCGCCGCCCGCATCGAAGCTTTTTTCGACTTCCTGATGAAGCACGCCCGGGTTGCACGTCCAGTTGCGCGCGTCGCGGGAGCAACTCGCCATCCACCATTGGGCGACACCATTCTCGCCGGTGACCCTGGCCGTCGTGACCCACGCAAACGCGCTATCTGACCACCGGCACCGCTCCGCCAGCATGAGCTCATGGTGCGCTGGAAGCACGCGCCGGGCAACCAGATAGAGTCGCTCCCCGTCCTCGGGAAGCAGCGTAGCATGCTCACAGTTGTGAATTTTGGCCGCCGCGTCGCGCGGCGAAATCGCGGCTGCACAGAGCAATGCGCAAGCGGCGAAATATGCCGCGATTCGGCGAATCGTCATTCCGTTTCCAAAAATCCGCATCGGGTCACCCTTGTGAACACACGCTCCAGGATTGGCCGCTGAGAGCCGGGCTATGATCAGAGCATAACGGCCGGAACGCAACTTCAAGGGCGATCCGGGCAATTATCCCGATCTTGAAACCCGCTCGAGATTGGGCGCGGTCATGCCGGATTTCTGCTCGGCAGCGGCACGGCGGTTCGGGACACAATCGAGCCCGCAATAGTCGAGAACAGCAGAACCGACAGCAACGCGGCGCCAATCAGGGCCGCAGCGACATCGGGATTCATCGACTTTGCGCGCACCCCGATCTCGGTGATGACCACGACGATTGACAGCGAGGGGACTGCCGAGGACAGCGCGAAGGGCAGGCGCTGCGCGGTGCCGATGTGTCCGCGATAAAGCAGCACGGGTGTCCCGCGAACGATCAGGAAAAGCACCGCGAACGTGGGCACCAGCAGCATCGTGGTCAGGTCTTTGCCGAGCGCATTGATGTTGAACTTGATGCCTGTGCCTACGAAAAAGAACGGATAAAACCAGCCGAATGAAATCGTTTCCATTTTCTCACGGAATATTTTTCCGCTCTCGCCGCGAGTCGCCTGCCCGAGGATCATTCCACCCGCGAAGGCGCCTAAAATACTGTCGAGTCCGAATCTATCCGCCAGCAAAAGCAGGGCGGCCAGCATGAACATCGACAGCCGTAGAGGCAGCTGGGTGCTCTTGTGCATGTGCCGGCTGAGCAGTTCCAGTATCCTCGGTGGACGGGCCGCTACGCCGATGGCGATCGCGATCGCGACAATGGAAAGAAATGCCAGCAGATATCCCGCCTCCTGCCAAGTGCTGTAGTGCCCCGACAGCAACAGCGACATCGCGATGATGGGGCCGATCTCGCCAATCGTTCCGGAAGCCAGAACGAAGCGGCCCAACGCGGTCCTGAGTTGATCGCTGTCGCGATAAATGGGAATCAGAACGCCGAGTCCCGTCGTGCACATCGCCAACGTGACCATCAATGGTGCGCGCACTTGCGGAATGACGTGCAGCAGGCCCACGGCGGTGATACCCATGAGTACCGATGCGATCCAGCCGCCGGCTGCCAGCATCAGCGGACGACCCCTGATTTCGGCGAAATCCAGTTCCATTCCCGCAATCAGCAGAGTCGCGGCCATGCCAATCGTAAACATCGTGACCACGAACCCGTCGAATTGAACCAGGTTCAGGACATGCGGACCGATGAGGATTCCGAGCACGACCTCGAGTACTACGACCGGCACCTTGAAGCCGACGGGAATTTCGCCCAACAAAGGGGCCAGAACGGCAGCCGCCATGATCCAGAATACAGGGTGACCGACTAACATCCCGGTGCCGCCTTCAGTCCCGTGGGGCCCGTGAAGGACCCGCAGCTGCTCAGTTGAAACACCCGTTTTGCGAGGTCCACTCCAACCGCGATACGATTCATGTCGGACCCTCCGTGCCTGTCGATTGCCCCGGCAATCAATCGTCGAAGAACACCGGCGCTCGCTTCTCGAGATTGGCCGTCACCGCCTCGATCTGGTTGCGCCCGCCGATCAGCGCTTGCTGCTCGACGGACTCAGATAGCAGCAGCTCGGCTTGGGTCGCGTCGGCGGCGCGATTGTACAGCCGTTTGGCGGCGCGGATCGCATCGGGACTTCTGGCCGCGATTTCCGCGGCAAGGGCGAGCGCCTCGGCGCGCGGATCAGCGGCGGTGCGCGTCGCAAACCCTAAGGACACCGCTTCCCTCCCATCGAATTGCCGGCCGCTGTAGGTCAGCTCGCGAATCACATCGTCGCGAGCAAGGGCGCGCATCAGCGATACGCCGCCCATGTCGGGAATCAGTCCCCACTTGATCTCCATGATCGACATGCGCGCCTCGGGGGCGATGATGCGGATATCCGCCCCAAGGCTCAGCTGGAAGCCGCCGCCAAATGCCACGCCGTGGATTGCAGCGATCACGGGAACGGGCAGCTCACGCCAGAGGTGGACGATGTGCTGGACGAGATTGGCGTCTCCATGCGTGCGCACCTTGAGCTTGCGTACCATGGAATCATCGCCGGCCGCCATCTGGCCGAAATTCTTAAGGTCGAGACCGGCGCAGAACGCGGCCCCATTGCCGGAGAGCACTGCCGCCCGCAGGCCACGCAGTCCGCGCAAATGTGCCCCGGCTTCGGCAATCGCTTCGAACATTGCGGCATCAATCGCGTTTCTCTTGTCGGGACGGTCGAGCCGCACGTCGGCGATGCCGTTGCGGACGGCGATACTGACCCTGTCTTTCACGTGCAGCTCCCTTAAGTGCGCTCGTGCGCGTGTGCGTGCCGCTGGCGGTGGATTTGAACGCCGCCAGCTTACCGGCGAGAATGTCATGAATCCAGGGATCAAAGGATCAGACATGTCGAGCGCACGCAGCGAAATATTCCGGCAGGACCTGTTCCGCGGCAAGACAGCCTTCCTCGCCGGTGCGACCAGCGGCATCAATCTGGCGATCGCCGAGCGGCTGGCTGCGTTGGGCGCAAATGTCTTCGTCATCAGCCGCGACAGCGCCAAGGTAGCTGCGGCCGTCGGCCGCCTCGGCGGCAATGCCTCGGGCTGCGCGGCGGATGTGCGTGAGTACGAGGCCGTCGCAGGCTCGATCGATGCCTGCGCCGCGCGCTTTGGAGAGATCGACTTCGTCGTGTCGGGTGCAGCGGGGAATTTCCTCGCCCATGCAGCCGAGCTGTCGCCGCGAGGATTCCGAACGGTCATCGACATCGATTTGATCGGCAGCTTCCATGTCGCCCGCGCGGCCTTCTCGCGGATGCGCAAGCCCGGCGCCTCGCTGATATTCATTTCCGCCCTGCAATCCTTCACGGCCTACCCGCAGCAGGTGCACGTTTGTGCGGCGAAGGCCGGCATCGACTCGATGATGCGAGCGCTGGCGTTGGAATGGGGACCCGCGGGTGTCCGCGTCAACTCGATTGCTCCCGGACCCATCCGCGACACCGAGGGCATGGCGCGCCTGGCTCCCGATGCAGCAGCGACGTCCCGCATCACCTCCGGCATCCCGCTGGGCCGCTTCGGCGAAAAGGCGGATATCGCCGATCTCGCCGTGTTCCTGTGCAGTGATGCGGCCGCTAACATCAGCGGTGCCCTCATGGTCTCGGACGGCGCAGGCAGCGCCGGTCGCAATTGGTAGACGGCAAAAACATTCATTACCCTATGCAATAGCAGGTCTCATCAAGGAGCTAACAATGTTCATCCGTTCCTCTTCACTCGCGCGGTCCGGCCTGGCGGCAGCGCTCGTGCTGACTGTGCTCGCGCCGTCCCTTGCGGCCGGCGATTCGCCGAGTTCGCCGTTTTCGGGACTCGAACTCGTCGCTTCGAAGAATGTCGGCGCCTTGTACCGCCGTCCCGACGCGGATCTATCCGCCTACAACAAAATAATCATCGGCGATCCCACGGTCGAGTTCAGCAAGAACTGGAACCCGCGCAACTACGGCACCTTTGGCCTCTCGGCGGCGCAACTAAAGAAGATCCGCACAGATTTGGCGGCGATGGCCAAGAGCACCTTTACCCAGGTCCTGAGCGGCGGCGGATATGAAGTGGTCACCGAGGCGGCGGACGGCGTGATGCTGATAACACCGAACATCGTCAATGTCTTCATCAACGCGCCGCAGGTACCGACCGCAGGGCGATCCAAAACCTACACCATGGATGCGGGGTCGGCGACCCTCGCGCTGACCATCAATGATGCAGTCGCCGGCACATTGCTCGCGGTCGTCTTCGATCAGCGGCGAAGCGGAACTTCAACCATGGAGTGGGCCACGTCGGTTTCCAATCGAGCGGCGGCGAGCGCCATGCTCAAGGCGTGGGCCGGGCAATTGAAAGGCGAGTTGGACGCGGCACGCGCCAAGTAACGCATCGATATCGTCGGGCGTCCTGGCAGCATGTGTCCAGTCGTCCGGTAATTGGACCTTGTACCTAGGCCCCCTGCTCAGGCGCCCGCGGCGCGATCAACGGCGTCTGCTGCAACATGGTGCGGCCCGGCGATTCAAAGCGTTACGCGTTTTTCCGTATTACATCGCCTGGCTGCGAAGTGCACGCTTGCGTCATGAAGGGTGAAGCATTTGACCTGAGGAGAGGATGAAGTACCTGGAGCAGCTGGTCCGGGAGTGGCACGAGTATAAAGGCTACTTCGTCCGGCGCGATCTGTGGGTCGGCCTCGAGCCGTCGGACGGCAGTTACGAATGCGAACTCGATATCGTGGCATTCCACCCGATCCACCGGCACGTGGTGCACATTGAAACGAGCGAAGACCTCCGGAATCTGCGGGACTGCGAACGACATTTTCAGGCCAAATTCGATGCCGGAAAAAAATATCTGCACCGGATCTTCGGCATCGCGGATCATTTGCACATCGAACAGATCGCCTTGATCCTCGAAAGCGGGGAGACACAAAGGCTTACCATCGGGGGCGGCAAGGTCGTCCTGCTGTCGGATTTTCTGGCTGCAACCCTTGGCGAGCTGTCCGGGATCGACGTCTCCGGCGCCATGGTTCCTGAACAATGGCCGCTCGTCCTGACGCTGCAGTTCGCGGCCCAGCATCGGGGCAAATCGTTGAAT
This sequence comes from Steroidobacteraceae bacterium, assembly GCA_052326345.1. Taxonomy (GTDB): domain Bacteria; phylum Pseudomonadota; class Gammaproteobacteria; order Steroidobacterales; family Steroidobacteraceae; genus Bog-1198. Next base: position 145,833 of record JBKQOZ010000061.1, on the reverse strand, counting down.
TCCCCGCACCTCTGGACAGGGGTACGTGCGTCATAAGCGCCATTCACGACATTACACAACGAAGATGTCGGTGCCGCATTCGACGAGATGGCGCGGCGCGGCTGGGTGAGGAGGCAGGATGTGCTCAATGCAAGGCCCCTGGACAGGCTGCGCGCGTTGCTTCGCAACACGATGCGCTGACCGTGACTGAACGTGGGATGTTGACCTCAAGCCTATGTTTTCTCTGCGAATAACGAATCTGGCGCCGCTGGGTGTCGCCGAGATGGGTATATCGTCGTATTTTCCCGCAACGCATTTTCAGGTAGGGTTCGGCGCGACTAGATGTTTCAGACGGGCGCTTAAGTTGCGGCCATAGTGCTGGGGAATTCAAATGCATCGCCTAACGGTGATTGTGGTGGCCGGTATGCTGATTGCCGGTGCGCAGGCGTTTGCCGCCGCCCCGAAAAGTCAAGCAGCGATGAACAGGCGTCAGCTCGCGGATTGCATGAACAAGAGAATGGCTTCTGATAAAGCCATCTCGTACAACGAAGCGGCGAAGGTGTGCAAGGTTCAAATAAAGGCGCAAAACAACCGCGCGGCGATAAGCACCCCGACGACGCAAGCAAACGCTCATTAGCCGGCCTCCGAGGGCTGCGTGCACGCCGCACCCAAGTGCACGCGGGTAATTGAGGTGAGGAATCGTCGACCGTGAGGCACCTTGCCCTTGCCGCATTGCTATTGAGTCCGGTGTTGGTGAACGCAGGAGTGATCTACGAGGTCACGGTCCGTGCTGTCGACCAAACGAACTTGGCACCTGCTTCGCCGACCGCGCCGGCGCCCACCCCGGTCGCGAGAGAATATTTCGTGGAGGACGGCAAGGTCCGGGCCGGCGGTGCTCACGCGAAGACGGTCTTCCTCTTCAAAGACCAGACGGTATACGTCATCGACAATCCTGCTCGCACCGTTCGTGTGTTGCAGCGCGTGACCCTGCGCCAGGTTGCCGCCCACTATGCCGACGTGGTGAAGCAACTGGAGGAGGCGGCTGCGAGCGCACCGCCGGAGGAGCGCGCTGAGGCGCAGCGCAAGGCCGCCGATATGAGAGAAATGAGCGATCGCATGCGACAGCCGGTGATTCATGAATATCGTGTGACCGTTCGGTCGGAGTCGGTGGACGGACATGCCTGCCGGATCTGGGAGGAGCGTGAGAAGGACGCCAAGCGATTGGAAATCTGTGTGGCGCCGGCGTCCGCATTGCCCGGCGGCGCCGAGATCCTAAACGGAATGAAGACCCTCGGCCAGTTCCGGCAGGGCTCCATGGTCGCACTCGGCGTTGATTTTGGTCTTTCGCAGTGGTGGCCGGAATTCGCCAGCCTCGACGGAGTGCCGCTGCTGGTTCGTGAATTCAAATTCGACAGTTTGATTTCCGAGGTCACGTTGACGGGGATTCGCCAGGGCGTGCCAAGCGCATCGCTTCTGAACCTGCCCGATGGTTATCAGGTCCAGGATGGGCCTGACTATGTCCAATGGTACATGCGCTGACCTAAGGCGCCCGCCACCCGGTGTGCCTGCCGCGCTCATTCGAATGGAACGACGGGTGCGATGTTCGCGCGGGACACCCATCCCAGCCGGCCTTCCCGAGTCTGAACGAGCACAAATCCCTCGTGCTCCGCCTTCATCCTCACGGTCGCGGCCTCCGGCAGCACGAACAGTGGATCTCCCATGGGTACCGGCGATACGCGAACGGTCGCCTCGGACGTGACCACGACCGCCTCATGCAAACGCGGCCACAGCACCACGGCGTTTGCGACGGTCAAGCCGATCAGCGCGAGACCGGCAACCGCCGCGGCGCGCCGCGTGGCTCGATGGCCCTGACGCAGCCGCCCGGCGAGCAGGCTGAGGCCAAGGATCGTCAGGCCGGCGACACCGGTCCACGAAAGCACTGCCGGGCTCGCGACCGTGGCCGCGCGGACGAACCCATTTGGTGATTCAGAGGGCAATTGCAATGGCTCGCGAACGAAGCGTAAATTGGCTTCGATGTCCGGGTCATTCGGCGCGAGCAGGTTCGCGCGCTCATAGTTGAGAACGGCCATTCCCGGCTTTCCGGCGCGGGCGTAGGCGTTGGCGAGGTTATAGAGGCGGGCCGCGGAATAGCCTGCCTGCGCCGAGTGCGCAGGCCCCTGACATCCGAATAGCGCCAGGCCGATGATCAACGCGGCGAGCTGCGCGCGGCCGCTCATGAGATCTTCTCCCCCATCATCCGGCGGCGCACAATCTGCGTCCATCGCGCGAAATCGACGCTCGCGGGTGTATGACCGGAGTAATTCGCTTCATCCGCGAGGGCGAGCAGTTGACGGATGTCGCTGCTGTCTGCGTCGCTGTCGCCGCCCGTCGTCCGCTGCAGCGCGGACCGCGCCGTATTGATGAATCGCACTGCATCGCCGGCGCGGGCGGCCTCCTCGAGTTGTGCAACTACGCGATTGGCGGCCTTCGCCCCGCCGCGAACGCGCAGCGAGGCTCCATGGGCGGGGTCCGTTGAACGGCGGCGTAGCCGCAGCCACCCGCCGGCAAACGCCAACGTCAGCAGGGACGGGATGGACAGAAACCGCGGCTGCAAATAAAGCGGCACCAGGGAATTGGCGAAGGCCTGAGGTGCGAGGTGATCGGCGCGCAATCCGCTCGATGATCGAGCGGCGGCCCGGGCGGGCGTGGGCGCACTGTCGGCCACGGACGGGGAAATCGTCACGCTTTGCGGCGCACTGCGGGCCGTTTCATAGCGGCGCGTCGCGGGGTCGAAATAGCTGAACGCCAGTCCCGGAAGGGTTTGCGCGCCGGGTTTCGACGCGACGATCGGTTGTTCGAAGATTTTCTCACCCTTGTACCCGATCGCGTCGCTCGACTTGAACGAGGATTTCGGCGGATAAGTCTTCCACTGTTCGACATGCTCGAGCATTGGGCTGTCCACGCGATCGAAATTGCCGGAGCCGGTCACGTGCAGACGCAGCGTGAGCGGATCGCCCGCGGCCGCGGTGGCGGAGGAAAGATCGCTCCTTATATTGAAGCTGCCGACCGCGCCGCTGAAGTCCGGGGGTCGGCCCTCGACGGGCAGCATGACGACCGTCAGCTCGATCGGCGGGCTCGCGACCTTGATGTCCTTTTGCACGACCGCACCAAAGAAATGCTGCATGAACGGGTCGCCCAGCTGATCCTCGAGCATCGCCTCTCGCGGTGGCGCGGTTCTAATTCGCACGGTGAGCGGCGACTCGACGATAAGCGAATAAGTGCCCGGTTTGACCGCCGCCAGCACGCTGTGCCAGGTCAGCAAAGTGAACGGTTTGCCGTCGATGGTCTTTTCATCGCGCTCGGGCTGGCGCGAAAGATTGTTGAGCGTGAAGTCGCTGCCCGCGAGCGTGGGCAGGCCGTTGAGCGAGGTGACGAAGCCGGCCCGCATACCCACCTCGATCAAAAGCGGCACGCTTTCACCGACGTAGACCTCCCGTTTGGGCACGGTCAAGCGGATAAAGGCGGAGCCGTCCGGCGTCATGCGGATGCCGTTGGCCGTCGATCCGCCGGCGACGAGGGGCGGCGTGGCCGAGGTAGACGCGATGCCGTTGTTCGGGTTGACACGCAGCACCAGAGGCTGAGACTTCGGCGTAATCCCTGGGATGGTGAAGGTGCCGGCAACCTGCGGGGTGACGCGTATCACCATCGTCGTCGTTGCAAGCGTCGCGCCGCGGATGATCTGCACGTGGCGCGATCGGTCGATGACGCGAAATTCCAGCCCTGAAACCACCGGCAACGCGAGCGGTTCCACGCCGGTACCCATGGTCGTGATCGTGAGCTGAGCCGACTCTCCGACGGTGATTTGCACCGGTTCGATCGTCGCGCTCACCAGCGGTGCCTCGGCAAGGGCGCGGGCCGTGACCAGCGAGGAGGTGAGCACTGCGATGAGTTTGATCCGGCGGATACGGCTGTTGCTCATGTCACCAATTCTTGTAGGGCTTTTCCGGCGGCTCGTCATCGCGGCGAGCAAGGGGTACCGTGAGAGGATGCCGTTCGTCTCCCTTGGCCGAATCGAGCAGCTCGCGCGCTTCCTCGCGGCTCATCTGACCGGGCAGATGCTGGTTGTCTGCAGACCGCGCATCGTCGTCCGCGCGCTGATCCGGGCTGCCGCCGGGCTGGCTCTTGCTGTGCGGATCGCCGGCCGCGGGGGCAGGTGGAGGGGCGGAGGCGGGCGGAGATTGAGCGGCGCTTCGCGGGGGCTGATCGGCTTTTGACCCGCCGCCGTTCGGGGGCGGTTGCTGCTGTCCCGAACCCTTGTTCGGCTGCTGATTTTGCTGTTGTCTGAGCGCTTCAATCTTGCGCTTCACCAGATCGCGATTGTACTTGCTGTCGGCATCGTCGGCGCGCAGTTGCAGCGCCGTCTCGTAGGCCTTCACGGCCTCGCCCCACCTCTGCAGGGTTTCCTGCGGATTCGTCTGTTCGGTCTTCTGTCCGGTGCGATACAGCGCATTGCCCAGGTTGTAGTAAGCGTCCTCTTGGTTGGCCAAGCGCTTCGGATCGCTCGATGGCGCACGGTTGATCGATTGTTGAAACGCCTGCGCCGCCTGCGGAAACTGGCCGGCCCGGTACGCGGCGGTGCCGGTGTTGAATTGCAGTATCGGTTTTTTGGGGTCGCGCTGAGCGGCGGCCGCGTAGGCTTGTTCCGCGGCGGTGAAATCGCCTCTTTTATAGGCATCCTCCGCATTCACGCTCGCTGCGCGGGCCGGATCCATCGGCAGATCCGCGAGCAGCACCAGACTCGCCACGGACATGGCCATGACGGTGCGCGCCGCCGGCTGGCGCGTGCCGCTCCGCCGGCGCGTGCCGATCAGCATGCTCGAGAGCAGCAGCCCCAGAGCCCCCGCCAACGGCCACTGATAGCGATCGATGTAGATCTTTCGCTGCCGATAGGCGATATCGTGCTTCGCGATGGAGCCAAACACCGTCCTGAAGATCGTTTCCATGCCTTCGCCCTGCGCGCCGAGCGGAACATAGACTCCGCCGGTGGCGGCGGCGATTGCCTTCAGCGCAGCCTCGTCCAGATGCGATTTCACGAATGCCCCGCTGTCGTCCTTGACGAATCCGCCGCCCTGGTCGGGCGGAATCGGGATGAGGTCGCCGGCCGCGGTTCCCACTCCCACGGTGTAGATTTTGAGCCCGTCCTGGTGCGCCGCCGCCTGCGCCGCAGACAACGCGCCGCCCTCGAGGTCCTCGCCGTCCGTCACCAGAATCAATATCTTATCGCTGCCCGGGCGGCGGCGCAGCGCCGCCTGCGCCTCCTGAATGGCGCGCGAGATGTTGGTTCCGCCGCGCGAAATCGTATTGGTGTCGATCGCGTTCAGCGATTCATGAAACGCGCCGTAGTCGAGCGTGATGGGGCATACCAGAAAGGCGCGGCCCGCGAATGCGACGATGCCCGCCGCGTCGCCTTGCAAGTGGCTCGCAAAATCGTCGATCGCGAGCTTCGCCCGCGTCAGCCGATCGGGATTCACATCGGGCGTCGACATGCTGCGCGACGTGTCGATCGCGAACACGATTTCGTTGCCGCGGCGGCTGATCTGCTCCCAGCGATACCCGACCAGCGGGCCCGCGAGGGCCACGAAAAGGCTGGCCACGGCGGCGAGGTACAGGCCGCGCTGCGCGCGGCGCCGTGCGACCGATACCGAGCGCGTCAATCGACGGCGCAGGTGCGCAGAGACGAAACGCGCGAGCGCGGCGTGCTGGCGGGCATCGTGGCGGTGCCACATCCAGATCAGGGCCAGGCAAGCGAGGAGTCCGGCCGCAAGCCACCCAGGATCGCTGAATCTCACGGCAATCTCCGCAATCGAGTGTGTTGCAGGAGGGAACCTAATCCGAGGATGGCCAGCGCCGGAATCAGCGCCCACGGGTACAGCTCTTCGATGTGCTCGAATTTCTGCACCGTTTGGGCGGTCTTCTCGAAGCCATTGATCTGCTCATAGATGTTCTGCAATGAGTCGGTGTCGGTCGCGCGGTAAAATCGACCGCCCGTCTCGTCGGCTATCGCCTGAAGGGTTTTTTCATCCACATCCACTTCGGCCATGATCAAATGCATGCGCCCGGCTTCATCTTTGACCGGAATCGGCGCCTTGCCGCGCGCGCCGACGCCGATGGTGTAGATTTTCACCCCCATGGACTTGGCCGCCTCCGCGGCGGCCAGGGGCGATATTTTTCCGGTGTTGTTCACGCCGTCCGTGAGCAGTATGACCACCTTCGATTTCGCGGCGGTCATGCGCAGGCGGTTGACGCTCGCTGCGATCGCCGAACCGATGGCCGTGCCGTCGTCGACGGATCCGATGCTGACGCGCTCGAGATTTTGCTGCAGCCAATCATGATCGAGCGTGATCGGACTGACCAAGAACGGAGCACCGGCGAACGCAATGAGGCCGATGCGATCGTTGGGCCGCTCTTCGATGAACTTCGAGACCACGGATTTGACCACCTCGATGCGATTGACCCGATGCCGGTCAATACTGAAATCGAGCGCCTGCATCGAACCGGAGACATCGAGCCCCAGCACGATGTCGATGCCGTTGACGGTCACCTCGGTGCGGCTGTGAGTTCGTTGCGGGCGGGCGAGCCCGGTGATCATCAGAACGCCGGCGAGGATCGGCAGCAGCCAGGTCCATCCTGCGATCCGGCTGCGGCTGCTGCGGGCGACTTCTCGCGCCAGGCCGACGTCGGAATATTCGACGGCGGCGATGGGACCTCGCCGCCCGCGCCACAGCATCACCAGGGGCAGCAGCGTCAGCAGCCAGAGCCACTCAGGTTGAAGGAAGCGAATCATGCGTCCTGTCGGCCGTTGCGCGCACGAACTCACACGCGCTGTGGTAGAGGGAATCCATGTTCTGCAAGGTGAGCGACATGCCCGCGAATTTCACCAGATCGCATTGGTGGAGAAATTCCGACAGCAGCGCACGATGGCGCGCGAGCGCGGTGTCGGGGGATTCGAGCAGATCGCGCAGAAACTCCTCCGTGGTTCGGTGGGTGGCGGTGAGCTGGAATCCTTGCTCGATGTAGCCCCGGACGATGTCGGATACCGCGATGGAGAATTCACGCGCGTTCTCAGGCTGCATCAGCGCCCGGATTTCCTCGAGACGCTGCAGCGCAGCCTCGAACGGCAGCAAGACGCGTGGGCTGCGCCGGCGGCGGCGCCAGCGCCATGCGCCATAACTGCAAAGTGCGAGCGCGGCTCCCCCTGCCAGCAGCGCCGGCAGCCACGGAACGGAAAACTGCGGTCCGCGGATATCGCGGATGTCCTCCGGTACGCTGCCCGGTACCGCGGCGCCTGCCGGCGGCTGGACGGCGCCCATGATGCCCGCGACCGCGCCGGCCGCGAGCGCGCCGCGCATCAAGGAGGCAGTTTTGCTCATGCGCGCCTGCGCTCTCGGGCTTTGAAGAATCGCTGCAAGGCGGGCAGGTAGGGCGAATCGGTCTGCAGCTGCAAGGTGTCGACGCCCTCGGACCGAAAGTCGCTCACCAAGCGGCGGCCTCGTTCCAACGCCTGTTCCTTGAATCGCCCGCGCACGGCGGCGCTCGCGGTATCGAGCTCGACGACTTCCCCGGTCTCCGAATCCTCCAGCGCAAGAATGCCGACATTGGGAAGCTCCCTTTCATGGGGGTCCTCGACGTGCACGGCGATGAGGTCGTGACGCCTGTTGGTCTGACGCATCGCCCGGCGCAGCGCCGCCCGACCGGCGTTCTGGTCTCCGGAGGATTCAAAATCGGAAATCAAGAACACGATCGCTCGCCGGTGCAGCACATGATTGACGACATCGAGCGCCTTGACGCTGTCGGTTCCGAAGCCCTCGGGCGCATGGTAGAGGATATCCCTCACCGCGCGCAGCACGTGGCGCCGGCCCTTTCGTGGCGGCAGATACCGTTCGACCCGGTCGGTGTAGAGCAGCAGGCCGACCTTATCGCTGTTGCGAATGGCGGAAAAGGCCAGCACGCTCGCGAGCTCCGCCGCGAGGTCGCGCTTGCTCAATGCGGCGGATCCGAAATTTCCCGAGGCGCTGATATCGACCAGCAAGAAAATCGTGAGTTCGCGCTCCTCGGTGAACTTCTTCACGAAAGGCCGGCCGGCCCGCGCCGTGACGTTCCAATCGATGGTTCGCACCTCGTCGCCGGGGATGTATTCGCGCACTTCCTCGAAGTTCATTCCGCGGCCTTTGAACACCGAATGATACGCGCCGGCGAGGCTGTCGTTGACCATGCGGCGCGTGCGTATCTCCAATCGCCGCATGCCGCTCAGGATGGCCCTGTTCGACTGGTTGGAATCGGCTGGCTTCTTCAAGGCACTGGCAGGGTATTCAGGATCTTCTCTATCACGTTCTCGGAGGTGATGTTCTCCGCCTCCGCCTCGTATGTCACGGACACGCGATGACGCAGCACATCGAATGCGATCGATTTGACATCCTGCGGAATGACGAAGTGCCGGCCCTTCAAGAACGCCATGGCGCGCGCCGCCAGGGTCAAGGCGATGGTCGCGCGGGGCGAGGCGCCGTTCTGGATGTAGCCGTTCAGGTTCAAGGAGGCGGCGAGGGGCGGGCGCGTTGCGAGCACCAGGTCCACGATGTAATCGCGAATCTTGTCGTCCACGTACAGCGTGCTCACCACGTGCCGTGCGTCGAGGATCTGCGCGGCGCTCGCCATGGGACGCGGAACGATCATCGGTTCGGTGGTCGCCATCGCATCCAAAATGGCGCGCTCTTCGGTGCGGCTTGGGTAGTTGATGATGACCTTCATCATGAATCGATCGATCTGCGCTTCGGGAAGCGGGTATGTGCCTTCCTGTTCCAGGGGGTTCTGGGTTGCCAGAACGAGGAATGGATTGGGCAGCGCGTAGGTTTCGTCGCCGATCGTCACCTGCCGCTCCTGCATCGCTTCCAACAGCGCGCTCTGCACTTTCGCCGGTGCTCGATTGATCTCGTCGGCGAGGATGAGATTGCTGAAAATCGGCCCGTGCTTGGTCCGAAACTCGCCACCCTGCGGATTGTAGATCATCGTGCCGACGATGTCGGCCGGCAGCATGTCGGGGGTGAACTGAAGCCGCTTGAAGCGTACGGCGACGCAACTGGCCAAGGTCTTCAACGCGAGCGTTTTGGCCAGTCCGGGCACGCCTTCGAGCAGCACGTGGCCGTTGGTGAGGAGCGCGATCAGCAGCGTATCGAGAAGATGTGTCTGGCCGACGATGACGCGGCCTATCTCCTGCTGCAGCGGCCGGATCCAGGTGGAGTTCTCCACGACCGCTTCGCGCGCGGCTCGCATGCCGGGGTCCAGTTCGACCGGCATGGGACGCCCCTCCTGATACCGTTGATTCATTACCCTGGGTCCTTTACCGGATGAGGCCGTACATCTTAGCAACGGCCGTCGATGACGATGTGGCTGACGGCGCGTCCGGAGCGAGCCGGTCAGGTTTGGAACTCGGCCGGGGGCCCCAGGTTCCCCCTTTCGAGATTGACGCTACCTTAGCCTATTCGAGCCGAAACCCGCTGGCAATGAGCCCGTGGATTCCGTTCCAGCAGATCTGCACCCCGATACACAGCAGGATGAATGCGGACAGGCGCACCACGACGCTGGTGCCGGTCGAGCCCAATTTGCGCAAAATGCGCTCGGCGTAGCGATAGCACAGGTAGACGCCCATAGCGACCAGCAGGATGCCGAGCGCGTGCGCCAGCGCCGTGAGCAGCAGGGACCGAAACCCCGCGGGCGGATTGGCCCCGAGCGTGAGGGCGACGGAGATCGACCCGGGTCCGACGGTCAGCGGCATGGTCATCGGGTAGAACGCCCGCCGGCCCAGGTCGTCGGGCGTTGCCGCCGGGGCGCCGCTGCGTTCGACCGCGGGCGGCGAATCGGGACTGTTGAGCAGCGACCAGCCGATCATGCAGACCACGATGCCGCCGGCGACCTGTACGGCGGGAATCGACAGGCCGAAGAAGTCGAGCACATAGGCGCCGATCAACGCCGAGGCGATGAGCAGCAGAAAGCTGTTGATCGCCACCGATTTCGCCATGCGGATGCGCTCCGCCGAGGTGAGGTTGGCGGTCATGGCCAGATAGATGGGCGCCCCGCCGAGCGGATCGACGATCGGCAGCAACGCGCCCACCGCCAGCATCACGACTGAGCCGAAATGGACCACGGCATTGAAAATGGCTGCAGCACTCATGGCAGCGCGACATGTTAATCGCTTCGATCGCCGCCGGCATCACCGGCGGCTGGATACCGCGCCACCGATGACGGCGCCTTTATTGCCATCGTACCGGGCAGGACCGCCGATCGCCGCCGTGACCGGGGCGCGGCGGCCCATGCTGTTTCCCGACAGTCCCGCCGCGGCACCAGGGCTCAACGAGCGTGGCGTGAAACGCCCGGCGGCTGCACTGCTGCTGTGTGGCGGCAGCCTCGCGAGCGGCAGCGCGCCGCGGGTGCTCGACGCGGGCGAGGATTGTGCGGGGGCGCGATGCGCGGCGCCGTTTGGCGCATGCGGCTGCGCAGCCCCGGGCCGTTGCGGGGCCGCTGATTTCGGTGGCGCCGCCGGTTTTGGCGGCGTCGCGGATTTCGGCGGGGCAAACGGTTGTGGCGGGATGCCGCGTTTGTGCAAGGCCGCGGGCTTGCGGGGGTTCGTGCCTTGCTGCACGGCGTCGCCGCTGCCGGGCGCGGCACCCGCCGTCAGTGCGCCCAGCGCCACCGCCACGACTGCGAAGGCGGCCAGTGCGCGCATCAGAAATCCCTGGACTCGGCCGGGAGCTCATCGCTGTTGGTGCCGGAATTGCGCAGGAAAACGAGCTGCAACGCCGGTACCACGACCAGCAGCATGATGGGTCCGATGAGCATCCCTCCCACGACCACGGTGGCCAAGGGACGCTGCACCTGGCTGCCGATGCCGTGCGAGAGCGCGGCAGGGACCAGGCCGATGCATGCGGACAACGCCGTCATCAGCATCGGGCGCATGCGCTTTTCGGCGGCGCGCTCCATGGCATCGAACGGGCTCATGCCCTGCTTGTGCAACTCATTGAAATAGGTGAGGACCAGAATGCCGTTCATGACCGATACGCCCAGCAGGGACACGAAGCCGATGGCCGCGGACACGCTGAAGGGCAGGCCGGTCACGAACAGCGCGATCACCCCGCCCGCGACCGCGAAAGGTATGCCCGCCAGGGCGAGCAGACTGTCGCGAACCGAATTGAACAGACTGTAGAGCAGCACCAGTATCAGCATCAGACTCATCGGCACGAACACCGCCAGGCGCTTTTGCGCCGTCTGCAGATCCTCGAATTCCCCGGCCCACAGGATCCGGTATCCCGTGGGCAAGTGGACGTTCTGCGCGATTCGCGCTTGTGCCTCGGCCACGGTGCTGCCCAGATCCCGGCCGCGCACGCTGAACTTGATGGGTATGTAGCGCTGCGTGGCTTCGTGGTAGATATACGATGCGCCGGAATCCAAGCTGATGTCCGCGAGCTCGCTCAGCGGAATATAGGCCGTGGCGCTGCTCGCAGACTGGTATGCGACCGGAATCTGGCTGACCTTCGCCAGGCTGTCGCGGTACTGCTGTTCGAGGCGCACCGTCAAATTGAACTGCCGCTCGTTCTCGAGCACCGTGGTGGCCACGGCGCCGGCCATGGCGGCTTGCACCACGCTGTTCACGTCGCCGGTATTGAGTCCGTAGCGGGCGGCTTTGACGCGGTTGACCTTGATGTTGAGATTCGGCTGGCCGACGATGTGAAAGACACCCAGATCCTCCATGCCTTTGACCTGCTGCATCTCGTGCAGGATGCGGGCAGCGTATGTCTCCAGCACGTTCAAATTCGGCCCGACGATCTTGACGGAGTTCGCGCCCTTGACGCCCGAAAGCGCCTCCTCGACGTTGTCCTGGATGTACTGGGAGAAGTTGAACACCACTCCCGGCAGGGCCGCGTCGAACTCGGCCTGCAGCTGCGCCGTGAGCTTGTCCTTGGTCATGCCCGAGGGCCACTCATCATAGGGTTTGAGCGGGGCGAACAGCTCGACGTTCGAGAACGGCGAGGCGTCGCTGCCGTTATCCGGACGGCCGTGCTGCGACACCACGGTGATGATCTCGGGATGCTTGAGCAGGATGTCGCGCATCTTGCGGGTCGCCTCGGTGCCCGCAGCGAGTGACATGGTTTGGGGCATCGCCGCGCGGATCCAGTAGTTGCCTTCCTCCAGCGCCGGCAGGAATTCACTGCCGAGATGGGGAACCAGCAAGCCCACCAGCCCGAGAAAGACGACGCCGATCGCCACCACCAGACCGCGGCGGTTGAGCGCGAAGTCGAGCGCCGGCCGGTAGATCCGGTGCAATCCGCGCACGACGAGCGTCTCGGCTTCCTTGACCTTGTCGGGCAGCAGGAGCGAGGAGAGCACCGGCGTCACCGTGAAGGTTGCGATGAGCGCACCCGCGAGCGCATAGCCGTAGGTTCGCGCCATGGGTCCGAAAATCTGCCCTTCGACGCCCTGCATGGTGAACAGCGGCCCGAATGCCGCGATGGTCACCGCAGTGGAGAACAGGATGGCCTTGTCGACCTGCAAGGCCGAGACGTAGATCATCCGCAACCGCACCGTCCAATGCTCATCGCTGCCGACCGTGGGATCGTTGCCATAGGTGCCCTGGCGCAGGCTCTCGACCATCTGCGCCTGCAGGGTCGGCATGGCCTGCAGATTGCGGAAAATGTTCTCGACCAGAATCACCGCCGAATCGATGATGATGCCGAAGTCCACGGCGCCGATCGACAGCAGGTTCGCATCCTGCCCCTGCAGCACCAGGATGATGATCGAGAAAAACAGCGCGAAGGGGATATTGACGCCGACGATGACGGCGCTGCGCAGATCGCCGAGAAAGATCCATTGGATCAGGAACACGAGCAGACAGCCGAAGATGAGGTTGTGCAGCACCGTGTGCGTGGTGACTTTCACCAGCGTGGTTCGATCGTAATAAGGCACGAGCTTGACCCCGGGGGGCAGGCTCCCGTCGCTGTTCATCGCGGCCACCGCGGCCTTGATGCGCGGCACGACGTCGTTGGTGTGCTGGGTGCGCCCCATCACCACGATCGATGCCGCGACATCGTCCTCATGATCGCGGCCCGCGATTCCGAGCCGCGGCACGTAGCCGACGTAGACCCGCGCCACGTCCTTCACCAGCACCGGGACCCCGTCGAACTGGCCTAGCACCACATTCTGGATGTCCTCGACGTGATAGCCCTGGGTCAGATCATCGTTGCCGCCGTCGTCCACGAGGCCGACGCCGCGGATGTTCACCGATTGCTGGCCGACGGTGATCTCGCGCCCGCCCACATTGATGTTGGAGTTGCCGAGCGCAGCGAGCAGCTGCGGCACCGTGACTCCGAAGGCCTGCAGCTTGTTGAGGTCCGCCGCGACCTCGAACTCCTTGGTGGTGCCGCCCCAGCTGTTGACGGCCACCACGCCGGGAACGGTCGATAGACGGCGCAGCGCGATCCAGTCCTGCACGGTGCGCAGATTCGTCAGGCCGAAGTGCGGCGGGCCGACCACTTGATAGCGGTATACCTCGCCGACCAGGCTCGACTGCTGGATCTGCGGAACCTGAGCGCCGGGCAGCGACACGTTTTGCTGCAGACTGAGCGCCGCCTGGGTGTAGGCAAAGAAGTAATCGACGCCGTATTTGAAGGTCACCCGCACGAAGGACAGACCGTAGAACGAGGTGGAGCGGATGTTGTCGATGCCGGGCGTCGGATACAGTCCGATCTCCATCGGCGTCGTATAGTATTTTTCCATCTCCTCGGCGGACAGGCCGGCCGCCTGCGCCGTGATCTCGAGAATGACCGGCGCGGGATTCGGATAGGCCTCGATATTGAGCTTGGAGTAGGCGATCAGGCCCGCGGCGATGAATACGAACAGCCCGAGCAGGATGATTGCGCGGCGGCTGAGCGCAAAGGCAAGGAGGGCTCTGATCATCGAGATTCTCTTTAGGACGCGCCGCCGTAGAGAATGTTGCTGAGGAAGATCGCCCCGTCGGTCGCCACCGTTTCGCCGGGCTTCAGGCCCTCGAGAATCTCATCATAGCCGTCGTGCTGCTCGCCGAGCTTGACCGAGCGCCGCGTGAAGCGATGTGGATCGCTGCCCACCACCCACACCGACATCGTGCCGTCGCCCTCGCGCACCACCCCGCTGAGCGGCACCGCGGGCGCGCGCACCGGCGCGCGCGTGCGAATGGTGAACGTGGCAAACATCTCGGGCAGGAGCTCGCGTTTCGGATCCTTGACCTCGGAGCGAAGCATCACGCGGCGTGTATTAGGATCCACCGTCGCGCCGATGGCCGTGATCCGTCCGGCGAACACGCGGCCCGGGAAAGCCGTCACGGTTACCGACACCGCCTGTCCGAGCTTGAAGTCCGGCGCATCCGCCTCGGGCACCCGCGCCAGCATCCATATGGTGGAGAGGTCCGAGACGCAATACGGCGCCGGGGGGACGCCGGGCTGCTCGAGAAGCCCCGGGGCGGCATTGCGCGCGGTGATGTGGCCGGTGATCGGGCTCTGCACGATGAGCGCGGACTCGACCTGGCGCGATGCCACGATGCGATCGATCTGCGCCTCGGTCTTGCCAAAAATGGCGACCGCATGGCGCGCCGCCCGCAAGGCTCCCTCGGCGCTCATCTGATTGGCAACGGCCGTCTCATAGTCGTTTTGATCGATGCCCTTGACCGCATACAGAGCCTTGGCGCGGTCGAGTGCGCTGGCCGTTTGGTCGAGCGTCGCTGCCGCCGAAATGAGGCTCGACTGCGCAGCGATGAAATCGGGACTTTCAATGGTGAACAGCACCTGCCCCTTCTTGACTTCGTCGCCGAGATTTGCGAGGGCTTGGATGATGCGCCCCTGATAGGGGGTGAACACCTGGACATTCATGTCTTCGTCGAAATCGATGTTCCCGACGGCCTGCTTTTCAATGGGAAACTCGCGCTCCAAGACCGGGCCTACGCTGATCGAATGCAGCTGCGAGTCGGATAGCGTCACCGTGTCCGGCCCCGGCGGCATGGCCGGCTCCGCGCCGGGAAGCGCACTGGCCGTCTTGGCGCCCGTTCCGACGTACACTACGATGCCGAGAACCGCGAGCGCGGCGATGCCTGCCAGGACGAGCCAAGGCATCCGGCCGTTGAGCTTCGGCAGGAGAAACGGGTAGCGCATCGCAAAACCTCTTGCGGCCGATCTTGCGAATGATGTCCATGTCCCCGAGCCCGGGCTACTGTGACGATGCACTGTGAACATTCACAGTTCAGCGGGGCGGCATCTGGGCTCACAATCGCGTGGGCTTACAACGGATGAAGATCGATGATCGAGACCTGTCGCCCCTGCGCCGCGCTTGCCTTGGTCGCCGCCATGGCGGCCGGCTGCGCCGTGGGCCCGAATTTTCATCGGCCGCAGGCGCCCAAGGACGCCGGCTACACGACCGCGCCCCTGCCGCAGGCCACGTCCTTCGCCAGCGGGGCCGGCGGCGACGCGCAGCGCTTTACGCTCGGACAGGAGGTGCCCTACCAATGGTGGGAGGCCTTCGGCTCGCCGGCCATCAATTCGCTGGTCCAGAGGGCGTTTCGGGCGAACCCAACCGTTGCGTCCGCACAGGCCGCCCTGCGGCAGGCGCAGGAGATGGTCTATGCACAGCAGGGATATTTCTTCCCCAGCGTCTCTGCGGACTACAGCTTCGAGCGGCAGAAGCTGCCCGGCAATACCGCGACCTCCTCGGCGCCGGGCGTGCAGGGTAACGGTCAGAACATTGCCCCCAGCGGACCGGCCCAGCCGGTGACTTATAACTTCCACACCGCCGAGCTGACCGTCGGGTTCACGCCGGATGTATTCGGCGCCAACCGCCGCAAGGTGGAGTCGATGGATGCGCAGGCTCGAATGCAGCGCTTCGAACTGGAGGCGACTTATATCAGTCTCGCATCGAACGTCGTCGCCGCCGCGATTCAAGAAGCCTCGACCGGGGCGCAGCTCAAAGCCACCCGGGAAATCATCGCGGACAACGAGAAGTCGCTCGCCATATTGCGCGATAAATTCAATTCGGGGTTTGCCACCCGCATCGACCTGGCGAATCAGGAGCTGCAGCTCGCACAAGCGCAGGCGCTGCTGCCGCCCCTGGAGAAGCAATTCGAACAAAATCGAGACTTGATTCGCGCTCTCGCCGGGAATCTACCCAATAAGGACGTGGCGGAAACGTTCGAGCTCGATTCACTCAAGCTGCCGGCCGAGCTGCCGCTCAGCCTGCCGTCGAAAATCATTGAGCAGCGGCCGGACATCCGCGCCGCCGAAGAGCAGCTGCATTCCGCCAATGCCCAGGTCGGGGTCGCGGTCGCCGCCATGGTCCCGCAGTTCACCATCACCGGCGCCGCGGGCGGCACCGCCACGCAGTTCTCGCAAATGTTCAGCTCCGGCGGGCCGTTCTGGAGCCTGATCGGCGGCGTGACCCAGCCGTTGTTCGCCGGCGGCACCTTGTGGCATACCAAGCGCGCTGCCGACGAAGCGCTGCGGCAGGCGGCCGCACAGTATCAGAGCACGGTGCTCCAAGCGTACGAAAACGTCGCCGATACGCTGCATGCCTTGGTGAGCGATGCCGACGCGCTGGCCGACGCCGGCGCGGTGGAGCGCGCCGCCAAGGTGGCGCTCGATGTGACGCAGCAGCGCATGCAGAGCGGCTATACCGATTACCTCACCGATCTGGCGGCGGCCATGGCCTATCAGCAAGCGGTCTTGAACCGGGTGCAGGCGCAAGCAACCCGCTTTGGGGATACTGCGGCGCTCTACCAGGCTCTCGGCGGGGGCTGGTGGAATCGAACGACGCCGCTCGCCTCGGCGGCGCCCCTGAATTGACGGCCCCATGTCCTCGCCGAACAAACGAATTCTATGCATCGAGGACGATGCCGAAACCGCGGCACTGATCGCGGAGGATTTGCGGGATCGCGGCTACACCGTCAACATCGCGACCGATGGGCACTCAGGCCTCAGCGCGATATTGAAGGAAAGCCCGGATCTGGTGTTATGCGACATCAACATGCCGGGCATGACCGGGTTCGAGATCATGGAGCGTCTGCTGTCGCTCGCGCCGCAGTTCGACGCCGTGCCCTTCATTTTTCTCACCGCGCGCACCGACCGCGACAGCGAGCTCAAGGGACGGCGGCTGGGCGCGGACGACTACGTCACCAAGCCGGTCGACTTCGAGATTCTCGCCGCCATCATCGATGCGCGTTTGGGCAAGGGTGCGCGCAATGAGATATGGTCGCAACACGTCGCGCTGAACGAGCGGGAGTTGGAGTGCCTCACCTGGTCGGCCAGAGGCAAAACCTCGCCCGAGATCGCGTCGATCCTGAATCTTTCCAAACGAACGGTGAATTTTCATATCGAAAACGCCTGCCGTAAACTGAACGTGTCCACGCGAACCGAGGCGGTGGCCAAAGCCGCGTCGGGCCGCCTCATCCAACCCTGAGGCACCGATGGCTCAAGTGATTCCTGAACGGCTCGAAACCGCTGCGCCCTACCGCGCCGCGCCGCGCCGCCAATGGCTGCGCTCACGCCAGTGGCTGCACGCCCATTCGATCCGCGTGAGGCTGTACTCGGTATTTGCGCTGCTGTTCATGCTGGTGATCGGGCTCGGCATTTTCGGCTTTGCGCACTTGAGCGACGTCAACCGCGCATCCGAGGTGATCCGCAATCACTGGCTGCGGGATACGCGCATTCTGGGGGACCTGTCCAATTTCATGTCCGACTATCGCACCGCCGAGGCGACGCACCTGCTGTCGTCGACGCCGCTCGAGCTCGCGGCGAGCGCGAAGGAGATCGCCCAGCTGCGGGACACGGTGGCCGACAGCCAGCGCGCTTACGAGGGGATCTCACAGGAGCCGTCCGAAGCGGCGCTCTACACGCAATTCGCGCAGCAGTGGGCCCTCTACCAGGCAGTCGCGGCCCGCGTGATCGCGCTCGCGAACTCCGGACAGACCTCCGAGGCCGTGGCTTTGTACAATACGGACTCTCGCCGGGCATTCGATATTTCGAGCGATATTCTGACCCGGCTCACCGATCAGACGGTCGTCAGGGCTCGCGAGGACAGCGAGCGCGCGGCGTCCACCTATGCGCACGCCAGGACCATGATCGTGACCGCCATGGTGCTGGCGGCATTCTTGCTGTTCGGCGTCATCATCTACATCACCCGCGGCATTCTATCGCCGCTGCTCGAACTCGCGACCTGCATGCGTACGCTCGCCGGCCAGAACACGGAGATCGCGATTCCGAGCGTGCGGCGCGACGATGAGATCGGAGAGATGGCGCGCGCCGTGTCGGTATTCCGCGATAATGCGGTGGCCTTGGTGAGCAGCCAGCGCCGCTCGATCGAGCAGGCCTCGGCATTGGAAGCAGGCTTGGAGAACGAGCGCCGGCTCACGGCGCAGCAGCGGGATTTCGTCTCGATGACCTCGCATGAATTCAGAACCCCGCTCACCATCATCGACGGCCACGCGCAGCGGCTCATCAAGACCAGCGACCGGCTCGACCCGAGCGATGTCGCAGAACGCGGCGCGCGCATTCGAAGCGCGGTGCAGCGCATCACCAACATCATGGACAGCTTGCTCGGGGCGTCGCGGGTCCTCGACGGCCATGCGGTGTTTCACCCGGGCGACCTCAATCCGGGTGCGCTACTGCGCGATGCCTGCCAGGCGCATCGGGATGCGACGCGCGGCGCGCTCATCATCGAGGAGTTTTCCGCGCTGCCGCCGCTCATCCGCGGCGATGCGAAACTGCTGTTTCACGCCTTCAGCAATCTTTTTTCCAATGCGATCAAATATTCACCGGCGGGCAGCCCCATCGAGGTCGTTGCGCGCCAGGAGCAGGGGTGGCTGACTGTGTACGTTCGAGACCACGGCATCGGCATCCCGGCGCGCGATCGAGAGCGGCTGTTCGAGCGGTACTTCCGCGGCAGCAATGCCACCGGCATTGCCGGAACCGGAGTGGGCCTGCACTTGGTAGCGATGGTGGTCAAGCTGCACCAGGGCGAGGTTTTCGCGGAGAGCCTCGAAGGGGTGGGATCCCGATTCGTCGTGCGGTTGCCGGTTCCTTCACTGCCGCTCGACAGTGGCGGGGTTTCCCCCGTATGAGCGGCCTCGCCAAGTCAGCGCGCGCCGTGCTGCTCGCCGGATTGGCCTGTTGCGCCGTCCCGCTCTGCGCGGAGGAAGCAGGCGCGCCCTCGCAGCCTTCTCTCAAGCCCATTGTGGTGACGGGCAAAAAAACCTCACCCCAGGTGCCGGACGCGGTGCTGAAGGAGCGGGTGGAGACGACCATGCGGGCTGACCCCTACTTCTTCGACGACCACGTCACCGTGACGGTCAAGGACGGCGTCGTCATCTTGGAAGGGCTGGTTTTCGACGCCTGGGATATCGTCACGGCGACGCGTATCGCCCGCAGAATCCCTGGTGTGAAGCGCGTGTTCAACGACATCGAGTTGGCCGATAGCGGCGATTGAGCGCGGGGAGCGTTCGCGCCGGCGGCCGATGCCGTAAACTGCGCCGCATGGTCAAGCTTCTTTCGCGCCTGCCGATGTGGGCGCTGTACGGATTTTCCGGATTCCTCTATTTTCTCGCGTACTACGTCGTGCGCCACCGCCGGCACGTCATCCGCGGGCAGCTGGCACAGGTGTTTCCGGATATGCCGGAAGGCGAGCGGGCGCGGATCCACAAACGCTTCCTGAAGAACTTCTGCGACGTCCTCGTGGAGGTGCTGAAGTCGGCGACGCTGCGCCCGGAAGAGATGAGCGCGCGCATCCGCATCCTCAATCTGCCCGTGGCGCGCGAGCGTCTGGACGCGGGCCAGTCGATCATGCTGGTGACCTCGCACCTGTGCAATTGGGAGTGGCTGCTGCAGGGGATCACGCTGCAGCTGGGCTATCCGGTGGATGCGGCCTACAAGCCGTTGCATGATGCGTGGGCGGAGCGGCTGATGCTCGAGGTGCGCTCGCGATTCGGCGCGCGGCTGATTCCGGCCAAGGAGCTGCTGGCGGATTTCCTGAGCCGCCGCGCCGTTGTGCGCGCGGTGGCGATGAACGCAGATCAGGCGCCGGTGTCGACGGACAAGCGCTACTGGACGAAATTCCTGGGCCAGGACACCGCCTTTTACATCGGCGCCGAGCAAATCGCCCGCGCGACCCGGCTGCCGATGTTCTATCTGGTGATGCGGCGGGTAAGGCGCGGCCATTACGAAGTGCAGGTCCAGCCGCTGTGGGACGGGCGCGAGGCGCTGCCGCCGAATGGCATCACCGAGCGCTACGCGCGGGCCTGCGAAGCCGACGTGCTCAGGCATCCTGCCGACTGGCTCTGGTCGTATCGGCGCTGGCGGTTGAAGAAGCCCCTGTACGGCGCCGGCTGAGCGGCGCCGGCCGAAAAGGGGTCGAGCTGACGCTAGCCGGCCGGCTGGTTCAATTTTGCCTGCAGGTGCTTCGCCAGGTCCGCGATCGTCGGGTGATCGAACAGCTCGGTCAGATCGATGAGTCCCGGGAAATCGCGATCGATGTTCTCGTGGATCTCGATGAGCTTCAAAGAGCTTGCGCCAATCTCGAACAGATTGTCATTGACCTCGATGCGCTTGCCCGGCAGCGCGGTCTCGCAGATCGTCTGCAGCTGCGCCTCGAGGGCGGAGCCGGTCACGTGGGGCCCGTGATGCGCCTCGCGCAGCGCCTCGAGTGCGGACAGGTCCGCATCGAACTCTCCTTCGATGTGAGCCTGCTCCAGCAGGTGCCGCTGCACCTTGCCGCTGGTGGTCTTCGGGATGCGCTTGACCGGGATCACCTGCGCCACCTCGAGCCCGGTGTGTTCGTTGATGAGCCGGGTGACCGCGGCGGCGGTGGGCAGGAATTCCTCGAGGCTGCCGCGATGGAGCACGAACACTACGAGCTGCTCGCCCTGCGAGCCGGGCTTGGCGACGCCGGCGGCCACCACCTTGTTCAGATCGAGGCCCGGTGCGCGCTGCGCGATGTTCTCCAGATCGTACGGATAGTAGTTCTGGCCGTTGACGAAGATGATTTCCTTGCTGCGTCCGGTGATGTACAGCGAACCCTCGTACTTGACTCCGACATCGCCGGTGTCGACCCAGCCGTCGGCGCTGATTGCGAGCGCAGTCGCCTCGGGATCGCCGAAATAGCCGCGCGTGACGCTCGGGCCCCGGATCAGTATGTGCCCGACTTGCCCCTCGGGAACCGCCGCGCGCTGATCGTCGGCGATGCGCAGCTCGGTGTTCGGCACCACCTTGCCCACGCACATCAGTTCGATGGCGTCGCGCGGATCCGCCGGGTTCACGTCGATCACCGACCCGATGCCGAGCCTGTGCCGGTTGGCGCGTATCCAGCGGTAGTCCGCATCGGGCTCTGGAAACGTGACCGCGAGGCAGGCTTCCGCCAGGCCGTACACCGGATACATGGCGCGATGCTTGAGTCCGGTGTAGGCGAGCGCCTGCATGAATTCGTTGCACAGACGCACCGATATCGGCTCGGCGCCGTTGTAGATCGAGCGGATGCACGACAGATCGACGTTCTCCAGCTGCCGATCGCCGAGGACCTTGAGGAAATGGCGGTAGCCGAAATTCGGCGAGCAGGTGAGCGTCACGCGCTTCCTGGACGCCAATTGCAGCCATAGCAGCGGCCGCCGTACGAACAGGTCCGTCGGCATCAGATTGACGTGGGCGCGGGCGGCGAACTGCACCAGGTAGAATCCGATCAGCCCCATGTCGTGGGTGAGCGGCATCCAGCTCAAGGTCACGTCCTGATCGTTGTATTTGCCGACCGCCGTGGAGCCGTCGATATTGGCGATCAGATTGCCGTGCGTCAGCATCACCCCTTTGGGCTCGCTGGTCGAGCCCGAGGAGAACTGGATGAATGCCAGATCCTCCGGTTGCGGGCGATGCACCTTGCCTGGCCTGGAAATGTCGGCGATCGACTCGACCAGGAACGAGCGCGCCTTGAGCTCTTCGAACAGCGCCGTCTCCCCGACCTCGGCGGCCAGGCCGGCCAGGCGCTCCAAGCTTTTGGCATCCGTGTACAGCAGGGGGTTGCCGAGCTTGCGCGCCACGCGAAGCAGCTTGTGCCGGTGCTCATCGCTGATGCCGACGGCGAGCGGCACCGGCACGATGCCGCCGCACACCGCGGCCCAGAAGCCGTCGAGAAACTGCTCGTTGTTGCTCAGGAAGATGATCATCTTGTCGCCGCGCTGCGCACCTTTTGCCTGCAGGTGGTGCAGAATTCCCACCGCGCGCGAATGCATGTCGCCGTAGAGCACGCGGCGTTCGGCGTTTTCACCTTCGACGTACGTGACCGCGCGATCGACGCCGCGGTTGTTTTCGAGAATGTCCAGCAAGGTCGTGTGCGTCATCGTTCCTCTACCGTCATCATCAGATTGGAGCGCGGCCGCAGATTGATCTGCGCCTCGAGTTCAATGGGATCGCTGCCGGCGCGCGTCAAGCGGAAGCGGCGCATCATGCGATTCACGTGGACCAGCATTTCGAACATGGCCATGTTCTCCCCGATGCAGTGCCGGGGGCCGACCGCGAACGGTATGTAGGCGAAGCGGTGGCGTTCCTTGGCGTCCACTCCGGCAAAGCGCTCCGGCCGAAACTCCTCCGGTTCGCTCCAGAAGGCCGGATGCCGGTGCAGCGTGTACGGGCTGACGAACACGTCGGTGCGCGGGGCGATGGCGTAGCCGCCGAGCTCGTCGGCCTCGATCGTGCGCCGCGTGAACAGCCATCCTGGCGGATACAGCCGCAGCGACTCCTGCAGCACCTGGTGGGTGAACGCGAGCGACTCGGCGGCCTCGAGACCCAGGGCCTCGCCGCCGGTTCGGTCCGCTTCGGCCTCGAGCTGCGCGGCGGTCTCGCGGTGCTGGCTGATCAGATACCAGCTCCAGGTAAGCGCCGCGGCGGTGGTCTCGTGCCCGGCGACGATGAGGGTGAGCACCTCGTCGATCAGCTCCTTGTCGCTCATCGCGGTGTGGTTGTCGCGGTCGCGCGCCGCCATGAGCATGCTCAGGAAGTCGATGTGCTGCGCCGCTTCGCGGCGCCGCCGCTCGATCAGTTCGGCCACCTGCTTGCCGAGCGAGCGGAAGCGAAACGCGAATTTCAGGTCCCGGTTCTGCTCCTTGGCGACGACCTCGAACGGGTTGGCGCCCAATTGCCGCTCCAGGCGCTCAAGATCGGCGCCGAATATCGAGCGCAGCACGATCTCGAGAGTGAGCTCGCTCACATCGTCGGTGAGATTGACGGCCTCGCCGCGCGCCGCCTGCGCGGCCCAGCGCAGGGCGAATTTCTCGTTGACTTCGTGAATCAAGCCGCTGAACCGGTCGATGACGCGCCGGTGAAAGCACGGCTGCATCATGCGCCGCTGGCGCCGCCAGAAGTCCCCCTCACTGGTCATAATGCCGTTGCCCAGCAGCAGCTTGACCTGGCCCATGCCTTCGCCCTTGGTGTAATTGCGATGATTCGACAGCAGCACGTGCTTGATGTCGTCCGGATGATTGATGACGTAGTTGTACACGCCGCGCGCAGGAGCGAACACGCGATACACATCGCCGAAGCGCGCGAAGTAATCGCGCAGCCTCGCCAACGATTCATCGCTCCCGCCGAGGTCGAAGCCCTCGGCAGGCCCGGGAGGAAGGGCGGTGGTCTGCATCTTGGTGATTGTATCGCAGTGGCCGCCGCGCACGGGCTTAAGGCTTGCGCCGCGCTCCGGCCTTCCCGACAATGAGTGCCGTGCAGAAAAAACCCGACGGCGGCCTTCGCAACACCCTTTACCAACAACAAACGCGCTCGGCCCGTCGCTTGACGCGCGGACGTCTGCTTCTCTACAAAATGATCGTGCCCTTGGGGCTCGGCCTGGTGCACGCGGTGTGGAGCTGGTGCCGAGTGGTGCGGGTGGCCGGCGCCGAAAACATCGTCGCGGCGCTCGAGCGCGCGCCGTCCTTCATCCCGGTGTATTGGCACCAACATCAGGTCTTTTGCGTCAAGCAGCTGCTCGAGCTCTCCAGTGCAGGCGTGAAATTGGGATTCCTGATCAGCCCCTCGGTCGATGGCGAGCTCGGCGCCATGATCGTGCGCAGGCTCGGCGCCGAGGCGATCCGCGGCTCCTCGAGCTATACCGGGGCACGCGCCTTGCGCGACTACTATCAGGCGCTCGTGCAGCAGGGCATCTCGCCGTCCATCACGCCGGATGGCCCGCGCGGGCCGCCTTGGAAGTTCAAGCCCGGCGCGATCCTGCTGTCGCAAATGTCGCAGCGGCCCATCATTCCCATGGCGTACGCCGCCTCGCGGGCCTGGAAGATCAAATGGGATCGATTCGTAATCCCCTTGCCGGGGGCGCGCATCGCGATCGTGATCGGCATGCCGGTGCTGGTGGGCAAGGGGCTGAATGCCGAGGGGCTCGAGCGCCTGCAGGCGCAGATGGAGCAGACCCTTAAGGCGCTATTCGGCCAGGCCAGGGCTTTGCTTGAAGGGGAGACCCCTATCAAGCCCTAAGAATACAACTGCTTAGCTTGTAATCCTTACAACTTGTGCGAGAATCTCGGTGTATGTGTGTCAGTGGCCGGACCTTGAGAAACTGTGTGACACATTCGCATTTCGCCGGCCATCGGATGGCAAACTGTTGATCTACAACCGCATTCACGATCCGGGGACCCTCCAAGTCGCATGGCGATAGCACCCCCCCTCGACCCCCGACACCCCGACCTCACTGCGTCGGATGTCCTGTCGCCGCAAACCTGGCCGCGACGAGGTGTTCGCGCAGCGGTGGGGCTCGACGTCATCTGCACCAAAATTGCGGTCGACTTTCAAACCATGACGGCGGCGACCGCCATGGACTGCATCGTTACGAATCTCGAATTGCTGCGCGAGGCGACGCGCACCGATACCGCCTTTCACTTCACCCTCGACAGCGAGGCGGCGCTCATTGCCGAGGTGCAGGTGGCGCGCGGCATGCTCGCGACCGGTAACCCGGAGCAGGTGCGCGGGCACAGTCTCGATGCGCTGCCGTGGCTGCGATCACGGCTCGCGCCGCTGCGCGTGTCCGAGCTGCGCGACACCGCCCATCCGCGTCCAGACCAGGCCGAGGACGCGGCGCTGTGGGCCAATCTCGGGGTAGGCTCGGTGTTGATGATCGGCTACAGCATCGAGGGGCGCCCGGCGGGCGTGCTCGGCATCGCAGGCGCGAGGCCGCGCGACAACTGGGAGGTTCAGCTGCATCTGTTGATGAAGCTCGTCGGGAGCAGCCTGTCGACCGGACTCGAGCGCATCGAGATCCAGGCGCATTTGCGCGATCTGGAGGAGCGCAACGAGCTCGCGCTGTACAGCGCCAACGACGGCCTATGGGATTTCGACACACTCGATAATCGCGTGTACCTGTCGCCGCGCTGGAAGGCGATGCTGGGCTACGATGAGTCGGACGTGGGCAAGGCGCCGGATTGGCGCACCCTGGTGCATTCTGACGACATGTCGCGCGTGCAGGCGGCCATCCGCGATCACGTGGCGGGAAAGACCCCGATTTTCGAGAGCCTGCATCGCATGCGCCATGCCACGGGCGAATGGCGCTGGGTGATCAGCCGCGCCAAGGCGAAGGTCGACGACAAGGGGCGCTTGCTGCGCCTGGTCGGCGTCGAACTCGACATCACCGAACGCAAACTGTACGAAGAAGCGCTGTTTCGCGAGAAAGAGAGTGCGCAAATCACTCTGCAAAGCATCGGCGACGGGGTCATCACCACGGACGCCAAGGGCGTCATCGACTATTTGAACCCGGTGGCCGAAGCGCTCACCGGCTGGCGCCTCGAGGACAGCCAGGGACGGGCGATCGAGGAGATCTTCCGCGCCTTCCACGAGGAGACCTGCGAGCCGCTGGAGAATCCTCTCGCCGTGGCGATCCGCCGCACCCGCTCGATCAAGTCGGTGCGCCCGATGCTGCTCATCCGCCGCGACGGCAATGAGATCTACGTCGAGAGCACCGCCTCGCCGATTCGCGATGGCAGCGGCGCCGTGTCGGGCGGCGTGCTGGTATTTCACGACGTGAGCGAGGCGCGCGAGCTGAACCGGCGCCTCTCGTACCATGCGAGCCACGACGTGCTCACCGGCCTCGTGAACCGGCGCGAATTCGAAAATCGCATGGAGCGCGCGCTCAAGAGCGCCAAGGCGCGCGAGACCTCCTATGCGCTGTGCTGCCTGGATCTGGATCAGTTCAAGATCGTGAACGACACCTGCGGCCACAGCGCCGGCGACGCCCTGCTCGGGCAGGTGGGCGCACTGCTCAAGTCGAAAGTGCGCTGGCGCGACACGCTCGCGCGCCTGGGCGGCGATGAGTTCGGAATTTTGCTCGAAAGCTGCTCCCTCGACGAGGCGATGCGCACGGCCGAGGCGCTGCGCGAGGCGGTGCGCAATTTCAAGTTCACCTGGGAAGAGCGCACCTTCCGCCTGGGCGCCAGCATCGGCGTGGTGCCGATCTCGGCCGACAATCAGGACGTGGCCTCGGTGTTGAGCGCCGCCGACAGCGCCTGCCAGGCGGCCAAGGAGGCGGGGCGCAACCGCGTGCACAGCTTCGAGGAGAACGACATCGACCTGATGCGCCGGCGGCGCGAAATGCAGTGGGCCGCACGCATCAACAACGCGCTCGAGGAAGGCCGCTTCGAGCTGTTCCGCCAGAGCATCCTGCCGCTGCAGCAGGCCGAGGTCGGCTTGCACTACGAACTGCTGCTGCGCATGCGCGACGAAGCGGGCAAGATCGTCGCGCCGTACGATTTCATCACCGCGGCCGAACGCTACGGCATCACTCCCCAGATCGATCGCTGGGTGATCGAGAACGCTTTTCGGTGGCTGGTCTCCGAAGCCGACGAGCGCGAGAAACTCGCGATGTGTTCGATCAATCTTTCCGGGCAGAGCCTGGGCGACGACAAGTTTCTGCCCTACGTGATCGACCAGTTCCATCGCAGCGGCCTGGACGCGAGCAAGATCTGCTTCGAAATCACCGAGACCGCGGCGATCGCGAGCTTCTCGCAGGCGAATCGCTTCATCCAGGCGCTGAAGGAACTCGGCTGCAAGTTCGCGCTCGACGACTTCGGCACCGGCCTGTCCTCGTTCGGCTACCTGAAGCACTTCCCGGTCGATTTCCTGAAGATCGACGGCAGCTTCGTCAAGGAAATCCTGCACGACCCGATCGATCGCGAGATGGTGCGTTCGATCAACGAGATCGGCCATCTTACCGGCAAACAGACGATCGCCGAGTTCGCCGAAAACCTCGAGATCATCGAGATGCTGCGCAGCCTGGGCGTCGACTACGCGCAGGGCTACGGCGTGTCCCAGCCGCAGCGCGTGCTCAAGGCCGCGAACAGCGCCTGAGCGGCGCCGCGGCCGGGTCTACCCGCGCACCCGGTCTATCGCCGCCGCCAGCGGGTAGCAGGAGTTCAGAAGCGGCACGGACAGGTTGCATTGCTGCGCCATCCTCACCGCATGGCCGAGGGTCTCCTCGATTTCCAGCGGCCGTCCGGCGGTAAGATCGTGCAGCGAGGACATGCGATGCTCGGGCGCGCTTGACTTAAGCGCGAGGCCGACGCGGCATATCGCCGCCACCGCCTGCGCTTCCGAGCCGCGGCAGATGCTCTCGACCGGCAGCACCGGCTGGTCGGACAGCCGCACCTGCCGGGCATCCGCGAGCTGCCCCACTTCACGCACGAGCCGGGCCATCACCAGCGCCGCTCCCGGATCGGTCGCATATTCCCAGGTGCGCGCACGGGTGGTGACCGACAGCACCATCATGGCCGCCCAGGCGGCGAACTTGGACCACTCCAGGCTCTCGATATCCGCGGCCGCGGTCGAGCGAACACCCGAAGCGTCGATCGTGCCTGCGATCCTGCGAGCCCGCGGGCTGAGGCCGCCCTCGAGCTCGCCCACATAGATATTGGCATTGCGTGTGAACAGGACTTCGCCGGACGGCAGCAATTCGCCGCTGGTGTCGGCCAATGACCCGAGCACCTTGTCGCGGCCGAATACATCGCTCAGCTGGTCATTTTTCATCAATCCGTTCTGGATCGAGAATGCCGCTCCGACCGCCGTGCCGCGCAGCGGCGCAAGTGCAGCCTCGGTCGCGTGCGTCTTGGTGGCAACGATCAGCACCTCGGCCGATCGCAGCGCAGACGGCTCCGTCAAGGCGCGAACCTGCTGCGAGAACGTGGCCAGCCCGGTGATTTGCAGTCCGCGCTGCTCAATCTGTTGCGCGCGGTGCGCGCGCGCCAGCATCACCACGGTGTGGCCCGCGCGGGCCAGATGGGCCCCGATGATCGAGCCGATCGCGCCCGATCCGACGATCGCAAAGTCGGCGTTGGCCATGATCCGGCATTATATCGCGGCGGCCGGCAGCCATTCGAAGCGCATCGATAAATCGACGGCACGCACATGCTTGGTGATGCTGCCGACCGACACATAATCGACCCCGGTTTCCGCGATCGCACGAATCGTCTGCTCGGTCACGCCGCCGGATGCCTCGAGCTTGAGCGGCCGCGCCGCGCTGCGGTTGAGGGCCACCGCATCGGCCATGGCCGGCAGCGGGAAGTCATCGAGCATCGCGATGTCGGCGCCGGCGGCGATCGCCTGGCGCAGTTCATCGAGACTCTCCACCTCGACCTCCACGGGCACCTTCGCACCCGTCGACCTGGCCGCGGCCACCGCCTGTGCGATCGACCCCGCCGCCATGATGTGGTTTTCCTTGATCAGGATTCCATCGAACAAGCCGATGCGATGATTGTGGCCGCCGCCGACCCGCACCGCGTATTTTTGCGCGGAGCGCAGCCCCGGAATGGTCTTGCGGGTGTCGAGCAGGCGGCAGGCCGTGCCCGCGAGCCGCTCGGCGTAGGCGTGGGCGGCGGTCGCGGTCCCCGACAGCAGCTGCAGAAAATTGAGCGCGGTGCGCTCGCCGGTCAACAGCGCGCGTGCCCGCCCCGCGAGGGTGAACAGCGCTTGATTCGCGGCGGCGGCGGCGCCTTCGGCCACTCGCCAGTCGATGCGCACCTCAGGATCGATGAGCGCGAACGTGGCATCGACGTACGGTGCGCCGCAAATGATCGCGCATTCGCGTGTGATGACCGTTGCGCGCGCGCCGGCGGTCGAGGGGATCAGAGCAGCAGTCAGATCGCCGCTGCCGATATCTTCCTCGAGAGCCCGCGCCACTTGCTGCGGCAGGTCGCTGGGAACCGGTATCGGCAAAGTCATGACTGGTCCCCCACTCGGGCCCCCCGGCGAATATCTCTACATCGGCTGTTATCGTACAATAGACCAATTTCCAGAGGATCAACCATGAATGCTATCGAAAGGATCAAGAGCCAGCTGGCGGACGCTCCGGTGGTGCTTTACATGAAGGGCACCCCCGATTTCCCGCAATGCGGGTTTTCTGCGCAAACCGTCGGCGCGTTGCGTGCCTGCAAGGCGCGGTTTGCGCACGTCAACATCTTCGAGGACCCTGAAGTGCGCGAGGCGCTGAAAACCTACTCCAACTGGCCCACTTTCCCGCAGCTCTACGTCAACGGCGAGCTGATCGGCGGCTGCGACATCACGCTCGAGATGTACAAGAGCGGCGAACTGCAGCAGCTGCTGGCGCAAGCCGGCGCGGTGGCCGCGGCCTAAAGTTCGCCCTCAAGACTCCCCGGGGGCTTCGGGCTCGATCTCGGGGTCGACCTCGAGCGGGCCCATGGCCGCCAGCCGGCGGCGGCTCGCCTCGAAGACGCCCTGAAACTGATTGCACACGGTGCAGAACAGGTCCGCCGTGCGCTCGGCGTCGTAGGATGCCGAATGCGCCGAGGAGGTATCCCATTCGAGGCCGGCCGCGAGGGTCGCACGCATCAACACGGTTTGCCCGAACGCGACGCCGCCCAGCGTGGCGGTGTCGAAGCTCGAGAATGGATGGAACGGGTTGCGCTTGAGCTGAGTGCGCGCAACGGCGGCGTTCAAGAAATTCAAATCGAAGAACGCGTTGTGCCCCACCAGCACGGCGCGCGTGCAATCGGCAGCGCGCACCGCGTTGCGCACTTCGCGGAAGATACGCTGCAGCGCGTCCTCCTCCGAAATCGCCGGCCGCAGCGGATGATGCGGGTCGATGCCGGTCACCGCCAGCGACGCGGGTTCCATGTTCGACCCCGGAAATGGCGTGACGTGATAGCGATGGGTTTCCCCGCGTGTGAGCGTGCCGTCGCTGCGCATCTCGATGAGCACGGCGGCGATCTCGAGCAGCGCGTCGGTCTGCGAGTTGAAGCCGCCGGTCTCGACGTCGATCACCACCGGCAGAAAGCCGCGAAAGCGCGTGGCCAGCGTAATGGGCGACAGCTGCATCATGCCCTTGCCGCCGCGCCGAGCCGCCAGGCGATCGTTTCGCCGCCACGGTAAGGCACCACGGTGCCGCTGCCGAAATCGTAGAAATCCGGAGGCATCCAAGGCTCCTTGATCAAGGTGATGGTGTCGGTGTGGCGCGGCAAGCCATAGAAGTCCGCGCCGAAATGGCTGGCGAAGGATTGCAGCCGATCCAGGCGGCCGGCGAGCTCGAACGCCTCGGCGTACAGCTCGATCGCCGCGTGCGCGGTAAACATGCCGGCGCAGCCGCAGGCGCTCTCTTTGGCCGCGCGCTCGTGCGGCGCGCTGTCGGTGCCGAGAAAGAAGCGCGGATTGCCGCTGGTCGCCGCCGCGAGCAGCGCCTCGCGATCCCGCTCCCGCTTGAGAATGGGCAGGCAGTAAAAATGCGGCCTGATGCCGCCGGCAAAAATCGCGTTGCGGTTGTGCAGCAGGTGCTGGGGCGTGATGGTCGCCGCGACCCCGGCCCGCGCGCTCGCGACGAATTCCGCCGCGCGCGCCGTCGTGATGTGTTCGAACACCACCTTGAGCCGCGCGAACCGCTCGACGAGCGGGGCCAGCACCTCGTCGATGAAGACCGCCTCTCGGTCGAAGACATCGACGTCCGCGCGCGCCGTTTCCCCGTGCACCAAGAGCGGCATGCCGAGCTCCTGCATGCGCCCGAGCGCCGCATAGGTGTTGCGGATGTCGGTGACGCCCGAGTCCGAATGCGTGGTCGCGCCCGCCGGGTAAAGCTTGACGCCGTGCACCGCCCCGGACTGCGCCGCTCGCTCGATCTCCTCGGCGGCCGTGCCGTCCGTCAAGTACAGCGTCATCAGCGGCGTGAATAGGCTGCGCGCCGGCAGCGCGGACAGAATGCGCTCGCGATAGGCCAGTGCCAGACCGACCGTGGCGACCGGCGGCTTGAGATTCGGCATCACGATGGCACGGCCGAAGCGCGCGGCGGTGAATTTCGCCACCGAGGCGAGCGCTGCGCCGTCGCGCAAGTGCACGTGCCAGTCGTCGGGCCGCTGAATCGTCAAGCTATTCATTGGCCTGCGGGCGCGGGCGGCCATCCCCGGCGCAGCAGATCGAGCGTGTAGCGCACGCCGAAGCCGGTGATCTCGGTTGCGATATGCCCCAGCCCACCATGGCGCGAACCGGCGGCGAGGTCCAGGTGCAGCCACGGAATGCTCGCGGGCACGAAGCGGTTGAGGAAGCGTGCCGCCAATATGTGGTCGCCCTTCGAGTCCGCGGCGCATTGCAGCACATCGGCGACGGCGCTTTCCAAATCGGTGTCGTAATCACTGTCCATGGGAAAGCACCAGACGCGCTCGCCGCTGCTGACGCCTGCCGCTTCGATGAGGCCGCGGGCGTCGGGCCGATTGGTGAATGCGCCGCTGTAGCGCTCGGTGAGCGCGTATACGCAAGCGCCGGTCAGCGTCGCGTAGTCGATCAACGCGCCCGGCTTGCTGCGCGCCGCGAGACTGAGCGTATCCGCGAGCACCATGCGCCCTTCGGCATCGGTGTGGATCACTTGAATGGTCGTCCCGTTGTGGGCGCGAACCACGTCCTGCGGTTTGTAGGCGAGCGGGCCGATGCGATTTTCGGTGATGGCCAGCCAGCAGTCGACTGACAGCGCCGAGCGCAGCGAGTGCAGCGCATACAGCGCGCCGACCGCCACCGCGCTGCCCGCCATATCGGTATGCATGTCGAGCATGCTCTTGTGAGACTTCAAATTGGTGCCGCCGGTATCAAAGCACACCCCTTTTCCGACAAGGCTCACCGCCGGCGCCGCAGCCCGGCGCGGCCGGTAGGCGAGATGCACGATCCCCGCATCGCGCGTGGCGTTGCCGCGCGACACGGCGAGAAACGCGCCCGCGCCGAGGCGCCGCAGCTGCGCTTCTCCGTAGAACCTGTACTTCAGGCGCAGCTGCCGCGCGAAATCCTTGAGCCAGCGGCGATAAGCCCCGGCATTGAGGGTATTCGGCGGCAGGGCGGTGAGCCAGCGCGCGATGTTGTTGCCGGCGGCGGTCGCGAGGGTGAGTTTGAGGTCGGCCGGCGTGTCCGCCGCCGCGATGTCGACGCGCGCGAGCGCCCGGCGCTGCTTTGGCTTGCTCTTGAAAGTGGCCAGCCGGAACGCCGCGGCCTGGATCGCCGCGACGCTCGCGAGCAATGCTGCATCGGCCGCAGCCGGGGTGCACCCCTGCTGCCAGAGCAGCACCGACTGAGGTTCGCACTCCAGCACCGCGCGCGCGAGCTTTCCGGCCGTTTGCAGCCGCTCGAAGGCGCTCGCCTGGCGGGGCAAACAGGCGACCGCCAGCAGAGTTTCGGCGCGCGTTCCCACGCGAAGGTGGAAGCTGTCGCCTTCCTTGCGGATCCGAGGGCCGAAAACGGCGCGCAGCACGCTGCCGTGCGGCAGCGCAGCCCAATCGCGGGCGCTGGGCTTCAGCGGCAGAAGGAGCAGGGCGGCTTGATAGCGAGCGAGCTTCGACGGCGAGACGCGTGCGGCGGTGCGCCGTACGGGGATCAGCAGGGAACTGAAGGGCAAGCGAGTCGGCATATCTCTGAGCCGCATACGGATCGCGGGCGCGGTGCGCCCGTCAGCGGGCGTACGGCAGGCATCGTGCGGGAATTTCCCTTTGCTTGACCGTGAAAAACCAAACCCCGAAGATACAGTAGCTGATACTACCTATGGCAGTTCGCGCAGGGGCGCTGTAACGTGCCTGCCATCTTAGCAGGACACGTGGGCGCGTGCATGTGCACACGCTTCTCTGGGAAGGTTTTCTCTATGACACAACGCTCACCGTTCGAGGACATTGACCCCACCGAAACGCAGGAGTGGCTCGAGTCGATCGACTCGGTCATGCGCGCCCAAGGGCCGCAGCGTGCGCACTTTCTGCTCGAGAAGCTGGTGGACTTCACCCGCCGGTCGGGCGCCTATTTGCCGTTCAAGCCGAATACCGCCTACCTGAACACGATCTCGAAGGCGCAGGAGCCCGACTATCCGGGCGATCGCTCCCTGGAGCGGCGCAACGAAGCGTACATGCGCTGGAATGCGCTCGCCATGGTGGTGCAGGCCAATCGTACGAATTCCGAGTACGGCGGTCATATCGCCACCTACGCTTCGGCGGCGACGCTGTATGAGGTCGGGTTCAACCACTTCTGGCGTGCGCACGGCGACGCGCACCCCGGGGACATGATTTTCATGCAGGGGCATTCGAGCCCCGGCATTTACGCTCGCGCGTATCTCGAAGGCCGGCTCGACGAATCCCATCTGCTGCGCTTCCGGCAGGAGGTAGGCGGCGGCGGACTGTCCTCGTATCCGCACCCCTGGCTCATGCCCGACTTCTGGCAATTTCCCACGGTGTCGATGGGATTGGGCCCGATGATGGCGATCTTTCAAGCGCGATTCGTGCGCTATCTTGAGCATCGCGGCATCGTACCGGCCTCGGACCGCAAGGTGTGGGCGTTCCTGGGCGACGGCGAGATGGACGAGCCCGAGTCGATGGGCGCCCTGACCATGCCGGTGCGCGAGCAGCTCGATAACCTGATTTTCGTCATCAACTGCAACTTGCAGCGCCTGGATGGGCCGGTGCGCGGCAACGGCAAGATCATTCAAGAGCTCGAGGCCGCCTTTCTGGGCGCCGGCTGGAACGTCATCAAGGTCCTGTGGGGTTCACGCTGGGACCCGCTGCTGGAGCGCGATCACAAGGGGCTCCTCAAGCGCTTGATGGAGGAGTGCGTCGACGGGGAATATCAGAACTTCAAGTCCAAGGGCGGCGCGTATACGCGCGAGCATTTCTTCGGCAAGTATCCCGAGCTGAAGGAGATGGTCGCCAATATGTCCGATGATGAGATCTGGCACCTGAACCGCGGCGGCCACGATCCGCAGAAGGTCTACGCCGCTTATGCGTCCGCCGTCGCGAACAAGGGCGCGCCCACCGTGATCCTGGCGAAGACGGTCAAGGGCTTCGGCCTCGGCAAGGCGGCCGAGGGCCTGAATGTCGCGCATCAGCAGAAAAAGCTCGGCGATGAGGATCTCAAAGAGGTACGCGACCGATTCAACATCCAGATTACCGATGAGGAAATCCGCGGGCTGTCCTTCCGCAAGCCGACGCCCGACAGCGAAGAGATGAAATACCTGCAGGAGCGGCGCGCAGCTCTCGGCGGCTATCTACCGGCACGCAACTCATCGGCGCCGCCCCTGGTGGTGCCGCCGCTCGAAGCATTCAGCGCGCTCCTCGAAGGCACCGTCGATCGCGAGATTTCCACCACCATGGCGCTGGTGCGCATACTGACCACGCTGATCAAGGACAAGAACGTCGGCAAGCACATCGTGCCGATCATCCCGGACGAAGCGCGCACCTTCGGCATGGAGGGCATGTTTCGGCAAATCGGCATCTATTCGTCGGTCGGGCAGCTGTACACGCCGCAGGACGCCGACCAGCTCATGTTCTACCGCGAGGACAAGCAAGGCCAGATTCTCGAGGAGGGCATCAACGAGGCGGGCAGCCTGTGCTCCTGGCTGGCCGCCGCGACGGCGTATTCGAACCACGGCGTCAACATGGTGCCGTTCTACATCTTCTACTCGATGTTCGGATTTCAGCGTGTCGGCGATTTCATCTGGGCGGCCGGCGACAGCCAGGCGCGCGGCTTTCTGATCGGCGGCACCGCCGGGCGCACCACACTCGCCGGCGAAGGCTTGCAGCATCAGGACGGACACAGCCAACTCATCGCCACGACGGTGCCGAACTGCGTGGCCTACGATCCAACCTACGCCTATGAGCTGGCGGTGATCGTGCAGGACGGCATGCGCCGGATGTACCAGGAGCAGGAGGGCATTTTCTACTACATCACCTGCATGAACGAGAATTACACGCACCCGCCGATGCCGGCCGGGGTCGCGCAGGGCATATTGAGCGGGATGTATCTGCTGCAGATCGGCGGCCGCGGCAAGGTGCGGGTGACGCTGTTCGGGTCGGGAACCATCTTGCGCGAGGTGCAGGCCGCGGCAGAGCTGCTCGAGCGCGATTTCGGAGTGCCGGCGGACGTCTATTCGGTGACGAGCTTCAGCGAATTGCGCAAGAACGCGCTGCAGATCGAGCGCTGGAACCTGTTGCACCCCGCGGAGCCGGCGAAGCAGACCTACATTCGCCAGGCGCTGGGCGAGCGCGAAGGACCTTTCGTCGCCGCCACGGACTACATCAAGACCGTGCCCGATCAGATACGGCAGTGGGTACCGGGCCACTATACAGTGCTCGGTACGGACGGATACGGCCGCAGCGACTCGCGCGCGGAGCTGCGCCGCTTTTTCGAGGTGGACCGCCATTACGTGGTGATTGCCGCGCTCAAGGCGCTGGCCGACGACGGCAAGATCGACATGGACACGGTGACCAAGGCGATGGAGACCTTCGGCATCGACCCTGAAAAACCCAACCCGCTGTCGGTCTAGGGGAACTAGTATGGCGAACCTCGTGGCTGCTCCCCTCAAGGTCTTGGTTCCGGACATCGGCGGCTTCAAGGACGTCAGCGTCATCGAAGTGTTGGTCAAGGATGGCCAGCAGATCGACAAAGAGACGCCCATGATCACGATCGAATCGGAGAAGGCCGCCATGGACGTGCCCGCGCCGGTGGCGGGGCGCGTGCAGCAGGTCAAGGTCAAACCCGGCGACAAGGTATCCGAGGGCTCCTTGATATTGCTGCTCGAGGCGCGCGCCGAGCCCGACGCGGGCGGCGCCGGCGCCGCGTCGGCCACATCGACACCGGCCACCGCCGCCGCGCCTGCAGCAGCCCCCGTGCCTGCAGCAGCCCCCGCACCTGCAGCAGCCCCCGTGCCTGCAGCAGCCCCCGCACCTGCGGCAGCCCCCGCGCCGGCCGGCGCGCCGCCGGCGACGGCGACCGCGGGCACCGCACCCACGCGCGGGTCCGGCAGCGCGGCTGCGGTCGATGAGGCAGCGTTCTCCAGGGCCTACGCGAGCCCCTCGGTGCGCAAGTTCGCGCGCGAGCTGGGCGCGGACCTCGGCAAAGTCATGGGCACGGGTCCGAAGGGGCGCATCACCCAGGACGACGTGAAAGCGTACGTGAAGAGAATTCTCACGACGGCCGCGGCACCGGCGCTGCCCAAGGTGGCGGAAGTCGATTTCGCAAAATTCGGTGCCGTGGAGATCAAGCCGCTGTCGCGCATCCAGCGCATCTCCGGTGCGCGCTTGCAGGCGAGCTGGCTCAATCTGCCGCACGTCACCCAGCACGAGGACGCGGATATCACGGATTTGGAAATCGCGCGGGTCGCCTTGAAGGGCAAGGCATCGCAGGAGGGCGTGCGGCTCACGCCGCTCGCCTTCATCGTCAGAGCCTGCATTTTGGCGTTGAAGGAGTTTCCGCGCTTCAACGCCTCGCTCGATGCGGCGGGCGAGAACCTGATTCTCAAGAAGTATTTCCATATCGGATTCGCCGCCGATACGCCGAACGGTCTCGTGGTGCCGGTGATTCGCGACGCCGATCGCGGCAATTTGTTCGACATCGCGCGCTCACTGGCGGGGATGTCGGAAAAAGCGCGCGCCGGAAAACTGACGGCGGCGGAGATGCAGGGCGGCTCCTTCACCATCTCGAGCCTCGGCGGCATCGGCGGCACTGCGTTCACGCCGATCATCAACGCGCCCGAAGTGGCGATCCTCGGCGTATCGCGATCCAGCCAAAAGCCGGTGTTCGACAAGGGCACGTTCGTACCGAGGCTGATGTTGCCGCTGTCGCTGTCCTATGATCATCGAGTGATCGACGGCGCCGAGGCTGCGCGCTTCGTCGTGTTTCTGAGCGGCATCTTGGGCGACGTGAAGGCGCTGCTGTGAGCGTCATCGAGATCCGGGTTCCTGATCTGGGCGACTCGAAGGGCGTGACCGTAGTCGAGGTGCTGGTGGCAGTCGGCGCGCAGATCCGCATCGACGATCCGCTGATCACGCTCGAGACCGAGAAGGCTTCCATGGACGTGCCGTCGCCGGTGAGCGGCACGATTGCTACGATCGAGGTCAAGAAGGGCCAGGAGGTGTCGGCCGGCACCTTGATCGCGACCGCGACCGCGAGCGCTGCCGATGCCGCCGCCACCGCCGCATCGGCCGGCGCGTCGCCTCCTGAGGCGCCTGCCGCTGCGGCTCCCGCCGCGGCCGCCCCCGGCGCGCGGCCGTCGGTCACGGCGGAGCCGACCGCCGCACCGCCGGGTGCGCTCGATCTGGTGGTGCTCGGCGCAGGCCCAGGCGGCTACACGGCGGCCTTTCGCGCGGCCGATCTGGGCTTGAAGGTCACCCTCATCGAGCGCTGGCCGGTTCTGGGCGGCGTGTGCTTGAACGTGGGCTGCATCCCCTCGAAGGCGCTGCTGCATGCGGCCAAGGTGATCGAGGATGCCGCCGACATGGCGGCCTGCGGCGTCGTGTTTGCTCCTCCGCAGATCGACCTGGAGCGCTTGCGCGCCTGGAAGGGCCGAGTCGTCACCAAATTGACCAACGGCCTTACGCTGCTCGCGAAGCAGCGCAAGGTCGATGTGATTCGCGGCGAGGCGAAGTTCATCGGCCCGCATTCGCTGGAGCTGCAGACGCCGGACGGCGCGAAGCGCCTCGACTTCAAGCAGTGCATCGTCGCGGCCGGGTCCGAGTCGGTGCGCCTGCCGGGCTTTCCGGACGATCCTCGCATCATCGATTCGACCGGCGCGCTCGAATTGCCGCTCGATTGCCACCGGCTGCTGGTGGTCGGCGGCGGCATCATCGGTCTCGAGATGGCCTGCGTCTATGATGCACTCGGCACGAGAGTGACGGTGGTGGAGCTGAGCGAGGGCCTGATGCCGGGCACCGACCGCGATCTGGTGCGCCCGCTGCACAAGCGCATCGAAAAGCGCTATGCGCGGATTCTGCTGAAGACTCGCGTGGCCAAGCTCGAGGCGCAACCGGGAGGATTGCGCGCCACCTTCGACGGGCCCGATGCCCCGGCGCCCGAGGACTTCGACCGGGTGCTGGTGGCCGTCGGGCGCAGCGCCAACGGCAATGCCATCAATGCTGCGGCCGCCGGCATCGCGGTCGATCGACATGGCATCATCGCCGTCGACAAGCAGATGCGCACCAATCGGCCGCATATCTTCGCCATCGGCGACATTGCCGGAGCGCCGATGCTGGCGCACAAGGCGACGCACGAAGCGAAGGTGGCGGCAGAGGTCGCGGCGGGACACAAGGCCGCGTTCGACGCTCGCTGCATTCCCTCCGTCGCGTACACGGATCCGGAGATCGCATGGGTGGGGATCAGCGAAACCGATGCCAAAGCGCGCGGCATCGAGTTCGGCAAGGGCACATTCCCTTGGGCCGCGAGCGGCCGCTCGCTTTCGATCAACCGCGACGAGGGCTTCACCAAGATCCTATTCGACAAGCAGACGCATCGGGTCATCGGCGGCGGCATCGTCGGCACCAACGCGGGCGAATTGATCGCAGAGCTGGGCCTTGCCATCGAGATGGGCGCCGATGCGGCGGATGTCGGCTTGACCATCCATGCCCATCCCACTCTGTCCGAGACGGTGGCGTTCGCCGCCGAGGCGTTCGAGGGGACGTTGACCGATCTGTATATTCCGAAGCGGTAGCGCAAGCGCCGCAGCGGCACGAACGGCGGCGGCGCCTTATACTTTAGGGCGCGGCGATGCATTCCTTGATGAATGCCGTCCTTTGCGGACCCACCAGTTTCTTCGCCTTGGCGGTCTTGAGACAGGCGGTGCGCTTGGCGTGCTTGGCGGCCGCCTCGTTGTCCGCGGTTGTGCCGGCGGCTGCACCCGCGGCGGCGGGCGGGGTGCTGGTGGGCGCCGGGGAGCTAGCGGCCGGCGGCTCATTCGCCGCGGCCAGAGCCGATAGCAGCAGACAGGCAGCGGTCGCTGGCACCCAGGTGCGCATGTAGCTTTCCCCCGAAATGATCTGCTCGAGGATAGCGGGCGCTGCTCACCGCTCCGATGAAGCGCGCATGAAGCTTGCTTAACCTTCAGCGGCCGGGGCTGGTCATGCGCCGGCGAGGGCAAAGATGCGCCGTCGAGCGAGTTCCATGTAGCGCACTTCATCCGGCGCCCGGCCGGCGCGCTGCGCCTCCCACAGGGTCTCGGCCAATGCCTCCATGAGAGCGTGCTCGGCGCCGTGCAGATCGCCGAGACGCGATGCCCCCTCGCGCCGCAGTTCCCGAATGCCCGAAGGCCGGTCGATGGAGAGCTGCTCGCGGACGGCCAGATGCAGCCCCATATGTAAAAAAGGATTCTCCGCGGCGCCGTCCGCGGTCGGATCGAAGTCCACGGCGGCCTGCGAATTGCCCACCATGGCCTGGTATTCCGGATGCAGTTCGATCACCTCCGCGATCATCGATTCGAGCGGCGTCAGGGGCGAGCCGGCGAGCCGCTTGCGCCAGGCGTCGGCGTAGCTTTGCCGCAGCTGTTCGCGGGTGTACCCGCCGACAGCCGTCACGGGGGAGGCGCCTTCATGGGGAAGCTGCCTGCAACCGCGGGTCTGCTCGCGTCTTGTGCCGGAACTCGCAGAGGTCCGCGATCTGACAGCGAGGACAAGCCGGCTTGCGCGCCGTGCACACATAGCGGCCGTGCAGGATCAGCCAATGATGCGCATTTTGGAGAAATTCGGGCGGCACGGTCTTCATCAGCTTGTCTTCCACGGCGCGCACGGTTTTGCCGGGCGCGAGCCCGGTGCGGTTGGCGACTCGAAAGATGTGCGTGTCGACGGCGATGGTGGATTCGCCGAATGCGGTGTTCAGCACGACGTTCGCGGTCTTGCGCCCCACCCCGGGCAGCTGCTCGAGCGCTTCGCGCGTGCGCGGCACCCGACCGGCGTGCTGCGCGAGCAGCGCCTGACACGTGGCGATGATATTTTTGGCCTTGCTGTTGTACAGCCCGATCGACTTGATGTACGGAGTGATTCCGGCCACTCCCAGCGCGAGCATGGCCGCCGGGGTGTCGGCGGTCCGGAACAGGCTCGCGGTGGCCTTGTTCACGCTCTTGTCGGTGGCTTGGGCGGAGAGGATCACCGCGACCAACAGTTCGAAGGGAGTGCGGTACTTGAGTTCCGTGCGCGGCGCCGGGTTGCTCTCCTGCAGGCGCGCAAAGATGGCGCGCCGCTTCGCGGCGTTCACGGCTGCCCGTTCACGGCTGCCCGTTCACGGCGCGGCCGGTGCGCGGAGCGCGTGCGCGGCTGCCTTCTTGGCGGCGATCTCGCGGCGGCGCGCTTCCGCGCGCCACTGCAATCGATCGGTATGGGAATCATGGCGTGCGCGATTGAGTTCGGCCTGGTTCGCGGCGGGTGGCGGTCCCGGACGCATCTCGATGCAATCGACCGGGCAGGGCGGCAAACACAGCTCGCAGCCCGTGCACCGATCGATGAGCACGGTGTGCAGATACTTGGCGGCGCCGACGATGGCGTCCACGGGGCAGGGCGACAGGCAGCGCGCGCAGCCGATGCATCGCGCTTCATCGATCCACGCGACGCGCGGCGGCGACTCCGTGCCGTTCGCCGGATTCAACGGGCGAAACTCGCGGCCCAGCAACTGCGCCAATGCGCGGATCGTGGCGCTGCCGCCCGGAGGACACTGGTTGATCTGCGCTTCGCCGCTGACGATGGCAGCGGCATAGGGCCGGCACCCGGAATAGCCGCAGCGCGTGCACTGCGTCTGCGGCAGCAGGGCATCGATGCGCGCCACCTCGCTGGACGGGACGGCAGCGCGATCCATTACTTGACTCGCATGCCGGGAGCCGCACCGGCATCGGGAGACAGTACGAATATGTCCTTCCCGCCCGGGCCGGCGGCCAACATCATGCCTTCGGAAGTGCCGAAGCGCATTTTTCGCGGCTCCAGGTTGGCCACCACCACGATCAGCCGGCCGACCAGCGACTTCGGATCGTACGCGGAGCGAATGCCGGCGAAGATCTGGCGCTCGCCGAGTTCGCCCACATCGAGGCGCAATTTGAGCAGCTTGTCGGCGCCGGCGATCAGGTCGGCCTCGAGCACCTTGGCCACCCGCAGATCGATGCGCAAGAACTCATCGATGGAAACGAGCTTTGCGTCGGCGCTCGCCGCGACTGCCGGCGCTGCGACTGCCGGCGCCGCCACGGCTGGCGCCGCCACGGCTGGCGCGGCCGCGACTGCCGATGCCGAGGATGCCTCCGGAGATTCGGGTTCCACCAGGCGGGCCACCGCTTTCGGATCCAGGCGGGTGGCGAGTGCCTGGTAGGGAAGGATGCTCGTTCCCAGCAGGGGCCGCGCTGCGCTCTCCCAGCGCCATGCCGGCTCCTGGAAAAACCGCTGTGCATGCGCCGCCATTTCGGGCAGTACCGGCTGCAGGTAGATCATCAGCGCGCGGAAGCAATTCAACCCCTGAGTGCACACGCCCTGCACAGCGGCGGACTGGCCCGGCTGTTTGGCGAGGGCCCATGGCTTGCAAAAGTCGATGTATTGATTCGCAAGATCGGCGAGCGCCATGATTTCACGGATCGCGCCGGCGGTGTCGCGATTCTCGTAGGCGGCTGCAATGCCTTCCCCCGCCGCCGCAAACGTTGCGTACTGATCCGGTTCGGGCAGCACGCCCGCCAAGGTCCCGCCGGCGCTCTTGGTGATGAAACCGGCGCAGCGGCTCGCGATGTTCACCAGCTTGCCGACGATGTCCGAATTCAGCCTAGTGGTGAATTCGTCCAGGTTCATGTCGATGTCGTCGATGCCGGGCCCGAGCTTGGCCGCGAAGTAGTAGCGCAAATACTCCGGCTTGAAGCTGTCCAGATAGCGCCGAGCGGTGATGAAGGTGCCG
The DNA here is from genome assembly GCA_052326345.1 of Steroidobacteraceae bacterium. Lineage (GTDB taxonomy): Bacteria > Pseudomonadota > Gammaproteobacteria > Steroidobacterales > Steroidobacteraceae > Bog-1198. Next base: position 103,636 of record JBKQOZ010000061.1, on the reverse strand, counting down.
CGCGATTTCGACATCTTTTCGCCGTTGATGGTCACGAATCCGTGCGCGTGCACGGCGGTGGGGCGGCGCATCCCCGCGCCTTCGAGCACCGCCGGCCAGAACAAGGTATGAAAATACAGAATGTCCTTGCCGATGAAATGATGCATCTCGGCGCGCGAGTCCGCCTTGAGAAAATCGTCGAACTTAAGTCCGCTACGTGCGCAGAGCTGCGTGAAGCTGCCCAGATACCCTATGGGTGCGTCGAACCAGACGTAGAAATACTTTCCCGGAGCGTCCGGGATCTCAAAGCCGAAGTAGGGCGCATCGCGGGATATGTCCCAGTCCTTAAGACCTTGCGAGAACCACTCATCGAGTTTGTGCGCGACGCTGGCCTGCACCGAACCGCTCTTCACCCAGGCGGCGAGACGCGGTTCGAATGCGCTCAAGCGAAAGAAATAATGCTCCGATTCGCGCCACACGGGAGCCGTGCCCGTCACCACGGAGAGCGGATTCTTCAGATCCGCCGGCGTATACGTGGAGCCGCAATTCTCGCAGGAGTCCCCGTATTGGTCCGCGGTGCCGCAGACGGGGCAGGTCCCCTTGACGTAGCGGTCGGGCAGAAACATCTTGGCAGTGTCGTCGTAGGCCTGGCGGACGGTGCGCCGATCGATGTAGTCGGCAGCGCGCAGCGCGCGGTACATGCGGTCGCAGACGGCTTCGTTCTCGGCCGAGTGCGTCGAGCCGAAATTGTCCAGACCGATCAGCATCTGCTCCAAGTCCCGCGTGTGCTCGATGTGTACCCGCCGGATCAACTCCTCGGGCGTGATCCCCTCGGATTGAGCCTTGAGCATGATGGGCGTGCCGTGAGTGTCGTCGGCGCATACGTAATAGCATTCGTGGCCGCGAAGCTTCTGAAACCTCACCCAGATGTCGGTTTGTATGGCCTCGAGAACATGGCCCAGATGGAGCGGACCATTGGCGTAATACAGTGCGCTGGTGACGAGGATTCTGCGTCGTTGAGTCATGCCAAATTATGCCACGGCGCGCCCCGTCAGGTGGGCGAAGCGGCGGTTCGCGGCGCGTGCGGGCCCGGCTGGGCCGCTCATTCGGCGTCGCGAAACTGCTCGAATCTGGCTTTGTTGATCGCCTTTTTGAACGCTTCCTTGCCGCTGATCAGGCGCTGATCGAGTAGGCTTTGAATCGCCGCATCCATCAGCCGCATGCCGGACGCCGAGCCGGTTTGCATGCCGTTTTCCAGCTGATCCATTTTGCCCTGGCGGATCAAGTTGGAGATCGCGGGCGTATTGATCAGGATCTCCAGGGCGGCGACGCGTCCCTTTTTATCGGCCTTGGGGATGAGCTGCTGCGACACCACGCCGCGCAGACTGGTCGACAGCATGGTGCGCACGTGCGGCTGCTTGTCCGCAGGAAAGGCATTGACCAGTCGATCGACCGTCGCCGCGGCGCCGTTGGTGTGCAGCGTTCCCATCACCAGAATTCCCATCTCCGCCGCGGTCACCGCGATGCTCATGGTCTCGAGGTCGCGAAGCTCGCCGACCAGGATCACGTCCGGATCTTCGCGCAAGGCGGACAGCAGCGCCGAGGAGAAGGTGGCCGCGTGAACCCCGATTTCGCGCTGGCTGATCAGGCAGTTTTTGCGCAGATGCACGAATTCGATCGGATCCTCAATGGTGAGGATATGGCCCTTCTCGCGCGTATTGATGTCATCGATCATCGCCGCGAGCGTGGTGGACTTGCCGGACCCGGTCTTGCCCGTGACCAGGATCAGCCCGCTGTTGATCTTGCAAAGGTTGCGCACAGCTTCGGGCAGATTAAGCTCCTCCGCCGAGCGCGCCTTGGAGGGAATGGAGCGGAACACTCCCCCCATGCCGTTCAGCTGGCGCATCACGTTGACGCGAAATCTCGCAACCCCGGGCATGCTGTAGGCGAAGTCCGTCCCGTCCTTCGTTTCGAAGCGCTCGACCGAGAGTTTGGGCATGATCTCGTACAGCGTCGCCTTGACCATGTCGGCGTTCAGCGGCTCCTGGGCGAGCGGCTTGAGTTCCCCGTACTGTCGCACGCGCGGCAGGTCGCCGGCGAGAAAGTGCAGATCCGATCCGTCGCGCTGCAACACCTGATTCAGATATGTGTCGATGGCGGGCATGACGTGATCGTCAAGGCGTGGCGGGTTCGAGCGGCGGCACGCCTGCGAGATCGGGAACGAAGCGCTGGAACTGGCGCTTGTCGACCGCGTACGAATAGGCCTGTTCCGGATCGACTTCCTTGGCGGCAATGGCCGCGAGCAGCGCCTGATCCAGCAGCTGCATCCCGTATTCCTTGCCCATCTGCAGCTGGCTCGGTATCTGATGCGACTGATCGGTCATGATCAATTTGCCGATGGCCTTGGTCAGCACCATGATTTCGCATACGGCGCGGCGTGCGCGCTGATCGGGCGTCTTCAGCAGGATCTGGGTGATCACCGCGATCAAACTCGAGGCCAGAAAGCTCTTGGTTTGTTCGCGCTCCTCGGTGGGCAGCGCATCGATGATGCGATCGATGGTTTTCGTGGCGCTGGTGGTGTGCAAGGTGCCGAGCACCAGGTGTCCGGTTTCCGCGGCCGTCATCGCCATGGCGATCGTTTCGGCGTCCCGCAGCTCGCCGACCAGAATCACGTCCGGATCCTCGCGCATGGCCGCGCGCACCCCTTCGGCAAAGGACGGCAGGTGCGTTCCCAATTCCCGCTGGATGACCTGGCTCGATTTGCTGCGGTGGACGAATTCGATCGGGTCTTCCAGACTGATGATGTTGAGCGTGCGCGTCGTATTGAGGTAATCGATCATCGCCGCGAGCGTGGTGGTCTTGCCGGTGCCCGTCGATCCGGTGACCAGGATCATTCCCTGATGGTAGTCGCACAGCTTGCGCACGATGGGAGGCAGGTTCAGCTGCTCCATGGTCGGCATCTGCGTGGGGATCGAGCGGAAGGCGGCCCCCATGCCGGTCTCCTTGCGATACACGTTGACGCGAAACCGGCCGCCGTCCGCGGACACATAGGAGAAATCCAAATCATGCCCGTCTCGCAGGGTCTTCAGCTGCGATTGGGTCAGTACCTCGGTGATGTAGCCCTCGAGTTCCGCATCGCCCAGGTCGCGAAACTTGATCGGCATCAAATCCCCATGCATGCGCAGCATCGGCGGCACCCCGACGGCGAGGTGCAGATCCGAGCAGCCCTGCGCCACGCCCAGTTTGAGGAATGCGTCGATTCTTGCCATAACGCCGAAGGCTACCCGTAAGCGGTTGGATTTTCGAGCGTTTGTTGCGACCAAGGGCAATAAACGTGAGCTACGTCTAAGCCCCGGTGTCCAACAGTCGGACAAGCCGCCCTTAGAGGAACTTTTCGAGCGATAAACGCAGTTCGTCCATCGACTGTGCGCGCTTGGCCTTGTCCAGGGCCATGCACTTCATGACCAGGTTGTTCAATTCCTGCGGCAGCGCCTTGTTGATCTCGATCGGCGGCCGTGCCTTACCCTGCACGTGCTGGTACATGACCGACATGTGATCGCCGCGCGAGTACGGCGGAATACCGCAGAACATTTCGTACAGGATGACGCCGAGGCTGTAGATGTCCGCCCGCTCATCGACTTTCTTGCCGAGGATCTGTTCGGGCGCCATGTACTTCGGGGAGCCGATGACGTAGCCGGTCTTGGTCAACTGCGTGTCGCCCTGGCTCTGCGCCGCCGCCACACCGAAGTCGACGATCTTGAGCAGTCCGTCATTGTCGATCAGCACGTTTGCGGGTTTCAGGTCGCGATGCACGATACCCGCCTGATGCGCGACCGCCATGCCGGTCGCGATATCGATGCCGAACTTGACGGCGCGCTTGAGGTCCACCGGTTTCTCGTTGACGATCTCGCCTCCCAGGGTATGCGATGGAAAGTATTCCATTGAGATCGCGTAGTTGCCGCGGATGTACAGAAAATCGTAGATGCGGATGACGTTTTTGTGGGTGATCTTGCGGCTGTAGCGCAACTCGTGCACGAAGCGCTTCATCATCTCCTCATCCGAGGCGACGTTGGGATTCAAGAACTTCAAGATCAAACGCTCTTCGACGACGGTATCCTCCATGAGCAGCACCGTGCCGAAGGCCCCCTTGCCGATCTTTTCGATGAACTTGTAGCGCCCCTCGATGACATCGCCCGACTTGAGCGTATTGATGTCGAGTTTGGCGGCCTGCGCCTGCGCCTCGTTCTGCTTGATGACGCTGGCCAATTCCTGATTGTCGATGAGCAGCGTCTTCGCCGGCTCCTGCATCTGGGCGGCGCGCTGGTTGGCGACGATCTGCTGCGTGGAGAAGCGGTTGTCGAGCGCCTGCATGGCCCGCGCCACCGCCTGGCTGATCGTGCCCTCGCCGCTGGAAGCGACCGATTGCAGCCTGACTCGAATAGTATCGGCCCGCCGCTCGTCGGCCAGCTTGGCGAGCGCCGCGATGGCCTCGACTTTGATTTCGTTTTCCGGGCGCTGCAACATCGGCAGCAGGTGTTCGATGCTCTTTTGGTCGCCGATTTTTCCAATGGCCCGCACCACGGTCGGCAGCGACTTCGGCTCGCTGCCGCCGAGCATTTCAATGAACCGGGGCAGAGCCTTTGTGCTGCCGATTTCGGCCAGCGCATCCACCGCGCGTTCGCTCACCCACCAATCGCGGTCCTTGGTGGCGTCGATCAGCTGCGCCACGGCGCGCTCATCCTTGGTCTGGTTCAAGATTTCGATCGCCGCGCGGCGAATGTCCTGGTTCTCATCCTTGATGAGTGCCAGGACGGCGTCCACGACCTTCGGTCCGCCGATCTTGCCGAGCGCATCGGCTGCCCGTGTGCGCACCCACCAGTCACTGTCGGCGATCACCTCGAGCAGGAATTTGACCGACTTGGAGGTGCCGACCACGTTCAGCACCTCCACCGCAGCGCGCCGTGCGTACTCGTTCTCATCCTTGAGCACTTCGACCAGGTACTTGACCGTTTCGGGGTGATTGGCGCGCACCACCACGTCGACGGCCTTGTTCTGCACTTCGATCTCCGGATCGCGCAGCATGCCGCAGATCAGCTGCATGTCGAACGGTCCGTCCATGCGCGCCAGCCCCGATAGCGCGGCGGAGCGGATCAATTTGTTGTTGTCCTTGAGCTGGCCCTGCAGGGCTTGCTGCACTTTGGGAAGATTGAAGCGCGCCAAGATGTTGATGATGTGCAGCCGCGCAATCGGATCCTTGCCCTCGATTCGTGCGACCAAATCGTCGACGGTGGATTCATCGGCAATCTCGCCGATGATCTTGAACAGACCGGCGCGCTCGGCGCCTTCCTGGTTATAGGCGGCATTTAACAGCTCCCGGACCGTGAAGCGGCTCTTCTGCGCGTTGATAACTTCCAGAATGGCCGGCTTCGGCATGTCCGCCTTGCCGAGCGCATCCAGCAATGCGCTCGCCGGATAATTGCGGCTGGAGGACAATGCCCAGGCGATCCCTGACATCGCCCGGCCGTTGGCGTCCCCCATGGTCCTGAGCAGATGCGGCAGCGTTTTCGCATCGATCAGCTTGGCCAGCGTCTCGACGTAAACCAGGGTTTCCTTCTTTTCGGCGCTGTTGAGCGCGCCTACGATCGAATCGATGGCGCCCGGACCGAGTGCGAGCAGCTTCTCCAACGCCTTCTGCGCCGCGGGGCCGCCGGGATTTCCGCTCGATTTGACCTCAGCAATCAACCGATCGGCACGGTAGTTGGCGAATAAACTCATTCGGTGCCTTGAACTGCACAGCCCTCAAGAGCGTCCATTCTCACCTTTGGCACGATGCCGACCGCGTTTTAATTCTCAATTTTGGATTATGCCATACCGCCAGGGTCGATCCGCGTGCGCTAGAATGGCAATATATGACGCATTTTGACGACCCCTCCGTTGCCATCCGGGCCGCGCTCGGCGCCTTTACCGACCCCTATCTTGGCCAGACCCTCGGCCAGGCCAAGGCGATCGAGGCGGTTTCGTTGCACGGCAATGTGGCGACCGTCGAGCTCAAATTCGGGTTTCCCTGTGCCGATTATGCCGCCGAACTGCAGCCGGCCCTGCAGGAGCACCTGGGGCCGGCTCTGGGCGGCGCCAGTCTGCATCTGAAGCTCACCGCGGACATCACGGCGCATGCCGTGCAGCGCACGCTCAAGCCGCTCGCCGGCATCAAGAACATCGTCGCGGTGGCCTCCGGCAAGGGCGGCGTGGGCAAGTCGACCACGGCGGCCAATCTCGCGCTCGCCTGGGCTGCCCAGGGTGCTCGGGTGGGATTGCTGGATGCCGACATCTACGGTCCCAGCCAGCCGCAGATGATGGGTCTTGCCGGCCTCAAGCCCGAGAGCGCCGACGGCAAGCACATCACTCCGCTGCGCGCTCACGGGGTCCAGGTCATGTCGATCGGTTTCATGATCGATCCCGAACAGCCCATGGTGTGGCGCGGGCCGATGGTTACCCAGGCATTGACCCAACTGCTTGGTGAGACCTCCTGGGGGGATCTGGACTATCTGGTCGTCGACATGCCGCCGGGGACCGGCGATATTCAATTGACGTTGGCCCAGCGTGTACCGGTGAGCGGCGCCATCATCGTGACGACTCCGCAGGACATCGCGCTGCTCGATGCGCGCAAGGGCCTGAAGATGTTCGAGAAGGTGGAAGTGCGGGTCCTCGGCATCGTGGAGAACATGAGCGTGCATGTGTGCAGCCAGTGCGGCCACGTCGAACACATCTTCGGCAGCGGCGGCGGGGGCCGCATGGCCGAGCAGTACGGCGTGCAGCTGCTGGGGGAATTGCCGCTCGACATCCGCATTCGCGAAGAGGCGGACGGCGGCTCGCCCACCGTGGCGGCCGAACCGGGCAGCGCGCGGGCGCGCGCCTACCTGACGATGGCGCGGCGCGCGGCGGCGCGGCTGTCGACCTTGAACAAGGATTACAGCGCGATGTTCCCCAAGATCACCGTGGAAGTGACTTGAGCATCAAGAGCGACCGGTGGATCCGGCGCATGGCGCGCGAGCATGGAATGATCGACCCATTCTCGCCCGAGCAGGTGCGCGTTGCCGACGGGCACAAGATCGTCTCGTACGGCACGTCGAGCTACGGATACGATGTGCGCTGCGCGGATGAGTTCAAGATCTTCACCAACATCAATTCGACCATCGTCGATCCGAAGAGCTTCGACGAAAAGTCGTTCGTCGATTTCAAGGGGCCGGTATGCATCATTCCGCCCAACTCTTTCGCGCTGGCAGGGACGGTGGAGTTCTTTCGAATTCCGCGCACCGTGCTCACCATCTGCCTTGGAAAATCGACCTACGCAAGATGCTTCCGCGGAGACACTCGGGTGGCGCTGGTCGATGGAACGGCGCCCACCCTCGAGGAGATGGCCAGCCGGCATGCCCAAGGGGAGCTGTTTTGGGGCTACAGCATTGGCCAGCACGGTCGCCTGATCGTTACTCATCTGGATGCTCCTCGGTTCATTGGCCGAGACTCGCTGGTTGAAATCGAGTTGGACAGCGGCGAACGCATTCATGCGACGCCCGATCACCTGTTCCTGCGGCGCGACGGGCGCATGACCGAGGCGCATGCGCTTCGTCCCCGGGATGCGCTGATGCCCCTGTACCGGGACGTATTTCGCGGCTACGAGGTGGTGTATCAACCGATCGACGGGCATCTTTACTCGACACATCGACTGGCGGACGAGTGGAACGTCAGGCACGAAATATACGAGGACGGCCCGGGCACGCATCGCCATCATGTGGACTTCGATCGTCGTAACAACCGGCCAACCAACATTCAAAGGATGCCTGCGTCGGAGCACATTCGTTTGCACAACGGGGAAAGCTACGGTGAAGAATTCGATGCTGAGGGGCATGGCTCGGCTATACGAGAGGCACTGCTCAGGAGAGCGCAAGATCCGCAGTGGCGAGACCATTTCTCCCGCGTCCAATCACGCAGAGCGAGCGAATTCTGGCAATCTGACCGGTTTCAGCTGATGCGCACGCGGCTCATCGAGGCGCGTCGAAACCCGACCGATGCGACTCGCGAGGCGCATCGGCGGGCCACACTCAAGCGTTATGCCGATCCGATCGAGCGGCTGCGGCATTCGCGCCTCGTGGTCGAGGCATGGGCAACGGACGGCGGACAGCGGCGCCGTAGGCAGGCCGAGGTGGCACGGCGCATCAGGCTGCGCGGCGAGATTTCGAATGAGGCAGTTCGCCGCGCTCTCGACGAGACCGGCTCGATTCGCGGGGCTGCTGCGATGCTCAATTGCGATCGGTCGGTGTTCCGGCGCTTTCCCGAGGTCATCGCGAAGTTCAGAGGGACCCCCGCCTATCGCAATCACAGGGTCGTGGCCGTGCGCGAAATTGCCGGCGACCACGATGTGTACTGTCTGACGGTTCCTGAGGCCGGCAATTTCGCATTGCAGGCGGGCGTTTTCGTCCGCAATTGCGGCATCATCGTCAACGTAACGCCGCTCGAGCCCGAATGGGAGGGGCACGTCACGCTGGAGTTCTCCAATACGACGCCCCTGCCCGCGAAGATCTACGCCAACGAGGGCGTCGCACAAATGCTGTTCTTCGAGTCCGACGAGGTCTGCGAAACCTCGTACCGGGATCGGGGCGGCAAGTATCAAGGCCAGCGCGGCGTGACGCTGCCCAAAACCTGAAGGTCTGGCGGTGCCCTTTAGGGCCTGAGGCTTTTGATCCGCATCGCAAATTCGAGCCTGTCGCCGCGCGAGCGCTCCGCCTGCACCGGTACGAAGCCCAAGGAGGGCGCGAACCACATGCGCAGGATCCGGTCGTTGCCGGGGCGCCGGCTCGAGACAATGATGGTGTCGAGCTGACCGAGGCCGGTCCGGATGCGCGCGGTGCCTTCCTGCTTGTAGATGAAATCCTTCAGCTGGTCTTTGTCGACGATGTAGAACACCCCCGGCAGCGCGCCGTTCTTCAAATCGAGCATGATCTCGACCTGGATGGACATCAGATCCTGAGATCCGGGTTTAAGCTCGATCTGCACCGGCTTGCCTTCCGATAGGCCGTTGGCGCGGCCGGCGCCCCAGTCGAAATCCAGGCTGAGGCTCGATGAGCCCTCTTCGGCGCGGTATTTTTCCGGGCGTATGTGCCCGTCGGCCAGGCTCATCCAGCTTTGCTGCGTCAAGTCGCTCGAATAAACGATCCGGAAGATGCCGCGCGCGCTGATCGTCCACTTGTAGACGTACTGTCCGGGCTGCGCACCGCGCTCCAGCTTCAAATCGCTGGTGCCCACCGTGATGTTCTTCCATTCCGCCACGTAGTGCGCGGAAAACGGTGCGATGCCGGCATCGGCCGGGACACTTGCGGGCGTAGGCGGCTCCTCGGCGCGTACGGAGCCCGCGACGGCCACGGCCAGCAACCCTGTGCACAACGTTCCCATTCTCATTCAGCGACCTCGGGGCGGCGCTCAGCGCCGTAGTGAACCGGGCCGCAGAGCGGCGCGCCGTCGAGCCACGCACGCCCCTGCGCATAGCGCAGCCGGCCCGTGCAGTACCAGTGCACCGCGAGCGGGTAGATCCTGTGCTCCTGAGACTGGACACGGGCGGCGAGGCTGTCCTCATCGTCGTCCGGTTCCACCTTCACCTGGGCCTGGATGACGGGCGGCCCGCCGTCGAGCTGCTCGGTTACGAAGTGTACGGTTGCGCCGTGCTGCGCTTCGTGCGCCTCGAGCGCGCGCCGGTGCGTGTGCAGCCCCGGAAATTTCGGCAGCAGAGAGGGATGGATGTTCAGTATTCGCCCCGCATAGCGCGCCACGAATTGGGCGGACAGGATGCGCATGAAGCCGGCGAGAGCGATCAGCGAGGGCGCATGCTCGTCGATGGCGGCGGCCAACTCGAGCTCGTAGGCGGCCCGATCGGCGGCCTCGGCGGGCGCCAGCGCCCGGGCGGTGACGCCGAGATCGCGCGCCAGCGCGAGTCCTTTCGCCGCGGGATTGTCCGACAGCACGGCGCTGACTTCATATCCCATCGCCGGCTCGCGGCTGCGCTCGACCAGCGCCCGCATGTTGCTGCCGCGCCCGGAAATCAGGACGACGATCGGCGCGCGTTGGGGCCGGCTGCTCAAGCGATGACGACGCCGCGCGCGCCGCTGCGCACCTCGCCGATCCTCAAAGCGGGCTGGCCCGCGGCGCGCAGTATCGCAACCGCCCGGTCGGCATCGTGGGCCGCGACCTGAACGGTCATACCGATGCCGCAATTGAATACTCGATACATCTCCGCATCGGTGACCCGGCCCTGGGCCTGCAGCCATTCGAATACCGGCATGCGCGGCCAGGCATTGCGCTCGAGAACCACTTCCAGCCCCTCCGGGATCACCCGAGGAATGTTGTCGACCAGGCCGCCGCCGGTGATGTGCGCCAGTCCGTGCACCGACAGCTCGTGCAGCAGCGCGAGCAGCGGTCGGACGTAGATGCGCGTCGGCGCCATGAGAAGATCGGCGAGCACCGCGCCCCCCACCTCGGCCTCCAAATCGGCGCCGCCGAGCTCGATTATCTTGCGGATCAGGGAAAATCCGTTGGAATGCGGACCGGAAGAGGGCAGTCCGAGCACCACATCGCCCGCCGCGGTGTTCGAGCCGTCGATGATGCGATCTTTTTCCACTACGCCCACGCAAAAGCCCGCCAGATCGTAGTCCTCGCCGTGATACATACCGGGCATTTCGGCTGTTTCGCCGCCCACCAGCGCGCAGCCGGCCTGCACGCAGCCCTCCACGATACCGGCGATGACGCGCTCAGCGACATCGACGTCGAGTTTTCCGGTCGCGAAATAATCGAGAAAAAAGAGTGGCTCAGCCCCCTGCACGACGACGTCGTTCACGCACATCGCCACTAAATCGATGCCCACCGTATCGTGGCGCCCGGTATCGATGGCGAGGCGCAGTTTGGTGCCGACCCCGTCCGTTCCCGACACCAGCACAGGCTTGCTGTAGCGGTCCATCGGCAGCTCCACCAGAGCGCCGAAGCCGCCAATACCGCCCAGCACCTCGCGCCGCATGGCGCGGGCGACCTTGGGTTTGATCCGCTCGACCAACTCCTCCCCGGCGTCGATGTCGACTCCGGCGTCGCGATAGGTCACGGGCGCTCGCTGCTTCATTCGATTCCTTCGTGGACGGACGGCCGACGCGGCGGGTCGGCAAGCTGTGGTATTTTACATCAGGGAACTTAAGGGCTTACGTGATTACACCATGGGACAGGCTTACCGCGACATTTGCGCCCGATATTTGCATCTTGCACTCCTTCTGTGCTTGGGTGCGATTGCCTGGTGCCTGGCCGACCCCGGCCGCGCGCTGACACGCGGCGAACTTTATCAGGCAACCGTCCCCGTCGCCGATCGATCCGAGGCTGCGCAGACGGCGGCCTTCGCGGCCGCGATGCAGATGGTCCTGGTGAGAGTCACCGGACGCCGCACAGCGGACGACGATCCGGCTCTGGCACCACTCATCACGAACGCGCGCCGCTATGTACAGCAATACAGCGCGGCACCCGAGAACAAACTCTGGGTGGCGTTCGACGGCGGCGCCATCGAACGCTGGCTGACGCAGAACGGCCAACCGCTGTGGGGCCACGAGCGGCCCTCGACCTTTGTCTGGCTGGCGGTGCAAACCGGTGCACAGACCGGCACCATCGTCACCGCGGATGATGTCTCTGAGCTCAAATCGGCGATTGACGCGGCTGCCGCCGCTCGCGGCGCCCCGGTCATGTGGCCGAGTACGGCCGAGGTGCAGCGCGATCATCTGGACTATGCCGGCTTGGTCGGCGCCGCGCCGGGCGCGCTGGCGGATATCGGGCATCGCCTGGGAGCGGAAGGCACGCTCATCGGTCGTGCCGCCGGCGCGACCCTTTCGACACCGGTTCGCTGGACCTTTCAGTTCCAGGATCGCAGCAGCGAGTTTTCGGGTGCCCTGGAAGGCATCAATCGGGCTGCCGACACCTACGCCGGTATCTTCGCGGTCAGCGGCAGTCTGATGCCGGTCGACATCGAAGTCACGGGAGTGCGCGATGTGCGCGACTATGCTCTCGTGCAAGGGTACCTTGAATCGCTCACCTTCGTTTCACACGTGGGCGTCGATGCCTTGAACGGCGACACGGTGCGTTTCCGGCTGACCACACGCGGCGGCACCGAATCGCTGCAGCATGCCCTGGCCTTGAACGGTCGTCTCCAACCGATCGCCGCCGGCGACAACGGGATTCAGCGCTTCGAATTGCGCCGGTAGCCTCCTCACCGTGTATCGATGGCTGCGCCAAGTTCCGAATCTCATCAGTTCACTCAGGATCGTGCTGGTGATACCCATCGCACTCACGCTCGTGCATGGGCAGTTTGCCGTGACCATTGGGCTGTTCGGTGCGGCGGCGCTCTCCGATGCGGCCGACGGCTATCTCGCCAAGCGCTTCGGCTGGCAGACCACCCTTGGCGGAATACTCGACCCAGTGGCCGACAAGCTATTGTTGGCGACCACTCTGGTAGTGCTCGCCGCGTTGCGGCTCGTACCGCTGTGGTTCATGGCGGCGGCGGTGGCGCGCGACATCGTCATCGTTCTCGGCGCAATCGCTTACCGGCTATACGTCGGTCCGATCCAGGCGCAGCCTTCGGCGGTCAGCAAACTTAACACGCTGTGCGAGGCGGCATTCATTTTCGCAGTCATAGGCCGCGAGCAGTTTTCCGGTCTCCCCGCCTGGGTGGTCGTGCTGCTCGGCGCCCTGACGTTCATGACGGTGATGATCAGCGGCATCGATTACGTCCTTCGCTACGGCCGCAGCGCATGGAACGAGTCGAGGAGCCGCCGCGGCATCTGGCGTACCGGCGGATCGAAGCTCACATGAGGCAGCTGGCACTCGGCGTGAGACTGCGCGCGGCTGCGGTTTTCGCGAGCTTCTCCCCGGGACTGAACCGCGAAGTCCTCGCCGCGCTGCGCGGCCCGGGCCGCGAACCGGTGTGGATCTGGGGAAACCACGGCAGCGGCAAGACTCACCTGCTGCAAGCGGTGTGCGCGGAGGCGGGCGCGACGGCGCCCGGCGAAACAGCGCCCGGCGAAACGGCGCACGGGGCGGTGGCCGCGTACCTGCCGCTCGATCGATCGGCGGCGCTGCCGCCCGCGGCGCTCGCCGGCTTCGAAAGTTGCCGCGTGCTCTGCGTGGACGATGTCGATGCGGTCGCCGGCCATCTCGAGTGGGAGCAGGCGCTGTTCCGCCTGTTCAACGAGGCAGCTGAGTTGCGCTCGCGCGTGATTTTCGCCGCAGCGTCGCCGCCGCGCCAGATCGAATGGCGGCTGCAGGATTGGCGGTCGCGGGCCGCGGCATGCGTTGTCTATCATGTGCGCGAGCTCGACGAGGAGGGCCGGGCGGAGGCGTTGAGGCTGCGCGCCGCCCAGCGAGGATTGCAGCTGCCGCCGGAGACTCTGGATTACCTGTTGAAGCGCATGCCGCGCGACCTGCGCTCGCTGTTCGAGATCCTCGACGATCTGGACGAGGCGGCACTCGTTGCGCAGCGCCGCCTCACCATCCCCTTCATCCGCGCCGCGCTCGAGATGCACGCAAGAACAAAACCATAGCGCAGAACCAGCCGAAGACCAGCAGCAGGCTGAACGAAGCCACCCAGCGCGCGGCGGGATTCACCAGCAGTTCAGTCAGTGCAAAGATGAGATACGGGACGGTGAACAGGGTCGCCCACGCGTAGGTGTGGCGCCGCCCGCGCGCCAGGCCATGCAGTGGAGCGAGCAGTGGCGCAACGGCTAGCACGCAGATCGGCCACGGGTAGCCCACGGTGATCCAGGACAACAAGCTCAATGCGACCGCGGTCCACAGCCCGATTGTGAGCATCCGCGCCCTGTTCTCGATGCTCAAGCTCCGCCCTGCAATCGAGAAGCCAGCGCCGCCACACGCGCGCCGAGCGCCCGCGCCAAATCCCGCTCGGCCTCCGAGAGCTCGCCATGACCGCTCACCGTGGCGACGTGACTCGCGCCGTACGGAGAACCCCCGCCGCGGGTCTCAGTAAGGCCGGGCTCGCTGTATGGCAGGCCGACCAGGTACATGCCGTGATGGAGCAGGGGCAGCATCATGGACAGCAAGGTCGACTCCTGCCCGCCGTGCAGCGTCTGCGTGGAGGTGAATACGGCAGCGGGTTTGTTCGACAACGCGCCGGAGAGCCACAGCGCGCTGGTACCGTCCAGGAAGAATTTGAGCGGCGCGGCCATGTTGCCGAAGCGCGTCGGACTGCCGAGAATCAAGCCGCAGCTCTGGATCAGATCCTCATGAGTGGCGTACGGCGGCCCCTCGTTCGGTACCGGGGGATCCGGGCGCTCGGTGGTGACGGTGAGCGGTGGTACCGTACGGAGCCTCGCCTGCATGCCCGCGACCGTCTCGACGCCGCGACATACTTGCCGCGCCAGGGCGGCGGTACTGCCTTGGCGTGAATAATACAAAACCAGGATTTCATTCATCGTTAAGTCCTGTGGGAAAGCGCGCCGATATGGCTCGAGTGCTGCGCCGGCGCAACGGATTATTTGCAGCGGGCATAAGATTGTAAAGAGGCGCTCGTTTGACGGACCTGCCGCCTGTTGTTAGTGTCGTTTGCAGCCATGTTGCGCTTCCTTGCAGTATTTGTCGGCGTCGCTTGCCTGATCGGCTGTGCGAGCGGCCCTCCCGTACAGGAAATGAGCGATGCGCGACAGGCAATTGCCGCCGCCAAAGCGGCCGGCGCAACCGATGCGACGTCGTCGGACTTGTACGCGGCGCAGGCGGCCATCGCGCGCGCGCAAACACATCTCGAAGCGCAGGAGTATGTGCGGGCCCGCCTCGCTGCTCAGCAGGCCAAGCGCCATGCGGCGGCGGCGCTCAACGCCGCGCAGCATGCCGATACTCAGCATGTCGATGCGCCTGTCTCGCAGTAGCGCCCATCCCGCGGCCGCTCGGCCAGTACCCTAAGAGCAAGCGCCCTCGTGGAGCAGGTGAGGCGCCGCTTTCGCATTACCGGCCAGGTACAGGGCGTGTACTTTCGTCATAGCACTCGGCTGCAAGCCGAGCGGCTCACCCTGCGCGGCTACGCGCGCAACCTTCCGGACGGGTCGGTCGAAGTGGAGGCCCACGGAGCGGTCGCGGCGGTGGAGGGACTGCGTCAATGGCTGAACCAGGGACCGCCGATGGCGCGTGTCGAGAGCGTGCTGGAGCTCGAACCGGGCGGCGATTCGACGCCGCCGGCCACGTTTGAGATCCGCTAGCCGACGGCGGGATCGCTCCTGCAGGACGTGCCGTTGTGGTGTCAGAGCGCTTCGACATCACGACGTCAATGCTGCGGCCGAAAGATATCAAAACCGCCAGACACGCTGCCAGCGCTGCATGACCAGCGCCGGATAGGAATTGCGGCCGACGCTGCCGTTGTAGCGGGCGAGGGCACGCGCCCAATTTCGGTGTTCGGCGCGCAGGTAATAACGCAGAATCTCGCAGCCCATGCGGATGTTCGGTGCAACGCGCACCAGTTGATTCTGCACGCCCAGCTCGCGCGGCCAGAAGGGCATGACCTGCATCAAACCGACGGCGCCCGCCGGCGAAACCGCCCATGGGTCAAAGCGGCTTTCCACCTCGATCAGGGCGAGCACCAGGTCGGGAGGCAGCTCCAAAGTGGGGTCGCGCTTGGCCTCGCAATAGACGTGGTCGAGAATGTTGAGCCGATCGTCGTGCGAAGCCACGAATTGCTGCAGCCGCGGCTCCATCGTCTTGTACCATACTTCGGATTCGTACTTATCGACGAAGCAGTCCCCCGTGCCGATGATCTTTCGCAGCAGATCTTTCAGCTCCGGATCGCGCTGCTGATCCGCGTGCGCAGCGCTCAGCAGCGCGCAGCACACGGCGAGTGCGCGCACGGCGGTGGCGAGGTGTTTGCGGAGCAGCCGCCGCAAGCTCGAACTCCTCAGTGGTTTAGCCTATCCCTAATATAGGCTACGGCATCCGCCAAGGATATTTCCGCCGATTCGGTCTTAATCCGGTGACGATACTCGAGCTTGCCGGAGCTGAGCCCCCGGTCCCCGATGACGATCCTGTGCGGAATGCCGATCAGCTCCGAATCCGCGAACTTGACCCCCGGGCGGGCGTCGCGGTCGTCGAGCAGCACATCGATGCCCGCCGTCCTGAACCCCTCGTAGAGCTCGTCGGCGGTCTGCCGTACGGGCGCTGATTTCTGATAGTTGATCGGCACCAGTACCACGAGGAAGGGGGCCAGCGGCTCCGGCCAGATGATGCCGCTGGCGTCATGATTCTGCTCGATCGCCGCGGCGACCACGCGGGTGACCCCGATGCCGTAGCATCCCATGAACATGGTGACCGCCCGGCTCTGCTCGTCCAGCACGGTCGCCTGCATCGCCTCGCTGTAGAGCTGGCCGAGCTGGAATATGTGGCCCACCTCGATGCCGCGCGCGATTTCCAGAGTGCCGCGGCCGGTCGGGCTAGGATCGCCCGCTTGCACGTTGCGGATGTCGTGCGAACGCGGCTCGGGCAGGTCGCGGGCCCAATTGACCCCGGTGAGGTGCACGTCCTTCTCGTTGGCGCCGCACACGAAATCGGCGAGGTGTGCCGCGGCGTGATCGGCGTAGAGCTTTCCTGCAAACCCGACCGGACCGATCGAGCCAGGCTCGCAGCCGGTGGCCTCGAGCACCCGTTGCGCGCTCGCCATGCGCAGCGGCTGGGCGACACCCGGCAATTTCTGGGCTTTTACCGCATTCAGTTCATGATCGCCGCGCAGTACGATGGCGACCACGTCGCCTTCGCTGCCCTCCACCAGCAGCGTTTTCGCGCATTGCGCCGGGGTCACCCGCAGGAATGCGCACAGCTCTGCGATGGTGCGTACGTTCGGCGTGAGCACTTTGGCCAAGGCCTGCGCCGGAGCGGCGCGCGGCGCGATCGGCGGTACGGTCGCGGCCTTCTCGACATTTGCCGCGTACTCGTCGCCGTTCGAGAATGCGATGGAATCCTCACCGGAGTCGGCAAGCACGTGGAATTCCTGAGACACGCTGCCGCCGATGCTGCCGGCATCCGCCTGCACCGCACGGAATTTCAAGCCCATCCGCGCGAAGATGCGCGTGTAGGCGTCGAACATGGCGCGATAGCCCTGCGCCAGACTCGCTTCATCGACGTGAAACGAATAGGCGTCCTTCATCAAGAATTCACGGGCGCGCATCACGCCGAAGCGGGGGCGAATCTCGTCGCGAAATTTGGATTGAATCTGATAGAAATTGACCGGCAATTGCTTGTAGCTGCGCAGCTCGCGCCGCACGATGTCCGTGATCACCTCTTCGTGGGTCGGTCCGTACGCGAATTCCCGGTCGCTTCGATCCTTGAAGCGCAGCAGTTCGGGACCGTACTTGCTCCAACGGCCGGATTCCTTCCACAATTCGGCCGGCTGGACGGTCGGCATGAGCAGCTCCAGGGCGCCGGCGCGGTCCATTTCTTCGCGCACGATGCGTTCGACCTTCTTCAAGGTCCGCAAGCCGATCGGCAGCCAGCTGTACAACCCGGCGGCCAGGCGGCGAATCATGCCAGACCGCAGCATGAGCTGGTGACTGATCACTTCGGCGTCGGCCGGCACTTCCTTGAGGGTCGCAATGGGGTAGTGTGATAGGCGCATGGCCGCATATCTTACATGAGGCCCCCTGGTATCATGGCGCTCATGAGCGACGTGGATGAGGTACAAGCGCAGCCGCCCGGCGACGGGCGCATTCTGCCGGCGCGGCCGCGCGGGGTGTATTGGCTGCCGAACCTGCTCACCACCGGAGCCCTGTTTGCCGGCTTTTACGCGGTTGTGGCGGCGATCGACTGGAGGTTCGACCACGCCGGCGTGGCGGTGTTCGTCGCCATGATATTCGACGGCTTGGACGGCCGGGTCGCGCGCTGGACGCACACGGAGAGCATGTTCGGCAAGGAGTACGACAGTCTCTCCGACATGGTCTCATTCGGGGTCGCCCCGGCCATCGTCACCTATCAGTGGGGCGTGGCGCGCATCGCCGAGTACGGCCCGCTGTGGCGAAGATTGGGGTGGCTGGTGTGCTTTTTCTACGCCGCGGCCGCGGCGCTGCGTCTGGCGCGCTTCAATTCGCGCGCGGCGACGCAGGACAAGCACTACTTCGAGGGCCTGCCGAGCCCATCCGCGGCGGCCATTGTCGCCGCGCTGATATGGCTCGCGAGCGACCGGGTGAACATCGGCCTGCCCGGACTCATCGTGGCGTTCCTGGTCACCGCGTGTGCGGGCGCGCTGATGATCAGCCGTTTCCCCTTCAACAGCTTCAAACAGGTGAACGCCGGCGCCCGCGTGCGGTTCACGCAGATCGTGCTGGTGCCGCTCGCCTTCGTGTTCATCTTCTTGTACCCGGCGATCACGCTGTTGCTGATCTTCGGCAGCTACGCCTTGTCCGCGCCGACGCTGTGGGTCTACCGCAAACTGCGTCGGCGCACGCGCGGAGCCCCCACTCACGTATGAACAGGGCGCTACGAATGGAGTACCTCGCGGCAATGGGACTTCAGTCATGGGTGGCGCGTACCGGCGCCGCGGCGGGGCCCGAGGCGCCGCTGGCCGAGACGGCGCTGGCCGAGACGGCGCTAGCCGAGGCGGCGCTAGCCGAGGCGCCGGATGCACCGCCGAGCGCGGCGCGCGAGGCCGAGCTCGACTGGAATCAATTGCGCGCCCGCGTCGCCGCCTGCACGCGCTGTTCATTGAGCGCGACGCGCACCCAAACCGTGTTCGGCGTAGGCAACCCCCAAGCAGAATGGCTCATCGTCGGCGAAGCCCCCGGCGCCGAGGAGGATCGTCAGGGCGAGCCGTTCGTGGGCCGCGCCGGCCAGCTGCTCAATTCCATGCTGCGGGCGATCGGGCTGGCACGTGCGCAGGTGTTCATCGCCAACGTGCTCAAGTGCCGGCCGCCGGGCAACCGCGATCCGAGCGCGAGCGAGGCCGCCGAGTGTCTACCCTACCTGGAGCGGCAGATCGGCTTGTTGAAACCGAAGATCATGCTGGCCGTGGGGCGGATCGCGGCGCAAAACCTGCTGCGCACCGACGCGCCGCTCGCGCGCCTGCGCCGGCAGGTGCACGCTTTTGGTCCGTCCAGGGTGCCGCTGATCGTGACTTATCATCCGGCGTACCTGCTGCGCACGCCCGCGGACAAGCGCAAGGCCTGGGAGGATCTGAAGTTCGCGCGCGAGGTGTGTGCACGTGTCGAGCGTTAAGCAGGAACGCGAGCTTGCGGCGGTCGACATCCGGCCGATGCACGAGCTGGACGTGCCGGTCGTGGTGGCGATCGAGAGGGCCGCCTATCAGTTTCCGTGGAGCGAAGGGATATTTCGCGACTGCCTGCGGGTGGGCTATGCGTGCCGCGTGATCGAGGTGGCCGGCGACATGGCGGGCTACGGCATCATGTCGATGGGCGCCGGCGAGGCGCACATACTCAACGTGTGCATCCGCGATGAATACCGGTGCCGCGGTCTCGCACGGAAGATTCTTCTGTATCTTCTGGATCGCGCGCGCAACGCCGGCATGTACGAAGCCTTTCTCGAGGTGCGGCCGTCGAATACGGCCGCGGCAAGGCTGTATCACTCCCTGGGCTTCGAGCAGGTCGGCGTGCGCCGCGGCTATTACCAGGCTATCGTGGGCCGCGAGGACGCCGCGGTGCTGCGCAGAATTCTGCTGACCGACCCGAAATGAGCGCCTCCGATCCCACACTCGCGCGCGAGGTCGCGCGCCGCCGCACGTTTGCCATCATTTCGCACCCGGATGCCGGCAAGACGACGCTGACCGAAAAGCTCCTGCTTTTCGGGGGCGCGATCCAGATGGCCGGGACGGTGAAAGGGCGCAAGGCGACGCGCCATGCGACCTCCGATTGGATGCGCTTGGAGCAGCAGCGCGGTATATCGGTGACCTCCTCGGTGATGCAGTTCCCGTTCGATGATTGCATCGTCAACCTGCTCGACACGCCCGGGCACGAGGACTTCTCCGAGGACACGTACCGCACGCTGACCGCGGTCGATTCGGCGCTCATGGTGATCGACTGCGCGAAGGGAGTCGAAGAGCGCACCATCAAGCTCATGGACGTTTGCCGGCTGCGCGATACGCCGATCATGACTTTCGTGAACAAACTGGATCGCGACGGGCGCGCGCCGATCGAACTGCTGGACGAGATCGAGAGCGTGCTGAAAATCCAGTGTACGCCGGTGACCTGGCCGATCGGCATGGGCCGAGACCTGCTCGGCGTTTACCATTTCATCGAGGACAGGATTTACGTGTACGTTGCGGTCGAGAAGGGCCGGGCCGGAAGCCACGAGACCATCGCGGGACTGCACAGCATCGAGGCCAGGGAGTTTCTCGGCACTCGCCATGCGCAATTCGTGGACGAGGTGGATTTGGTGCGCGGCGCGAGTCCCGCCTTCGATCTGGCCCGCTACCTCGCGGCGCGCCAGACGCCGGTATTTTTCGGTTCGGCCGTGAATAATTTCGGCGTCAGAGAGCTGCTGACCGCGTTCGTCCGGCATTCGCCGGGGCCTCAGCCGCGCGCCGCGCTCGAGCGCACCGTGTCCGCGGAGGAGCCGAAGCTCACGGGATTCGTGTTCAAGATTCAGGCCAACATGGATCCCGGGCATCGCGACCGAATCGCCTTCGTACGGCTGTGCTCGGGACGCTACACGCGCGGCATGCGGCTGCATCACGTGCGGCTCGACAAGGACGTCCGCGTCGCGGATGCGCTCACCTTTCTGGCCGCCGATCGCAGCCAGGCCGAGGAGGCATATGCCGGCGACATCATCGGCCTGCACAATCACGGCACCATCAATATCGGCGATACGTTCAGCGAGGGCGAGCATCTTACCTTCACCGGCGTGCCGAATTTCGCGCCGGAGATGTTCCGCCGCGCCGTGCTCAAGGATCCGCTGCGCATGAAGGCGCTGCAAAAAGGGCTCTCGCAGCTCTGCGAAGAGGGCGCTACGCAGCTGTTCAAGCCGCTTCGCAACAACGATCTGATCCTGGGCGCCATCGGGCAGCTGCAGTTCGAGGTGGTCGCATTTCGGCTGCAGGACGAATACGGCGTGCACTGCGTGTTCGAGCCGATCAACGTGGCGGTTGCGCGCTGGGTGCGGCTCAAGGACGAGAAGCGGCTCGCGGAATTTCGCGCCAAGGCGCACGACAATCTGGCGGTCGATCATGCGGGCGAGCTGGTGTACCTCGCGCCGACACGCGTCAATCTCGGCCTGATCGAAGAGCGCTGGCCGGAGATCGAATTCATGAAGACGCGCGAGAATCTCGCGGCCTGAACTCGCGCACAGCCGAGATGAACGCGAGGCGGCCGGCGTCCTGCGGATTCGAGCCGTAGCGCAGCAGCGTGTAGCGGAGGCAGAGCGCGCTGACCGCGGCGGCGAGATCGGGACGCGCCTGCGCGATGCGCTCGGCATAGGCCTCGGCGCCCTCGTGCGCGCGGCGAGGCAGGCCGACCGCCGCCAATTTGCGGCACAACCGCTCATAGGCGCGCTGCAGAGGATCCTTGGCCGGCGGCTGCAAATCGCGGCGGACTTGCCATGTGAGCCAACATAGTCCGAGCGCCAGGCCGATCGCAAGCACCATCACGAGCTTTTGTGCGTCGGGCTCCGGGATGCGCAGCAGCCGCAGCAGCTGGTTCTGCGAGCTCTGATCGAAATCCAGGATGCGCTCGCGCCACATCAGCTGCAGCACGTCGAGGCGCAGACGCAGATCGGCGAGCCATGGGGTGCTTCGGCGCCAGCGGGTGGTCAAAGGCGCGTCCGCCTCGAGCGCCTCGCTCAGGCTGCGCTCGACGCGCGCCGGCGCGATCGCCGCGGTCGGGTCGATGCGCACCCAGCCGCGGCCGTCGATCCAGATCTCGTCCCAGGCATGCGCATCGCTCTGCCGCACGATCCAATAGTCCGCGTAGGGATTGAACGTGCCGCCGTGGTAGCCGGTGACCACGCGCGTCGGAATGCCCGCCGCGCGCATGAGGGTTGCGAAGGCGGAGGCATAATGGCCGCAAAAGCCGCGCCTGCTATCGAACAGGAATTCGTCGACGGAATCGTTCCCCAGTTGCGGCGGCGTGAGCGTGTAGTAGAACGGTTCGCCCTGAAACATGCCGAGAACCGCGCGTGCGTAGTCCATGTCGTCCGGGTGCGCGCGGCGCAGCTGCGCGGACAGCTGCATGGTGCGCGGATTGCGGCCGGGCGGCAGGCGAGTATCGCGCCAGCGCATTGCGGCGCTCAGCCGCTCGGTGGTCTGGACGCGGCTGTACGAGGTGGCGGTCACGTCGATCGGCCGCGAAACGGGCGAGGACTGCACCAGCATATAATCGTCGGTAAGAAGCGCGAGCGGCAGGTTCCACTGCGTCGGCCAATCGAGCGCGAATATCCAATTGTGCTGGTGCGGCTCCAGACTCAGCGTGTACTGGTAGGCTCCGCTGACGGGCACCACCGGTGCTGCGCGCTGCGGGTCATAGTGCGTGCGCCGCCAGGTGTGCCCATCGAAATCGTGCAATACCGGGCCGCGCCAGTAGCGCTCCTGCGGCGTCGGGGTCGCTGCGGTGAAGCGCACGCGGAAGGCTATTTCGTCCGACAATGCGAGCTCGGTGATGTCCCCGGGGCTCATGCTGTCGCTCAATCCCGATTCCGCGCCGCGGCTGTCCGCGGGCAACCGCCACAGCGGCCCATCGAAGCGCGGGAAGAACAGCCATAGGACCAGCGCGAGGGGCAGCGCCTGCGCGAGGATGCGCCCGGCATAGCGCAGGCTGCGCCGCCAGTGCGGCGGCGGCGTGGTGTCGCTGAGGGAGAGCAGCGTCGCCGTGGTGAGCCACGAAACCGCGATCAAATAGCTCAGCAGCCAGAACGACTCGCCGCGCAGCAGAGCCGCCACGCACAGAAAATAGATGATCAGGGTGATGATCTGGGCATCCCGGCGCGAGTGCGTCTCGAGCAACTTCAATCCCGCCATCAGGCAAAGCAGCGCGGTGCCGGCCGTCAATCCGTTGAAGGTGTGAAACTGCAGAAACAGCAGCACGATCGCAATGGCCGCCAGCCCCAAGCGTATGCCGCGGCCCGGCGCGGAGCGGCCGCGCGCCGCAAGGATCAGGCGAATTGCGACCGCTGCGCATACGGTGGCGAGCAGCCAGACGGGCACCGCGGTCACATGCGCCGCGAGCGCCAGCGCGATGCAAGCGCAGATCCACTTGAGCTGCGCGTAGCTGACCTGCGCCGCCGAGGGTGCCGCCAGCTTCACCGCGGTCCCTCGGTCGCGTAGGTGGCAAGCGCCCTGAGGCAGCGGGCCCGATGCAGGCCGCCCCGACCGGGCGCGATTTCCACCCCCGGAATCCGCAGCCCATAGGGTCGCCGGTATCCCGATTCGCTCGCCAACACCCACTGGCACAGCTGCGACAGACGTGCCTCGGTCGCCAGCCCCTCGAGCATGGACCACTCGAGCCATTCCGGCTGCGCCGCCAAATCGGTGTAGTTTCGCACCGCCGCCTCGCCGCCGCGCGCCAGCACCTTCCACGCCATGTGCTTCAGCGGCACGCCGGGTTGGTAGGCGCGCAGGCCGGCGAAGTCCTCATCGCCGCGCGCCTCGGACCGCGCCGCGCGGCCCGAGGCGGCGGCGGCCGACGGCAGCGCCCGGTCGCCGCGCGGCTGCGGAGCCACATAGGCCGTGAGCGAGGATTGCACATAGGTCCAGGCGCGAAACCACCCGAACGGATGGCGCGTGCGCAGTTCGAACTGGTTCCATCGGGAAACTCCGCGCACGGCGACCGGAATGTACACCGTGATTTGCTCGTAGCCGTTGGCGCCCACGGTCTTGATCGCTTCGGCCTCTGCGCTCAAGCGGATCTCGATGCCGCAACGATCCAGCGCCGATTCGTTGCGC
This sequence comes from Steroidobacteraceae bacterium, assembly GCA_052326345.1. GTDB lineage: Bacteria > Pseudomonadota > Gammaproteobacteria > Steroidobacterales > Steroidobacteraceae > Bog-1198. The sequence goes on along the minus strand of JBKQOZ010000061.1, from coordinate 79,716 downwards.
AGCATGAACTCGAACGCGGCGTCGCCGGCGGCGAAGGCATCGACCTCGACATTCGCGTCCACGCCGAGGCCCAAGAGATTGCGGTGACAATGATGCATGGCCACGATCGCCAGACTGACCATCAAGAAGGCAAATGCGAGGCCAAGATTGCTGTTGTAGTTAAGTCCGGCAATGAGCATCGCGACGAGCAGGCAGGCCAGCATCAGCCCGTAGCGGGTCGGCAGGATATAGATCCGGCGCCGATGAATCTTCATCGGCAACTCGTCGGTACCGTGCCGCCGCGCCGACCAGGCGCGTAATCGAGCGATCGCCGCCTGCCGCCAGCTGCCCAAGGTCAATGCTCGCTCAAGGGACCGGCACCGCCTCGAGCAGGTGGTTCACGGCCGCAGCGCCGCCGTCGCGCTGCGCGAACCGGTGCTCCACCACGGCGGCGAACACCGCCTGCACGTGCTCTGGTATGACGGCGCTGCGGCCAGAGATCATTGCCCAGGCGCGCGCCGCGCGCAGCAATCCAATGGCGGCGCGCGGCGACAGGCCGACGCTCAAGCCGGCCGCGCTGCGGGTGTGAGCGACCAGCGCCTGCACGTAGTCGAGCAGCGCCGGCGCGACGTGAATCTCCAGAACGCCCTGCTGCATTTTGCGCAGCCCCTCGACGCTGACGACGGGGCTCAAGGAGTTGACTAGATCGCGCCGATCCACCCCGCACAGCAGTTCGCGCTCGGCCGCCGCCGCCGGATACCCGAGATGCACGCGCATCAAGAAGCGGTCCAGCTGCGATTCGGGAAGAGGAAAGGTGCCCACCTGCTCCTGCGGGTTTTGCGTCGCTATCACGAAAAACGGCTCGGGCAAGGGCATCGATTGCCCGTCGAGAGTCACCTGCCGCTCCTCCATGGCTTCCAGCAGAGCGCTCTGGGCCTTGGGCGAGGCGCGGTTGATTTCGTCGGCGAGCACCAGTTGAGCGAAGATCGGGCCGCGCTGAAAGCGGAACTTGCCGGTCTCCCGGTCGTATATCGACACCCCGAGCACATCGGCCGGCAACAAGTCGCTGGTGAACTGCACGCGCTGGAAGGACAATCCGAGCGACTTGGCGATGGCGTGGGCGAGGGTGGTCTTGCCCACGCCGGGAATGTCCTCGATCAGCAGATGGCCGCGCGCCAGCAGGCAGGCGAAGCACAGGCGGATTTGCGCGTCTTTTCCCAAAATGACGCGATTGAGCTGGGAGAGCGCCGCGGCGATCTCGGAGGTGCTCATTGGACGCGCAACGCATTGACGCGCGCGGTCTGGGCGTCCAATTGATCGATTTCCGTGCGCAGATCCGTCAAGCGCAGCTGATCCTTGGTGACCACGTCCGCCGGCGCGTTTCTGGCAAAATCGCCGTTCGCCAATTTCGCCTGCAATTTCTCGGCCTCGATCTGCGCCCGGCGCCGGCGCTTGGCCAGCCGCTCGATCTCCGCCTCGGGTTCGATCAGGCCGGCCATGGGCACCAGGATCTCGAGCTTGCCCAGGAGCGCGACGGCCGCGATGGGCGCCGATTCGCCGGGTCTGAGTACTCGCGGCGCAACGATGCCGGCCAGGCGCATCAAATACGACAGATTCCGCGCCAAGTACTCCATGTCCTGCGCGCCCGCATTTTGCAGCAGCACCTCCAATCTGCGGCTCGGGGCGATGTCCATCTCGCCGCGGATTTGCCGTACTCCCAGGACGAAATTCATCACCCAGCGCATTTCAGGCACCGCCGCCGAGTCCGCATGAACACCCTGCGTGGTGGGGAACTCGCTGCGCATGATGGTATCGCCCGCAGCGCCGGCACTGTGGCGAACGCGCTGCCAGATCTCCTCGGTGATGAACGGTGCGAGCGGATGCAGTGCGCGCAACAGCGCCTCGAGCGTGCCGATCAATGTGATCCGCGTGCCGCGCTTCTCCGCCTCGCTCGCCGCATCGGATTGCAGAACCGCCTTCGACAGCTCCAGATACCAGTCGCAAAACTCGCTCCAGGTGAATTCGTAGAGCGCGCCCGCGACGTTGTCGAGCCGATAGTCGTCGAACCCGGATTGCACGCGCGCGAGCATGGCGGCGAGGCGCGCACCAATCCAGCGGTCGGCGAGGCTGAAGCGCGCGCCCTCGCGGCGCAGATCCTCGCCTTCGGCGTTCATTAGCACGAAGCGCGCGGCATTCCACAGCTTGTTGCAAAAATTGCGGTTGCCCTCGACCTTGGCCATGTCGAAGCGCAGATCGCGGCTCTGCGTCGCAAGCGATGCGAAGGTGAGCCGCAGCGCGTCCGTGCCGAAGGCGGGAATCCCCTGCGGAAACTGTCTGCGGGTCGCCTTTTCGATGGCCGGCTTCATCTGCGGCTGCATCAGGCCGCTGGTCCGCTTGGCGATCAGCTCATCGAGCGAGATCCCATCGACGATGTCCAGCGGGTCAATCACGTTGCCCTTGGATTTGGACATCTTCTGGCCGTCGTGATCTCGGATCAGCCCGTGCACGTAGACTTCGCGAAACGGAACCTGGCCGGTGAATTTCAGGCCCATCATGATCATGCGGGCCACCCAGAAAAATATGATGTCGAAACCCGTGACCAGAACGGACGTGGGGTAGTACGTGCGCAGGGCGTGCGTCTGCTGCGGCCAGCCCTGGGTGGAGAAGGGCCACAGCGCCGAGGAAAACCAGGTATCCAACACGTCCTCGTCCTGGCGCAGGGCCACCGTGGAATCGAGCCCGTGAGCGGCGCGCGCCTGCGCTTCGCTGCGCGCAACGTACCAGCGGCCGCCGCTGTCGTACCACGCCGGTATGCGGTGACCCCACCACAGCTGTCGGCTGATGCACCAATCCTTGATGTTGCGCATCCATTCGTAGTAGACGCCCGACCAGTTCTCCGGTACGAAGCGGATACGCCCTTCCTCGACGGCGCGAATCGCCGGTGCGGCCAGCGGCTTGATGTCGACGAACCACTGATCGGTCAGCAGCGGCTCCAGCACCGCATTGCTGCGGTCGCCGCGCGGCACCGTGAGCCTGTGCGGCTCGATCCGGTCGATCAGGCCCAGGGCGGCGAGGTCGGCGAGAATGCGCTCCCGCGCGGCGAAGCGGTCGAGACCGCGATAGGCCGCCGGCACGTTCTCATTGAGCGCCGCTTCCGGCGTCATGATGTTGATCATGGGCAAGCCGTGCCGCTGTGCGACTTCGTAGTCGTTGAAATCGTGCGCGGGCGTGATCTTGACGCAGCCGCTGCCGAACTTAGGATCGACGTAGCTGTCGGCAATGATGGGTATCTCGCGGTCGGTGAGCGGCAGGCGCAGGCGCCGGCCTACCAGATGCCGGTAGCGCTCATCGTCGGGATGCACGGCGACCGCCGTGTCGCCCAGCATGGTTTCCGGCCGGGTGGTCGCGACGACGAGAAAGCCGCTGCCGTCACACAGCTGATAGCGCAGATGCCACAGACTCCCCATTTCCTCCTCGGCCACGACCTCCAAATCCGACAGTGCGGTCTTGAGCACCGGGTCCCAGTTCACCAGGCGCTTGCCGCGATAGATCAGCCCCTCTTCGTACAGACGCACGAACGCCTCGGTGACCGCCTGCGAGAGTTCGGCATCCATGGTGAATTTGTCGCGCCGCCAGTCGACCGAGGCGCCCAGTCGGCGCAATTGCTGGGCAATCAGGCCGCCGGAAGTGTTCTTCCATTCCCAGACCCGTTCGACGAACGCCTCGCGCCCGAGCGCGGCGCGGCTGGAGCCCGCGGCGTTCAGCTGCCGCTCCACCACCATCTGCGTGGCGATCCCGGCATGATCCATGCCCGGCTGCCACAAGGTGTCGAAGCCGCACATGCGCCGATGGCGAATGAGCGCATCCATGATGGTGTCCTGAAACGCGTGCCCCATGTGCAGCGTGCCGGTGACGTTCGGCGGCGGAATCACGATCGAATAGGCAGGTCCGCGGCCGCTGGGGGAGAAATACCCGCAAGCTTCCCAGTGAGCGTAGATGCGCGACTCGATATCGGCGGGAGAAAAGGCTTTATCCATGGCGATCGATTATAGCGGGCAGCCGCTGCGCGCGCGCCGCCGGACTCGCGGCGTTCAATCTTGGGTGTCTGCGGGCCGTTGCGAGATCGCGGCGTGCTCGCGCAGCGCGCGATCCACGAGTTCCGGCAGCTCGGTCCGCAGCCGGTCGAACACGCGCTCGAACAGCGTCGCCTCGATGTCTCGCGCCGCCTGGCGTAGCAGTGAATCGGCCAAATTCAGCGTCTCCGTCAATACCGCCGCATGCACGGCGCTGAAATCGAAGGGCTCAGCGGCGGCACCGGATTGCGCGCTGGTATCCGTCAAGATGGGAATGTCGCGGGGGTCATGCGGTTCGGCAGGCATGTGCTTCAAAGGGCCGCGGCCGCGTCCATTTGATGGGTTTCGAGCGCGAGCTTCTGTTCCCGGTACGATTTAAAACGCTCGCGCGCCAGGCGCCGGCGCTCCGCGTCGCCGTCGATGATTTCGGCGATTCGCGCGAAGCGTTCCGCTCCGCTGGGCAGCCGGTCGCTCAGATTCACCAGCAGATCGGCCGGCCCGGCCGCTTCGAGCGCGTGCGTCAGGTGCACAGGGGTATCCGCACCGCGCGAAAGCTCGTCCTGACACAGCTGGTGCGGCACGAAGGATCGATCGCTGAAAGTCCACAGCAGGTCGTCGAGCAGTTTTGCCTCCGCGGCAGTCTCGCTCAAGATGACCACCTTCAGATCCTTCAGGTAGGCCTTCTCGGCGAGGCGGCAGGCAAAGGTGAGGCGCTGCTTCGGCGCGGCGCCGTTCAGAACATAGAAATCGACCCGGTCGGTCATGGCGGCAGGGCGCTCATTTCGAGCGTGCACGCTTGACCAAAAAATCGACCAGCAAGGGGACAGGCCGGCCGGTGCTGCCTTTTTGCGAGCCGCCGAGCCATGCCGTGCCGGCCACGTCCAGGTGGGCCCACTCGAGATCCTTGGCGAATTTGGACAGGAACGATGCCGCGGTGCAGGCGCCTCCTTCGCGTCCGCCGACATTAGCCAGATCCGCAAAATTGCTCTTCAGCTGGTCGATGTATTCGTCTCCGATCGGCAATCGCCAGACGCGGTCGTCGGCACGGATACCCGCAGCGGCGAGTTCCTCCGCGAGCGCCTCGTTGTTGCTCATCAAGCCGCTGAAATAATTTCCGAGCGCAACGATGCAGGCGCCGGTCAAGGTGGCCACGTCAACCACCGCTGCCGGCTTGAAGCGGCGGCTGTAGGTGATGGCATCGCAAAGAACGAGGCGGCCTTCGGCGTCGGTGTTGAGAATCTCGACGGTTTGTCCGGACATGGTCGTGACGATGTCGGAGGGCTTCACCGCCGTACCGCTCGGCAGGTTTTCGCAGGCGCCGATGATGACCACGACGTTGATGGGCAGTGCGAGCTCGGCGACGGCGCGCAATGCGCCGAGCACCGTGGCGGCGCCGCTCATGTCGAACTTCATTTCGTCCATGGAGGGCGGATCCTTGAGCGAAATCCCGCCCGAATCGAAGGTGATGCCCTTGCCGACGAGGCATATCGGCGCGGTGCTCTTGTGGCCACCCCGATACTCGCAGACGATCAGCCGAGGAGGCTGCGCAGAGCCCTGGGTGACGGCGAGCAGAGCACCCATCTTCAAGGCCCTGATGCCGCTCTCGTCGAGCACCTTGGTCTTGATGCGCGGCCACTCCTTGCCAAGAGTTTCGGCGCGTTGCCCGAGATAGGTGGGCGTACATATGTTGGGCGGCAGGTTCGCCAGGTCGCGCGACAAGGCGAGCCCGCTGCCGATGGCGGCACCGATCTTCAATCCATCCGCCGCAGCTTTCGCCGCGCGCGCGCTCTCCACCGCCACGATGACACTGGCGAGTTTGGCCGCCTTGGGCTTCGTCCCGGTCTTGAGGTCGGGAATCTTGTAGGTTTGGGCGCAAAAGATCTCCGCCACCATCCGTGCGCGGTATTGCATCTCGACCCCGGCGACTGCTTCGAGCGCAAGGTACACCAGGGCATCGCTCGCACCGGTCTTGGCGAGCGCCTGAGCGCCCGCCTGCAGCGCCTTGCGGTATTGCTTGCGGCCGAAACCGGCGCGCGGGCCGAGTCCCACCAGCAGCACCCGTTCGCAGGCCGCCCCGACCGGCCGCGGCAACAGGAGGGTGTCGCCCACCTTGGCGGCAAAATCGCCGCCGGATTGCAGCTCGGCGATCAGCCCGCCGGTTTGCGCATCGATATTGCGTGCGGCGGCCCCCAAATCGCCGTTCTCGTACACGCCGGCCACCGCGCAGCCCGCGGATTCGCGCGCCTTGTGGTCGATGATTGCCTTGAATTCCATATCCCTCAACTCCGTAATTATTCTACGTCCGGCCGACTCATGAAGTGCAAATAGTTTACTAGATTAACGCGAAGGCTCTAAGCTCGGTGCCATGAAATGGACGGTTCAGCGATATGTACTGCGCGAGGTGATCCAGACGTGGGTGGCCGTCACCGGCGTTCTGGTGTCCATCGTGGTGTCGAATCAGCTGTCCAGAGTGCTCGGCCGGGCTGCGACCGATGAGTACGGCCGTCACGTGGTGTTCGATTTGATCGCGCTGGGCGCCATCATGAACCTGTCGGTGATCGTACCGGTCGGCCTTTTGCTCAGCATCGTGCTCACTCTCGGGCGGCTCTACCACGACAGCGAGATGTCGGCGCTGCAGGGCTGCGGATTCGCGCCCGCGCGCCTGCTCCCTCCGTTGTTTTGCTTCGCCGTGGTGGTCGCCGTGGGCTTGGCGTGGCTCGCGTTCTTCCAGGTGCCGCGCGCGGACCAGGAGGCGCAGCTGCTGCGCCGGGCGGCGGTCAAGGAAGCGCAATTCGGGCAGCTCGACGCCGGCCGCTTCCGATCGTTCGTCAGCGGCGGCGGCGATGCGGTATTTTACGCAGAGCGCGTCGACGCGGAGGGTCTTCTGCACAACGTGTTCGTGCGGCGCGAGTCGGAGGGGCGAATCGAAGTGGCGCTCGCCGAGACGGCGACCTACTCGAAAGCCGCCTCGAACGGCATGCATTTCGTGACTCTGTTCGACGGGCGGCGCTACGAAGGCGTGCCGGGGCGCAACGATTTTCGGATCATCGAGTTTCGCGAGCACGGCATTCCAATCGTTACGCCGAACGACGCGGTCGCCGGAACGCAGGATCCGGACACAAAGCCCACTCGGGAGCTCATCGGTTCCAGCGCTCTGTCGGATGTGGCCCAGCTGCAGTTCAGGGCCTCGAGTCCCATCATGGCGCTGGTACTGACGCTGGTCGCCGTTCCCTTGAGCCATCTGCGTCCGCGGCAGGGCCGCTATGCCCGTGTCGGCTTCGCCATCGTCGTGTACTTCGTCTACTCCAATCTGCTGTCCGCCGCCAAGGTGTGGATCGAAAAGGGCGAACTATCGCCTTCAATTGGGGTCTGGTGGGTACACATCGCCATGTTGGTGCTCGGCTTGTACCTGGTGTTCAAGGAGGCGAGCAGCGCGTGAATACTCTCGATCGCTATTTGTATCGAACCGTGGTCGTCTACACCTTGATGGCGATGGGGGTGCTTTTGACCCTGGGCGGCCTTATCGTGTTCATCACCCAGCAGAACGATATCGGCGTCGGCAACTACCGCACGGCGGATGCATTCCTGTTCACGTTCCTGAACGTTCCGCAGCAGGCGTTTCAGCTGCTGCCGATCGGCGCGATGATCGGTTCGCTGATGGGGCTCGGCAATCTCGCGGCGGGAAGCGAACTGGTGGTGACCCGGGCATCGGGGGTTTCCGTGTGGCGGATCGCATGGCCGGTGGGGCTCGCGGGTGTGACCTTCGCCCTGGCCATGTATGGAATCGGCGAATACATTGCGCCACCGCTGGCGCAATTCGCCAAGACCGAAAAAACCACGAGCAAGCTGGCGGACGTGAGCTTCGCCGGCAAGAGCAGTGCCTGGGTGAAAGACGGCAATATCATTCTGCGGGTGCAAACGGGCGAGGTCGACCAGGCGTTCGGCGGCGTGTCGCTGTTCGAACTCGAGGGCTCCAACCGATTGCGTTCGATTCAAAGAGCGGAGCGCATATCCGTGGCTCATCCGGGCCAATGGCGGCTGCAAAATGTCGCGACGACGCATTTCGGCACGGACCACGTCGACAGCGAAACAGTCAACGAGGTCGACATGCGCTCCACGGTCAATCCGGAATTCCTGGGGCTGGCGGCGACCGATCCGGACCTGCTCACCTTGCGCGGCCTCAAGTCCTACATCGATCATCTGCGCCGCAACAGTCTCGATACCGCCTCATACGAAATCGGCTATTGGTCGCGCATCGCGCGGCTGTTCGCCGTCATCATCGTCACCCTGCTCGCATTGCCGTTCGTGTTCGGGCCCTTGCGCACCACGGGCGCCGGCACGCGGACGGTGGTCGGAGTGATGCTCGGCGTGGTGTTCTTCGTCATTACGGGCACGATCGAGAACGGCGGTCAGCTATTCGGGCTGAATCCGGCTTTGGTGGGCTGGTTGCCGACCGCCGTGATCGGCCTGTGCACTCTCATCGCGATTTCAAGAACCCGCTAGGTACAGCATCCGCGTGTTCGATAGCCGGTCGTGCAACGCCAGGTGATCGGGGTCGAAGTACAGCCACAGCACACCGAGCGCGGCCGGGCTCCACGCCGCCACGGCGCAAACGACGCGCAGTACTGCAGGCGCGAATTCAAGCCGCCCGCCCGACGCGTTGACGGCGCGCAGGCGCCAGGCGCGCATGCCGAGCGTTTGGCCGCTGCGCATCCAATTGAGCACGTAGTAGCCGGCCATGAGAATCACCTCGCCGGTGCGGTACGCATACCACCAGCCGCCCGCAGCCTCCCCGGTCAGCGCCCCGCCGTGCGCGAACACGAGCGCCGCCGTGTAAACGGTGAGCAGTCCGGCGAGCAGTACGCCATCGTAGATCAGCGCCGCGAGGCGTCGGCCGAACCCGGCGCTCGCTCCGCTGATCACGGCGCCGGCGAAGGCGCGGGCGACGAAGGGCCGGGGGCCGGCCTGCCGGCGGCAGGCTTATGGCCGGGGGCCGGCTTGCCGGCGGCGGTGTTTTTGCCCGGCGGCGATTCCTTGGGTACCAGCAGCTGTTCGAGGGGACGGAACAGGGCGTCATAGCGATAGCTTGCCACCTCGAAGGCTCGATCCTGGGATCTCGCCATGAGGGCGGCATCCTTGCTGGCCTTCACCTCGATCCAGCGCTTCTCGCCTGCCGGCGTGCCGCTCAAGCTGATGACATTTCCGTCGGAAAGCGTAAGGATCGCCTGGGTCGCCTGGCCGAAATCGATGTCCTTCGCCGCCGCCACATCCTCGGCGGTCAGGCCGCTCAGCAGGGTCGAAGAGGGCGCCAGCGCATGCGCGTCCAGGGCTTTTCGGCCCGCGGGCGTGCCCTCGAGGCCAAAGCCGTCCTCGTTGGGCTTCAGACGGCGAATGACATAGCCCGCCCCTGACGCGGGCTTCACTTCGATGCTCTGAATCGAGGCCGCCGGCACATCGATCAGCCGCGTTTCGATCCAATAGCGGGGCTCCGTCTCGAACGTGATCGCCGGCTCGACGACATAGCTCGTGTTCTCGCCGCTGCGGCGGGCGAAGTTTCCCTCCCCGATAGGCTTGCCGACGATCACGGCGTGCTTGCCGTCCTGTGCCGTCACCGTGATCTCCGCACCGGTTGCCCCGGGCTGGGCCGGATCCTCGACACCGATGACCGGGAAATTCGCGGGATTCGAGGTCTTCTGCTCCACGATCCTGGCTTCGCCGAGTGCAAGCAGCAATTTGCGCAATTTCGCAACGTCGGCCGGATAATCGCCGCGTTCGAGCACCGTCCATTTGCCGGTGGACTGGTGCACGGTCACGCTCGGCGCTGTGCCGCCCTTGCGCACGCTGAGCGCAGTCACGGTATTCATCTGCGCGGTGAACGTGGGCAGCAACAGCGCGCCTTGCGCATCGGGCGACACGTTGCGCCGGGCACTCAGATACAGCCCGCCGGTTATGACGAGCAGCGCCGCGACCAGCAGCACGATGAAGCGCCGGCGGTTCATTTCGAACCCGCAGCGGAGGATTTGCGCCGGCGGCGCAGCGCCAGAATGATCACCCCCGCGACGGCCACTGCGAGCGGCGCAACGGCGATGTTGATCACTTTCAGCCAGGTATTCAGCCGATCGATGTGGATATCGAGGCCGCGCTCCGTCTCGCGCAGCTGCTTGCGCACTTGCGCCCTTTCGGTAGTGAAGCGCTTCAGTTCCTGCTCCTGTTCCGGCGTCAGCATGAGCGAGTTCTGATCGTTGCGCTTGTTTTGCAATTCGGTCAGCTTCGCTTCGGTCTGTTGCAGCTCCGACTGCAGCTCTAGTGACTTGCTGCGCAATCGGTCGTCGGCCTGGCGCTTGAGCGCTTCGACGCGCTCGAACGGGCGGGTGAACGAAGCCCTGCCGCGAATGCTGATCAGCGCGCCGCTGCCGCTCAAGTTGTCGAGCAGGTTGGCGACGAAGTCCCCATTATTGGCGAAAGCCTGCGCAATTCTCTGTCCCAACACCTCGTGCGTCTGCACCCACATGTAATCCATCAGCATATCGGTGTCGGCGATCACTACGATATTGGCGGGCGCAGCCGACTTGGACAAATGGACGATCGGCGGACCCGCCGCCGGCTTCTGGTCAGCCGGCGCGCCTTGCGGGAATGCCGAAACCACCGGGCCGGTGAGCCGCGCCGCGAGCGCATAGCGTGTGCCGGTCGGTTTGAATCCATCGCGCAGGCTCGCCGGATCGGTCATGGCGTTGAAGCGCTGTGCCGGAATCGGCGCGGCGCTGGTGGAGCTCAGCAGCAGCGGCTCAAACGTGGTCTTGGCCCCGGGATGCGCCGATAGAAATCCCGCGGTTGCGACATTGATCACCTCGAGCGAAGCGGTGACGACGTCCTTCGGATCCATGTCGGCGCGGCGCAGGCCCAAAATACCGATGTGCCGGGTCGGCGGTCCCTGCGGGCTGGAGCGCACTTCGAGACCGAGATCCAGATCGCCGACCACCTTGGTCGGATCGTAGTCTATCCCCCATGCCGAGAGCAGCGGCTGCAGGTTCGAGGAATGATTGGCGGTCGCGCCGGCGAACGGATTCGACGGATCCTGCCCGCTGGTGTCGGCGCCGCTGTCCGGATCGACGAACAGCAGCATTCTTCCGCCGCGCATGACGAACTGATCAATGGCGTAAAGCGTCTTCTGGGGCAGCTGCTTCGGATGGACCACCATCAGCACGTCCACGTCCTTGTCGATGTGATCGGCGTCGGTGGACACGGTGCGCACCGTGAACAGCTGCTCGATCTGCGCGAGGACCGGCCACGTATCCCCCATCTGGCCGCTCATGGGATTGAACTGGCCCTGCATGGGGAGCGAACTCAGCAGTCCGATCACCGGCTTTTTCGGCGTCGCGAGCTCCTGCACGAGCTTGGCCACGTCGTATTCCAGGAACTCTTCGCGGTCGGGCTGAAAGCTCGGGATCGCCGAGCGGCCGTCGGTCGAATTGGTCCCTGCCAGACCGAAGTATAGGGCTTCGCCGCGACCGCCGACCTGCAGGGATTGCAGGCCCGCCTCGGTCGCGCGGTCTTCATCCTCCGAGAACGGCTGCGGATCGATCACGCTCAGACGAATCATGCCGCCGGAGCGCGCCGCTATCTCTTCGAGGAACTCACGCACCCGCGTCGCATACGGCATGAGCAAGGGGGACTGCTTCGCGGCCGTATCGCGCGAGAAATAGAAATACAGATTGATAGGCTCTTTGAGCTCGGCGAGCACCTGCTTCGTGCCCGGGCTCAAGGTGTACAGGCGGTTCTGCGTCAGATCGAGGCGCATGCCGCGCAATCCCAGATTGGACAGCATGACGATGCCCAAAAAAAGCACAGCGAGCGCCAACAGGCCAGCCACGCCGAAGCCGGTTTTTTGCCAACGAGTAGCGTTCACCTATTCAGCCTTTTTCATGTCGAGAACCAATGCCGTTGCGGCCAGCCAAAACGCGATCAGCGCCGCGAAATACACCAGGTCGCGCAGATCGATAACCCCCTTGGAAATCGCATCGAAATGCGTGAAGAAACTCAAGGACGCGATCGCATCGACGATGCCCTGCGGCAGCACGCCGCGCACGAAATCGAGCACCAGCGGAAAGCCCGCGAGCAGAAATATGAATCCGACCAACGCCGCTGTGATGAATGCGACCACTTGATTGCGCGTGGCTGCGGACAGGCACATGCCGATGGAGAGAAATCCGCCCGCCATCAGGAAGCTGCCCACATAGGCGGCGACGATGGCGCCATTGTCAGGGTTGCCGAGATAGTTGATCGTGATCCAGATCGGGAAGGTCAGCGCGAGAGCGACGCCGGCGAAGCACCACGCGGCCAGAAACTTGCCGGCCACCGCTTGCCACAGCGTGATCGGCAGCGTCATCAGCAGTTCGATGCTGCCGCTGTTGCGCTCCTCGGCCCACAGCCGCATCGAGATCGCGGGAATCAGCACCAGGTACAGCCACGGGTGCCAGCGGAAAAACGGCTGCAGATCGGCCTGTCCGCGCTCGAGCAGCCCGCCCACCTGAAAAGTGAACACGCCGGTGAGCACCAGGAAAATGACGATGAACACGTACGCCAGCGGCGTCGCGAAATAGCTGCGCAGTTCGCGCCGGAAAACCACCAGAGTCTTGTTCAACGCAGCGCTCCCTGGCCGCCTGCGGGACCCGGTGCGGGGGAGCCGGGCGCCGCTTGCGGCTGCGTCAAAGTGCGGAACACCTCATCCAGCCGCCCCGATTCCAGATGCAGCTCGGGGACGTCCCAATCGTTTTTCACGATGAGCGCGCTCACGGCCGGCAATGCGTTCGCAGCGGTGCGCGCTATCGCGGTGAGGCGCATCTCGCGCTCGTCTGATTCGACGTCGGCCACTTCGGGCAGGCCGGCGATTTCGCGGCGCGCTGCCGCCAGCTGTTCGGGCTTGTCGAAGCGCAGGCTGACGGCGTGGTGATAGCGCGAGCGGGATTCGAGAGCGGTCGGAGTCTCGTCCGCCACGATGCGGCCGTCCGCGATGATGATGGCGCGGGTGCACACCTCGTGGACCTCCTCCAGAATATGAGTCGACACGATGACGAGCTTGTCCTTGCTGAGCTCGTTGATCAGCCGGCGCACTTCGTGCTTCTGATTCGGATCCAGGCCGTCGGTCGGCTCGTCGAGAATCAAGACCTGGGGATCGTGGATGAGAGCTTGAGCCAGGCCCACGCGGCGCCTGAATCCCTTGGACAGAGTTTCAATCACCTGCTCGATGACGGGGGCGAGTGCGAGGCGCTCGATCACGATGCCGCGCCTCTCGCGGCGCCGCGCTCCCGTCAGGCCGCGGATATCGGCGACGAAATCGAGAAACTCGGCAACCGTCATTTCGCCGTAGCTCGGCGCACCCTCGGGCAGGTAGCCCATGCAGGACTTGGCCGCCACCGGTGCCCGCTCAATGTCATGGCCGCATACCGAGACCCGGCCGGCGGAGGGCGCGACGAAGCCCGCGATCATGCGCATCGTGGTGGATTTGCCCGCGCCGTTGGCGCCAAGGAAGCCGAGCACTTCCCCCGGCGCCACCGAGAACGTGAGGTCATCCACCGCGAGCTTCTCGCCATAGCGTTTCGATAAATTTTGCGTCGTAATCATGGTCGCCTTTGAGCGAACTAAAGCGTAGGAGGTTCAATAAAAATTATTCTTTACGCCGCGAATGCGCGGCAATCTCGTCAGCTGCGTCCGGCCTTCTTCTCGATGGCCGTCTTGTTATCCTTTATTATACGCCGCACTTCCGGCAGCGTCGGGCGGCCCGCCATGCGGGCAATGAGCTCGGCCAACTCGTACCACTTGCGACCCCACTGCACCAGGCGCGCCGCGTCGGCAATGACCTGCTCGCGCGCAGCATCGGACGGCACGCTGTCGAGCGGCGCGGTGTCGCGCGGCGCGGTGTCGCGCGGTGCGGTGTCGCGCGGTGCGATGTCGCGCGGTGCGGGCGCGGTAGTGTGGTCGTGGGCGGCCGGCTTTCCGGCCGCCGCGTGCTTCGAGGGCACGGTGAGTTTACCAGGATGTTTGGTGGCCGTGCGCGGCAAGGGCCGTGCGCTGGCCGGTTTGCGTTCGGCGCGCGCGACGTGCGCGGTGCCGACCGGCGGCGGCGCCTGGTGTTTGATGCCCACGAATTCGGGCATTTCACGCGTGCCCGTAGTGGCATCCGCGGCGTTCGGCGATTGCCCGCCGGCCCCCCCCTCGGTGGACGGCGCGCGGCCCCTGGCTGCCACGAACGCGGGCATTTCACGCGTGCCCGTGGTGGCATCCGGCGCGTTCTGCGGCTGCGCGGCGGGTGCCGCGGGCATGGGAGATACGGTGGGCACCGTCGGTACGGCGAGCACCGCGGGCACGGTGGGAGCGGCGGACGCGGCAGGCGCAGCGGGCGCGGCAGGCTCAGCGGGACGCAGCTCTCGCTCGTTTTGCGGCTCGGCAAACGGAATGAAGCGCTCGATATGCTCCGAGCCGACCAGATTGGTGAGAAAGGTCATCAATTCCAGCGAGTCGGAGAACTTCGTATCGCCCATTTTGATCCGCTCTTGGACCTGGCTTCGCAGCGCGATGGTTTTCTGCACGGCCAGATCGATGATCCAGCGGCTTGGGCGCTGATGTTCCGGCCAGGGCTGAATGCTCGCGTAGCTGTCGCTGTCGAGCGACGAGTAGCGGATGTGCAGCTCAAGGCTCTTGAGCCATTTTTCCAGCAGTTCCAGCAGGCGTTGATCGGCAGGTGTGGCCATGGGATCCAGCTCCAGGCTGCACCCTAAACGAACGGCAGGCCGATGGCTAGCGGTACATCGCCCATACGGTCGCGCTAGACTGCCGCCCATGTGCGGAATTGCCGGGATCATCGGTTCGCGAGCCAGCATTGAGACGGTCAACGCGATGACGCAGCGTCTGCGGCATCGCGGCCCGGACGGTGAAGGCGTGTGGAGCGAGCCGGGCGTCGTTTTCGGTCACCGCCGGCTGTCGATCTTGGATCTGTCGCCGGGCGGCGCCCAGCCGATGGTGCTGGGCGCGCATGTGCTCACGTACAACGGCGAGATCTACAACCACCAGAAGCTGCGCGCCGCATTGCCCGGGCCGTGGCATTCCAGCGGCGACACGGAGGTCCTGCTGCACCTGCTGGCGGGGCGCGGGAGCGAATGTCTCGAACAACTGATCGGGATGTTCGCGTTCGCCCACTGGGACGCCGGTTCGCGGCGCCTATTGCTCGCGCGGGACCGCCTCGGCATCAAGCCCCTGTACTACCAGATCCTGCCCGACGGGATCGCGTTTGCCTCGGAGCTCAAAGCCTTGCTGGTCCTCGGCAAGCCGCAGATCGACCCGGGGGCCGTGCGCGATTTTCTGTTTCACGGCTATGTCCCGGCGCCGAAGACGATCTTCCGCGGCATCGCGAAGCTGCCGGCCGGGCACACACTCGCCTGGCAGGACGGGCGAGTGCACATCGAGCGGTATTGGCGGCCGTCCACGGCCGTCGAGCAGAGAAGCGCGAGCGATACGCTGCATGAGCTCGACGAGCTGCTGCGCGAGGTCATACCGGCGCATACCTTGTCGGACGTGCCGGTGGGCGTGTTCCTGAGCGGCGGCATGGATTCCGCGCTCACCACCTACTATCTCGATGCGCCGCGCACCTACACTCTCGGATTCGACGCGCGGGACCGTTCCGAACTCGAGGGCGCGCGGCGCGCGGCGGCGCACTTGAATACGGTGCACACCGAAATGACGGCGCAGGCGGCGGACTTCTCGCAGGCGCTCGATGCGATGCCGCGGCTCTTCGATGAGCCCTTCGGCGACAGCGCCGCCTGGTCCAATTATCTGATCGCGCAATTCGCGCGCCGCGAGGTGACGGTGGCATTGAGCGGCGAGGGGGGCGATGAAATATTCTGCGGCTATCCGCGCTACTGGTCGCGAATCGGCGCGCGCTCGAATCTGCTGAACAGGACGCTGGCGCATCTCCTGCCGCCGCTGTCGCGCTTCGGCTCGTCCATGCAGCGCCACTCATATATCGGGCTGCCGGCATTCGCCGCGGCGCTGGGCGGCATGACGGCCTGGCAGATCGACAGCCTGCTGGCCGATGCCTGGCACGAGCCGGGCTACGACTATCTGTGGTTCTACCGGCAGTTCTGGCGCGAGGACTTGAGTCCTCTGGTTCAGTTGCGCTGGTTGGATCTGAACACGGACCTCGCCGAAGGGCTGCTGACCAAGGTCGACCGCACCAGCATGGCGCATTCGCTCGAGGTTCGGCCTCCGCTGCTCGACCATCGGCTGGTGGAGTACATGCTGTCCGTGGACCCCGCGCTGCTGGTTGACCCGCGCCGGCGCCGGGGCAAACTGCTGGTTCGCCAGCTCATGGGGCCGCGCCTGCCTCCCGGGCACTTGGATCGTCCAAAGTCCGGCTTCGGGCTGCCGGTGCACCGCTGGCTCAAGGGCCATCCGCGCTTCTTGCAGGACGCGGTGGTGCGGCTCATGGCCCGAGGCGTACTCAAACGGCCGGTGGGCGGCGAATTTCGCAGAGCCTGGCCGCTGCTGGTGCTCGATCGCTGGTTCACCGCCTTTGACTGACGCTCTTCCGCGCATTTTATTCGTTCCGGTATCGGGCCCCTACGGCATGGGTGAGTTCGCGCGCTCATTTGCGATCGCGCGCGCGGCCCGGCAGCGCTGGCCGGGCGCTGCCATCCATTTCATTCTGAGCCGCGCCGCACCGTACGCCGCCGGCCTGCCGTTCCCGGCGACGCTGCTGTCGTCTTCGGCCACCTTTCATTCCGCCGCGGTCATCGACCTGATCGAGGCATGGCGGCCGCAGGTGGTGGTGTTCGACAATGCCGGCCGCACCTCGCAGCTGCGGGCCGCGCAGCGCGCCGGCGCGCGCGTCGTCTTCATCAGCTCGCGCCCGCGTCAGAGGAGCAAGGCGTTTCGACTGCACTGGATGTGGCTAATCGACGAACACTGGATCGCGTACCCGCAGTTCATCGCAGGCGATCTGAGCGTCCTCGAACGGCTCAAGCTCAGGCTGCTGCGCCGGCCCGCGGTGCGCTATCTCGACGTCATTCTGTCGCAGGCGGCGCCGGACCGGGATGCGGCGATTCTGGCGCAGGCCGGCTGCCACTCGCAGCGCTATGCGCTGGTCGTGCCGGGAGGTGGAACCGGGCACCCGGGCGCGGACGAAGCGGTGGAACAATTCCTGGCCGCCGCCCGCCTGCTCGCGGCGCGCGGCATCATGACGGTGTTCGTGGGTCCTGCCGCCGATGCGGCGCCCGCCGCGCTGCTGCGCTTCGTGGGTTCGTTGCCGCAATCGGACCTGGGAGTGCTCATGCGGCATGCGCACCTGATCGTCGCGAATGGGGGATCGACGCTGATGCAGGCGATCGCCTGCGGTGCCGCCTGCGTTGCCGTACCCATCGCGCGCGATCAGCTGGTGCGCATCCGCCGCTGCGCGCAGGCCGGCGTCGCGGTCGAGGCCGCGCTCGACGGCGCGCGCATTGCACAGAGCGCATCCGCGCTGTGGGACGACGAGCCGGCGCGTGCCGCACTCGCGCGGCGCGCGGTCGGAATGGCGCTCGCCGACGGGGTCGAGGTGGCAATTGCAGCGCTCGGTCGGCTGACCGATGCGCAGTCGCGGGGGCGGTGAGCAAAGATGTCGAATGCCGTGTTGCTGGGCTACGATCTCGAGCAGCCGTCGTTCCGGCACCGCATGCGCTCACTGGTCGCTACCCTGGAGGCGGCCGGATGGCAGGTGCGAACCGAGCGCTACCCGGGCGGGCGCTATGTGCTGCGCACCTGGGAGCGGCGCGCGCTCCTGGGCTGGGCGGATGTCGCCGTGCTCCATCAGATCAAATTGAGCTCCGTCGAGGCGCGTCTGTTCGCCGCATTGAGCCGGCGGCGGATTTTCGACGTGGATGACGCCATTTACGTGCGCAAGCCGCGGCATCTGGGCGAGCCGCCGGACGACTCGGTCTGGCGGCGCAGAAAGTTCGCGGCGACCTGCCGGTGGGTCGATGTGGTCGCGGCGGGAAACGGGGTGCTGGCGGGCGCTGCGCGCGCGGCCGCGCGGGCAATCGACATTTTGCCGACCTCGATCGAGGCGTCGTGCTATCGGGCGGCGGGCCTCGCCGCGGACGCGCCGCCCACCATCGTTTGGATCGGCAGTCCGGAGAATCTGGTCTATCTGGAGATGATTCGGCCCGCGCTGGCGCGGCTCACCGTGCGGCATCCTGCGCTCAGGGTCAGAGTCATCTGCTCCGCCTTCCCCGATTGGCGCGACGTGCACGTGGAGCGCGTGGCGTGGAGCGAGGCCACCGAGGCCGACTCTCTCGCCGGCGCGCACATCGGCGTGATGCCCCTGTCGGACGATGAATGGGCGCGCGGCAAGTGCGCATTCAAACTGCTGCAATACATGGCCGCCTCGCTTCCCTGCGTCGCCTCGCCGGTGGGTGCGAATACCGAGGCGGTCATCGACGGCTTCAACGGCTTTCACGCGCGCAGCCTCGAAGACTGGGAGCGAGGCCTGGAGCGGCTGATCGCCTCGGCACAGCTGAGAGCGCAGCTCGGCGCCAACGGCCGCAAACACGTGGTGCAGCACTACGCGATGCGCGACTACCAGAAAAGATATCTGGCGCTGTTGACCCGTCTCGCTGCCGCGTGAAGAAGCCGGTATCCTTGCCGGCATGCATCCGGTGCATATCTATCAAATTCTGAATCACTACACGTCGCGCGCGGAATTGGATCCCGGCTTCGAGGTCTTAGACAATTCTTCGAA
This sequence comes from Steroidobacteraceae bacterium, assembly GCA_052326345.1. GTDB lineage: Bacteria > Pseudomonadota > Gammaproteobacteria > Steroidobacterales > Steroidobacteraceae > Bog-1198. Next base: position 60,897 of record JBKQOZ010000061.1, on the reverse strand, counting down.
CGAGCGGCCCGACTGGTTCGAATACTGGCCGATCCGCAGATTTCTGCTGGGCCAGGCGCTCGACGAGGAGGGATTTTACGGATTTTTGTCGCCGAAATTTCGCCTAAAGACCAACTTGACCGCGGCGGCGGTGCGCGAGTTCATCGACCGAACGGCCGGCTCGACGGATGTGTACCTGTTCAGCCCGAGCATTCACAATAGCGCCTATTTTCTCAACGTATTCGAACACGGCGATTCGCAGCACCCGGGGCTCGCGGCGGTGGCGGCGCGATTTTTGGAGCGCATCGATGCAGGCGTTAAGATCGCCGATCTCGTGTCCGATTCGAGAAACACGGTGCACTCGAATTATTTCATCGCAAAGCCACGGTTCTGGCGCGCATGGCTGGCGATCAACGAGCGGCTGTTCGCGATTGCCGAGTCGCCGGACGACCCGCTCGGCGAGCAATTGCGTGCGCCCACCTCGTATCGGGGGCGCTACGAGGTCCAGATGAAGATATTCATCATGGAGCGAATCGCGACGTGGATTCTGATCCGCGACCCAAGCTTCGCGGCGCGTGTGCGCGATCCCTTCGCGGAGCGGGCGCGCATCTACAAGCTGCCGGCGGCGATCGTGTGCGATGCGCTGAAGATCGCGTTCGTGACCGAGGGGCGCAGCCAGTACAAGGATGTCTTTCTGCTCGTGAGCCATGCGCGGCGTCTCTTGAATTTCCAGATCAGGCTGGCCGATGTACTCGGCTGGCGGCTCGTGCGGCAGTCGCTGCGCACGCTCAGATCCTACTGGACCGACAGTGTCTCCAAAACCGAATAGACGCGAGTTCTGGCGCGGCCGCCGGGTGCTGGTCACCGGCCATACCGGCTTCAAGGGCGCATGGCTCAGCCTGTGGCTGCGCGGCCTTAAGGCCGAGGTCACGGGCTACGCGCTCGCGCCGCCCTGCACCCCGAACCTGTGGGACATCGTGGGCGGCGGTAGCGCTTCGATCATCGGCGATGTCCGCGACGCCGCGCGGGTGTGCCAGTCGCTGCGGGAAGCCGATCCGCAAATCATCATTCACATGGCCGCGCAGGCGCTGGTCAGGGAGTCCTACCGCGATCCGCTCGGAACGTACGCCACCAATGTCCTCGGCACCGGGACGCTGCTGCAGGCTTGCCGCTCGCTCCAGGCCCTGCAGTGCGTGGTGATCGTCACCAGTGACAAAGTCTATGAGAATCATCGCGCGCAGCGCCCGTTCGTGGAGGCCGATCGGCTCGGCGGACACGATCCGTACAGCAGCAGCAAGGCCTGCGCGGAGCTGTTGACCAGCAGCTTTCGCGAGAGCTACTTCAGCGGCGGCCCGCCGATCGCCTCGGCACGCGCGGGCAACGTCATCGGCGGCGGCGATTGGTCCGCCGACCGTCTGGTCCCCGACTGTGTCCGCGCGCTGCAGGCGGGCGAGCCGGTCCGGCTGCGCTATCCGGATGCGGTCAGGCCCTGGCAGCACGTGCTCGAGCCGCTCGGGGGATACCTCGCGCTCGCGGAGGCGCTCGTGCTGGCACCCGAGACCGCGCCGCGCGCTGTCAATTTCGGGCCCGATCCGGCATCCTTTTGCCGGGTTCACGAAGTTGTCGATGCGTTCAGTGCGCGCTTCGGCGGGAAACCTGGGTGGGAGCGCGATGCCGCCGTGCACCCGCCCGAAGCGCATGCCCTGACCTTATCCTCGGGGCTGGCCGAGCGCGCACTCGCCTGGCGCCCGAGTCTCGGCATCGGCGAATCGCTGGCGTGGACGGCGGACTGGTATCGATCGTACGCGGCGGGAGAGGACATGTTGAGGTTTTCCGAGGCGCAGATCCTTAAGTATCAACTACTGAACGGCCCAAGCTGATGAAATGCGTCATTCTCGCCGGCGGCAAAGGTACGCGCATTGCCGAGGAGTCGGGCACCCGGCCGAAACCCATGCTGGAGATCGGAGGGAGGCCGATTCTTTGGCACATCATGAAACTGTATGCGGCGTTCGGAGTCAGCGAATTCATCGTCTGTCTCGGCTACAAAGGCTACGTCGTCAAGGAGTACTTCGCGAACTATTTTCTGCATCAGGCCGACGTGACGTTCGACATGTCGGGCAATCGTGTCGAGTACCACGACTGCCGCAGTGAGCCGTGGAAGGTCACGCTGGTGGACACCGGCGAGGAGAGCATGACCGGCGGGCGGCTGCTGAAGGTGGAAAAATACCTGCACCCGGGCGAGCCCTTTTGCATGACCTACGGCGACGGATTGGCGAACATCGATATCGCCGCGGAGATCGCCTTCCACCGCCAACGCGGCTGCAAGGCGACAGTCGCCTGCGTGCGCCCGCCCGCGCGGTTCGGCCGCGTCGTGATCGAAGGCACTCAGGCGATATCCTTCGAGGAGAAGCCGCAGGCCGAGACCGGCTTGATCAACGGCGGCTTTTTCGTGCTCGATCCGAGCGTGCTCGAGCTGATCGACGGCGCGCACACGGTGTGGGAGAACGAACCAATGGAGAGCCTGGCGGCGAACGGGCAGCTCGCCGCGTGGATTCATCGCGGGTTCTGGCAGCCGATGGACACGCTGCGCGACAAGCAGCATTTGAACGCGCTATGGGACAGCGGCACGGCCCCGTGGAAACTTTGGCAAGGCTAGCAACGCGATGGTAGGGCCGGTCACGGGGTGCCGCGCCTGCGGCGGCCGGCTATCCGTCACAATGGCCGATTTGGGGCTGCAGCCCCCGTCGAACGCGTTTCTGAGCTCGATGACCGAGGCCGCGGACGAGAAGCGCTATCCGCTGCGCGCCAAGGTATGCGAGTCGTGCAAGCTGGTGCAGCTTGATTATGACGTGGCGCCCGAGGAGCTGTTCCGCAATTACGTCTATTTCTCGTCGTACTCCGACCAATGGCTGGCCCATGCGAAGCAGTATTGCCACATGGCGCTCAGCCGCTTTGCGCTCGGCCCGCAGAGTCTGGTCGTGGAGCTGGCGAGCAACGACGGCTACCTGCTGAAGAACTTCGTGGAGCTCGGCATCCCCGTCCTCGGCATCGACCCTTCGGACACGGTTGCCGCCGCCGCGGAAAAAATCGGCGTGCCCACCTTGGTGGAATTTTTCGGCGAGACCCTGGCGAGAGCGCTGGCGAGGGAAGGCCGGAGCGCCGATCTGATCATCGGCAACAACGTACTGGCCCATGTGCCACGGCTGAACGACTTCGTCGCCGGGATTGCAGCGCTGCTCAAGCCCGCTGGCACGGCGACCATCGAATTTCCCCATGTCCTCAAATTGATCGAGCAGGTCGAGTTCGACACGATCTACCACGAGCACTATTCGTACTTCTCGCTCCACGCCATCGAACAGGTGTTCGGGCGGCACGGCTTGCGGATTCATGACGTCGAGGAGCTGCAGACGCACGGCGGTTCGCTGCGCATTTTTGCCTCCCACAGCGCGCGTGCCGATGTGCAGGACAGCGCACGGCTTCAAAGCCTACGGGCGCGGGAAGCGGCGGCTGGATTGGGCGGCCTCGATGCATATTACCGTTTTGCCGAGCGGGTCGAGGGATGCCGGCGCTCTTTGCGCGAGTTCCTGGCGCAGACGAAGCGCGAAGGCAAGACGGTGGCGGGCTACGGCGCCGCCGCTAAAGGCAACACACTGCTCAATTATTGCGGCGTGACTGTGGACGAGATTTCCATGGTCGCCGACCGGAATCCGCACAAGCAATCGAAGCTCCTGCCCGGCACGCATATCCCGGTGGTCTCTCCCGAGCAGTTGATGCAGGCGCGCCCGGACTACATTCTGGTGCTGCCGTGGAATTTGCAGGAGGAGATCGTGCTGCAGCTCGACGCCATCCGGGCCTGGGGCGGCCGGTTCGTCGTCCCGGTGCCCGCGGTGCGCGTACTTCCATGATCTTCACCGAATCGCCGCTGGCGGGCGCCTACACGATCGAGCCGACTCGGATCGAGGACGACCGCGGCTTCTTCGCGCGGACATACGATGCGGAAAGCTTCGCGGCGCGCGGGTTGCCGGCCGCGATGCCCCAGTGCAGCGTGTCGTTCAATGCGCGCAAGGGCACACTGCGCGGCTTGCACTTTCAGGCGGCGCCCCATGGCGAAGAGAAGCTGGTGCGATGCACCTCAGGGGCGATCTTCGACGTCATCGTCGACCTGCGGCCGGACTCCCCGACGCGGCGGCGCTGGTTTGGGATCGAACTGACTGCGCAGAACCGCCGGTCGGTGTTCGTGCCCAAATCGTTCGCGCACGGCTTCGTCACGCTCAAGGACGACACCGAGGTTTTCTACATGATCTCTGTGCCGCACGCGCCCGGCTACGAGCACGGCGTGCGCTGGAACGATCCGGCCCTCGCCATCCGCTGGCCGATCGAGCCTGCGATCCTGTCCGCGCGCGATGCCGGTTTCCCGCTGCTCGATGCAGCGTCGCCCTGAGCGGAGTGGACGGTGATTGCAAAGAAGCGTGTGCTGGTGACGGGAGCGGGCGGATTCATCGGCCGGCACAGCCTCGAGCCGCTGCGCGCGGCCGGATACGAGGTGCATGCCGTGCTCTCGGCGCGCGCGGGTTGCACGCCGCAATCGGGCGCGCCGCCAAGCGGCGCGCAGGTTCACCGCACCGATCTTCTCGACCTTCAGGCAAGCGATGCCCTCATCGAGGCGGTCCGTCCCACGCATCTGCTGCATTTTGCGTGGATCGTGACCCCCGGAGTCTACTGGAGCAGCGCGGAGAATTACCGCTGGCTTGCCGCGAGCCGGCACCTGATTCGCCGCTTCGCGGACAGCGGCGGCGTGCGCGCGGTCATGGCGGGCAGCTGCGCGGAATACGACTGGTCGCGGGTCGAGGTCTGCCACGAGCGCACGAGTCCGCTGGCGAACGAATCCGCAAAGGCCGTCGCGGCCTATGCCGAGTGCAAGATTGCCCTGCAGCAGGCGCTCGAGAAATCCGGGCGGGAACGGGGCCTGTCCACTGCCTGGGGCCGGCTTTTCTTTCAGTTCGGCCCGGGCGAGCATCCGCAGCGCCTGGTGGCGTCCGTGATTCTCGATCTGCTCTCGGAGCGCGAAGCGCTGTGTACGCATGGCCGGCAGATACGCAGTTTCCTGCACGTGGCCGACGTCGGCGCCGCCTTTGCCGCTCTCTTGGACAGCGATGTCGAAGGACCGGTGAACATCGGCTCGGGCGAAAGAATCTCGATCGCCGGGATGCTGGAGCGGATTGCGCGGCAGATCGGCCGTCCGGATTTGTTGCAGCTCGGTGCTCGCGAATGCACGCCCGGCGAGCCGGCGATCCTCGTTCCCGACATCGGCCGGCTGCGCGACGAAGTGGGCTTCAGCCCGCGATTGACGCTCGATGCGGGGCTCGCCGATGCGATCGGATGGTGGCGCGCCAAGGGCTAAAGTGAAGGGGTAGCGGCTCATGAAAACACTCATCGATATCACGGCGCTGCGGCGCTTCGTCGATACCGCCTGGGACGATTCCATCGTCCCGGAACTTTGCAATTATGTGCGGATTCCGAACAAGTCGCCGCTGTTCGACCCGCAGTGGGAGCAGCACGGACACATGGAGCGGGCGGTACAGCTGCTCGCAAACTGGTGCCGGCGGCAGCCGATCGCGGGTATGTCGCTCAAGATCGCGCGCCTGCCGGGCCGCACGCCGCTGATCTTCATCGATGTCCCCGGCGGCGGCGACACCGTGCTGCTCTATGGTCACCTCGACAAGCAGCCCGAATTCACCGGTTGGCACGAGGGGTTGGGGCCGTGGGAACCGGTGATCCGGGATGGGCGGCTTTACGGGCGCGGCGCCGCCGACGACGGCTATGCGGTGTTCTCCTCGCTCACCGCGATCGCGGCACTTCAGGCGCAGCGCATCCCCCACGCGCGCTGCGTGGTGATGATCGAAGCGTGCGAGGAAAGCGGCAGTGTGGATCTGCCGGCGCACGTGCAAGCCCTCGCGGCGCGCATCGGCACGCCCACCCTCGTCGTCTGCCTCGATGCCGAAGCCGGCGACTACGATCGCTTGTGGCTCACCACCTCGCTGCGCGGAAACATCGTCGGCACGCTGGATATCCAGGTACTTACCGAGGGGGTGCACTCGGGAGCGGGCAGCGGCATTGCCGCCTCCTGTTTCGATGTGCTGCGGCAGCTGCTATCGCGACTTTCCGACGCCGGCACCGGCGAACTCAAGCTCGATGAGCTCAAGGCCGCGGTTCCAGAGGAGCGCCGCCGGCAAATCGCCGCCACCGCCCAGGTGCTCGGCGACTCGGTGGCCGCCCGCATGCCGTTCGCGCCCGGCGTGCGTCCGATCTCGACGGATCCCGCCGAGCTGTTGCTCAACAGCACCTGGAAGCCGACGCTCACGGTCACCGGAATCGACGGACTGCCGGCCGTCGGCAACGCCGGCAACGTTCTTGCGCCGCGGCTCAGCCTCAAACTGTCGTTCCGCCTGCCGCCCACGGCCCACGCCGCCAGAGCCGCTGCGGCCATTCGCCGCACGCTCGAGTCCGATCCGCCGTACAACGCCCGAATCAGCTTCACTTCTGGCGCCGACAGCGTCGGCTGGAATGCACCGCCGCTCGAACCCTGGCTGGAGCAGGCCATGCAGGAGGCCTCGCAAGCGTGCTTCGGCCGAGCGGGCATGTCCATGGGGGTCGGCGGAACCATCCCTTTCATGGCCATGCTGGGCGAGCGGTTCCCCGACACGCAGTTTCTGGTGACCGGAGTGCTCGGTCCTCATTCCAATGCACACGGGCCGAACGAGTTCCTGCACATCGATTATGCCAAACGCCTTACGGCCGCCGTGGCGCAGGTGATCGCGCGGCACGCGAATCGCACCGCCTGAGTACATCGCCGTACCGCATGCGTCTCTTTTACGGCGAGGCCGAGAGTCCGCCGTACACCGACCAGGCGCGGCGGTAAGCATCCTCGATGTTGGCCGCGAAGCGCACGGCATCCATCAACGCGGAGCGCTCGAGGCGCGAGCGCAGTTGGCTGCGCAGTGCCGCCAGGCGCGGCACATCGCCGGCCAACGCCACGGCATTGCCGATGAACGCGGCGTCCGAGTCTGCAGCCAGCTCGAGCAGGTTCAGCTGATACAGCTGACTGAGGCCGCCGCGGCCGACGCAGGTCCGGCCCACACGGGTGAGGACCGGCACTCCCATCCACAGCGAATCGAGGCTGGTGGTGTGGCCGTTGTAGGGAATGGTGTCGAGTCCGAAGTCGATGTCGTGATAGGCCTGCAGGTACTGTGCGCGGGGCCGGAACTCGACGAAGCTCACGCGCCGCGCGGCGATCTGCTGTGCCTCGAGGCGGCGCAGTAAGCGCCGGCGATGCCGGCCCGCCGGAGCCATGAGCAGCAGCCGCGCGTCCGGCAGGGCGCGCATGACGCCGCCCCACAGCCGCAGGGTGTCATCGGTCAATTTGCAGGGATTGTTCAAGCACCCGAGAGTCAGGTAGCCGCGCTCGAGTCCGGGCAGCGGATTGACCTCGGGTCGATCGCTCAGCGGATCGTAGCACCAGAACGAATCCGGCAGGCGCAGGGTGCGTTCGCTGTAATGATGATCGAACTCCTGCGGATCGAGCCGCGGGTCGCTCAGCCGATAGTCCATGGCGCCCATGCCGGTGGTGCCGGGATAGGCGAGCCACGCGATTTGGACCGGCGCCGGCTTGCGCGCAAAGAGCAGCGGCCGTCCACCGGCCATGTGCATGGTCAGATCGATGAGGATGTCGATGCCGTCCTTTCGAATGACCTCGCAGAGAGCCGCATCGTCCAGGGCTCGCACATCGCGCCACACGTCTGCGCAGCTTGCGATTCGCCGCGTGCAATCGTCGGGGCGCACGACGCTCGAGTAGCAGAATACCTCGACGGCGGCGCGATCGTGATGCGTCAACAGGGGCAGGGTGAACAAGCTCTGGCAGTGGTCGCGAAAATCCGGCGAGACGTAGCCGATCTTGAGGCGGCGGTGCGCCGAGGCGTGCTGCGGACGTGGGGATGCGCGCGGCCGCAAGCGCTCGGCAAAGCGGGCGTTCCAGCGCGCGCACTCATCGAGAATGGGCTGCGCCTCCGGCGATTGAAAACTCAGCGCATAGGCGAGATTGCTGTGCGTCGCCGCGTTCGACGGCTCGATGGAGAGGGCCTGGCGAAAGCACTCGATCGCCTCGTCGATCTCGCCCGCATCCTTGAGCACGTTGCCGAGGTTGTCATGGAGAGCCGCGTGGCGGGGGTCGACGGCAAGTCCACGGCGCAGCATGTCCTCCGCGGCATCGATGCGTCCCAGCGTGCGCAGCAGGCAGCCCGCGTTGTTCAACGCGGCCAGATGATCGGGGCGCACTCGCAGGGCGGCCTCGAAGGCGGCCATGGCTGCCGAAAAGTCGCCCAGCTCCTTGTACGCGTTGCCGAGATTGTTCAGCGCATCGGCATGGTCCGGGCGCAGCGCCACGGCGTTCTGGTAGTGGGAAATCGCTTCGTGCGGCCGGCCGAGGCCGCGCAGTGCATTCGCGAGGTTGAACTGCGCCTCCGGCTGGTTGGGATCGCGGGCGAGGGTTTCGCGCAGCAGCGATTCGGCCGCGCCGAATTCGCGCCGTTGACCGAGCGCAATCGCCAGATTGATCGCGTGCGCCGCGGCCATCGGTTCGATGGCCAGTGCGCTGCGCAGCACCTCGACTGCCTGATCGATCTGCCCCAGTTCCCGCAGCACCGCCCCCCAGTTGCCCAAGACGGCGGCATCGTCCGGCCGCAGCGCGCGCGCGCGCCGGTAAGCCTCGGCGGCCTGCGAAAGCTGCCCGCCGAGCTGCAGGACTACCCCCAGCGCGAACTGCGCGTCGGCGCAATCCGGATCCGATCGCAGCGCACGCCGGTAGGCGCATGCCGCCTCGTCCCAGCGGGCGAGAGCATGCAGCGTTTGGCCGAGACCGATTTGATAGCGGGCCTCATCGGGTGCGGCGGCGGCGGCCCGTGCGATCAGGGCGAGCGCCGCCTCCGGCTGCCGATCCTGCAGTTCGAGCAGGCCGCTGCGGAACAGCGCCAGAGTGTGCGCCGGATCCGCGGCCAATACCTGCGAGTACAGGCGGCGCGCCTCGGCGAGGTTGCCGGCGCGATGGTTCTGGGTTGCGGTCTGCAGCAGCCGGTCGGTGGTCTCGATGGTCATTCCTCATTGTGGCCATCTCGCCCGAAGGAATAAAGCTCGCCCCCAAAGGCGGTTACAATCGGAGCCCGGACGGGCGGGACATCGTTTGAGTGCGAGGGTCGTATGGATCTCGGAATTCGCGGTCGTCGAGCTATCATTTGCGCATCGAGTCAGGGCCTCGGCAAGGGCTGCGCCGTGGCGCTCGCGGAGGCGGGAGTCTCACTGGTCATCAACGGACGCAACCGCCAGCTGCTCGAGCAGACGGCCGAGGAGATTCGGCAGGCGAGCGCAGTGGAGGTGACGCCGGTGCTGGCGGACGTGTCGACCCGTGAGGGCCAGGAGGCGCTGCTCGCCGCGTGCCCGGCACCGGACATTCTGGTGAACAACAACGGCGGGCCGCCGTTCCGAGACTTTCGCGAATTGGATCGGCAGACGCTGCTGACGGGAGTCACCATGAACATGGTGACTCCGATCGAGCTCATCCAACGGGTCATCGATGCGATGGCGGCGCGCGGCTTCGGCAGAATCGTCAATATCACCTCCATCAGCGTCAAGATGCCGCTGGCGGGGCTCGACCTGTCGAGCGCAGCCCGCGCCGGGCTGACTGCGTTCTTGGCCGGAGTCGCCCGGACCGTGGCCGACAAGAATGTCACCATCAACAATCTGCTGCCCGGAAGCTTCGACACTGAACGATTGCGCGGCGGTATCCGGGCCTCGGCGCAGCGTGCGGGGAAGCCGGAATCGGAGATTGCACGCCAGTCGCAGCAGGCGATTCCCGCGAGGCGCTTTGGCACGCCGGCGGAATTTGGACAGGCCTGCGCGTTCCTCTGCAGCGTGCATGCGGGCTACATCACCGGCCAGAACATCTTGCTCGACGGAGGAGCGTATCCAGCCGCCTTCTGAGGCCGCGCAAAACCCGATGAAGGACCCCGTATGCGGAATGACGGTGACCGAGCTCTCACCGCACGTGGTTCACCGGGAAGGCACAGCGGTCTATTTTTGCTGCGCCGGCTGCAAGGCGAAGTTCCTGGCCAATCCGGCCGAGTACGCGATCGCGCGGCAGGCCTCGGCGGCCTTGCACAAATCCGCGGCGGCGAGACCGGCCGGCGCGATCTTCACCTGTCCCATGCATCCGGACGTGCGGCATACCGGTCCCGGCTCTTGCCCGCTGTGCGGTATGGCACTCGATCCGATCGAGCCGAGCGCCGACGCCGGCGCGAGTCCCGAACTCATCGACATGCGCCGGCGGTTCTGGATCGGACTGCCGCTCGCATGCCTGGTCCTCGTGCTCGCCATGGGGTTTGCGCAGGCGCCGTGGTCTGCATGGCTGCAGTTCGGGTTCTCGACGCCGGTCGTGTGGTGGTGCGGCCTGCCGTTCCTGGTGCGTGGCGCCGACTCGGTGCGGCGGCGCTCGCTGAACATGTTCACGCTGATCAGCATGGGAGTCGGTGCCGCCTACTTCTACAGCCTCGCGGCCCTGTTCGCGCCTCGGCTGTTCCCCGGCGATGTGCGCGATGCGCACGGACACATAGGCCTTTATTTCGAAGCGTCGGCCATCATCGTCGTTCTCGTGCTGGTGGGGCAGGTGCTCGAGCTCAAGGCGCGCGAGCGTACGGGCGGCGCGATCCGGGCGTTGCTCAAACTCGCGCCTCCGATCGCACACCGTGTGGCCGACGACGGCGTCGAAATCGACATTGCGCTGGACGAGGCGCGCGCCGGAGATCGACTGCGCGTGCGTCCGGGGGAGCGTGTCCCCGCCGATGGAGTGGTGCTGAGCGGCGCGAGCAGCGTCGATGAGTCGATGCTCACGGGCGAACCGATGCCGGTCGAGAAGACCGTCGGGGCGCGCACCGTGGGCGGCTCGGTCAACGGCGCGGGTGTATTCGTGATGCGCGCCGATAAGGTGGGCCGCGAAACCCTGCTCGCGCAGATCATTGCGCTGGTCTTGGCCGCACAGCGAAGCCAGGCACCCATACAGCGTCTCGCCGATCGCGTCGCCGGCTGGTTCGTGCCGGCGGTCATTCTCGTCGCCGCGGCGGCCTTCGCCGCGTGGCTCGGCTGGGGTCCGGCCCCCGTGCTGTCGCACGCACTGGTGTCCTCGGTGACGGTGCTGATCATTGCCTGTCCCTGCGCGCTCGGTTTGGCGACGCCGATGTCCATCATGGTCGCGGTCGGCCGCGCGGCGCAGGCAGGGGTGCTGATCAAGAATGCGGCGGCGATCGAGCGCCTGGAAAAAGTGGACACGCTGGTCATCGACAAGACCGGCACCCTGACCGAGGGGAAACCTCAGGTAACGCAGATCCGCCCGGTATCCGACGCTGATCGCGAGGAGCTGTTGAGCGTGGCGCAAGGCCTGGAGCAAATGAGCGAGCATCCGCTGGCGCAGGCCGTTCGAACCATGTCCGCCGGCCAGCCGGTTCGGCCGGCAGCGGTCAAGGACTTCGCGGCGATCGCGGGCGAGGGGGTTCGCGGATCGGTGGGCGGCGAGACGGTGGCTCTTGGCGGCATCAAGCTCATGCTGGCCTGCGGAATCGACCTGAGCCCGGTAGCGGCCGAGGCCGACCGTCTGCGCGATGACGGTTCGACCGTGGTGTTCGCGGCGCGCGGCGGAGCTCTGCTCGGATTTCTCGCGATAACCGACCCGGTCAAATCGTCCACCCCGGCAGTGCTGCAAGCATTGCGCGCGCGGGGCCTCAAAATCGTGATGGTCACGGGCGACAGCCGGCGAACGGCGCAATGCATCGCCCGGCAGCTCGGCATCACCGACATCGAAGCGGAGGTCCTGCCCGCGCAAAAGAGTGCGATCGTCAAACGCCTCCAAGCCGCCGGCCGGGTGGTGGCGGTGGCGGGTGATGGCATCAACGACGCGCCGGCGCTTGCGTGCGCCGATGTGGGAATCGCGATGGGCACCGGCTCCGAGGTCGCGATCCAGAGCGCCGGCATCACGCTGGTGAAGGGCGATCTTGCGGGGATCGTTGGGGCGTGCCGCTTGAGCCGCGCCGCGATGCGCAACATCCGGCAGAATCTGGCCCTGGCCTTCTCGTACAACGCGCTCGCCATACCCGTTGCCGCCGGGGTTTTCTACCCGGCGTTCGGCGTGTTGCTCTCGCCCATGGTGGCCGCCGCCGCGATGAGCTTAAGTTCCGTTTCAGTCATCGGCAATGCATTGCGGCTGGGCAGCCGAGGGGTGTCTCATGAATGAACCTGGCGATGCCGGCTTGCTGCTCGAAGCGCAGCAGGCGGCGTTCCGTGCCGAAGGCGTCGTCAGCGCGCGCACGCGCATGGATCGCCTGGACCGCGCGCTCGACTTGCTGGTGACGCATCAGGACGCGTTCTGCGAGGCGGCCGCCGCCGACTTCGGGCAGCGGCATTCGACCATGACGCGCTTCATGGACGTGCTGCCCGCGTATTCCGCGCTCAAACATGCCCGCAGACATGTGCGCCGCTGGATGCGCCCGCGGCGCCGGCACATCGGATTGCCGGCAGGCGCCCCGGGAGTGCGCGCCGAGATCGTGCGCCAACCCCTGGGAGTGGTTGGCGTCATCAGCCCATGGAATTTCCCGCTCACGCTCACCTTCGGCCCGCTGGCCGGCGTTCTCGCCGCCGGAAATCGCTGCATGATCAAGCCGTCCGAACTCACTCCGGCGGTGAGCTCGCTGTTGCAGCGATTGGCGGGCGAGTACTTCGATGCCCGGGAGCTGGCCGTGATCACGGGCGGCGCGGACGTGGCCGAAGCATTCTCCCGCCTGCCGTTCGATCATCTGCTGTTCACCGGCTCGACCTCGGTCGGACGCCGTGTGATGGCGGCCGCGGCGGCGAACCTCGTTCCTGTGACCCTGGAGCTCGGCGGCAAGTGTCCGGCGCTGATCGGCCGCTCGGCGGGTCTTGAGCGTGCGGTCGATCGCATCATGCTCGGCAAACTCGCCAATGCCGGGCAGATGTGCATCGCGCCGGATTACGTATGCGTGCCGCGCGAACGGCTCGACCGCTTCGTGCGGCTGGCGAGCGAATGGGTCGGGCGCGCGTATCCCGGGCTGCCCGCCAATCCGGACTACACCAGCATGGTGAGCCCGCGCCATGCCGAGCGCATGCGGGAGCTCATCGCCGACGCGGCCGCCAAGGGGGCGCGCGTGGTCGCCTTGGAGCCGCGGAGCGAGGCCGGCGGTGCGCGCGGGCGAGTGATTGCGCCGGCGCTCATACTCGATGCCACGCCGCAAATGCAGGTCATGCAGGAGGAGATCTTTGGCCCTCTGCTGCCGGTACTTTGCTACGAGCGAATCGACGATTCGGTCGCGGACATCAATGCGCGGCCGCGGCCGCTCGCGCTGTATTACTTCGGCAGTGATCGAGCCGAGATGCAGCGGGTTCTTGCCCTCACGCACTCCGGAGGCGCGACGGTGAACGACATTGCCATGCATTTCATGGCGCAGGAGCTGCCCTTCGGAGGCCTCGGCGCCAGCGGCATGGGTGCCTACCACGGAGAATCCGGCTTTGAGCGCTTCAGCCACGCGCGCTCGGTGTTCTATCAGACGCGCCTGGATGTCGCGGGGCTCGTGGGCCTGCGGCCGCCGTACGGCGCGCGCGCACTCAGGCTATTGAAGCTGTTCATTCGGCGCTGAACTATGGGAGGCGAGATGAGCAAGCATGCCAGCGCGGGCTGTCGGCGGCCGCCTTGCGCTGCTGCGCCTGCTCTGGTGAAGCGGGCCAACCGGGCCCTTGAATCCTCGTCTCCTTGCGCCGGAACCGCCGCCCGGCGGTTCCGGTTCTTGGCGCTCGAACGTATCTTCTGCACGCGTATAATCTTCCCGAAGAGGACACGGGCTCATGGCAGACACGGAGCAGCGGCAGACAGCGGATTGCGAGGGCGCGTCCCCGCGCCTTTTGCCTCGGGCGCCGATGCCGTGTCGCATCTGTTTCGCGAGCACAACCGCGTGCTGGTGGGCTACCTCACGGGCCGCCTGCGGTCCGAGCAGGAGGCCAAGGAAGTCGCCCAGGAAGCCTACGTCCGTCTATTGCAACAACAGGCGGAGTTGTTCGCGGAACTTACCACCAATCGCAGTGAATCGGATGACCCCGCCAAGCAGCTGCTGGATCGCGAGCGCGCGAACCAGAACGTGGCGTCGGACGCAATTCAGGCGGCCGGTAGCCCGGAACTTGCTCCTGCGACAATCCGCGCCGGCGTGGGCCAACGAGTGACCTATTCGAAACCCGCTCACGGGTTCAGTGTGGCATCCGTCGACCCCAAGCTCGCCGGATCTTGGCGCCACGGGATACTTCAATTCGTGGGTGAGCCCCTGGAGGACGTCGCCGATGAAGTCAATCGCTACAGCGCCCGACGAATTGTGGTTGCGCCGGAGTTTCAGCAGACGCGGTTCACCGGCACGGTTTCTCCGGCGAACGTCCGCGATTGGTTGCAGGCTCTGGAGCAGATCTATTCCGTTCAGGTGCTCGACCGGGGCGCCGACGGAGTTCTCATTCGGTCGCGTGTCCACAATGATGCCCGCCAATAAAGTCCGAATTCATCTGGTAGGCTTCACCGCGTTCGTTGCGTCGTTTGCGTGGCTTGCAACGGCTCGCGCAGACGATGTGCTCGACCGGGGCGTTCGATTCCAAATTGCCGCATCGCCGCTTTCGAGCGCGCTGATCGAGTTTTCGGCCCAAAGCGGCATACAGGTAGCGGTTGCCGACGCGGACGTCGCGCACCTGCATGCGAGCGGCGTGAACGGTGTATATCCGATTCGCGAGGCATTGCAAATTTTGCTTCGTGGCACCGGCTTGGAATTCTCGCGCGTGGGCGCCGAAACGGTTGCGATGCGCAGCCTGTCCGCAGGGGCGGTCGTTGCTCGTACGACCCGCGCGGCCGGACCTGACGCTGCGGCCACCATGCCACCGGCGCCCCCGCCGCCGCCGGATCCCGGCTCGGGTGGACCCATCGTATTGCCCGATGCGACCGTGATTGCGCCAAGACCGCCGACCGATCAGGAGCTGGCAGGGGACAGCATTTATCAATTCATCGTGCACCACGCCACGACGCCCTATCCGTCAAATACGGCGGCCGTGGGCAGCCTGACGCGCTGGCGTGGTGGCAGGCCAGAGACAATCTGCCCCCTGACGCTGGGGCTAAGTCCCGCATACAACGCCTTTGTGTCGGCACGACTGCGCGCGGTGGCCGAAAAAGTGGGCGCACCCGTGCAGCCGGACGTGAACTGCGAGGGCAACGTGCGGATTTTGTTCACGAGCGAGCCCGAGAAGCTGATGAGCGCCGTCTATAAATGGGCCTCCAGCCGGCTCGGCGTAAAGTATCCCAACCAGCCCAAGAAACTTCTGCTGAAGAGCAGCAGCCACGCCATACAGGGCTGGTACATCACGGCGGGCCGCGGTGGCAATATCTTGAATACTGACGCGCAGCAGCTGGGCCCCCTTAATCTTCTGCCCTTATGGCCGCTGGCCATCCAGACCGGTCTGCGTGGCGCCGGGTGCTGTTACGGCGGGATCGTGAGCGTCATCATCGTCGTCAACACGCCGAAGGTCGTGGGCTACACCATCGGATCCATCGCCGACTATGTCTCCATGGCAGCCTTGACGCTGGTGCAGTCGCCCGATCACTGCGATCCGCTTCCGAGCATTCTGGACCTGATGGCACCGAGCTGCAGCGAACGTGAAAAGCCAAGCGGGATAACCGCCGGCGATGTGGCGTTTTTGAAGGCGCTTTACTTCCGCAACACCGGTTTGGGTCCATCGCTTTCCAGATCCGATATCCAAGGCAATATGCTGCGCCAGTTCGGGGGCCAGTAGCCCCGCGAGGCTCAGCGCTTGCACCATCAAGCGCCTGTTGCTCGAAACACCTCGTTGAAAAGATCGCGCATCGCGCGCCACGAGCGCCGGTCGGCGCCGGCATGATAGGCAAAGCCGGGGATGTTCCAGGCATCGATGTGACGGTTGGTGAAACTGTGTCCGACGCCGCCGTACAGATGCATCTGCCAGTCGACCGCCGCCCGGGTCATTTCTGCGGCGAACCGGTCGCGCTGTTCGGCGGTGACGATCGGATCATCGTTCCCCTGACAGACGAGCACCTTTCCGCGAATCAAGCGTGCGTCATCCAGTGCCGAGGTGGTGAGACCGGCGTGAAAGCCGACAGTGCAGGCAATCGCCGCGCCGCTGCGCGCAAGCTCCAGCACCGCCGTACCGCCGAAACAAAATCCGACCGCCGCGATGCGGCCAGGGTCGACATTCGGCTGCTGTCTGAGCAGTGCGAGGGCCGCCTGCACGCGCGACCGCAGCAAGGGCGCATCGGATCGGAGCTGGCGCACGATCTGTTTGGCGACGTCCAAGGTCGGCCGTGGATCTCCGAATAGATCGAGCGCGAACGCAACGTAGCCCAAATCGGCGATCATTTGGGTCCGCTCCGTCGGGTGATCGGTCAAGAAGCCGCCCCCTTCGTGCGCGATCAAGATACCGGGTACCTTGCGCCCGCCAGAGCCATCCGCGACGAATCCGCTGAACCGCAGGTCGCCGACTTGGTAGGTGAGGGGTTGCAGCGCCATGGCACGTCGCGCCTCATATAAGCACTTCATCAGAAAGATATCAGCAATCCCCCAGTCGCCGAAATGGAGTACCGCGCGGGAACTTTGCCCTCAGCAATAGCAATAGCGATTAGCGATGCGGTTGGCGTACCATGGGTTTTGCTCACGATGCATCGAAGCGAGGTGTTTCATCTGAACATGAAATCGGCATGGCTCCTACCTTTGTTAGTGTGCGTCGGCATCGCGGCCTGCGGCGGCAGGAAGCCCGGGCAACCCACGGCATCGCCGCCCGTTCATGTAGCTCCGGTCGCGCAACCGGCGGATCAACAATTGAGTAAGTCTCTGATTTAATGGCTCTCTCTACGATGAGCAGGTACACCGCCAAGTCATGTTGTTGATGCCACTCGCGCGCATCTTTTTGACATTGTAGCCTCATGAGGCTACATTGATCCTTATGAGGACAGTAGGGATCCGCGAGCTGAAAAACCGATTGAGCGAATACCTTCGCCATGTGCGCTCCGGCGAGAGTGTGCTGGTGACCGATCGGGGAGAGGTAATTGCTGAGTTCTCACCGCCCGGGCGCGGGCTGGCTGATCCCTCGGTGCCGGCCGGCCTGCTGGGGCTCGCGAGGCGAGGGCTCCTGACTCTCGGTTCTCAGGGCGATGCTAGTTTGTACGTGGCGCTGCCGCGCGCACGCCGCGGCCGGCGCGGCGCCGCTGAGCTTCTCGACGAAGAGCGCGGCTCACGGTGAACTTGTACGCCGAGTCGAGTGCAGTCCTTGCTTGGCTCCTGGATGAACACTCGGCGGCCGATGTGCGTCGATCGCTTGCCGCTGCGGAAATCATCGTTGCCTCGGATCTGACCCTCATCGAGTGTGATCGCGTGGTAATTCGGGCGGCGGCACTTGGAGAACTGACGGAGGCGGAGGCGGCGGATCGACGCGCACATCTGACGGCGGCGGCATCTCACTGGCAGATCCTGCGCGTCGCGCCGGAGATTGTGGAGCGCGCTCGGCAACCGTTTCCTGGCGAACCGATTCGAACGCTGGACGCGATCCATCTCGCGTCAGTGCTAGTGGCCCGCACAGCGATTGTGGGATTGACGCTCCTCAGCCTCGATGATCGTATCCGCAAGGCAGCGAAGCAACTCGGGCTGGACATTATTCCGGACTAGAGCGGGTCGGTGCGCCCCGAGGCGTCACACAGCGAATGGGTCAGGCAATGGCTTCCCGAACAAGTTCGAGACGGTCCTGGCCGAAGAACATCTCCTCGCCGACGAACATCGTCGGTGCACCGAACACCCCGCGGGCAACCGCCTCGTCCGTGGTCGCGCGCAGGGTCGCTTTGACCTCCGCATCGCCAGCCAGCGCGCCGATCTCGTCCGGATTGAATCCGGCATCCTGCAACACCTTGGCGACCAGAGCCGGGTCGTTCAAATTCAACGATTCGACCCAAATCGCTTCGAAGACGGCGCTTAGGAAGTCCTGGAGGCGTTCAGGCATGCGTAATTGGACGCCGACGGCCGCGCGCATGAGCGTCAGCGTGATGATCGGGAAGTGCGGGTTCTGATTCAGCACGACGCCGTAACGGCGGGCATAGCGATCCAGATCCTTCGTGGTGTAGCGGCCCTTCGCCGGAACCGCGGCCGGCGAGACATTGCCGGTCGATTGGAACACGCCGCCGAGCAACATCGGCCGGTAAACCAGCGTCGCGCCGGCCCGCTCGCAGATGGCTGGCAGCTGCGTCCACGCCAGGTAGGTGGCGGGGCTACCGACATCGAAAAAGAACTCGACGCGCTTATTCATGATTCAGCCGCATGCGAAGGCGTAGTTTGGATAAACGATCGTATAGTAAACGAACTGTATGCTATGGTTCGCCACGCGTCAACCGAGACATCTTGAGCCCGAGCAGAGAGGAGCACCGTGCGCTATACAGCTGCCCACAAGCAGGCCACCCGCGACAAACTATTAGACAGCAGCCGCGCTATCGCCAAGAAGGGCGGCTTCGATTCGACGGGCATCGATGCATTGATGTCAGCGATTGGCCTTACGGGCGGCGCCTTCTACAGTCACTTCGCGTCCAAAGACGAGTTGTTCGCGGAGTTGATCGGGCGCGAGGTCGACAACAGCTGCGAAATGCTTGCTGGCACCGCCGATTCGCCGCGGGACCACGTGGCCAAGTGCCTGCGTGGCTACCTGAGCACGCATCATGCGCTGCACCCGGAAACCGGCTGCGCCTTGACGACCTTGGGTCCTGAGATTGCGCGCTCCAGCCCGCAAGTGCGGGCGACCGTCGAGAAATCCCTGAAGAAGCTTCAGCGCGCCTGGGCCGAGCGTCTCGACGGCGACGCCGACAAGGCGTGGGCGCTGCTCGCGCAGTGCATCGGCGCGATCGTGATGGCACGTGTGGTCGAGACCGAGCGCACCCGGCAGGAGATTCTGGCCTCGAGCCGGAGAGTCGTCGAAAAGCTGAACCCGACTTGATTGACCGCGCCCAGGCACCGGGGCGCGCTCATCGGGAGGCGCAGGGCAAGGCGTTTGCGGCACGGCCTGCTAGGCCCGCAGTGCGTCGCCGATGTCCTCCGTCGGCCTCCTCGCCACGACATCAGCCGATCCGCGTCTAGCGTTCTGTCGATTGTTTGAGCGCTTGATTGACTCGGTCTCGTCTCTCGCCTATTGTCTAAGCCTAAACGGTCGTATACCAATAAAGGGCTCTTATCATGGTAATGAAAGCAGCCGCCAAGGTCGCACTGGTGATCGGGGCGGGCGATTCGACCGGCGGGGCGATCGCGAAGCGCTTTGCAGCGGGCGGCTACATCGCCTGTATGACGCGTCGCGATGCCGACAAGCTGGTACCGCTGGTCGAGAGCATCCGGGCTTCCGGTGGCCAAGCCCACGGCTATGGCTCCGATGCGCGCAAGGAAGAGGAGGTCATCGCGTTGGTCGAAAAGATCGAACGCGAGATCGGGGCCATTGAGGTGCTGGTGTTCAACATCGGAGCCAACGTGCCGTGCAGTATCCTCGAAGAGACCGCGCGCAAGTACTTCAAGATCTGGGAAATGGCCTGCTTCGGTGGTTTTCTGAACGGGCGTGAAGTCGCCAAGCGGATGGTTGTCCGCGGCCACGGCACGATTCTCTTTACCGGGGCGACCGCGGGGCTGCGCGGCGCGGCCAACTTCGCGGCGTTCGCAGGCGCAAAGCACGCGCTCCGTGCGCTTGCGCAAAGCATGGCGCGCGAGCTGGGACCGCGCAACATCCATGTCGCGCACGTCGTCGTCGATGGAGCGATCGACACCGAGTTCATCCGCACGACTTTCCCCGACCGTTACGCGTTGAAAGAGCAGGACGGCATCCTTAATCCCGCGCACATTGCCGAGAACTACTGGTATCTACACCATCAGCCGCGCGACGCCTGGACTTTCGAACTCGACCTGCGCCCGTACATGGAGCCCTGGTAGGTTCTCTATTGGCGAGGAAACTCGCCTCGTGGCCGACGTGCCCTAGGCTTTGTCCGCGTAGATCAGGCGGCCGGGCCCGAGCGCCGTCACGATTTCGGGCAGGCTGGAATCGGCGACGGCAAAGCAGCCCTGGCTGCGACCGAGCATGCCGGAGTAGCCGATCATTTCCTCACTCACGTACCACGCGCCATGCACCACGATCGCCCGGGAGAGGGCGTTGCTATTGGTCGGGTCGAGTCCCTCGAGCCGCATCGAGTGACCATGGGCACCGACATAGAAAGAATCCGTTCTATACGCTCCTGCGGAGGTCGCATTCGAGCGGGGCTCGTTGGAGAAGCGCTCGAGCCATCCTGTATGAGAGGGGTCGGAACCCCTTCCGTGTGCGACTAAATGCGAGCGCACGCTGCCGTCGGCGAGGTTCACCACGTGGAACCTCGGCGTACGCGAGGGAAGGGAGAAGTCAGCGACCCCGATAAAGTCTCGATAGGTGATGCTCTCGTGATGTCGCTGCAGAGCATCGAGCGCACGCCGAAGTAAACTGGGAGCTATCTGGCCGTTGACTTTTTCTGTTCGTCCGAGCGCGAGACTGGCTCCCGTGGATCCAGAAGCAAGGCCGGCAACAGCAAGATTGATAAAAAAACGACGCGAAAGTACCAAGACGTCTAACTCCAGCGCACGTGAACTTTCACATAGACATGCAGTATCCGGTGAAGTTCACATGTCTGACGATGCGGCGAGCGATTCCGCTCGCCCTGTTCGTCACACACCGTTTTGCTGTCGGACGCCGGTCTAGCCGACGCATCAAGCATCGCGTTGCGGCGACATCGGTTGGGGCCACCCCGATAAATCAGCGTTTGATGTCGAATTGCGTGCCGCAAAGAAAGCGCAATGGGAGTAAACCCGCTGGGAGGAACGCGGTACTAAACAAATTGAAATCATTTAGCTGAGTTCCTTGGCAACATCCCTTCACGACCGAATCAAACCAACGTTTGAGGAGAAAATTGACATGGCTACCATGAGGAAAAATCCCAGCGACTTCTTTTACGGCGCGTTCGCAGCCCTAGCAATGATCGGGCCGGTACTTTTGGTCATCGCTGCAAGCAAGATGCCTGAAGGCCTGGAGAAGGGCGAATTTATCGTGTACGGCCACGGATTACTTCTGGCCGTCCTTTCGACCGCCATGATTCTGCGCGCAGCGTATGCCGTGGGTTTCAGTGAGGCCTTGAAAATTGCCGCCTCGGAGCCGAATTACTCCGTCACCGCTTGCGCCCGGGGGAGCGTGCCGTCGCAGCAGGAGTAGACCCAGAATACACCGGATCTCAGTCATGTCGTTGACGTGAAGCAGGTCCGTGAGGAAGTGACCAACCCCGGCACCGGCACCACGTTCCTGCTCACGGAAAACGGCCTATTGCTCATCCGGCGGCCGGCCGTGGAGTGGGAATAAGTGGCGGCGTGACCAGGAATGGCTTTTCGCGCACAGCGGTGGTTGAATTCGGTTCAGGCGGGCTTGCCGGCAATAGCCGGCGGTGAGATTTCAGGGAGACGGCGAATCGACGCGGCGTAGTAAACGGGCCGTTCGCGAGGAGCCAAGCGAATCTGCTAGCTCCTCGCTTAGCTGATCGGTTCGCCCCACCGATCGGCTATGATTAAGCAATGGCCGGTTCGCGTCGCCCAGGTCCCGCTCGGCGCCGTTGCGGGCCGTCCAAGGGCCTCGATACCGTGACCGATCGTGGGAATAAATCGCACGCGCCGCGAGTCTTACTCTAATGCAGGCTGGTTGGGTGCCGTGAACCTAGTGTGCGGTCCGCTCCATGGATGACCGGCGACGCCGTTTCGAGGTGCTGGTATTGCCGCATCTGGACGCTGCGTACCGGTTTGCGCGCTGGTTGTCGCGTTCGCCGAGTGACGCGGATGACGTCGTGCAGGAGGCGATCTTGCGCGCGTTTCGTGGATTTGACGCCCTCCGAGGGGCCGATGTGAAAGCGTGGCTACTGACGATCGTGAGAAATTGCCATTTAACAGCCGTGAAGCAGCAACAGCGTCGGGGCCTTGTGCCGCTACCGGAAGAACATGATGCGCAGGACGGCCCGGCCATGATCGCGACAACGCCCGATCCGGAGAGCACCTCGATTCGCCGGGACGAGGAGCGAACGCTCGACCGACTGATGTCGGCGCTGCCCGAAGAGCAACGCGAAATCTTGGTGCTTCGCGAGATCGAGGAGATGGATTATCGCGAGATTGCCGCGGTCACCAACGTCCCCATCGGCACCGTGATGTCGCGACTGGCGCGGGCGCGGGCTGCGCTCAAGGCGCGATGGCTGCAAGAGGCCGAAGGAGAAGCGCATGCGGTGCGCTGAATCTCTGCGTGCGCAGGCATATTTCGACGGCGAACTCGACGCGCTCTCCGCCGCGGATGTCGAACGGCATAGCGAGCACTGCGACGAGTGCCGTAAGCTGCTTAAAGACCTGGAGCAAGTGCGCGCCGCGCTGCGGCAGGACTTGACCTACGCGAGGACTCCGCCGGCGCTGCGCGCCCGGATCATGCGCGCCCTCGATCAGGAAAGCACGGTACAGAGCCCGCGCCTGAATGCGGGGCGGCTCATGAGCTGGCGACCGCGGCCGTTTTGGAAGGGCGCCTTCAGTGGTATTGGTGCCACCGCGATCGCTGCCAGTATCGCATTCTTTCTCCTGGCGCCACCGCTGACCAATCCACTGCTTGACGACCTGGTGAGCGCGCATGTGCGCTCGTTGATGCCGGACCATCTGATCGATGTGGTGTCCACCGATAAGCACACGGTAAAGCCGTGGTTTGCCGGTCATACTGATGTATCACCGGTGGTCGCCGACTTCGCTCAGCAAGGCTATCGACTCATTGGCGGACGTGCAGAATATCTTGATCAGCAACGCGCCGCGGTGGTGGTCTACCAACATGGTCCGCACGTCATTAACGTGTTCAGTTGGGCTGCAACTGAGGGCCGCGTGCCGAAGAACACCACGCGCAATGGCTATCACTTAGCCTTCTGGAAGACGGGAAATCTAGTGTATTGCGCCGTCTCGGATACGGGCTGGGACGAGCTCAAGGGGTTGGTGCAGTTGTTGCAGGATCTCGGCGCCCGCGACAATCGCGAATAGCAATGGAATAAATCGCTCCAACCGGAAGTCCTCTCTCCTGAACTGCAACTAAGGAGACGGACATGTCGGATAATCAATCGCTGCTATCGCGTCGCAATGCTTTGAAATGCATGGCCTATGGCGGGGCCGGAACTCTTTTTGCCTTGTCGGGCGGAGTATTCACGCCGATTGACCTGGCGATGGCACGCGCTTACGACGAGAGTAAAGAGGGTAAGGCTCTGGGCAAGCCGCTGTTCGTGCAGATCAGCGACACCCACATCGGCTTTAATAAGGAAGCGAATCCCGATGTCAATGGGACTCTGACACAGACCATCGATATCGTGAACGGGATGTCCGAGCAGCCCGCACTGATCATCCACACGGGCGATATCACCCATCTGTCGAAGCCTGCCGAATTCGATCTGGCGCAGCAGCTGTTCTCGCGTCTGCGCACCACGGAGCTGCACACGGTCCCAGGTGAGCACGACACCACCGATGCCACGGTGACGGAATATTTCAACCGATTCGGCAAAGCCTCCGACAACAAGGGTTATTACAGCTTTGATCACGCGGGGGTCCACTTCCTTGCGTTGGTCAATGTGCTGCAATTCAAGCCGGGGGGCCTCGGAACTCTCGGCCAAGATCAGCTCGCCTGGGTAGCGGCTGACTTGAAGGGTCGCTCCGCCAGTACGCCGATCGTCGTTTTCGCGCACATGCCGCTGTGGACGATTTACGAACCCTGGGGTTGGGGCACGGGCGATGCGGATCAGCTGATGAGCCAACTGCGTCGTTTCGGCTCGGTCACGGTGCTAAACGGTCACATTCATCAGATCGTGCAGAAGGTGGAAGGCAATATCACCTTCCATACTGCCCGCTCGACAGCGTATCCGCAACCGCTCGCGGGCGAAGGCGCTGGGCCCGGCCCTCTGAAGGTCGCCGCCGAATTACTCCCCAAGATGCTCGGCGTTACCAGCGTGGACGTCGTAAAGCACCCGCGGTCGTTGATGCTCAACGACACGACACTCGCCTGAGGAGAGCACGCACATGATTCTTAAGCATTATCGAACGTCATTCGCGCTCATCGGGTTGGCGGCGGTCGGTTGCGCCACGACGTTGGGTCCGACGAGCGCCTGGGCGGCTGAGGAGCCCAAGGTTCTGATCAAGGACTTTATGTTTGCACCGATGTCCTTGACCGTCAAAGCCGGAACCACGGTAACGTGGGTCAATATGGATGACGAACCTCACAACGTCATCAGCGATACCGGATTATTCCGCTCTGGCGGCTTCGACACGAACGATAGCTTCTCGTACAAGTTCGACAAACCCGGCACGTACCACGTCACCTGCTCCATTCATCCGCGAATGGTCGCAACGATCGTGGTCGAGTGATTGTCGTGAAAGCCGCGGCACAAATCGGTCTTGGCATCGCCTGTTCCATGGCGGCATCGGCGATTGGTGTCGCGGTATTCATTTATTCCGGCGTTTACGACATCGGCGCGGACGATCATCACACGAAGCTCGTGACGGCGATGATCGAAACACTACGCGAGCGCTCGATCAGCGTACGCGCCGACTCCATCGACGTACCCGGCCTTGAGGACTCCGCGAAAATCGCGGCGGGTGCGGCGCGCTACTCGACACTGTGCGTCGGCTGCCATCTCGCGCCTGGGGTGGCGAAATCGACTCTTCGCCCCGGACTGTACCCGCACGCGCCAAACCTCGCGCAAGAAGACCTGCGAGACGCACGCAGGGCATTTTGGACCATTAAGCACGGCATTAAGATGAGCGCGATGCCTGCGTGGGGAAAGAGCTTGGACGATGCAACAATCTGGGAAATCTTGGCGTTTGCGCGCCAGATGCCGGCCATGTCGCCTGAGACATACCAGCAGCTTTCGAAGAGCCACACAGAATGATGCGGTTTGTTTCAGGACCCACCACGTACTTGGTGCGTGGCATATCCCGAAGCAACGATCATGCTGCATTGCAGCTCGACTTGCATGCGGAATTCGAGCTCGATGTGATCTATCAAGAGTGGCTTGACGTCAGTCTTCACCAAGCGCCCCGCGCCTTTTGCGGTCCGGCGCCCTTGTTCGAGTAGGCGCTGAATCGGCGGAGCGTTGGCGCGGCGTATGAGCTGGCGCCGGTCTCCCTCGCCTCGTCATCTGTCGACGCCACCGCAGCCGCCAAGACGTTGTTTTATGAGTTTGCAGCAGGCGGGCGATGGACCGGTACCGTCATTTGGCGGTTTTAGTTGGCCTGTCCGATGAAACTCTTTAGCCCGCGACCGGTACTAACGAGGACTCTCCATTAACCAGGAGTTGCGCGTTCCGATGGCTTTATTGGCAAATCATCCGCCGAAGGGTAGCGATAACGAGCTCTTGCTTGCCATTGCGACCGGGGACCGACGGGCTCTGGAGGCCCTGTATCTTGGCTATCACCGTCGTCTGGCGCGCTTTCTGTCCCGATTCACGCCTCGTTACGAGAATGTAGAGGAGATCATCAACGATACATTCATGACCGTGTGGCAGCGCGCCAAGGATTTTCGTGGCGAATCGCAAGTATCCACGTGGATTCTCGCCATCGCTTACCGTACGGCGCTGAATTCCCTGCGTCGGCAAAAGAACCACGCAGCCGCGCAAAGTTTGGCCGATTGTCCGGAGCAAGCCATCGATCCCATGCTTGAAACCGATGTTCAAGACTGGTTGAATCGTGGCCTGGATCGCTTGCCCATCGAGCAACGCCTAACTCTAGAGCTCGCCTATCACATGGGGTATTCGCTGGAGGAAATTGCCGCGATCACCGGCTCTCCGGTTGGCACCGTCAAGGCACGCATGTTTCATGCGCGCCAGAAACTGCGCGAATATCTGCCGGCGCTTGGCGGTGCCGTGGCCGAATCAGCAAGGGGCGGCGAATGAGTCACGAGCAGCGTATCGAGGACACCTTGGAACATCGAGAAAGCGCGGAGCTCATTCCTTGGTATGTCAATGGCAGTATCGGCGAGCTCGATCGCCAACGAATCGAGACACACCTCCAAACTTGTGCAGCCTGTCGCGAGGACGTACTACTGGAGCGCCATGTCTATCGGCGCATGGCCGCCGATGCGGCCGTCGAATACATACCTGCAGCGTCCCTTAAGCGCCTGCATGCGAGGCTGGATACGCTGCACGCCGAGGCGTCACCGCGCGATGCGCCCGCACTCGAGCAGCGGGGCCGCGGATCGATGCCGTGGCAAGGATGGTTGGCGGCATCGATCGCCGCGATGGCCGTCGCACTCGGTCTATTGGCAGCCGATCGATGGATGCAGATCCATAATCGTATGTCGTCACCAAACTATTACACCGTCACGACGCCGCAGGCGCGTCCTGCGGCTGAAGTCATTCGCGCGGTGTTTTCGCCGACCCTCACGTTGGTGGAACTACAGGCCATACTCGGCGAGGCGCAGCTGAAAATCGTCTCCGGACCGACAGAAGCGGGGGTGTATTCATTGGCGGCCAATTCCAGCCGTCCCGTGAGTCTGTCGTTGTCCCTGTTGCGCCAGCATACGGCGGTACGCTTTGCGGAAATCACCCAACCTAACGCGCCTTCCAGCGTTGCTCCATGAGGCGATGGGCCCCGGTCATTCTCCTTGCCGCATTGACTTGCGCTTGTGGCAACAGGTCGGTGCGGATCGAATCGAGCGCGCTTGCCGATCAGAGCTCTCAATCGGTCGACCGATTGATTATTGCGGCGGTCAACAACGATCCGGCCGCGTTGATGGCGCGCGCCGGTAGCACACCGCGCGGTTATAACGCCATTGCCAGATATGGGCCGACGTCAAGCGCGATCAAGACTCTGCGTTCCTTGGAGGCGGATTTCGGCCTGCGTGAAGTGAGCGCGTGGCCCATTGAACCGCTACACATGCATTGTGCGGTCCTGGAGCTTGCGGACGGTGTGGATCGCCCGTCCATGCTCACCAGGCTGTCAGCCGATCCGCGCATCAAGCTGGCCCAACCGATGCAAACGTTCTCGACGCGCACGCAGGTCTACAACGACCCGTATGTGGAACTGCAACGTGGTCTGCAACAAATGGGCGTTGTTGCCGCTCAAGCATGGTCGCGCGGCGGCGGCGTCAAAGTGGCCATCATCGATACGGGCGTCGATACTGAGCACTCCGAATTGCGCGGCAGAATCGCAAAGGCCGACAATTTTGTCGACTCCGATGCCGAGCAGTTTCGCAGCGATCGGCACGGTACCGAAATGGCGGGCGTCATCGCGGCGGTCGCCAACAATCGAGAAGGCATCGTCGGAGTCGCGCCCGAGGCGCGCCTTCTGGTATTAAAGGCCTGTTGGCAAGTGCACGCGGATGAGGATGCCGCCCGCTGCAACTCCTTTACGCTCGCCCGCGCACTGGTCGCGGCCTTCGATGCGCATGCGCAAGTGATCAATTTGAGCCTCGCGGGCCCGGACGATCCCTTGCTGCGCGATCTCATTCGCGAAGGCTTGCGCCGCGGTGTGCTGTTCGTTGGGGCCGCCAACTTCGATGGTACCAATGGCGAGATGGGACTGCTGCATCAAGCGGGTGTCATCGAAGTGGCGAGTGCGGAAACTCACGCTCCGGGGGGATCGGCTTTGTACGCGCCGGGGCGCGAAATCCTGACATTGCTGCCGGGTGGCCATTACGACTTCGCCACTGGGGACTCGATCGCAACCGCCCAAGTAACCGGTGTCGTCGCCTTATTGCTCGAGAGAAACCCAAATTTATCCGCCCCTGTTGCCTACAAGCTGTTGCGCGATACGAGTGCGCATGCCGACGGTGATACCGGTGCTGGAGAGCACGTGGATGCGTGCGCTGCGATGATTGCGCTGATGGGTCGAGGCTCATGTAAATAAGCGAGCGACCCGGCTGATCTTAAGTCCATACGAATCGCATCTGCGGCTACGGCAGATTTCCCGAGCGGCACCATTCAAAACCGCGACGCCGCGTCCCCACCTTTTCGCGCGGTGACCACGCAGCGCCTGGCTGCTCGCGCCAAATCATCTCTCCAGCGCAATTAACCATTTCTCCATGACCCGGTACTAATGCAGGTAGTCAACGTACTTTCACTTTATGGAGTGCATCATGAATTTGTATCGAATTTTCACCCGCCGAGCATCAGCTTCCGCTGGCATCGGCATGGTTTGTGCGCTCACGGTTGCCGCGTGCGGCGGCGGGGGCAGTAGCGGAAGCATGAGTGCCAGTCCGACGGATCCACCGGCGAGCACGGCACCTGCGAGCACGACATTCACCGATACGGCCTTGGTGGTGGATAAAGCCGAAGTGGTCGCCACCGCCACCACCATCGATGCGAACCTGCAGAATCCCTGGGGAATCGCCACCGCAAAGGGCTTGCCATTCTGGATCGCGGACAACAACAGCAATCTGGCTACCCTTTACAGTGGCACCGGCGCGATCGAGACGCAGGCCGTCACGGGTTCGAACGACGTCGGAGTGGCTATCCCAGCATCTGCGGCGGGTGTGCAGGCTAATCCCACGGGCCAAGTTTACAATGGCAATGGCGGTTTTCTTATTTCAACGAGTGGCGGTCAAGAGTCGGCCTTGTTCATGTTTGACGGCGAGGGCGGAACCATTGCTGCCTGGGCAAAGGACAGCGGCGCGACCGCGGTCACCGCGTACGACGACGGAGTGGCCAACGGTGCAGATCATGCGGTGTACAAGGGGCTCGCGCTCGGCACCGTCAGTGGCGCCACGTATCTCTATGCGACCGATCTGCATAACAATAAGGTCGACGTATTCGATACCAACTTTTCCAAGCCGGCTGCCATGCAGGGAAAATTCATCGACCCGAGCATACCGGCCGGCTTCGTGCCGTTCGGCATCGCTGCACTGAATGGCCAGTTGTACGTCACCTTCGCCAAGCAGGATACGGAAAAGCATGACGAAATCACGGGTGCGGGTTTTGGTTACGTTGACATATTCGACTTCAGCGGTAACCTCGTGAGTCAATTTGCATCGGGAGGCGCACTCAACGCCCCGTGGGGAATGGCGATTGCACCGGCCGGATTCGGCGCTCTAGAAGGGGACGTGCTGATCGGCAACTTCGGTGATGGAACGATCAATATTTTCACTCCCAATGGCACGGCGTTAGCAAAATCTGATGGTCACTTGATGGCGAGTAACGGTAACGCAATGGCCTTTCCGGGTTTGTGGTCACTCGTATTCGGAAACGGCGACTCGGACAAGCCCCTTACCACGCTGTACTATACGGCCGGGTTCGCCGATCAGACGGACGGTGTCTTCGGCAGCATTACCGTCTCTTCGAGCACGACGACGACAGGCGGCGGCCCTTACTGAACAAATAGCAGTAAGTTTCCGCCACGCAAGGCGATGCCCCGCGCATGTGGGCGGGGCATCGTTGCTCTAAAGTTCTACGGTCCATAGCTTAACCCTATCATCGACATTCAAACATTCGATTGGGAATGTCGCCATCCAGCGTGCACTCTCCGCACTCGCGCAGGGGCGGCCGCGAAGGTATTTCTCGTCAGTGTGCGACAGCGCACCGACGACCGGGCGACCGCGCATCAATCTTCGTAACTTGTGACTGATAATCGTCCTCTTTGAACTTTCACGCCGTGGGCTGGCAGCTGCCGGCACGCACAACGCCAGAGAGCTTAATTTGTTTGCAGCGTCAGATGACCTCACGGGTCGGGCGTCGAGCAGAGTACAGAGTTTCATTAATTCAACGGAGTAGACAGCAATGGAATCAACCTTCAATGACAACGGGCAAGCCATTTGCGCCGATGCCAAGGTGCGCGGCGCGGGCAGCGAAGAGGTCCGCAACTTAATGGCTGACACGCAGGATCTATTAGGCCGAGTCTCGCACGTCGCCGATCCCGAAATCGCTCGTCTCCGAGCAAAAGTCGAACGTGGGTTGGCGACGGCGAAGAGGACTCTTGCGGACGGTGCGGACCGGGTGCGGCGCCATGCGAAGGACGTAGTGACCGCGGGGGATGGCTATGTTCGAGAGCAGCCGTGGCAAGCCGTGGGCATTGCCGCCGCTGCCGGCCTCGTCGTGGGCTATTTAGTCGCCAGGCGCTAACAAGAGGGTTTGGCCTGGGAGCAACGAGTGAGGTGGCCGGAAGCGCAACGGGCAGGAAATGCGGAATCACTCGCGCAAGCAAAAGACGCACAGCTAATAAATAGGATACACCCTAAAGGCCGTGTTGTCTGTACGGTACCGTACAATAATTCCATGGACTTTAGCCCGATATGCACCTATCGGCAGCTGTTTCATGATGATCGCCGCATCGCGTAATCGAGGCTGCTGTCATTTTTACGTGCTCTACTGCGATTTGCACGCCTCGGAGCACGCTTTTGGCTGCGCTTCCCGCAACAGAGTGGGCGCGAGTCCGGGATAATCTCAAACCGATCTTCATGCCGCGGGCCGACGTGCTCTACGAGCCCCGTACACCTGTCGACCACATTTATTTTCCTACGACATCAATCATTTCGCTTTTGCACGTGTTGTCAGACGGCAGGGCCGATGCGGTCGCCCTTGTGGGCGGCGAGGGTTTTGCGAGCGTCACAGTCTTCCTCGGCGGCGACTCGGCGCCGTGCCGCGCGGTGGTGCAAAGCGAGGGCTGGGGCTATCAAATCCAACGCGATTTGCTCGAGCAGGAGTGCGAGCGGGGTGGCTCGATGCGTGGTGTACTACTGCGATATGCGCAGTCCTACATTGCGCAGGTGGCGCAGATCGGCGTGTGCAATCGGCACCACTCGATCGATCAACAGTTGTGCCGGTGGTTGCTCATGTTTTTGGATCGCCAGACATCGAATGAGCTGACGCTAACCCACGAGCGCATTGCGGAGATCATGGGCGTCCGCCGGGAAAGCGTGACGGTGGCAGCCACCAAGCTTCAGGTCGCCGGTATCATCCGCTACCACCACGGGCGTATCGCCGTAGTCGAACGGACGGGGCTAGAGGCCCATTCTTGCGAGTGCTACGCAATAGCGCGCCGGGAAACGGACCGGTTGATGGAAGCGCAGACCGCCGTGGGGCGAGCCCGCATTGAGCTCCCAGAGCGCTTGTTTCCCACAGGAGAGATGCCATGCTCTATACCATTGCAGTCGTATTGATCGTCCTCTGGCTTCTCGGTCTCGTCAGCTCGTATACGATGGGCGGGTTCATACATATCCTTCTGATCATCGCAGTGGTGATGATCCTGATTCAGGTCATTCAAGGTAGGCGCTCATAGTCGGGGCTGGTCATCGATTGTTGCGCCATGAGAAATTGGCCTGACCCGGCATAGTCGTGCATGGTGAGCAGTAGGCGCGGTTCTCGGTGCAACTGACGAGATCAGCCGTTTTGTTCTAGTGATTCTCCTTCTTTGTCTTCGGCTGCTGACCTTGCGCAGCTTCGGTCGAAGCAGCACTCGCACCCTCGTTGACCACATTCACGTGGGCGGGAGCATTGGTTACCTCGAATTCGACACGGCGGTTTTGGGCGCGGCCTTCGGCGGTGTCGTTGCTGACGATCGGTTTGGACTTACCGTAACCCTTGGCCGTTAGGCTTGAAGCGCTGACGCCCTTGCTAATCAAGTAGGCCATCACAGCATCTGCACGCCTCTGCGACAGGTTTAAGTTGTAGTTAACGGAGCCGATCGAGTCAGTATGACCCTGAATCTCCACGTGCAGCTCGGGCTGCGTTAGCAGGGCACCGGCGACTTCGTCCAGCGTCTGCTGCGCCGGGACGGTCAGCTGTGACAAATTGAACTCGAAATCCACCGCGCGAACGATCACGGACTGCTCGATGATGTGGCAGTTGGCGTCGACCTTGAAGCCGGCCGGCGCGTGGCACGGCGGCGGGGGCGGGGGCGGCGGCGGTGGTGGTGGTGGTGGCGGTGGTGGTGGTGGTGGCGGTGGTGGCGGTGGTGGCGGTGGTGGCGGGGGCGGCGCGGCGGCTACCGGCGCAGGCTGCGGCTTAGCGCCAAACCGGTAGTGGAACCCCACCCGGAACATATTCATCGTGAAGCTGTTGTGGATGTTATCCAGCGATAAGTTGGCGTAGGTCGCGCAAACGGCCGGGCCGGTGGCGGTACACGTAAACGTGGAGTTGGTCCCCTTGCCGAGGTTTACGTAGTTGTACTCCGCGGTGAACGACCACGGTCCGCTTACGCCGTAATCCAAACCGGCGCCGACATTCCAGCCGCTGGACTTAAAATTCTTGCCGCCGCTAAACGAGGCCGGGGCTGCGGTTGATCCGGCCGCTGGCGTGAACGAAAGAGTGCTCGTGTGCTGTCCGCCCGCGAAGGCCGCACCGGCCCGGAAGTAAGGCAGCCACTCATCGACCGCGTAGCCGATCCGAGGTCCCAACAGGCCGATGCCGTTCGGGCTTACCTTGCCGGTAAGGGCATAGGTGCCGCCCGGGATAGGATCCGTAGGCCCAGTAGGAGTGTAGACGTACGATCGGTTATAACTCTTGTTGCCGACGGCATCATAGTCGGCCTTGAAGCCCCAAACGATCTGGTTGTATTGAAAGTTGTAGCCGAGGTCCACACCGCCGATGAAATTGCCATTGTTGGGGCAGTTGCGATTGTAAAAGACCGTGGCCAGGGCCGGATTACCCGTGATCAGCGGTCCAGGCTCCCAGCTGCTGCAGGTATGATTCCACGCCCCGCCGATGTTGGCACCGACGAAAAAGCCTTCCCAGGGATTTTGCACGGTGAAAATGACGTCCTGCGCGGACACAACCGGCCCCGCTCGTCACATCGAACTCACGCAACGCGAATATTAAATCCGATCGGCTTACATACGTATAATCCACGCCACACTGTGTGCGGTAGCGTACCAACCAGCAATGGCCTTTGTGGTCGAATGACGCGTCGGGGTTATCAATTCGGAGTAAAAAGCCCATGCTAAAGAACTGGCGAGTCTCGGTACTACCGACATTGCTGTTATTGGTCCTGCCGGTCATAAGCATGGCGCAAGTGGGAATCAGTATTTCAGTCAATTTGGCGCCCCCGGAACTTCCGGTCTATGAACAGCCGGCGATTCCCGCTGTGGGCTACCTTTGGACACCGGGCTATTGGGCCTGGAGCGGCGACTTTCAGGGTTATTACTGGGTGCCGGGCACGTGGGTTCTCGTTCCGCAGCCGGGGTTCCTTTGGACTCCCGGGTATTGGGGCAGCAATGGCGGCGCCTTTGTATGGAATGAGGGCTACTGGGGTACGCAGATCGGCTTCTATGGCGGCGTGAATTACGGCTACGGGTACGGCGGCAGCGGCTTTCAGGGCGGCTATTGGCAGGGCGGGCAACTCTACTACAACCGCTCGGTGGTGAATGTCGGAACGACGAATATCACCAACGTCTACAACAAAACGGTCGTCAACAACATCACCGTCAATCGAGTGAGCTACAACGGCGGCAGTGGCGGCGTTCAAGCCCAGCCCACTGCAGTCGAGTTGGCCGCAGCGCACGCACAGCACCTCCCGCCAACAGCGGCCCAGCAGCAGCACGTGCAAGCTGCGCGCACCAATCCAGCCTTGCGCGTGAGCGCGAACCGCGGCAATCCGCCGATCGCTGCGACGGCGAAACCGGGCGTGTTCTCCGGCGCGGGGGTCGTCGCGGCGAAAGGCGGTGGCAAGGTGAGCGAGCCGGTGGAACGCAAAGCCGCGCCGGTACAACTCAAGGCTGCGCCGGTACAACCCAAGGCTGCGTCAGTACAACCCAAGGCTGCGCCGGTACAAGCCAAGGCTGCGCCGGTACAAGCCAAGGCTGCGCCGGTACAACCCAAGGCTGCGCCGGTACAACCCAAGGCTGCGCCGGTACAACCCAAGGCTGCGCCGGTAGAATCCAAGGCTGCGCCGCTAGAATCCAAGGCCGCGCCGGTGGAACACCACGCCACGCCCGTAGAACACAAACCCGAGGCAGAGCACCCATAAGCGTTAAACGCGTGCACGTCCGAGAGTGTGCGCCTGGCTGGCGTTGACCTCATGTGCATCCTGGTATCGATCCACGTCAAAAATTGCTGTCTAACGGAAATGACGCCATGCTCTATACCATCGCAGTCGTCCGTCGCTCATAACTGGAACTACTCGAGGAAACACCATGAACGCAGTTAAGATCGCCGCTCTTGTGCTGATCGCGGCCGGCATCCTGGGCTTGGTATACGGTGGCCTTACCTACACTAAGGAGACCCATCAGGCGAAGATTGGCCCGTTCGAGATGGCAGTGAAAGAGAAGGAGACGATCAATATCCCGGTTTGGGCGGGCGTTGGGGCGATAGTGCTCGGCGCCGGGTTGCTGTTCGTGGGCAGTCGGAAGACCTAGGACCGTTGTTTGCACGGCGACAAGATTCCTCGCTATCCAACACCACTATTGTGATGACGGCCGCGGTGATACCACAGCGACAACGGCCGAGAGGTTGAAGATCTAGACGGGATGGGGAGCCAGTGTGGAGATAAAGCCAGCCGCAGTACCATTCTCTTTGCGCACGAACATTGCCATCGCGCCTGATCGATGACCATGGCTTCAAGTCTGACCGGAAAGGAGTTTTTTGACGGCTTCTCCGCCGCTCTGACGACGCTGTTGATCAACTGGATAAAGCGTCTGTTCGGACCCAACGCCGATAACACGCTATTCGGCTCGATCACCCGGGCCGATATGGCCGCAGTGCTATGCCTCATGCTGCTGGTGCTGATTGTGAACGGTTTGGCCGCCCTCATGGTGCGGCACAAGACGAAACAGACGGTGAACGCTGGCGTCGCGGACTTGCAGCATCACGTCTTCGGCGCGCTCGGCAAACCCCTCTATGTCTTGATCTGGGCTTACGGCATTTATTTTGCCATCACGCCCCTGCTGTTGAGACTCAAACCGGACGAAGGGCTGCGCGTTGTCCGGGCATTTTTTGACAATGTGTTCGATCTGGGCGTGTTCGGGGTTTTATTCTGGTTTTTCTTCCGGTTCACGCATGTGCTGGAAGCGCGGCTAGCGGTCTGGGCGAGCAAATCCAGCAGCAAACTGGATCGCCTGTTCGTGCCACAGCTTGGCAAAAGTCTGCGCATCGTCGTGCCGGTGGTGGGCATCATCTTTGCCCTGCCGATCCTTAACCTGCCACCGGCATATTCCGGCGTTCTCGCCAAAGGCACCAGCATCCTGCTGATTGTGGCCGTAGCCGTCATTCTGTTCCAGACCGTGGGTTTCTTCGAAAAAGCCGTACTTACAAAATTCGACATCACTGCCTCCGACAATCTGCGGGCGCGCAAGGTTTATACGCAGGTTCACGTCATCAGTAAGGTGATATACGTCACCATTGTCCTCTTCACGGCGGCCTCTATTTTGATGCTGTTCGAGGAAGTGCGGCACGTTGGCACCAGCATGCTCGCGTCGGCCGGAATTGTCGGAATCATCGCCGGTATAGCCGGGCAAAAAACATTGGCGAATCTATTTGCTGGATTTCAAATTGCGCTGGCGCAACCAATGCGGCAGGACGACGTTGTGATCGTTGAAGGCGAATGGGGGCGCGTAGAGGAGATCACACTCACCTACGTCGTCGTGCATATTTGGGACGACCGCCGGATGGTCTTGCCATTGACTTATTTCATCGAAAATCCGTTTCAAAACTGGACGCGCACTTCCTCCGGACTGCTCGGTTCGATCCTTGTGTGGGTGGATTATTCCTTTCCGGTAGATGAAGGACGCAAGGCGTTGAAACAAATTATCGAGAGCAACCCGCTGTGGGATAAGCGCTTCTGGAACTTGCAAGTCAGCGACGCCGGCGAAAGGAGCATGCAATTGCGCGTGCTCGCCACGTCCGCTGATTCGTCGAAATCCTGGGATCTACGTTGCGCGATTCGGGAAAGCTTCATCGACTACATCCAGAAAAATCATCCGCATAGTTTGCCGCAATTACGCGCGCAGCTTGGCGGCGCGAATATCGCCTCCCGGTTAGAGCCGTGAGATGGATGCTGCGAACTGTTTGCCGTGGCGTCGGGATGGACACACACCTCGGCGAAACGATAGAGTCTCGGACGTGTATTTATGAGCCGCGGAGGACCGCACGGCGATGAAGGGGATCACACTACTGCCGTGCCGGGCACTGCGCGGGCTCAAACTTGAAGCGCCAGCGCTGACGTCAGAATTCTAGACGAACCGGTCAGCCACACGATGCAGATTCAAGAGGGTCTTTCCTATCCATGTGGTGCGACGTGGGATGGTCACGGCACCAATTTCGCACTGTTCTCGGGGCATGCAACCAGTGTCGAGCTGTGCTTATTCGAGTCAGGCGGTACGAAAGAGATAGCTCGCCACGCGTTGCCGGAATACACCAATCAGATTTTTCACGGCTACTTGCCCGGCATTGGACCGGGCACTTATTACGGCTATCGCGTGCATGGCCCTTACGAGCCGATGACCGGCCATCGCTTCAATCCCAACAAATTTCTGCTCGATCCCTATGCAGTAGCGCATGCCGGCCTGATGAAATGGGATCCCGCCTGCTATGCCTATCAATTCGAATCCGGCGACGATCTGACTTTCGACGCGCGGGACAGCGCGCCGTTCGTCCCCAAATGTGTCGTCGTCGATCCGAATTTCGACTGGAAGGGCCAGACAAGCAGGAAGATAACTCCATGGGATCGTACGATCATTTACGAGACACATTTGCGCGGGCACACAATGCTGCACCCTGCGGTACCGCCTGGATTGCGGGGCACTTACGCCGGATTTGGGGCGCCGGCGGTCATCGAATACGTCAAATCACTGGGCGTCACGACCATAGAGCTCATGCCCGTGCAGACTTTCGTTCACGATCAGCATTTGCTCGACGGATCATTGCGCAATTATTGGGGCTACAACAGCATCGGGTTTTTCGCGCCTCATCCGGGCTACGCCGCCGATGTCCCCAACAGCTTGCGAGAGTTCAAAGAGATGGTGGCGCGGTTTCACGACGCCGGGCTCGAGATCATCTTGGACGTCGTCTACAACCACACGGCAGAGGGCAATGAGAAGGGTCCAACGCTATCATTCAAAGGCATCGACAACGCCAGCTACTACCGGCTGGTGCCCGAGCAACCGCGTCACTACA
Source organism: Steroidobacteraceae bacterium (assembly GCA_052326345.1). Classification (GTDB taxonomy): domain Bacteria; phylum Pseudomonadota; class Gammaproteobacteria; order Steroidobacterales; family Steroidobacteraceae; genus Bog-1198. Next base: position 23,642 of record JBKQOZ010000061.1, on the reverse strand, counting down.
TCAACGACACCGGCACAGGCAACACCGTGAATCTGAGTCACGTGCGCGTCATTCAGATGGTGACCGATTCGCTGCGCTATTGGGCGCAAGAGATGCACGTCGATGGCTTTCGCTTCGACCTCGGCACGATTCTGGCCCGCGAGCCGAACGGTTTCGACGGGCAAAGTGGTTTCCTCAAAGCAGTATGCCAGGATCCGGTGCTCGGCGCGCTCAAGCTGATCACGGAGCCCTGGGATTGTGGGCCGGGCGGCTACCAGGTCGGCGGTTTCCCGCCCGGTTGGTCAGAATGGAATGATCAATATCGAGATGCGGTGCGCGGCTATTGGAATGGGCCGGCGACAGCCAAGGCGCTGGCGCCGGCGCTGTGCGCATCAAGCAATATCTTCAACAATCGAGGCCGGCGGCCATGGGCCAGCGTAAATTTCATTACGGCGCACGATGGCTTCACGCTCCACGACTTGGTGGGCTACGACCGCAAACACAACGAAGCCAACGGCGAGGACAATCGCGACGGCACCGACAACAATCATTCCTGGAATTGTGGTGCCGAGGGTCCGACCGACGACGACGCGATCCAGAGTTTGCGCCGACGGCAAATGCGCAACTGTCTTGCGACCTTACTGCTTTCGCAGGGAACGCCCATGATGCTCGGCGGCGACGAATTCGGTCGCAGCCAGGGTGGCAACAACAATGCCTACTGCCAGGATAATGCGATCAGCTGGTTTGACTGGAATGTCGACGCACCGGCACGCGATCAAATTGAGTTCGTGCGCAGGCTGATTTCACTGCGGAACAAATACCCGGTCCTGCGGCGGACACGCTTCCTCACCGGTGAATACGATCGGGATTTTGGCATCAAGGACGTGACGTGGTTCGACTCGATCGGACTGGAGCTGCGCGCAGAGGATTGGCCGGCGCACAAGTGCTTCGGCATGCTGATCGACGGACGCGCTCAGGCCCACGGTACGCATGTGGCGGGCCATGAGACCACGCTCTTGATCATCTTCAATTCGCATCACGAGAAGGTGCCTTTTGCGCTGCCGGAGTGCCTAGGCGGTCGCGCGTGGAAACCGCTGCTCAACACCGCCGCACCAGAGGTGGCGGAATCGCTCTATCGCTTCGGCGATCCGTACGCCGTGACAGCGCGTTCGATTGTGCTGTTTGAGCTGCAGACGGATCCAGAAACCACGTCGCTTCCCGGCAGCGCCGATACATCGAAGACGCTGCCATCGGCGGCGACACCGCAACTGCGCCGGCGGCATCGCATGCGCTTTGGAGCTGAAGTGCAGGCGGATCACAGCGTACGGTTCAGTATCTGGGCGCCGGGACAGTTGAGTCTCAGTGTAGCGATTGATGATGCCGAGCCGCTGCCGCTACACGCTGGCGCCGACGGTTGGCATGAGCTTACGAGCGCGTTGGCGCACCCAGGCACGCGATACCGCTTTCTGTTGGCTGATCGCAGCGAAGTGCCAGATCCCGCTTCTCGCTTTCAACCGGAAGACGTTCATGGGCCGAGCGAGGTGATTGACCCGATTGCCTATCGCTGGAGCGACGGACGATGGGCCGGCAGGCCTTGGACCGAGGCGGTTGTTTATGAGCTGCACGTTGGAACCTTCACGCCGGAAGGCACTTTTCGCGCCGCCATCGGCAGGCTGGAGCATCTGGCCACGCTTGGCATCACAGCCATTGAGTTGATGCCCGTGGCGGATTTCCCAGGTGGCCGCAACTGGGGCTACGACGGCGTATTGGCGTTTGCGCCGGACGCGACCTATGGCAGGCCCGAAGACTTGAAGGCCTTGGTAGAGGCGGCCCATGAAAGGGGCCTAATGGTTTTGCTGGACGTGGTTTACAACCATTTCGGCCCGGATGGCAATTGTTTATCGCGTTATGCACCGCAGTTCTTCACCGATCGTCACCAGACACCGTGGGGCAATGCCATTAACTACGACGCCGAAGGCAGCGGTCCGGTGCGTGAGTTCTTCATCGACAACGCGCTCTATTGGTTGGAGGAATTTCATTTGGACGGGCTCAGGCTCGATGCGGTGCACACCATCGACGATGACAGCCCGCTGCATATACTCGAGGATATGGCGCTGCAGGTGCGCGAACGCATACGCGGCCGAACGGTACATCTGCTGCTCGAGAATGAAAACAATCAGGCCCGTTGGCTGACGCGCACCGAATCCGATGAACCGCGGCTCTACACCGCGCAATGGAACGACGATCTGCATCACGTGCTGCACGTCGCCGCCACAGGCGAGAATACCGGCTACTATGTTGACTACGTGCCGCTCGCCAATCGCCTGGGCCGCGCGCTCGCCGAGGGCTTCGCGTTTCAGGGCGAATTGACGAAGTATCGCGGCAGCGCGCGCGGTGAGCCAAGCGCAGAGCTGCCCGCCGCGGCCTTTGTCGCCTTCATTCAAAATCATGATCAAATCGGCAACCGCGCCCGCGGCGAGCGCATTGCTGCACTCGTGCCTATGCCAGTTGCGCGCGCGATTGCCGCCGTCTACCTCTTCTTGCCTCAGACACCAATGCTATTCATGGGCGAGGAGTGGGGCAGCGTGGAGCCGTTCGCATTCTTCTGCGATTTTGGCGCTGAGCTCGCGCAAGCGATACGGGAGGGACGTCGCAAGGAATTCGAGAAATTTGCGGAGTTTCGCTCCAAGGCCATGCGCGACCGTATCCCCGATCCGCAGGCAGAGGCCACCTTCGCGGCGGCCAAACTCGACTGGTCGAAGCTCGACAACCCCACTCACAGTGCGGTATTGCAGTGGTACCGGGACGCCCTGGCCGCGCGGCGCAAGCACATACAGCCGTTGCTACCCCGACTGACTGGAAAGCATGCGCACTACTCTACACTGGGCGAGGGCGCTGTGGCCGTATCCTGGGACACTTCGGCGGGCATGCTGATGCTCGCGGCGAATTTGACCAACACAGCGATGGCCGGCTTTCCGCGTGAGGCTGGTGAACTCATCTGGCAAGAGGGCGACCTCGGCGACGGTAGCCGCCTCGGCCCCTGGGCCATACGCTGGAGTCTGCAGCGCACCCCGCCACCATGATTCCGCGTGCCACCTATCGGCTGCAGTTCCATAAGCATTTCGGTTTCGATGATGCGGCCGCCTTGGCGCCCTATCTGGCGCGACTCGGTGTGAGTCATCTGTATGCATCGCCCTATTTAAGGGCACGTCCCGGCAGTCTGCACGGATATGACATTGTCGATCATTCGCAGCTCAATCCCGAACTCGGAGATGACGCTTCATTCCGACGCATGAGCGCTGCGCTGAAGCTCGAGCAGCTCGGACAGATTCTCGATGTGGTCCCGAATCACATGGGTGTCGGCGGGGCCGATAATCCGCTGTGGCTCGACGTCCTCGAATGGGGTCAGGAGTCGGTGTACGCCGGCTGGTTCGACATCGAATGGGACCCTGATCGGCGTTACTTGCACGAGAAAGTGCTCGTCCCCTTGCTCGGGGCTCAATATGGCGTAGAACTTGAGCGTGGAAAACTGCGGCTTAAGTTTGACGAGGCCACCGGGACGCTGGCGGTATGGGCCTACGAGACGCACATGCTGCCGATTTGGCCACTGCATTATGGACGTGTACTAGGCAATGGTCATGCGCAGCTCGAAAAGCTCAGCGATGCGTTTTCCTGGCTCACCGCCCGGCGACCCCAAATCGTACGACGCGCAGCCGACCTCAAGGCGGAGCTCGCGAAGCTCGTGCAAACGCACGCTGACGTGCGCGAGGCGCTTCATGTTGCGTTGAATCGCTTCGAAGGCAAGGAGGGCGATGCAGCCAGCTGGCGGGCACTGCACGATCTGATTCAAGAACAGCACTGGCGTGTCGCGCATTTCCGAGCGGCCGCCGACGATATCAATTACCGACGGTTTTTCGATATCAACGAACTGGCCGGGCTGCGAATGGAGCTGCCGGAAGTCTTCGAGCACGTGCATCGCAGGGTCCTGGAATGGCTTGGGGACGGCACGCTTGACGGAGTACGCATTGACCACATTGACGGACTACAAGATCCAAAAGCCTACCTCGAGCGCCTGCGTGCACACATTTCTGCCGAAGCGCCGGGACGTCCTATTTATGTGGTCGTCGAAAAGATATTGGCGCCGCATGAGCGGCTACGCGAAGAATGGCCGGTCGAAGGCACCACCGGCTATGACTTTGCCAGCCAGGTGCTTGGGCTCCTGATCGATTCTGACGCAGAATCGAGATTCACCGAGATCTATGCCGAGTTTGCCGGTGAACGGCGCACCTTCGATCCAATCGTCCGAGAATGCAAATTGCGCATTATGGATGGTGAATTGGCGGGTGAACTCAACGTCTTGGCGCGCGATCTGGCGCGCCTGGCCCGCCAGAATCCACGCACTGCCGACTTCACTCACAATCTGCTACGCCAAGCGCTCAAGGAACTGATCGCCTGTTTTCCCGTGTACCGCACTTACATCGATGCGGAAGGTGCGATCAGCGACGACGATCGGCGTGACATTGAGTGGGCACTGGCGCATGCGCGCAGCAGCGACCTGGAACGCGATCCGAGCGTGTTCGATTTTCTCGAGCAACTGCTCGTCGGCGCGATGTGGCAGCCGCGCAGCGGCTTTAGCCGCCAATCGGCACTGAGCTGTGTGATGCGTCTGCAGCAATACAGCGGGCCAGTCATGGCAAAGGGGCTCGAGGACACCGCCTTTTATCGGTACCACCGCCTCATCGCGCTCAATGAGGTGGGTGGTGCACCTAAGCGCTTTGGCGTTTCATTAGCGGCCTTTCATAAGGCGAATGTGCAGCGTGCGCACGGCTTCCCACATGCGATGCTGGCAACGTCCACGCACGATACCAAACACGGTGAGGATGCGCGCGCGCGCCTAGCGGTTCTGTCCGAATTGCCGAATGAGTGGCTGCGGCTGACGCTCAATTGCAGCCGGATTCTGCGCGGCCCTCGTTCCCCTACTGAGGCCGAGCCGGTGCCAGACCGAAATGATGAATATCTGTTTTATCAACTACTGCTTGGCAGTTGGCCGGTGGATCTCTTGCGGGCCGAGCAGCTCGAGTCGAGCACGCTGCAGCCGTACGCAGAACGACTGCGGCAAACGCTGCGTAAGTCGCTGCGCGAGGCTCGCGTGCACTCCACCTGGGCGATTCCGAACCTTGCCTACGAAGAGGCCACGCTGGCATTTGTCGATACCGCGCTGCTGTCGAATCGATCGGCGGTGTTTTTGGCCGCCTTTCTGCCATTTGCCGGACGCGTTGCCGCGCTGGGCGCACATAACAGTTTGCTGCAAACGGTGATCAAGCTCACGGCACCAGGAGTGCCGGACATTTATCAGGGAGCCGAACTCTGGGACCTGAGCATGGTGGATCCGGATAATCGCCGACCAGTGGATTACGCCCAGAGGCAGCGCCTGCTCGATGAGGTAGATAACGCACTCAAGCTCGACCGCCGCGCTGCCATGCGCGGCTTCTTCGCAAGCTGGCAGGATGCACGGTTCAAGCTCGCCGCATTGACAACGCTACTCCAATACCGGCAGCAGTCAGCGGAGCTGTTCGCGGCGGGCAACTATCAGAATTTAGAGGCGCAGGGCACCCAGGCCGAGTGCGTGTGCGCCTTTGCGCGCCAGCATGGAGATCAGGTATTACTGAGCCTGACGGCGCGCTTCCCGTCCCGGCTCGAGAGCCGCAGCTTCAACGCCGACAGCACGATCGCGCTACCCGAGAATTTACAGGGCCACCCCTGGTGGGATCTTCTGAGCGGACGCGAGCTCACGGCCCATGACGGTTGCTTATCCGCGCAAGCGGTGTTTAGCGATTTGCCGGCGGCCGTGCTGATCCGTCATTGATGCTGCCCAATATCTGCGGTGCGGAAAGCACCGTAGCGGCCGCCACGGGAGCGCAAGTATTCGAAACCGGCAACGGCTCATGCCTTGTTGTTGATTTTCACTTAAGGCAGCATTCTAAGTAAGAATCTTTTGCGGGCCAGACACATGTTGGGGCAACGAGCTGCACACGTATTGAAGCACCCCGGCCTATTTGCCATTCAGGTGCTGAAGAGTTTTAGTGCAAATCAGGGGTTGCTGCTAGCAGGTGCGGTGGCCTACTACGCACTGCTGTCGATCGTGCCATTGTTGATCCTTACGGTCATTGCGCTTTCGTACGTTATCGATCAGACCGAATTGCTTCAGACCCTCGAGCGTTACCTGGAGTGGTTAATTCCTGGCCGGTCTGGGGTTTTCATTGTGGATCTCGGCCATTTTCTCGACCATCGCGAAGTGATGGGCTGGGTGCTCTTGGTGACGATGCTGTTTTTCAGCTCCCTGGCATTCACGGTGCTCGAGAATGCGATGTCCGTGATCCTCCATCACCGCGTCGCAATTCGCAGGCGAAGCTTTCTTATCTCGGCAGTGATTCCGTACTGCTACATTCTGTCGCTCGGTCTTGGACTGTTGCTGGTGACCCTTGCTGCTGCGAGCTTTAAGGCCATGGGACAGGAACAGGTCGAGTTTCTCGGCCGCCATTGGTCGCTTGTGGGTGTGTCGGGCATGCTGCTGTACCTGCTTGGCGTGGCCGGCGAGATCTTTATCCTTACCTCCATCTACTTGGTGATGCCGGTGGGACGCCCATCGCTGCTTCACGCACTCATTGGCGCCATAGCGGCAACAATACTGTGGGAGTTGACGCGCCATGTACTTGTTTGGTATTTCGCGACGCTTTCCCAGATTGGCACGGTCTACGGATCGCTGACGACAGCCATCGTCGTATTGATGAGTTTTGAACTTGCATCGACCTTGCTGATGTTCGGCGCCCAGGTGATCGCGGAGTACGAGCGAATCGGGAGAGCCCCCTCGCCGGCTCCTCCGGAGCCATTCTGATCAGCTGGTTACGCAGCAAGCCATGGGTCGTTTGGAAAATCTTCCCAGAATTTCCTGGTCCGGCTTGCCCGCCGATATGATCTCAAACCTGGCCGCGCGGGGGCTCCTCAAACTTACCCGGAAGCTACCCGGGCGCTCGTTACCCGGGTTTGTCGCTTCGTAAGTCATTGAAAAGATGGCGCTCCCTACGGGATTCGAACCCGTGTTGCAGCCTTGAGAGGGGTGCTCGGCGTTAAGTGAGCTAAACCGTCATAAGACTCAAACACCGTAAATCATAGGGTTTTAGTCAACGGGCGTACATTGGTATAAACTCGCTCCAACAGTGGAACTTAGACGAAGTTAGACACCAAAGTATGTCTACACCCTCGCTGCGGCTGCAAACACGGGAAGCGCGCAAGAAGTTGCAGCCGCGGGACAAGCCCTATTTCTTCGAATTGCGGCGCGGGCTGCATCTAGGTTACCGGCGCGGGACGGAGGGTGGCAGCTGGCTGTTGCGTGAGTTCCGCGCCGGCCGGTATTTGCAGCGCCGTCTTGCGGCGGCTGACGACGATACATCGTCAGACGGCGCGAGCGTGCTGAGCTGGAAAGAGGCGCAAGACCTCGCACTGGGCGCCGAGCGGCCAACGGTGACGAAGCCGGGCAAGTTCACCGTCGCTCAAGCCGCCGAGGCGTATTTCGAGACTCGACCGCAGGGACGCAGAGGACAGGACTTCATCACCTATAAAGCTTTCATCGAGGCAGAGCGCGAAGGCATACCGGATCTTGGCGAGCGCTCGGTGTCAGAATTGACGACCGGTGATCTTGAAAAATGGCTTGCAGCACAGATTCCACATAGCGACGACAACGACAAGCGCCGCGCGGCCCAGGCGACCGCTAACCGCCGCTGGAATGTACTGCGAGCAATTCTGAACAGCGCATTCCGCAAGGATCCGGTCAGAGTGCCAAGCGATGGCGCCTGGCGCCGCGTCCGGTCATTCCAGAAGGCCGATCGGCCCCGCACTCGCACACTGTCAGCGACGGAGGCTAAGCGGCTTCTAGCGGCTCTCGATGAATCCGTGCGGAACCTGGCGCGAGGTGCGCTTCTGACGGGATTGCGCCTCGGCGAGTTAGAGGCGCTCATTGCTGCCGACGTTGACAAGGATCATGTCCGAGTCCGAGAGTCGAAGAGCGGCAAGCCCCGCACTGTGCCGCTCAACAAGGCGGGCGCGGCGTTCTTCTCGCAGCTCGCGAGTGAAAAGCAGCCCGATGCGCACGTGTTCGAACGGATATCGCGGATCTACGTGAGCCGGCAGATGCGAGCCGGCTGCATCGAAGCCGACATAGCACCGCCGGCCGTATTCCACGACCTGCGTCGCTCGTACGGGTCGCTGCTGCTCAATGCTGGAGCTGCGGCCGACCATATCCAGGAACTGCTTGGACACGCCGACCTGCGAATGACGCGCCGTGCGTATGCGCACATGAAGGACAAGACTCTGGAAAAAGCGGTCAAGAAGCTGCCGAGTTTCGGCTAGCGCTCGCTTAAAGCGCAGAAGCGTTCTTGTATCGAGAGGCGGACCGTCGTCCGGTTTGCGGACCGACGCCGGTCTTCTAGCGCTTGGGGCTTTTATGGTGCGCCGGGCGCACGAGTGACCATGTGTCACCCGGCCGCGCAGTGGGTGACAAGGGCTTGCCGCGCGTGGAGTCCGCCTCTTCGCCTGTCCGCCCGCCACGAGGGCCGATCTGTTCATAGATGCCCGAAACCGGGGCTCGGGTGCCTGGTGTAAGCCGATTAGTCGACATCAAAGGATCCTCCGCGTGCTGCTGATGAAAATCCGCGGCGCCCCGATCCTCCTCTCGCATCGACGTTGTGGTTCGCCGGACCGTCGGTTAGGACAGACGCAACACTATGCCATGTTTCTCAATAATTGTAAAATTAACTGGTATTTTTGACTGAAACAGGCAAAATATAACTTAATTTTCTCTAAGGAGCATAAAATGCTGATCGATTTCCGCGCTCAGAATTTCCGATCGGTGCGGGACGCGGCGACACTTAGCTTCGTAGCAGGTCCCGACGCATCGCTTCGAGCCACCCATTGCTTGGAGACCGGGCTCAACTCCGTCCCGTGGGTTACTCGCGGCGCTGCGATCTATGGGGCGAACGCGAGCGGCAAAAGCAACCTGATATTCGGGCTGACGACGATGCGCACCATGGTGCTGCAGTCGACGGCGATGCCTGAGCCGCAGTTCGCCGAGTTCTATACGCCCTTCCGTCTCGATCGGGATACGGCATCCGAACCCACCGAATTCGAAGTGAATCTCGTACTGTCGGGTGTTCGCTACGAGTACGGGTTCAGCTATGACGCTTGCCGTATTCGCAGTGAGTGGCTGACTGTTTACCGCACAGGCAAAGGCCAGCGGTGGTTTGACCGCTCATGGGACGAAGAGGGCAACGAAGAGCGGTGGGGAAGTTTCTCGACCCACTTCACCGGCCCACGCGAAACGTGGCGCAAGGCAACCCGTCCTCAGGCTCTCTTTCTCACGACGGCGGCACAACTTAACAGCGAACTCTTGAGGCCCTTATTCAATTGGTTCGGCAATGATCTCTTGGTGCTCAACACGATAGGGATGCTTGGTCTCGGGTACACGCTGCAGCGTTTCGATGAGGCCGGATTCAAGGAGCGGGTGCTCGAGGTGATGCGAGCCGCAGACATTCATATCGCCGATATCAAGATCGAGAAAAAATCAGGACAGCAGTTCAATTTCTCTTTCGAGCCGGGCAAGCCCCCAACTGTTCTAGCACGAGAGGGGGAAGTTCCCGACATTGCATTTGGACACCGCGTTCAGGGTGATGAAACCGTATATTTCGACCGGCGGTTCGAGTCGATCGGCACCCAGATGTTGTTCGCCTTCGTCGGTCCCATACTCGATGCAATCGCGAAGGGACAACTACTCGTCATCGACGACATCGACTCGAGCCTACATCCCATGGTGACGCGCTTCATCGTGGGGCTCTTCCACGATCCCGTGGTCTCGCAGCACGGTGCGCAGATCTGGTTCACGACGCACGATACATCGCTTCTCGACACCGACGTCATGCGGCGCGACCAGTTCTGGTTCGTCGACAAAGACGAACGACAGGCGAGCGTCCTCGTACCCTTGACGGACTTCAGTCCGCGCAAGAACGAAGCGCTGGAACGAGGTTACCTGCGTGGCCGTTACGGCGGAGTGCCGTTCATCTCCTCGCCGCGCCTGCAGTAATCTCGGTGCGGGAAAATCACCCAAAGCAGCGACAGCTCCGGCGGGAAAGTCGGCGTTTGGCCCGGCAGAGAGCGAGCCGCGCTGGGCTTCCCGCAATCCTAATCATCTGCGAGGGGCAGCAGACTGAGCCGAATTATCTCCGTGGACTCTGCGATGCGCGCGGCATCAATCGCGCCAACTTGACCGTCGTCCCCGGGGACGGCAACACGGACGCGGCGCGGTTGGTGCGAAAGGCGCGGAGGCGATTCGAAGTTGATCGCGATTTTGACGCGGTGTTTGTCGTATGTGATTGCGCGGGCGAGGACTTAAGCGAAGCAATGTCGCTCGCCGCAAAACCTATGAAGAACGTGAGTGGCTCGGCTCTGTCGGTCACGCTGATTATCAGCCGGCCTTGCTTCGAATTTTGGCTGCTGCTTCATTTCGAGTACGCCGCGCGACCATTCCATATGGCTGCCGACGTGATCGACCTGCTTCGGCGACACATTACCGACTATCACAAGGCGGATCGGGAGATTTTTGCCAAGGCCGGCGCGGGTCTTGATCGGGCAATTGGTCACACGGAGCGTCTGAAGGTTGACTTGGCGGCAGTTGGCTCGGAATCACCCAACACAGACATGCCTACGTTGATCAAGGCCCTCGACGTGTTGCGCCGCCGGCGGGGAGGCAGCTGACGAAATCTTAATAAATTTACTCTGCAGTGGCTGAGGGTGCCGCAGCGTAGAGCAGGGTGCTCTAGGCATTGATGATGCGCTCGGTTTGATCCTGTGAGCCGCCGCCATTGGTTTACAGGCGATTAATTCCGCATATTATCCGAGACGTCCACTTAGTTGAGGGCGTCATATGACCGAGTCAAAGAATACAAAGCACGCAGGTATCAAGCGCGTTCCCCGGCCCGCCGTAATCGATCCAAACCAGAGATACTCTCTCGCCGAGACTAACGCTGCACTCGGGCAGTCCCACGTGAAGACCTATCAGGACATCAAGCGCGGCACGCTGCAGACGATCAAGGACGGTCGCCGGCGCTACGTTCTCGGTAGTGAATTGATTCGCCGCTCGAGGTTGGGTGCCTAACTGAAAGCACTGAGCCGATGCTGGTGACCAAGGTTGCCGAATGACAGGACAGCGACGAGTCCGCGCCATGGGAATTCTAATCACCGAATACTTCTGCGATAAATCGTACTCCAGCGTAGTCATCAGCGCCGACTGAAAGTGATGTTCGATCACGCCATAAAATCTTGCGTAACGAAAGGAGAGCCGGCCTGTGCGGCTTTCTCACCCCAGGCCGTGCACCGCTAGTGCTTTACAAAGAGACCGCTCGTGACGGCTGGATCACCCGTGACGAATAGAATTACGACTGAGTACTCCATACTACGCGTCGATAGAAGTGCGGGTTGTTGGGAAGCGATACCGACCTCCTTGATCAATGATGCGCGCCTGGGTTTCGACACCCGAGGCTTTGCCGCGTGGCTGCTCGCAAGGCCCTTAGGTTGGCAGATCCGCGCAAGTGCATTGCCTCACTTGCTCAAATGCGGCTCCCGTCACGTAGGCCGCGATAAGGCCCGACGCTTTCTGCGCGAGCTCGAGCGTGCGGCCTACCTCACTCGCACCCGGCGCCAAGCCGCGGACGGGCGCTGGATTTGGGACTACGCCTTCCGGCCGACTGCGGTAGTTTCCACCATCGACGCCTTATCCGTCGGTGGATCACCCGTCGACGGTTCAACCGTCGACGGAAAAGGCGTCGATATAACTCAGACTCTGAATAATTCCAGATCTGATAACTCCATACTTAATAAAACAACAACTACAACACCGGCGGCGGAGCCGGTTGTTGTGGCCGCTGATTTAGTGGAAGTCCATTACCCGGATTGCCTGGCGGTCCGGCGTCTGGCGTCGGCACGAAAGTTGATTGCTCACTGCCCTCCGGAATACCGCCAGGCAGTACTCAATGAGCTGGACGCAATGCTTCGTGACGGGGTCGTCCGGCATCCGATGGGCCTACTCAATCAGCTCATCGAAAGCGCCAAGGAGGGGCGGTTCGTTCCCAACCGCTCGCTTGTCGAGTCGCCTACTGGGGCGGCCTCCGATGGAAGTCTGGCGAGCGACGCCGGCAGCGCGTGTTCTGCAAGTTCTCAGCCTCCGGTCCGTTCCGAGATCGCGGAGCAAACGCTGTCCAAGTGGCGCTCGAAACGTTACCCGGAAGCCAAGTCAGTATGACAAAAGCTCTGCCGAACCCGATGCGACAACCGTCGAGGAATCAGCAGCACCTCGCATGCGCGATGACAGAGCGAGGTGTGCAGTTGTGCGAGGCGGAGGACTGTGCGGCGAGCGAACGAGTATGGGCATCGGGCATCGGAGCGAAAAAGTGCGCGAAGAAGTGCAGGGCAAGATAAAAGGGCGCGGCACCACTGCCGCGTCAAGCTCATGTCTGCACATGGGTTTTTGCGGCACGTCAAAAAATCGTCACCGTGCTGTCCCCTTTGGCAAGTGATTGATGACTACTGAGATATCGCGAGCCGTCCACGAAGGAGTGCGATTGACCACGACAGAGATGATTGTCATTGACGTAGGCTTTCGCCCCCGCGAAGTCGCGGATCAGGCGGGTCACGTGGCCGATGCAATGCGCCGAATGACCGTTGTCGGGAAGCGCACGGGGCAGTTCCCGGCCACTATAAGCATACGCGGCGCTAGCGTGTTCGGAAGCGGCCGTTGGATCCCGGCCGAAGATGCTAGCCGTGTTCGCTCGAGTCGATTTTCAGACTCTCACGCCAGCATAGCCAGCACGGGTGCTTAAGCAGTGAGGTCGCGCGAATTCGCACCACGTACGCAAAAATGACCCTCCCAGCCTCGCGCCGGGGGTATAGATATATCCGGCGGAAATAAACAAACAACTCTTCGCGAATTGCGGCGTCGATACTTCTGGTGACGCAGGGTCGCCGCCGCTTTCTTTTGCCGAAATCCTTGGGCGTATCGATTGACAATGCTCCCGCCGTCCGAGGATCTGGGGCGACGGGAGCATGAGGCGGCCGCCTAAACTAGAATTACGGCGCGATCCGCGTCGCCGCTGCCGTGCCCGTTAATACCAATGGCGGACCCGAGAGAAAATAGAGTGTCGTTTCATTGGATCCGGTATACGAGTTCCCGTCCCACGCCACTTCATCGGTCTCGGTCTCGTTGAAGTATCCCGCGAGCACTCCGTTGTTGTATAGCCATCCGTAGTGGTTCCGATAGACATGCGAGCGATCGACTGTCTTCCACGAACCCATGCAGATGTTTCCGCCCAGTACGGGGTAATTGATGTTCTCCCATTCCGTGCCGTCACTGTGCCATTGAATGAAGGCCTCCCCAGACGTAGACCCCGCGGTCGTGTAGACCACATGCCAGGTTCCCACGATGTTCTCGCCAGCATTTTGTCCGGAATGGGGCGGCATCGGCCCCAGATTAAGATCGAAAGGGGCTGCCTGCTGAGTTGCGCTTCTCGGATCCGCACAGCTTGCACGTGCAGATAATCCGGAGAGCGTTAACGTTACGACCACCGCGGTTCCGATGAGAAGTTTTTTCATGGAACTACTCCTTAATAAGGTTGCTGCTTTTGCTTTCTCCACCGCTGACAGACGCGGTGATTCGTCCCGTGCCGCGAACGTACGTTTCATCGAACTATGCATGTCCCTTCTCCTTCGTTTGTGATCATGTGATTGCTGGATCGAAGCTGTGAGGCGGCGTGCTCACTTCGCCGCCATCTGCGCCGGCACGTCGATCCCGCGCGCCGCCGCTTCCCGAAGCGTATGGGTTCCCAGATAGAGCTGCGTGAGCAGCGGCAAATTGACGGACCGGATCGCCTCAGCTAGCGCCTTCTCGGTACAAGCGTTCTCGTCGGCTACCGGCTTGAGGCCGACCCGCATGCCATGCGTGCAGACGACCTGCGCAGCATGCTTAAGGCGGGAATACAACTCGTGCGCTCCGGCAGGGCGACTCAGATCGAGTCCCTGTGTGGTCACCCGGTAGGCCACAGTGAACTCCTGATCCTTAGCCGCAACAGCGCCGGCGAAGAGTGTGCACGCAACTACAGCGGCGCCCAGGACGGGCCAGGCGCTCATCGAAGCTCTTTTGGTGTACATGTGAATCTCCTTATGAAAGCCTTGACAAATGATTCGCATCATTGACAACGAGTTCTCGCGCCATCAAATGGACACCCCTAAATTTGGGATGACGGCTGTCGCGGTCCGTCGGAGGGCGGGCGGCCTTGGTTGCCCGGAAATATTTTGGTTGCCATTTCGGACCTTCGGGACTCATATACAGGATGAGAGGGAATTTCATGTGTCGCCATGGCGGCTGAGCCGAAACCATCCTTGGTCGAGCGGCTGTTTGCCGAGCACCGGGGCGCGCTGCAGACGTTCTTCCTGCGGCGCATCCGTGCCAAGGCCGATGCGCCGGATCTGGCGCAGGAGGTGTACGTACGGATGCTGCGGATCCACGATGAGGAGGCGATCCGCAATCCCGTCCACTACCTCTACACGGTGGCCAACAATCTGGTGAAGGAGCATGCGGTGCTCGACCGTCGGCAGGCGAGCGGCATCGACATCGATGAGGCTCCGGCGCACGAGCAGCTCGAGACGCTGCCTGAGTTCGACGGGGAGCTCGATGCGACGCAGCGGGTCGCGCGGCTCGGGGTGGTGCTCAAGCAGCTGCGGCCGAAATGCCGCGCCGCGGTGGAGCTGCGCTTCACGCAGGGACTCTCCTACCGGGCGATCGCGATGCACCTTGGGGTGTCCCCGCAGATGGCGAAGAAGTACGTGGCGCAGGGGCTCGGTCACTGTCGACGCCGCATGGCGGCGCTAGGTTAAGTCTATGAATTCCAACGAAGAGCAAGTCCGTGCCGCGATCGCCGAACAGGCCGGCGAGTGGTTCGTGGCGAACGAGGAGGGGCCGCTGGATGCGCGGGACTCCGCGGCCCTTGCGGCGTGGCTGAAGACCTCGCCGGTGCACATCGAGGAGTTCCTCGGCGTGTCGGCAATCGCGCGCGATCTGAAGGAGGCGCGCACCGATCCTGAGTACTCCCTCGAGGCGATTCTCGCACGCGCACGGGCCGAGGACGACCCTGCGGTCCAACCCCTATGGCCGCGCGTCATCGGCGCCGTTCGGGGCACATCCTCACGCCGCTGGCTCACCGCCGGCGCGGCGCTGGCTGCGTGCGGCGTGTTGAGTCTTGGCTTACTCTTGACGTGGAACCTGAGGCCCACCGCGCATCTGCCAGCCCCCGGCGGCATCACGGCACTGCACTTTGAGACGCGACACGGCGAACAGCTGATTCGTCGCTTGGCGGATAATTCTGTGCTGCACCTGAATACCGACAGTGCGGTCACCATCCGGTACGGCACGGCGGAACGGCTCGTCATGCTCACCTCCGGCCAGGCAGAGTTCGAAGTCGCGCACGAGCCCGATCGCGCATTTCGGGTAATCGCCGGAGCGGCTGAAGTCATCGATCTCGGCACTAAATTCGATGTGCGCCTGGAGCAGGACTCGACCGTGGTAACCGTGGTCGAGGGGCGGGTGGCCGTCGGGCCATCCCCGATGGTGGAAAAACTCGGCACGAACTTAAGCCAAAACCGCCCACCACGATTTGTCCAGCTCAGCGCCGACCAGCAGATCAGCGTGGCCGAGGGAGAGTGGCCGGCCACGCCTACAGCGGTCGACGCGCAGAACGCCACGGCTTGGCTGCGTCGTGAAATTGTGTTTGACCACGAACCGCTGGAGCGTGTCGTGGCCGAATACAATCGCTACACGGCGAAGCCGATCGAGATTGCCACACCGGCGCTACGGAATCTACAAATCAGTGGGGTCTTCGCCACCGACGACACCGAAGCATTCATTGCCTTCCTGCGCAGCCTCAAGGGTGTGCGGGTCGAGGTGACCGCGGCACAGATTCGCGTGTCGCGTAATTAGGCGTCGCCGCGTCGTACACTTAACCTGCCGCCGTGCGTTATGCTTTAGCTCTCACGGCACACCAAGATGCCTGAACGGGAAGCGTATGGGAGGTCGATCGCGTCGCCGATCAGCGAGCATCGCGACAGCGGTATCTGGGGTGCTGCGCGCTCTCCCGATCTGCGCGCCAGTTGCGCTCGTCGATGCTCCGCCAGCGTTAGCCCAGGCCTATGAACCCAGAACGCTCGCCGCCGACATTCCCGCGCAGCCTCTCGCGCAGGCGCTTGCAGCGTTCGCCCGCCAGACCGGCTTGCAGCTCGTCTATGTCTCCGGTGTTGTGCGTGACCAGAGATCCCACGCAGTATCCGCAGGAATGAGCGCCAATGAAGCGCTCGCTCGTGTGCTCGAGGGCACCGGACTTAAGTTCGAATACCTTACACCGCGCAGCATCCGCATCCTTGTCGCGGTGGTTGGGCCGCCTCGGGAGACTACGACGAAGACCCTTGCGGGAGAGGAACTGCAAGAGGTGATTGTCACCGCCAACCGCCGCGAGGACAACCTGCAGAACGTACCGATGACGATTCAGGTGTTGACCGGGGAGACGCTCGCCCAGCTCAACGCCACGACCTTTGATGACTTCGTGAAGTACCTGCCCGCTGTGACCGCGCACGGAGTGGGGCCCGGTCAGAACAACATCTATGTGCGCGGCCTGGGGACAGCAGAAGCGGGATCACAGGGGTCTGGTTGGGGCGGTATTTACCCCAACGTCGCGGTGTACCTCGATGAGCAATCCGCGCAGCTGCCGGGCCGTAATCTTGACATTTACGCCGCGGATCTCGAACGCATTGAGATATTGGAGGGTCCGCAGGGCACGTTGTTCGGGGCGGGCGCCGAGGCGGGCGTCGTGCGTTACATCACGAACAAGCCGAAGCTCAATGTGACGGAAGCGATGGTCAACGCCGGCTACGCAACGACCGCGCACGGTGAACAGAGCAGCAATGTCAACGCCACCCTCAACATTCCGGTCATTGCCGACAAGCTGGCCGTGCGCGGCGTGATTTACAACGAGACTCGCGGCGGATACATCAATAACATCCCCGCGACCTTTGCACGTGCCCCCACAGACCTCAGTATTAGGGATTTCCTCGGTGGCCAAGTTCCTGCCAACAGCGTCGTCATCAACAACTTCAACCTTGTGGCCAACGATATCAATCCGGTCACCTACACGGGGCTACGCGTAGAGACCCTGTACCAGTTCAATGAGGATTGGAATGCGCTGCTCGCACAGTCCTACCAGAATATCGAGGCGGATGGGGTCTTTGCCGAGATGGCGGCGAATTCGCTCGGTGAGCCGCTACCCGACTTGAGCGTGCAGCTATACAACCCCTCGTACAACAAGGATAAGTTTGAGAATACCGCGCTCACCATTGACGGCCGTGTCGGCGCCCTGAAGTTGCTCTATGCGGGTGCGTATCTCGTGCGCAACATCGAGCAGGTTCAGGACTACACGAACTACGCACGCGGCCTATACGTGGACTACTATCAGTGTGCAGGTCCAACGGTGAGCAATCTTCAATGTTTCACGCCTAGCTCAACCTGGCGTGAGCGGGAGCGCAACACTCACCAAAGCCAGGAGCTGCGCGTGAGCACTCCCGGTGATCGGCGCATCCGCGGCATCGGCGGCCTGTTCTATGAAAACTACCAGATTCAGGACCAGGTCGACTGGTTCTATCTCACCGCGCTTCCGTACTTCAATCCGATCGGGCCGCCCACCGGCTACTACACGCCAAACGGAGTGTTCGTATCCGCACCGGTGACCTCAAACAACCCGAACATCCGGCCGCTGGGGGACGGCTTCTTTAACGACATCACGCGCGGCTACACACAGAAGGCCGCCTACGCATCGGTCGACTTCGATCTCGTTCCGAAAGAGCTGACACTGACGGCCGGCACGCGCTACTTCCGAACCGATACCTCGGAGGTCGGATCGGACGTAGGCAGTGACGGTTGCCAGCTCATCTTTAATCCCATGGCGCCCAATCCATGTGTGAATCACTCCAACTTCACCAATCTCAATTCAGAAGGCCTTGATCGGACCTATTCCGGCTTTCGTAGCCGCGCGAACTTGAGCTGGAAAGTCACTGACGAGGCGCTGCTGTACTACACCTGGTCGCAGGGCTACCGCGCGGGCGGCTTTAATCGGGCACCGTTCGCAGCAGAGGCCAATTCGCCGCTGGCCAAGGGCTCCGAACCGTGGCAAACCCAGGCCAATGAACATGGAGGTTGGAGCGCGCCACTGGCCTTCGCGCCCGACAACCTCACCAACAACGAGCTCGGCTGGAAGACGATGTGGATGGACCGGCGCGTCCAATGGAACGGCGCGATCTATCAGGAGGACTGGAACAACGCACAGGTCAATATAGGCGCTCATGGTGTCATCAGCTACGGCGTAACCATCAACGGTGGCAACTACAGGGTGCGCGGCATTGAAACCTCCGGAGTGGCCCGCGTCGCGACCGGGCTCACCATTGAGGCGGGCGCCGCCTGGAATCACAGCGAGTTGGTCAAGCAAGCGACATTCCTGTGGGCCGACGGAACACCAATCAACTTTGGCGCGCTGCAGACCTCGAGCGGAGAGCAGGTTTCGAATCCGAGCGGGGTACTGGGCAGCGCGCTCGCCGGGGCGCCCCCCTTTCAGGGCAACATCCGCGCGCGCTATGAGTTCGCGTTCAACGGCTATGACGCGTTCGCTCAGATCGACGCGGTGCATCAGGCACACTCCCTCGCTACGACCGATCAGATTTCGCTTGACCTGCAGGGCAACTCCATTGCTTACGACCTGCCCGCTTTCACAACTTATGATGGGGCGCTCGGTGTCGGAAAGGACGCGTGGCTTGTGCAAGTCTACGGAGAGAACCTCACCGACACGCGGGCTGAACTGTATGCGAACTACTGGCAATGGTACAAAGGCGTAACGGTGAGTCGTCCCCGCACCATCGGTTTGCGCTTCAGCTATAAGTTCAGCGGTAGGTAGCGCGAGCTTCTTCAGCCATCCGAAATCCAGTGGCTGATGATCGGCCCTACGACTTCCATCGAAAGCCATCCGGCTTGCAAACGACTCGAAGCGCAAAATAACTGCGGCTGAGTGAAAGCGCGGGCTGCGTATCCACAGCCAAGGCGCGCCCAGCGGGCCCCGCGGCGAAGCTCTGCAGCGTCTCCCGGCGTCCGGCGGCATCTCGTGGAAGTTAGACGAAAGTTAGACGAGCCACCTTTCTGTCCGACCTGTCTTCATAAGTCATTGAAAAGATGGCGCTCCCTACGGGATTCGAACCCGTGTTGCAGCCTTGAGAGTGCTCGCCGAGCTAAACGGTAGTAAATTATTATTCACGAAATAGCCTATAAATTAAGGCATTTTGCGAAATTTGCATAATTTTTCGTAAGCTGCGATAAATGGCGAGACTTACCTAAACTTACCTAAATTTTTGGAATACAGCCTTGCAAAAAACTGTACGCCTGGATACCCGCGAACAGCGCAAGCGCCTGCCGCCGCGCCATGAACCATATTACGTCGACGTCGCCAAGGGCGTCGCTGTTGGCTATCGAAGGGGCGTCACGGCGGCGTCCTGGTATCTGCGGCGATTCAACGGCAACAAGTACCACAAGCGCGAGTTGGGTCAGGCGGACGATGACGTGCCCGCCGATGGCGTCCGCGTGCTTGCGTGGCCCGACGTCGTGAAGCTCGCCATCGTCGAACCGGCTCGGGCGGATGCCTATTCCGCGAAGTACTCGGTTCACCAGTCCGTCGCGGACTATTTCGAGCATCGGCGCGCCCGCGGTCGCAGCGGCGAGTCCGTCAAGATCGACGAAGGCAAGGTCGGCGCCTTTCTCGAGAAATTCGCGGACACCCAAGTATCTGCGCTCACGACCCGTGACCTGCAATCATGGCGGGACCGCTTAGTGAGCCAACCGGCTGTTAATGCCGACATCACCGAGACGAAGCGTCGGGACATGTTGCGAGCCTCGCAAGCGACCGCGAACCGCATTTGGGCCATTTGCCGCGCGGCGCTCAACCACGCCTTTCGGACCGGTCGTGTGGACACGGACCTCGCCTGGCGCCGAATTCAGCCGTTTCAGGACGTGGATGAGGCTCGCAAACGATTTCTGTCCATCGTCGAAGCGAACAAGCTGCTTGGCGCGTGCAAGGGACCGTTCCGAGACCTGGTTCAGGCAGCGCTCCTCACCGGACTGCGTCCCGGTGAGCTCGTGCGCCTCACCGTCGGTCAATTCCAAGAAACCCGTCTCGAGGTCTCCGCCGGCAAGACCGGCAAGAGCCGCTTTGTACCGCTGACTACTCAAGGCGTCGCGCTGTTCAAAAAGCTCGCGAAGGGTCGGCCGCCGGACGCGCTGATGCTTCCGAACGCCGAAATGAAATCCTGGTCACGGATGCAGATCGCGCGCGCCATGCGCGCCGCCGTCACCGCGGCGCAACTCGAGACGTCAGCCCAGTTTTATGATTTGCGACGATCGTACGGATCGCTGTTGGCGAACGCTCAAGCCAATGACGCGACGATCGCACATGCGCTCGGTCACGCCGATACGCGGATGACGCGCCGGCATTACGCGCATCTCCTGGACAGTGTGGTGGCGGCCGAATTGCAGGCCAAGCTTCCAACGTTCAAGGCACGGCGATCGCGAAAGGGCACCGCCGGCGGACGTTCTCAGAACGGCGCCGCTTCTGATGGGGGAGTCGTCTCATAAGTACCCGTCGCGAGGTCCACGCGCACGGTCTTGGCGATTGCCTCAGGGCGGAATTCGCGCCCCTCGCGCAACCAACCTAGCGGTGCCGCTGGAAGCGTGTTTGTATCGAGCGGCAGCTGACAAAATCTTAATAAAATTGCTTTGGAGCGATCGAGCGTGCCGCAGCGTAGAGCGGGGTGCTCTAGGCGATTGATGACGCATTCGGTGTGAACGATGACCCGCCGCCATTGGTTTACAGGCGATTAATTCCGCATATTATCCGAGACGTCCACTTACTTGAGGGCGTCATATGACCGAGTCAAAGAATCCAAAGCGTGCAGGTATCAAGCGCGTTCCTCGACCTGCCGTGCTCGATCCAAATCAGAGATATTCTCTTGCGGAGACTCACGCTGCACTCGGGCAGTCCCACGTGAAGACGTATCAGGATATCAAGCGCGGCACGCTGCAGACGATCAAGGACGGTCGCCGGCGCTACGTTCTCGGTAGTGAATTGATTCGCCGCTCGAGGTTGGGTGCGTAGCTAAAAGCACTGAGCGGTCTTGTGTTCACGCTGCCGAGCGACAGTATAGGCGCCTCCGCGCTACGCGAATTCCAATCGTTGAACGTTTCTGCGAATCGTACTTGAGCATAGTCATCAGGCCGACAGAAGCCGATGTTCGATCACCCCGTAAAATCTTACGTAACGAAAGGAGAGTCGGCCTGTGCGGCGTTCGCACCTCAGGCCGTGCACTGCTAGCGCTTTACATCGAGACCGCTCGTGACGGCTCGGTCACCCGTTACACATGGAACTACGACGGAGTACTCCATACTACGCGTCGATAAAAGTGCGGGTTGCTGGGAAGCGATACCGACATCCTTGATCAATGATGCGCGCCTGGGATTCGACACCCGTGGCTTTGCCGCGTGGCTGCTCGCACGGCCTCCAGGTTGGGAAATCCGCGCAAGTGCATTGCCCCATTTGCTCAAATGCGGTTCGCGTCACGTGGGCCGCGACAAGGCCCGACGGTTTCTGCGCGAGCTCGAGCAGGCGACGTACCTCACTCGCACCCGGCGGCAAGGGACGGACGGTCGCTGGATTTGGGACTACGCCTTCCGGCCGACTGCGGTAGTTTCCACCATCGACGCCTTATCCGTCGGTGGATCACCCGTCGACGGTTCAACCGTCGGCGGAAAAGGCGTCGATATAATTCATACTCTGAATAACTCCAGATCTGATAACTCCAAACTTAATAAAACAACAACTACAACACCGGCGGCGGAACCGGTTGTTGTGGCCGCTGATTTAGTGGAAGTCCATTACCCGGATTGCCTGGCGGAGCGGCGTCTGGCGGCTGCGCGTAAGTTGATTGCTCACTGTCCTCCGGAACACCGCCAGGCAGTACTCGATGAGCTGGACGCAATGCTTCGTGACGGAGTTGTCCGGCATCCGATGGGCCTACTCAATGAGCTCATCGAAAGTGCCAAGGAGGGGCGGTTCGTTCCCAACCGCTCGCTTGTCGAGTCGCCTACTAGGGCGGCCTCCAATGGAAGTCTGACGAGCGTCGCCGGCGCGTGTTCTGCAAGTTCTCAGCCCCCGGTCCGTTCCGAGATCGCGGAGCAAACGCTGTCCAAGTGGCGCTCGAAACGTGACCCGGAAGCTGAGTGAGTACGACGAAAGCTCTGCCGAACCTGATGCGACAACCGTCGAGGAATCAGCGGCACCTCGCACGCTGTGGGAGGCGGAGGACTGCGCAGTGGTTCAGGGACCGAAGGCAGTACGAGCGCCAGGGGCTAGGAGCAAAAAATCGCCGAAGAGGGAAAAGGCAAGATAAAGGGCCGCGGCACCATTGCCGCGTCAAGCTCATGTCTGCACATGGGTTTTTGCAGCACGTCGAAAATCGCCACCGTGCTGCCGAGATTTGCAAGTTATTGAGAACTGCAGAGATATCGCGAGCCGTCCACGACGGAGTGCGATTGACCCGACGGAGATTGATGATATCGCGGAAGGATGATCTCATTGAACGTAAGCTTCCCGCGTCGCGGATCGGCCGGCTCATGTGGCCGAGACCGGGCGCTGAATGACCGGTGTCTGGAAGCGCATGCGGCGGTTCCCGGCCAACTGCAGGCATACGATCGGCAATATTGGTCGGAACAAAGCCGACGTTCAACGCTCTATACTCGACGCTACCGTTCATCGAGCTTCGATCGGGAGTTGCTGACACTGGCGACATCGAAATCGCCCCTACGAGTGCGGGCAGCACGACACCAGAGAAAGGAACTTCCCATGGCTGACAAGAAGGTTTGGCTCATCACCGGCGCAGGCCGTGGCTTGGGCCTCGATATTGCCAAGGCAGCGCTGGCCGCAGGCCACGCGGTTGTCGCCACCGGTCGCGATCCCGCCAAGGTCACGGCGGCGATCGGCCACCACGACGATCTGTTGGCTATCAAGCTCGACGTCACTCGCCTGGAGGACGCAAACGCCGCGGTCGCGGCCGCCGTCACCAAGTTCGACCGGATCGACGTCCTGGTCAACAATGCCGGCAACTTCTATGCCGGCTTCTTCGAGGAGCTCAGTCCCGACCAGGTTCGTAATCAGATCGAGACGCTGTTGTTCGGCCCGATGAACGTGACTCGGGCCGCCCTGCCGGTGATGCGGAAGCAGCGCTCCGGGCTGCTCCTCACTCTCTCCTCGACAGCCGGCATCACCGGCCAAATGTTCTGCACAGCATATGCTGCAGCGAAGTTCGGCATCGAAGGATGGATTGAATCGCTCACCCCGGAGATCGCTTCTTTCGGCATCCGCACGATGCTAGTCGAGCCCGGCTTCTTCCGCACCGAACTGCTTTCAACTCAGTCCACCACTTATGCGAAGCCC
>JBKQOZ010000060.1:10000-83998 GCA_052326345.1 Steroidobacteraceae bacterium | reverse complement strand
GCGGCATGGCGAGCTTTTCGGCCAGTTCCTCGGGCGTCGGCTCGCGGCCGATTTCGTGCAGCATCTGGCGCGACGTCCGCACGATCTTGTTGATCGTCTCGATCATATGCACGGGAATGCGGATCGTGCGCGCCTGATCGGCGATCGAGCGGGTGATCGCCTGCCTGATCCACCACGTCGCATAGGTCGAGAATTTGTAACCGCGGCGATATTCGAACTTATCGACCGCCTTCATCAGGCCGATATTGCCTTCCTGAATGAGGTCGAGGAACTGCAGGCCGCGATTGGTGTATTTCTTGGCAATCGATATCACCAGGCGCAGGTTGGCCTCGACCATTTCCTTCTTCGCGCGGCGCGCCTTGGCCTCGCCGATCGAGACCTCGCGGTTGATCTCCTTGATCTCGTTGATCAGGACGTGGAACAGCCCTTCGAGTTCCTTGAGCTTGTTCTGGCGGCGCTCGATCTCATCCTTGAATTTCGCAAGCGGCCCCGAGTAGCGCTTCTTCGCCTTGATGTGCTTGTCGAGCCAGCGTGTGCTGGTCTCGTTCTTCGGAAAGGTCGAGATGAAATCCTTGCGCGGCATTCCGGCCTGCTTGATGCAAAGGAACATGATTTCCTTCTCGAGCAGACGCACCTCGGTCACGTGCTGGCGCAGATTGTCTATCAATTGGTCGAACATCTTCGGCGACAGCTTGAGCTCCATCAACTCGCTGCAGATGCGCTTGCGAATCTTCTGCGTCTTGGGATCCTTGGATCCGAGCTTGTCGAGCGCATTCAAGAATTGATGATGCGCCTTCGCGATGGAGCTGAAGCGCTTCGCAGCCTCTTCCGGGTCCGGGCCCGTATCGATGGCCTCTTCGTCTTCATCGCCATCCGCCTCGTCGTCGTCGTTCGCGGCCTCTTCGCGCTCGAGCGCCATCATCTTCGGATTCTGCGGCTGCGCGATTTCGTCCGGCGCGTTCGGGTCGACGAAGCCGACGATGACGTCGACCAGCCGCATCTGACCGGCCTTCACCGTTTCATAGTGGCGCAGCAGCAGATCGTAGGTTCCGGGATAGCTGCCGAGCGCGATCTTGACCGCTTCCAGACCCTCTTCGATGCGCTTGGCGATGCGAATCTCGCCTTCGCGAGTCAGCAGTTCGACTGTGCCCATTTCGCGCATGTACATGCGCACCGGATCGGTGGTGCGGCCAAACTCCGCGTCGAGATTCGCGAGCGCGGCGGTCGCCTCTTCGACCGCTTCCTCATCGGGAGCCGCCGTGGCATCCGTCAGCAGCAGCGATTCGGCATCCGGCGCCTTTTCGTACACCGGAATGCCCATGTCGTTGATCATGTTGACGATGTCTTCGATCTGCTCCGGATCGACGATCTCGCTCGGCAAATGATCATTGACTTCAGCGTAGGTGAGGTAGCCCTGTTCCTTGCCCCGCGCGATCAACAACTTCAGTTGCGACTGACGCTCGTCCGCGATTTGAGTCGCTGTGCCTGCCGGCGCTTTTTTGATCAAGGTGGACGCCTCATAATTGAGCGGGAGTTTTCAAAGCCAAGCCGACAATTATACGATTTCAGCCGGTTGGTAGCCACAAAATGCTTGGGTCCTCAAGAAGGCGCCTTGGGGCGATCCTTCATCTGGAGAAGTCGGCTTAATTCTGCCTTTTCATCGAAATTCAACCCCATTTCCTCTGCTTTTCGCAACAATTCATCCATTCTTCGGCCCGGACCATAGGCCTCGAGCAGCTTGGAAACTGCCATCTGCAGCTCCGAGGCCGCGCCGGCCGCATCCGCGACCAGCGGCTCGGCCATGGCCAGTTCGCTCAAACGGACGTATTCCGCACGCTCACGCCAGCGTTCCAGCAGCATGGCGGTGGAGGGCTTTGCCATGCCGGCCGCTTGTTCGAGCAGCTCCTTGAGAACCGCCCCGCCGGGGCCTACGACAGCGCCCAAATCCCCCGGATCCCCGACCGCGCGCGCCGCGGCGGGATAATGCAGCACCAGGGCGATGGCCTGCGTGAGCAATTTGCCCCGCCCGGCACTCATCCGACTGCGTTTCGCCGGGGTTGGTTCCGCGTGCAGCTCCGCGCGGCCCGCAGCCCCCGCGCGCTGCGCCCTCGCCGCACCGGGGCCCGCGCCGGCGAACAGATGTTCCTTCAGCTTCGCCGCGGGCATGCGGATTTGCGCGGCGAGTCGGTCGGCGAGCAGCTCCCGATACACGCCGTCGGGCATGCGCGCGAAGAGGGGTGTCGCCAGCGCCGCGAGCTTGGCGCGGCCGTCCACGTGCGTGAGGTCCACCTCGAGCAGCAGCTGCTGCACCAGGTATTCGGACAGCGGCAGGGCGCCGTGGAGCCGGCCCTCGAAAGCTTCCGGCCCTTCAGCCGCGACCAAGGTGTCCGGATCGTGACCTTCCGGCAGGAACATGAACTTGAGCTCGCGACCATCGCGCGCGAGCGGCAGGGCGTTTTCCAGCGCCCGCCAGGCAGCCTGACGACCGGCGCGGTCGCCGTCGAAGCAGAACACCAATTCGCTGGTCAAGCGGAATACCTTGTGCAGATGCTCCTGGGTGGTGGCCGTGCCGAGAGTCGCCACCGCGTAAGTGATGCCCGATTGATGCAGCCGCACCACATCCATGTAGCCTTCCACGATCATCAGGCGACGAAAGTCCGTGCGGGCCTGGCGCGCCTCATACAGGCCGTACAGTTCGCGGCCCTTGTGGAACAGCGGAGTTTCCGGCGAATTGAGGTATTTCGGTTCCCCTTGATCGATGACCCGGCCGCCAAAGGCCAGCACGCGACCGCGCGAATCGCGAATCGGAAACATCAGGCGGTCGCGAAAGCGGTCGTAAAAGCCTCCCTGGCCGCCGCGCGTGTCGCGCTCGATGATCAATCCCGCCTGCAGCAGGCGTCGGCGCTCGTCGTCTTGGGTCCCGAAGCGATTGAGCAGCGCATTCCAGGAGTCGGGCGCGTATCCCAACGCGAACTTGGCGCTGCTCGGCCCATCGACTCCGCGCTGCTCCAGGTAGCGCCGCGCCCGGGGATTGTCCGCCAAGTTTTGCTCGAAGAACCGCGCCGCCCGGGCCATGACGCCGTACAGATCGCTGCCGCCGGGAGTGGGCCGGCCCTGCGCCTCGTGCGGCAGCTCCAATCCCGCACGCTCGGCGAGATCCGCCACCGCGTCGAGAAACCCGAGCTTTTCGTACTGCATGAGAAAACCGACCACTGTGCCGTGCGCGCCGCAGCCAAAGCAGTGATAGAACTGCTTCTCCGGGCTGACCCAAAACGAGGGCGATTTCTCGCTGTGGAAGGGGCAGCATGCCTTGTATTCGCGCCCCGATTTCTTGAGCGGCACCCGGGCGCCGATGACCTCGACGATATCGGAGCGCGCGACGACTTCGTCGATGAACGTCTGTGGAATGCGCCCGGCCATGGACCGGTTGCGGTCAACCGCCGAGCTTGGCTTTGATTTTGGCGCCCACGGCGGCCATGTCGGCCCGGCCCTGCGCCTTCGCCTTGATGATGCCCATCACCTTGCCCATGTCCTTGAGGCTGGCTGCCCTGGTGACTGCCACGGCATCGGTGATCAACGCGTCGATTTCGCCATCGGACAGCTGCGACGGCAGGTAGCTTTGCAGCAGGACGATCTCCGCGCTCTCCTTGTCGACCAGATCCGGGCGGTTGCCCGCTTGGAACTGCACCAAGGATTCCTTGCGCTGCTTGATCATTTTCTCTAGAACGCTCAATACCTGAGCGTCGTCGAGGCTAATGCGCTCATCGACCTCGCGCTGCTTGATCGCCGAGGTGATCATGCGTATGACGCCGAGCCGATCTTTCTCGCCGGCGCGCATCGCCGCCTTCATGTCATCGGTAATTCGCTCTTTCAAAGACACCGAGGAAGCGACGCCTTGGGCTCAGTAGGGCCGGGGGGGCGCCGCCGGCGGAGCGCTGGGCGGAGCACCACCGCTCGCGCCGCGCATGTTCTCGCGCGACAGACGCTTCAGATGGCGCTTGACCGCAGCCGCCTTCTTTCGCTTACGCTCTTGAGTCGGCTTCTCGTAGAATTCACGGCGACGAAGCTCGGTGAGTACACCGGCTTTTTCACAGGCACGCTTGAAGCGACGCAGGGCGGCGTCGAAATACTCGTTCTCGCGGACACGAACGCTGGGCATTCAGACCTCAAAGTTCAAGAAAAAACAGCCGCCGTCATTCGGCGGCAGGGGGGCGCATTCTAAAGTGCGCCCCGATAAAAGGCAAAGGCGGTGCGGCACAAGCGCCGCTCGGAGTTGTTTATATGCCGGTTGGCAGGCATTTTGGCCGGATTCATGCGCGTCATCGGCTTTGAGAGCTCGTGCGACGAGACCGCCGTGGCTGTTTATGATGCAGCGCGCGGGCTGCTGTCTCACCGGATTTACAGTCAAATCGCGCTACACAGGGCGTACGGCGGGGTCGTGCCCGAGCTCGCCTCCCGGGACCACGTCCGGCGGCTGCTGCCGCTGGTGCGCGAGGCATTGACGGCCGCCCATTCGGGTCCCGAGTCCATCGACGGCGTCGCGTACACGGCGGGTCCGGGATTGATCGGGGCGCTCTTGGTGGGTGCTGGCTTCGCAAGGAGCCTCGCCTACGCATGGGGGAGGCCCGCGGTGGCCATTCACCACCTCGAAGGGCATCTGCTCGCGCCGCTGCTCGAGCCTGAGCCGCCCGCGTTCCCGTTCCTCGCCCTGCTGGTCTCAGGGGGCCATACGCAGCTGGTCGATGTGCGCGGGCTCGGCCATTACCGAATCGTGGGAGAGACCCTCGACGATGCGGCGGGAGAGGCCTTCGACAAAACCGCGAAAATGCTGGGGTTGCCCTATCCCGGCGGCGCGGCGCTTGCGCAGCTGGCCGACAGCGGCCGTCGCGGCCGCTTCGATTTCCCGCGGCCGATGCTCGATCGTCCAGGGCTCGATTTCAGTTTCAGTGGCCTGAAGACGGCCGCCCTAGTAGCCTTGCGGGGCCGCGCCGTCGACGACCAGACCCGAGCGGATGTCGCGCGCGGATTCCAGGATGCAGTGGTCGACACGCTCGCGGAGAAGTCGCGGCGCGCGCTGCTGGCGACCGGCCATGGGCGTCTGGTGGTTGCCGGTGGCGTGGGCGCGAACCTGAGCCTGCGCGAGCGGCTGCGGCAGATGACCCACGAGGTAGGAGCGCAAGTGTACTTTCCGCGTGCGGAGTTCTGCACGGACAACGGCGCAATGATCGCGCTGGCGGGGTGTTTGCGGCTGGCGGCCGGATCGCGGCAGGGCTTGGAGCTCGCCGCCAGGGCGAATTGGGAATTGGGGGATGTCGCGTCAAACGGGGGCTCTTTGGGGTCTAATGGATAAAATATTCATACATGCGCTGAAAACTGAAACGATCATCGGTATCTTCGACTGGGAGCGACAAGTCAGGCAGACCGTCATCGTCGACGTCGAGATCAGCGCCGATATCCGCAAGGCCGCGCTGACCGATTCGATCGAGGACACGCTGAATTACAAGCGGATTGCAAAGCGCGTGCTCGCGTTCGTCGAGGCGTCGCAATTCCATCTGGTGGAAACCCTCGCCGAACACCTCGCCATGCTGGTGCTCGAGGAGTTCGGCGTCGCCCGGGTCAGCATCATTTTGAGCAAACCGGGTGCGATTCGCAGCTCCCGGGATGTCGGCGTCGCTGTTGAGCGGGATCGCAGCCATCTCGAGCAGTGGCACGCTCAGCGCGCGCGGCAATAAGGCGCGTTCGACGCATGCCCGAGATCCGCCTCGATCGACCCCTCACTTGGCGGCAGATCGGCGCGATCGCTGAAGGCGACTTGCCGACGCTGTCGCCCGCTGCGCGCGGCCGCGTCCAGGCGGCGCACCGCCTGGCGCAGTCGATCGTCGCGCAGGGCATCCGCGCCTATGGGGTGAACACCGGCGTCGGCGCTCTCTGCGACGTCATAGTAGCCCCCTCCAAGCAGCGCCAGCTCTCGCGCAACATTGTCATGAGCACCGCCGCAGGCGTCGGACCGCCGCTCGAGGGCTGCGCGGTGCGCGCGATCATCGCGGCCGCGGTCAACAATTTCGCGCACGGATATTCGGGTGTGCGCGTGGAGGTGGTCGAGCAGCTGATCGCACTCCTCGCGCATGAGTGCATACCGGAAGTGCCTGCCAAAGGGTCGGTGGGATATCTGTCGCACATGGCGCACATCGCAGGGGTGCTGCTCGGCGCAGGCCATGCGCGGCTTCGAGGCGAGCGGCGCGGCGCGCTCGAGGCGCTGCGGGCCGCGGGCTTGAAGCCGCTGGTGCTCGAGGCGAAGGAGGGTTTGAGCCTGGTGAACGGCACCCCGTGCGCGACGGGGATGACCGCGCTCGCGCTGCTGCGCATTGAACGGTTGCTGGACTGGGCGGATCTGATCGGCGCCATGAGCTTTGAGAATTTGCACGGCCAGGTGTCGGCGTTCGAGCCCGAAGGCTTGAACCTGCGGGTCTCTCCGGCGCTCTGGCGGGTGGGCGAACGGTTGCGCGCCGCTCTGAGAGGCAGCGCCATTCTGGAGGCCAGTGCGGGCCGGCGTACGCAGGATCCATTGAGCTTGCGCGCAATACCGCAGGTGCACGCCGCGGTGCGCGAGCAGTTCGAGCAGGCGAGTGCGGTAACCGACGCCGAATTGGCCTCGGTGACCGACAATCCGGCGTTGCTCGGCGCGGAGCAGTCGCCGCGTGCGTTCTCCGAGGCGCACGCAGTCGGCGCGGCCCTGGCCTTGAGCGCCGATGCACTCGGCATCGCGGTTGCCGAACTCGCCGCCATGTCCGAGCGCCGCATCGATCGGCTGGTCAATCCGCTGGTGAGCGGACTGCCCGCATTTCTGGCGTCGGACAACGGTGTGGACTCGGGTTTCATGATCGCGCAGTACACGGCGGTCGCGCTGGTGGCGGAGAATCGCCGTCTGGCCGCCCCAGCGAGCCTGGACGGCGGAATCACCTCAGGCCTGCAGGAAGACCATTTGAGTCACGCCACATCGGCCGCCCTCAAGCTGCTCGAGATCCTGAAGCATGCGGAAATCATTTTTTCGATCGAGATGCTGGCGGCCGCGCAGGCCTACGATCTGCAGCCGGATGGGCGCGCGCGCGCGCCCAAGACCGACGCGGTATACCGCGCGGTACGCGAGCGCATCGCCCAGTACCGGGACGATCGGCCGTTGGCCGAGGACATCGAGCGCGCCTGCGAGCTGCTCCGCGCGCGGCGTCCCGCCGATCTATAGGAGACCTAAATGCTGCGCCCGCCGTCCACGGCGATGATCTGACCGGTGATGTACGGGGCATCTTTGGCGAAAAACAGCGCGGTGCGCGCGACGTCCTGCGGACTGCCATGACGCTTGAGCGCGGTCTTGGCGATGATCTCGCACTTGAGCTGCTCGTCCATGTCGCTCTCCGGCCAAAGCACCGGACCCGGGGCGATGCCGTTGACGCGAATATCAGGGCCCAGTTCGCGCGCCAGCGAGCGGGTCAGCATCGCCAATCCCGCTTTGGCGGTGCTGTACACCGGATGGCCCTTCAGGGGCCGCAGTCCATGGATGTCGACCATGTTGATGATGAGTCCGCGCTGCAGGCGCAAGCTGGGCGCGGCAGCCTGCGAGAGAAACAGCGGCGCGCGCAGATTGCTGGCCATCAGATCGTCCCATTGCGCGATGGTGATGGTGCCGACCGGCGTGGGATAGAAGCCCGAGGCGTTGTTGATCAATATATCCAGACGGCCGAATTGTTCGAGCGCCGCCGCCACCAAATCATGCGGCGCCTCGGCACTGTGCAGATCGGCGCAGTGGAGCGCCGCGGAGCGCGGGCGGGCAGCATTGAGTTGGCCGGCCAATTCAACAGCCGCCGCCGCGGAGGTTCGGTAATGGATGAGCACGCGCGCGCCCGCGGCATGCAGCGTGCGTGCGATCTCGGCGCCGACGCGCCGCCCGCCGCCGGTGATCAGCACCACCTGGTCCGCCAAGGCGCAATCGTCGCGGGAAGAGTTGTCGGTCGCGGCTGCCATGCGACTGAACGATACCGGATTGTGCGCACAGCGTGTAGGCATGCGTGACGCCGTGCTGAGCGCGGAGCAGGCCATGCACACCGCGCGCGTGACCGAACGGGTGGCGGAGGAAATCGCCGCTGCGGGCGGCTGGATCAGCTTCGAGCGCTACATGGACATCGCGCTGTATGCGCCGGGACTGGGCTACTACAGCGCCGGGGCGCACAAGCTGGGGCGCGGCGGGGACTTCACCACCGCGCCGGAGATCTCGCGGCTGTTCGGCGCCTGTGTGGCGCAGCAATGCGCCGACATTCTGCGCGGCCTCGGCGGCGGATCGATCCTGGAAATAGGTGCGGGCAGCGGCCGACTGGCCGCGGATATGCTGTCGCGGCTCGAAACGCTCGGCCGATTGCCGGCCCGCTACCTCATTCTCGAGGTGAGCGCCGATCTGCGCGAGCGTCAGCGCCGTACGTTGAGGCGGCGGATACCGCATCTTGAGGAGCGCATCGAATGGCTCGACGCGCCGCTCAGCACCACTTTCGACGGCGTCATCGTCGCCAACGAGGTTCTGGACGCATTGCCGGTGTCGCGCTTTCGCTGGTACAGCACCCACTGCGAGGAGCTGGGGGTCGCTCTTGAGCAGGGCGAATTCGCGTGGGCGCCGCGCCCTGCGAACCCGGCGACGGAAGCCATGTGCCGCACGCTCGCAACGGCCGGCGGCGGATGGCAGAACGGCTACGTCTCCGAGTACTGCCCGCGGCTCGCAGCCTGGACGGCGCACGTCACCCGCGCGCTCGGCAACGGCGTGGTGCTATGGATCGATTACGGGCTGCCGCGGGCCCAATATTATTTCCCACAGCGACACGGCGGCACGCTCATGTGCCACTTTCGGCAGCGCGCCCACGACGATCCGTTGCGCCACCCGGGCCTGCAGGACATCACCGCCTGGGTAGATTTCACTGCGCTCGCCGAGGCGTGCATGGGCGCGGGGTGTCAGCTCGCGGGCTTTACGACGCAGGCGCATTTCCTTGCGGGCTCGAGAATGGACCGTGCGATGCAAGCGCTCGCCGGCGGCGATGAGAATCAGTTTGCGCGCCTCGCGGTCGAGGCGAGGCGACTGATGCTGCCGGGCGAGATGGGTGAGCGTTTCAAGGCCATGGCGTGGTCGCGCGGAATCGATGCGCCGCTGTGCGGCTTCGAGGTCAAGGACTTGCGGCACACGCTGTAATCGGCCGCCGTAAGATGGAGCGCGATCCGCTACGAGCCCCGCGGAGCAGCCTCGAACTTTCCGCGCAGCGCGGCAATCGCCTGCAAACGCCCGCGGTGGAGCTGCTGTGCGATCTCCGCTCCGGAGCTCTCGGCAACGTCCTCGGCGGACGGCTTGATCAATGCGGCGTCCCGGCGCGCGGCGAGCAAGTAATCGCGCTGCGGATAGGGCTCGGCCTCCAACCCCGCACGCCCGCGCGAGTCCGCTTCGCAGGCGAGTAGCGCCTGGTCAAAGCGTTCCGGGCGGCGAAACGCGTCGGCCCGCTCCATGAACTCGAGGATGGTTTTGGGCTTCAGTTCGAAGGCGCGATGCACGATGCCGTGATAGCGCGCGACGATCACGGCGAGTTCTCGATACTCGTTCGGGATTCGCAGGCGCGCCGCAAGCGCCTCCACGAGCGCCACGCTGCACTCTTCATGGCCTCGATGGCTCGGCCACTCCGAAGGCGGCGTCGCTCCCTTGCCCAGATCGTGAACCAGCGCCGCAAACCGAACCCTCGGATCATCGCTCAGCAGGCCGGCCTGATCGAGCACCATCAGCGTATGCAATCCGGTGTCGATCTCCGGGTGCCACTCGGCCGGTTGCGGGACGCCGAACAACGCGTCGATTTCCGGAAAGATGCGCGCGAGCGCGCCGCACTCCCGAAGCACCCGGAAGAAGGCGCTCGCCGCCGCCTCTCGAAGAGCTTTCTCCGATTCCTGCCACACCCGTTCGGCCACCAGTGAGTCGACCTCGTGCCGCGCAACCATGCTGCGCATCAGCGCCAAGGTGTCGGGAGCGACCTTGAAGCCGAGCGGCGCCAAGCGCGCGGCAAAGCGTGCAACTCGCAGGACCCTCACCGGGTCCTCGACGAAGGCCGCGGAAACGTGGCGCAAGGTCCGCGACTCGATGTCGCGCTTTCCGCCGTACGGGTCGTGGAGCGCGCCGTCCGGTGCTTGCGCCATCGCGTTGATCGTCAGATCGCGGCGCGCGAGATCTTCCTCGAGGGTCACCTCCGGACCGAACTCGACGCTGAATCCGCGGTAGCCCGGCGCGACCTTGCGCTCGCGCCGCGCCAGCGCATATTCCTCCTGGGTGTCGGGGTGCAAGAACACCGGGAAGTCCCGGCCGACCTCGCGATAATGAAGCCGCAGCAGCTCCTCTCGCGTGCCGCCCACGACCACCCAATCGCGTTCCTTCACCGGCAAGCCTAGCAAGGCGTCCCGGACCGCCCCGCCGACCAGATACACTTGCATGGGTGAATAGTAGCAGCATCACTCCGCGGATCTGCTGCCTCTGCGCCATCGCCCTGATCTGCGGGCTCTGCAGTGGCTGCTATTTGGTGGAAAGCGCGCAAGGCCAGCTGTCGCTGATGTCGAAGCGCGTGCCGATTTCCCGCGTGATCGCCAATCCCTCGACGCCGCTCGCCGTGCGCAGCCAGCTCGAGGTCGTCGCCTCGATCCGGGAGTTCGCCGTTCATCAGCTGGGTCTGCCGGACAACGGCAGCTATCGCAGCTACGCGGATATCGGCAGGCCCTATGTGGTATGGAACGTGGTGGCGGCTCCCGAATTCTCGCTAGACGCGAAGGAATGGTGTTACCCGATCGTCGGCTGCGTGGCATATCGCGGGTATTTCGTCGAGCGCCGCGCGGATTCATTCGCCGGAAAGTGGCGCCGGCGGGGTCTTGACGTAAGCGTCAGCGGCGTGGCCGCCTATTCGACGCTGGGACACTTCAACGATCCGATCCTGAACACGATGCTGGGCTGGAACGACGTCGAATTGGCGTCGATCATTTTTCATGAGCTCACGCACCAGATGCTGTACGTACCGAATGACGCCGATTTCAATGAGGCGTTCGCGACGACGGTGGAGGAAGAAGGCGTGCGCCTCTGGCTGCGTGCCCAGGGCCGCGACAAGGATTTGGCCAGTTATGCGCTGCAGCAGGAGCGCTACGAGCAGGTCATCGCGCTATTGACCCGAACGCGGGCCGAGCTGCGCGCGTTGTACGCCTCGGGAATCGACCCGAAGTCGATGCGGGAGCAAAAGGCCGCCGCCTACGCGCAGCTGCGCGCGTCTTATGCGCGCCTCAAGGCCGGCTGGGGCGGCCACGGGCCATTCGAGGTCTCGTTCGAGGGCGACATCAACAATGCGTACATCGCATCGGTTGCCACCTATTTCGTCTGTGTTCCGGGGTTCGAGCGTGAGCTCGCCGCGGTGGGAGGAGATCTTAAGGCATTCTACCGGCGGGTGCGTACACTCGCCCGATTGGATCAGGCCAGGCGCGACGCCTTGCTGTGCGGGCAGAGATGATGCAGGCCGAGGGATTCATCCGCCACGGCACGGCGACGTTTCGGCGCGCGAACTGGGCGCTGTTCGCGGCCGGCGTCGCCACGTTCGGGCTGCTCTATTGCGTGCAACCGTTGATGCCGCAATTCAGCCGCCAATACAGTGTCAGCGCCGCGGCCAGCGCGCTGTCGCTCTCTCTGCCCAGCGGCGTGCTGGCAGTGGCGATGCTGTTCGCCGGAACGTTATCGGATGCATGGGGACGAAAGTCCGTCATGTCGGCTTCTCTGCTCGCATCCGCGCTGCTGATGCTGCTGGCGGCGATTGCGCCAAGCTGGAGTGCGCTGCTGGTGCTGCGCACGCTGCTTGGCTTCACCTTGGCCGGGCTGCCTGCAGTCGCGATGACGTATCTCAGCGAGGAAGTGCACTCGGAGTCCATCGGCCTCGGCATGGGGCTGTATATCGCGGGCAGCGCCGCCGGCGGGATGGGCGGGCGCCTCGTTGGCGGCGTTGTGGCCGACTTCTTCGGCTGGCGCATGGGCGTGGCGGCGGTGGCGATCATCGGTCTTGGCTGTGCTTGGGCATTTGCCCGTTGGCTGCCGCCCTCGCGGAATTTCGTGGCCCGGCCGATCAAGCTGGGCGCCGCATTCGGGCGCTTCGCAGGCCTTTTCGCCGATGCGGGCTTGCCATGGATGTTTGCCGAGGGCTTTGTGCTGCTCGGCGCGTTCGTCACGGTCTACAACTACATCGGCTATCGGCTGATGGCGCCGCCGTATGCGCTCAGCCAGGCTGCGGTCGGGCTCATCTTCAGCGTGTACCTGGTGGGCATGTTCAGTTCGACATTCATGGGACACCTCGCCGGGCGCGTCGGCCGGCGCAAGCTGCTGTGGATGATGTTCGTGGTCATGCTGGCGGGCCTGATGCTGACGACCGCCCAATCGCTGGCGTGCATCGTCGGCGGCGTCGCGGTCATCACATTCGGCTTTTTCGGCGGACACTCGATCGTCAGCAGCTGGGTCGGCAGGCGCGCGGGTGGCGCAAAGGCGCAGGCCTCCTCCATGTATCTTTTCACCTACTACTTGGGTTCGAGCATTGCGGGTGCGGCGGGAGGTTTATTTTATTCCGCGCGCGGTTGGGCGGGCGTTGCGGCCTTCGTCGCGGCACTGTTCGGGCTCGGGCTGCTGTTCGCTTGGCGGCTGTACCATCTGCCGCCGCTGCCGGTTCCGCGGTCACCCGGCGGCGCGGAACCATCGCTGCCGTAAGCTCTAGAAGCCTGTCCCGCGCAACACCGCAGACGCCCCTCACCAAGCCAACCCGGCGTACCCTTGCAGATTTCGCTTCATCCGTCGTTGTCGCCTCCTCACGGAGAATACTCAGACAGGCCCCTAGGGACGTTCGGCCGCCGCGCCACCGGTGGTGCGCCGATGGAGCGCCTGCGACCGGCGTGCAGCCGCGCGATCGTGGCTCAGGCGCGCATTGTCTTCCAGAGCGCCAAGATATTGCCGCGCTGAGGCGACCATGGAGTGCGGCTTCAGCTTGAGCTTGGCGAATCCGTCCTCGGCGCAAACGCTGTCCACCGTCAAGGACCGATAGTTATCGCTGGAGAAAGGGCGGCCGGGAACGAAGTCCATGAGCAGCGCCTGCAGACGCGCGGCGAAGTCCGGCAGCCCCACGATCCAGCGCCGATGGCCGGTGATCCTCGCGACCAGTCCGACGATCTCGCGCAGCGTGTAAACCTGCGGGCCCCCGAGTTCGTAGGTCTGACGGCTCGATGCGCCCCGGTGCAGGCAGCAGACGATCGCGTCGATCACATCGTCGACGAAAACGGGCTGAAATCGCGCGTTGGGCTTGGCGAGCGGGAAAACGAGCGGAACCGACGCAAGCAAGCGCGCGAAGCGGCAGAGGAACGAGTCGCCGGGGCCGAACATGACCGAGGGCTGGAATATGGTCCAATCCACGCTTCCGCCCTGCTCGCGGATCAGCCGCTCCGCTTCGCCCTTGGAGCGCAGATAATGGCTCGGCGCGTCGACCGCGGCTTTCAGGGCCGATACCTGCAGCAGCCGTTCGACCCCGGCCGACCGCGCAGCCTGCAGCACGCCCCGGGTGAGTTCGGTATGGGCGCGGCGAAAGCCGCCGCCGCCGAAGCCGCGCTCGTTGAGGATACCCACGAGATTGATCACGACATCCTTGCCGCGGAAGCGCTCGCTGAGCTGCGCCTCCTCGTATACATCGCAGTTGTCGAGGGTGAGGCCGGGCAGCACCAGCAAATGCTTGTGCAGCTCCCGGTCACGCGACAGCACGGTGACCCGATGGCCGTCCTTGATTAAGCGGGCGACCAGCCGTGTTCCCACGAAACCAGTGCCGCCGAGTATGCAGATCGAAAGTGGCTTCATGTCGTCAGCGAATCGGAATGAGCAGCGCGGCTGAACCGCGCCGCACGTTGAGCACCAGCACGCTTGCGCCCTTCGCAGCCTCGCGGAAGGTCTTGGTGTTGGTCACCGGCGTGCGGCCGACCGCGACGATCAGGTCGTTCGCGCGCAGGCCGGCCTGCGACGCCGGGCTTCCCTCCTGCACCGATCGGACCAAAACGCCGCCTCCCTCCGGCGCATCGGCGAGCTCGGCGCCCTCCAAGCCGCGGTTGATGTCTACGGCATTGGCGGTCTCGGTCTCGCTGCGCTCGGCAATGAGTGCCGTGACCGTGTGCGGCTTGCCGTCGCGCAAAAAGCCGATTTCCACCTTGTCGCCGACGCGCAGCATGCCGATCGTATTGCGCAGCTCCGAGGCGTCCTTCATCGGTGTCCCGTTGATCGAAGTGATGATGTCGCCGGTTTTGATGCCGGCGCGCTCGGCCGCCGAGCCTTGGCTCACCCCGGCGACCAATGCGCCGCTCGATTCGCTCAAGCCGAATTCCTTGGCGATGTCCGGCGTGACGTTGTAGATGTTCACGCCGAGAACACCGCGCTTCACCTGCCCGTACTTGATGAGTTGGTCCATGACGCCCCTGGCCATGTTGACCGGGATGGCGAACCCTATGCCGATGTTGCCCCCGCTGCC
Source organism: Steroidobacteraceae bacterium (assembly GCA_052326345.1). Taxonomy (GTDB): domain Bacteria; phylum Pseudomonadota; class Gammaproteobacteria; order Steroidobacterales; family Steroidobacteraceae; genus Bog-1198. Next base: position 69,419 of record JBKQOZ010000060.1, on the reverse strand, counting down.
CGACAGAATCGCGGAGTTGATGCCGACCAATTCGCCGCGCAAATTCACCAGCGCGCCGCCGGAATTGCCGGGATTGATGGAGGCGTCGGTCTGAATGAAGTCCTCATAGCCTTCGGGGTTGATGCCGGAGCGGCCGAGCGCGCTCACGATACCGGCGGTGACCGTATTCTGCAGACCGAACGGATTGCCGATGGCCACGACGTAATCACCCACCTCGAGGCGCGAGGAATCGCCGAGCGCCATGGCGACGAGGTTCGGCTGCTTCGCCTGCAGCACGGCGATATCGGCGCCCTCATCCGATCCGATGACCTTCGCCGAAAAGCTGCGGTTGTCCAACAGGGTGATGGTGATCTCGCTGGCATTCTCGACCACATGATGATTGGTGATGATGTAGCCGTTCTTAGCGTCTACGATGACTCCGGAGCCGGCGCTTTGAAATTGCCGCTCACGCGGCTTCGCATCCGGCGGTATATCGAAAAAGCGGCGGAAGAACGGATCGTCCATCAGCGGATTGCGCTGACCCGGCTTCTCTTTGATGGTACCGCGAGTCGCGACGTTGACCACCGCGGGCGAAACGCGCTTGACCATGGGCGCAAGCGACGGCATCGGCGCCGCATCGACGGTGGGAGGTGCGGACAGCGCGGCGAATGCCGCCGGCATGTCGAACAAGGCCGCTGCGAGCGCGGCCGCCGCGAATGTGAGACGCAGATTCATGCGCAGTCCTCATGTAGGGTTGTGCCGGGTAGAGAACGCAACGGCAAAAAAGGGCCGGGCGATCTCGCCCGACCCTACCTTCGACCTGCGATCTTACACGTAAGAGCGCGTGCCGCGGACCCCCTTATGCGGCTTCGACTGCGATGCGTTGCGGCTGCACCTGGGCGAGTTTTGGAATTGCGACCTCCAGCACTCCGTTGGTGGCCTTCGCCTTGATGTTCTGCACATCCGCCGACTCAGGCAAGCTGAAGCGGCGCTGAAACTCGCCGGTAATCCGCTCTATGCGGCGATAGCCGTCCCGTGCCTCGCGCCGCGACTCCGCTCGCTGACCGCGAATGGTGAGCACGCCCGCATCGCAGCTGATCTCGACCGCCTTGGGATCGACGCCCGGCAGATCCACGTGCAGCAGGAACTGCCCGCTCTCTTCGTGTATGTCGACCGGCGGCAGCCAAGCCCCGGAATCTGCCGCGGTGGTTTGCGGCGCCGCGAACAGGCGATCTATATCTCTCTGAAACCGATTGACGAGGGACCAAGGTTCATAGCGTACGACGGTCATGATGTTGCTCCTGAATTGGAAAAGATGCTCCGATGCGTTGATCACTTGTCGCAATTGATTGGGCCGCCGCCATGCATTTCAACTGCATGGGATCGCAATCCGCGGCATGCGTTTTAAGGCGCCGGCATATCTCGCGGCCGGTCTTTCCGCCAATGTCAATGGCACATAATGTGAATAAGATGTGGAACACAATATCTTGCGATTCGGGCTTTTTCCGCTTGACCCGGCGCTCACAAAGTGTAATGAGGAAATCTATCGGGAGAATGTTGTAATATGATGAAAAATAACATGTTTTTTGGGTGAAAATTAACATAAAAAAGTCTTGACGCTGATTGCAATGAAGTCTTACCCTTTGAGTACGGACACAATATGTTGTGGTCTTAGGTTCGCGATAGTCCCCCTGAAGTTTCAAGCGCTCGCAAGGCGTTCCTTGCTCGTGGGGACCACCGCCTCTTGTCTTTGAGTGTCGCGCCATAATTATAAGGGAGCGTTTTAGATACCCATGAATAGCGTGGTCAAAATACAGCCCAAAGATGTCGGCAGTATTCCTTTCCAAGAAGCGTCGTACGACATCTGGGATAAGAAATATCGTCTGATCGCAAAGGACGGCTCGCCCATCGACAGATCGATGGACGACACGTACAAGCGGGTCGCGCGCGCGCTCGCGGACGTGGAATCCGAGGATCTCCGCGAGCAGTGGTATGAGTCGTTCCTGTGGGCGTTGCGCCACGGCGCGATCCCGGCCGGCCGGGTTACATCCAACGCCGGCGCGCTCGATCACAAGCCCGCCACTTCGACCATCAATTGCACAGTATCCGGCACCATCCGCGACTCGATGGACGATATCTTGAACAAGGTTCACGAGGCCGGTCTCACGCTGAAGGCGGGCTGTGGAATCGGATACGAATTCTCGACGCTGCGGCCGCGCGGCGCGTACGTCTCGGGCGCCGGAGCGTATACCTCCGGACCTTTGTCGTTCATGGATATCTACGACAAGATGTGCTTCACGGTGTCCTCCGCCGGCGGGCGGCGCGGCGCTCAGATGGGCACTTTCGATATCGGCCATCCGGATGTGCTGGAATTCATCCGCGCCAAGCGCGAGAACGGCCGGCTGCGGCAGTTCAATCTGTCGTTGTTGATCAGCGATGATTTCATGAAGGCGGTCAAGCGCGACGGCGAGTGGAAGCTGGCGTTTCCGCTCGGGAAAAAGGAATTTGATGCCGAGCGGCCGGACCTAAACGACGCGTCCAAGTTCATCTGGCGCGAATGGCCGGAAACCGCCGGGTATATCGCGAACGAGGAGGGGCTGGTCGCCTGCAAAATCTACAAGACCTTGCCGGCGCGGCGGGTGTGGGACCTGATCATGTCCTCGACCTACGATTTCGCAGAGCCCGGCTTCATCCTGATCGACAGGGTCAACGAGATGAACAACAACTGGTGGGCGGAGAACATCCGCGCCACCAATCCGTGCGGCGAGCAGCCGCTGCCGCCGTACGGATCCTGCCTGTTGGGATCGGTGAACCTCACGAAGTTCGTCGTCGATCCGTTCACCGACGATGCGCGCTTCGATTGGGAGACCTATCGCAAGGTGGTGAAGGTATTCACCCGCATGCTCGACAACGTCGTCGAGGTCAACGGTCTGCCGCTCGAGCCGCAGCGCGACGAAATCATGCGAAAGCGCCGCCATGGCATGGGCTTTTTGGGATTGGGCTCGGCCATCACCATGCTGTGCATGAAGTATGGCTCCAAGAAATCCGTGGCCTTTTCGCAAAACGTGTCGCGCGAAATGGCGGTGGCGGGCTGGGAGGCCGGCCTCGATCTGGCGCGCGAGAAGGGCCCGGCGCCGATCATGAACGAGGAGTTCACGGTCACGCGTGAAATGCTGCGAAAACGTCCCGAGATGGTCAAGGATGGCTGGCGGATCGGTGCCAAGGTCGCGGGCCGGGTGCTGCACGCGCGCTATAGCCGCTACATGCAGCGGATTGCCGAAGCCTCGCCCGAGCTGGTCGACGAGCTGGCCGAGGTCGGCGCCCGCTTCACTCACCACACCTCGATCGCGCCGACGGGAACCATTTCGCTGTCGCTGGCCAACAATGCCTCGAACGGCATCGAGCCGTCCTTCGCGCATCATTACTTCCGCAATGTGATCCGCGAGGGCAAAAAGTCCAAGGAAAAGGTCGACGTGTTCTCATTCGAGTTGCTCGCCTACCGCGAAATGGTGAATCCCCGCGCGATGCCCGATTCGCAGAACTCTGCGGAGAAGCTGCCCGACTATTTCATTTCCGCGGAGGATATCGGCCCGAAGGAGCACGTGGACATTCAGGCGGCTGCACAGCTTTGGGTGGATTCCTCGATCTCCAAGACAGCCAACGTGCCGACCGATTACAAGTACGAGGATTTCAAGGACATCTACATGTACGCCTTCGAGCAGGGACTCAAGGGCTGTACGACTTTCAGGTTCAATCCGGAGGCCTTTCAGGGCGTTTTGGTGAAGGAGGACGACCTGAAGAACACCACCTATGTGTTCACTCTGGAGGACGGTACGGAGATCGAGGCGCGGGGCGATCAGGAGATCGAATACGACGGCGAATTGCACACCGCGGCGAATCTCTTCGATGCGCTGAAAGAAGGCTATTACGGGAAATTTTGACATGGCTCATATCAAAATCGACAAGAAGATCGCCAAATATCGGGTGCTCAAGCCGGAGCCCAAGGACGTCCCGTCCCCGGCCGCGGCCAAAGATCCGCTGAAGACGCAAGATAACGTGATCTGGATGCACGAGAAGCTCGAGCGTCCCGAAGTGCTCATCGGCTCGACCTACAAGATCAAGACACCGGTATCCGACCACGCGATGTACGTCACCATCAACGATATCGTGCTGAACGAGGGCACCCCGCACGAACAGCGGCGCCCATTCGAGGTCTTCATCAATTCGAAGAACCTCGATCATTTCCAGTGGATCGTGGCGTTGACGCGGGTGATCTCCGCGGTGTTCCGCAAGGGGGGCGACACGACATTCCTGGTCGACGAATTGAAGGCGGTGTTCGATCCGCGCGGCGGCTATTGGCAGCCGGGCGGCAAATTCATGCCCTCGACCATCGCGGAGCTAGGATACGTGATCGAGCGACACCTGCAGTCGATCGGCCTGCTCAAGAAGCCCGAGCTCGACGTGCACCAGCGCAAGCTGGTGCAGGAAAAGCGCGCGGAGTTCGAGGCGCGAACCAAGCAGACGGACGCGTTCTCCAAATCGCATTTTCCCGAAGGAGCGCAGCTTTGCTCGAAGTGCAGCACCGCTGCCGTCGTGATGATGGACGGCTGCAAGACCTGTTTGAATTGTGGCGACTCGAAGTGCGGATAGCTCGCCGATAATCAGAGGATTCAAAATTGCGGCGCTGTGCTTCGTGCTCGCGCCGTTTCTGTACAGTCACGGAACCGCCGCCGCCGAGGCGGCCGATCCGTTCGCGCATCCGCCCGAACTCGAGCAGGATGTCCGGTTCTGGATTCGCGTGTACACCGAGGTCACCACCGACCAGGGATTGCTCCACGATGACTGGAATCTGGGGCTGGTGTACGAAGTACTGCGCTTCGACCCCGAAGCCTCTCCGGCGGAGCGCGAGCGCGTCGTGGCGGAGGCCAAGGCGCGCTACCGCGCGCTGCTGCATCGATTCGCCGCCGGTGCGACCGACGGCTTGACGGCACACGAGCGCCGGATCCTGCATGCGTTCGGCGAGAACCCGAGACCCGCGCAATTCCTCGACGCGGTCGATCGGATACGCTTTCAGCTGGGACAGGCGGATCGATTCCGCGAAGGCCTGATCCGGGCGGCGGCCTGGGAAAAAGTGATCGAGCGGACCTTGGAGCAGCATGGCGTGCCGAAGGAGATCGCGGCGCTGCCGCACGTCGAATCCTCCTTCAACCCGGCCGCTTATTCGAAGGTCGGCGCGGCTGGACTGTGGCAGTTCATGCCCTCGACGGCCAAACGCTTCATGCGGGTCGATGGCGTGGTCGACCAGCGCCTGGATCCGTATAGCGCGACCGAAGCGGCGGCCAATCTGATGCTCTACAACTACCGGTTGCTCGGCTCCTGGCCGCTCGCGGTCACCGCCTACAACCACGGTCCCGGCGGCCTGCGGCGCGCTCAGGAACAGCTGGATACCAGCGACATCGCCGTCATCGTGAAGCGGTATCAAGGCGCCACGTTCGGCTTTGCTTCCCGCAACTTCTACGTGGCGTTCCTGGCCGCTCTGGAAGTGGACCGCAACGCGGAAAAGTATTTCGGACCGACCATGCATCTGCCGGAGACGGACAGCACAGAGGTGGAATTGCCCGACTACATCCCCGTGGAGGCGCTTGCACGGGCCTTCAAGGTCGACATGGGGGCGCTGCGCGTCTTGAATCCGGCGCTGCGACCTCCGGTCTGGAGCGGAGTGCGGCTGGTGCCGCGCGGCTATACGCTTCGCATCCCCGGCGCCCCACCGCAAAGCGAGATCGAAGCGGCGTGGGCCCGTCTGGCGCCGGCGCAGCGCTACGTGGCGCAGCGCAATGACGGCAGCCACCGAGTCCGTCGCGGCGAGACGCTGGCGGGCATCGCATCCTCAAGCGGCGTGAGCGTGGCACGGCTGCTGGCGGCGAACGGGTGGAGCGGCGAGCAGCAGCTCGCCCGGGGAGAGCTGCTGCGCATCCCGATGCCGGCTTCCCGGGCGGAGTTGACCGGCTCCGCTGCGGCTCCCGCGTCGGCCGCGATCGCGCCCGCTGCGCCCTCGCCGGGCGCCGCGAGTCCCCCCGCCGCGCCTGAGGCGCCGCGGCTGCCGGCCATCGCCGATGCGGCGGTTGCCAGTCGAACGGACATCGTCGAGAAACCGCCGGCGCCGCCGAAGGAGCCGGTCTCGGTGCGCCAGACCGACAGTGCGGCCTTGCTTCCGGCCGGAGCGCCGACCGGCAATTCCGATGCATCGGACTACAGCGTGTCGGCGGACGATACCGTCACCGTGCAAGCGGCCGAAACCTTGGGGCACTTGGCGGATTGGAGCGGAGTCGATGCGCAGGTGCTGCGCAAGTTGAACCGGCTGCACAAGAATGCCATGGTTTCGCTGGGCCGAAAGATCAAGCTCGACCTTTCCCATGTAACGACGGAGCAATTCGTCGCTGCGCGCCGCGATTACCACCGGCATTTGCAGGAGGCTTTTTTCGCCGCTCACAGGATCGCCGGGACCGAGAATTACAGCGTGAAGCGCGGCGAGTCGCTGTGGACGATCGCGCAGCGAAGCGACTTACCCGTCTGGCTGGTGGCGCAATACAATCCCGATGTGGATTTCAACGATATGCGGCCCGGCACCGCGGTCACGCTGCCGCTGGTCGCTGACATCAATCGTCAGTAGTTCCGCGCGCGTGCAGATAGCGAATGAGGGTCTCGCGTGCGCCGCGGCCGGCATCAAAGCGGACCGCGGGTACCCCGTCCGCCTTGAAATCCAGTGCAATGATCTGGCTCGACGCCATGCGCTTCAGCATTTGCACGGGCAGATCGAAATAGCCGGTTTGACCCCAGGACGCCACCGGGCGGTAGGGCGCGCGCGCGAGCCTCGGGGGATCGATGGCGGACAGCGCCGTCGGTTCGCCGTCCAGGATCAACGTGACCGCACCGGGCGTTCGAATGTCCACGAACCGCCACTCGGTGCCGGGCACCAGGTGAACCCAAAGCCCATTGCGGACATCCCCCATGTTGTCCCATTCCACCGGGCCCAGATAGGCAAAGCTGATGCGCTCGTGCGATGCGGATACATTTCCGGCGCCCTGGACGAGTTCGATGGGCTTGCGCAGAGCGCCCACCGTCATCCCTGTGCGCTCGTCGATGACTTCAGCGGGTTTAATCGAGGATTGCGCGGCACAGCCGGCCATGAGCCCCGAGGCGGCGCCGAGCGCAACCGCGAGGGCAGCAGCTGCTCGATACCGCGGCCAAGACATCGCGAAATTATACTCTAGGTCCGTGAGGTGCAGCCGGTTATGTCACACCCGATACACGCTATAATTTTCATGATGTTCAATCGCAGCAGCCGTAATCTCATGCGTCTCGTATGGGCAATACTCATACTTGCGGCCGGCGCGCCGCTCCTTTCCGGCGCCGATGAGATAGCGGCGGCGGACCACATCGTGGTCCACAAGTCACAGCGTAAATTGTATCTGTACAGCGGCGACCGGCTGCTTGGCGAATACAAAGTGGCGCTGGGCCTCTCGCCCGTGGGGCAAAAGGAGCGGGAACATGATTTTAGAACTCCCGAAGGCCGCTATTATCTTGCGCGCCGCAACACGCGCAGCGACTATTTCCTGTCGATCCAGGTGTCCTACCCCAACCAGGATGACGAATTGCGCGCGCACCAGCACCGCTGGGCGCCGGGCGGCTCGATCATGATTCATGGGCTGCCCAATGCCCCTCGATATCCGCCCGCCTATTACTCCTCGAATGATTGGACCGACGGCTGCATCGCCTTGTCCAATGCCGATATGGTCGAGGTGTGGATGCGCACCCAGGACAACATCCCGATCGACATCTATCCGTAAAAGAGTTCCATTCCATATAAGGCACCGCGTGGAAACCACGATCCTATCGTCCGACATGGTTGACGCCCGAGTCGCGCCCAAGGGGAGCCTCGAGCACCTGTCGCAGCAGGAAATAGCCCAATTGCTCGATTCGGGCCAGGGCGGCCTTTATCCGCTGTTTCGCAAGTGCGCGCTCGCCGTGCTCAACACGGGCAGCGATCTCGACGATCCGCGCGCGATCTTCGAGAAATATCGCGACTTCGACCTGCGCATCGTGCGCCGCGCCTGGGGGATAAAGCTCGAAATCAAGAATGCGCCGGCGGCGGCATTCGTCGACGGCGAAATGATCAGGGGATTGAAGGATCACCTGTTCGCGGTGCTGCGCGACGTCGTCTTCATCTCGAACGAGATCATGGAGAGCGGGCGCTTCGATTTGAAATCCTCCTCGAGCATCACCAACGCGGTGTTTCACATCCTGCGCAACGCCCGCGTACTGGAACTGCAGCTGCGGCCGAATTTGGTGGTGTGCTGGGGAGGACACTCCATCCGCCGCGTCGAGTACGATTACACGAAGAAAGTCGGCTACGAATTGGGCCTGCGCGGACTCGATGTGTGCACGGGCTGCGGTCCCGGCGCCATGAAAGGCCCGATGAAGGGCGCGACGATCGGACATTCCAAGCAACGCATCGTCAACGGCCGCTATTTGGGGGTCACCGAACCCGGCATCATAGCGGCCGAACCGCCCAATCCCATCGTCAGCCATCTGGTCATCATGCCGGACATCGAAAAGCGCCTGGAAGCGTTCGTACGATTGGGCCACGGGTTCGTCATATTTCCAGGCGGCGCCGGCACGGCGGAGGAGATTCTGTATCTGCTCGGCATTTTGCTGGATCCGGCCAATCGCGCGATGCCGTTCCCGGTGGTGTTCACGGGACCCGCGGATGCGGCGGATTATTTTCAGCAGATTCACGAGTTCATCGGCGCGACACTGGGAGAGAGCGCCCAGTCGCGCTATCAAATCATCATCGATGACCCCGCGGGAGTGGCGCGCGCGATGGTGCAGGGGCTCGCGCAGGTGCGCGACTACCGCCGCCGGCAAAGCGATTCCTACGGATTCAACTGGCTGCTCAACATTCCGCTCGATTTCCAGCTGCCGTTCGAGGTGACGCATGCGTCGATGCGCGCCCTGCGCCTCGCCCACGAGCAGCCCGCTCACGAGCGCGCCGCCAATCTGCGGCGCGTGTTCTCCGGCATCGTAGCCGGCAACATCAAGGAATACGGCGTCAACGCGATTGAGCGCCACGGGCCCTACGAGCTCACCGGCGAAGCGGCGATCATGGAGCCTCTCGACAGGCTTTTAAGGTCCTTCGTGGCGCAGCGGCGGATGAAGCTCACCGGCGCCGAATACACGCCATGCTACAGATTGGTGGCATGAGCGACCCGCTGCTCATCCGCTATCGCTTCGACCTGCCCGACGGGTCGCAGACGACCCTCGATTTCACCTTCGATTCGACGAATTTCCGGCTGTCCAACGCGCCGCCCGCCGAGCCGCCCTTCTGGACCGAATTGGGTTACAACCAATGCGCCAACTGTCCCCTGAATGCGCCCGAACACCCGCATTGTCCGGCGGCCCTGCAGATGGCCTCCATTCTGGAGCCGCTCAAAGCGCTGGTGTCGTTCGACAGGGTCGGCGTCACCGTGCTCCAGGCGGAGCGGACTGTGTACGCCGAAACCGATGCCCAGCACGCCTTCAGTTCAGTGCTCGGATTGATCATGGCGACCGCCGGCTGCCCTTGGACCGATCATCTGCGCCCGATGGCGCGCTTCCATTTGCCCTTCGCCAGTGAAATAGAAACCGTGTATCGCGGAATTGGCATGTTTCTGCTGGCGCGCGAGATCGCGGGCCCCGACGAGCTCCATGGCTTCGCGGCCCTCGAGGATCTCTACAAGAATTTGCACCTGGTAAATCGCGACATGTCGCGTCGGTTGGGCGCCGCCACACGCACCGATCCTGCGCGCAATGCGATGGCGCTGCTCGATTCGTATACGACGCTGTTGCCTGCGGCGCTCGAACACTCGCTCGATGAACTCAAGCCGCTGTTCGACGCCTGGCGAACCAAGCGCGCCGAACCCATTTAACTTACCGCGACGACCTTTGAGATGCGCATCGCAATGCGCGCTCGCCTGACGGCGCCGGCCACTTGGCTGTGACACAGTTCCTGCCTATGGATACGTGCGGCACTTACTGTCGGACACAGCATAGAGGCACCAGATGAGCGACAGCAAAAATCAGACTCGATATACGGGAGTGGATCGCCGCGCGCCGCGTTCGCAGCCCGGCAATGCGGGAATGGCGGTTCCGCGCGAGGTGTACAAGACCGGCGGCCGCCACTCGGCCATCACCAACAATCTCTACAACTGGCACAGCTACAAGAACTGGGCGGACAGGGTTCGCGGCACCTGGGACGAGAAAAAGTAAGCCGCGGCCGGCGCCGTGCTCAAGCGGTTTCCGGCAACGGGCTGATGCCGGCATTGGGGCGCCACACCGCCTCTTTCGCTTCCAACCACGCGAGCAGCGGCTCCCAATCCTCGAGATCCTGCGCGACCACGTGCCTTTTCATTTCATGCAGACCCACGCCCAGTTCCGCGGCGCGCACATAGTTCTGTGAGTCACGCAAAGTCGCTATCACCGGGATGCGCAGGGTCTCGAGAAACCGCATCAGCGACTGATAGATTACCGTGTTGCGTTTGACGCGATTGGCGATCACTCCGATGCGATTTTCGTCGCGGCGCACCTTCGCGATCAGCAAAAGGTCGGCGATGCACCTCGAGCAGGCGTGAATATCGATGTCCGAGGGCAGCACCGGAACGATGATGGCATCCGCGTTCTTGGTCATGTCAGGCATGTCCTGCGCCATCACCGCAGCCGGCGTATCCACCACGACGTGCTCGGCATCGGCCGGAATGCGCATTTGCCACGCACGAGTCATACGGCTGTTGCGCTCGAAGGCCGCGACGCCGTGAATGAACGCCTGTTCGGGTTTGCGCTTCTTCAGCCAGCGCGTGCTGGATGCTTGCGGGTCGTTGTCCGACAGCAGCGGATGGTCACCCCGGCTCGCGAAATAACTGGCGAGATTTGTCGCTATCGTCGTTTTACCCGAACCGCCTTTTGGATTCAGGACGAGAATTCGCTGCATGTAGTGCGCAGCCTACGCAGCCGCCCGCACCATAGCAAGTATGTGATCGCACTCACGGCCGCCCCGGAGACGGCCGCTTAGACTCTTCATCTATGGAATGGGTGCTGCAAGCGGCCGATGAACTCGACGACCTCTTGGCTGCCGTACGCCATGGCTGGCTGGGGCTCACCGCCGAGCTGGGCGCGCTGTCGCTGGTCGGCATCGGCATCGGCGCCGCGCTCGCGGGGCCCGCCTTGGGCGCCGAGCCCGCCCTGATCGGGGCGGCGGCGATCTCGGCGAATATCGCCGCGTTGCTCAAGATTCGCGGCTCCCGGATGATGCGCCGCGCTTAGCCGACGAATGGCGGCCGACGCAAGCGGCCAAATCCTTTAACATGTGCCGCCATGGCATTCGCGCGAATCGGCAAATTCCTGGCGGCGTCGAGCTTGGCCGCTTTGGCGGCATGCGGCGGACGACCGGGCGGCGTGCCGGCGGCCACGGTGGATTCCCTGGAGATTCGCGACCTGCAGACGGGTTCGGGCGCCGCGATAGCCGCCGGCCAGCAGGCCGTGGTGCAATACACGGGCTGGCTGTACGAAGCATCGGCGCCCGATAAGAAGGGCAAGGAATTCGACAGTTCGCGCAGCGGCGGCCAGCCGTTCCGCTTCGTGGTGGGCGCCGGCCAGGTGATCAAGGGTTGGGACCAGGGAGTGCTCGGCATGCGAGTGGGCGGGCGGCGGCGCCTGACGATTCCAGCCGCACTGGCGTACGGCGACAGCGGTGCCGGAGGCGTCATACCGCCCGGCGCAACGCTGATATTCGACGTGGATCTCGCGGGCATCGAATGACCTCTCGGTCCGCTGCGCTCGAGCGACTCTCGATTGCAGGGCCGGCCGGCGCGCTGCAAGCGGTTGCCGAAGGTCCGCTGGAGCCTGCGCCGGACTATGCCGTGGTTTGCCATCCCCATCCCCTGTTCGGCGGGACCATGGACAACAAGGTCGTCACCACTCTGGTGAGAGCCCTGCACGCTGCCGGCATTCCGACGCTGCGCTTCAATTTCCGCGGCGTGGCCCAGAGCGAGGGAGCGTTCGATGCAGGCCTGGGCGAAACCGCGGATGCGGCCGCCGTCGCCGCGTACGGTGCGGCGCGCTGGCCGGGCCGGCGGCTGGTGCTCGCCGGATTCTCCTTCGGTGCCTACGTGGCATTGCGCCTGGCACAGCAGCGCGAGCTGTCTCGGCTGATTACCGTGGCGCCACCGGTCGAACGCTTCGATTTTTCCGGCTTGGCGGCTCCGGCGTGTCCCTGGCTGCTCGTTCAAGGCGACGCTGACGAGGTGGTGGATCCGCACCGCGTGCTCGCCTGGGCCGAGGCCCTCGAACCCCCGCCTAGATTGTTGATCATGCCTGGCGTCGGGCATTTCTTCCACGGACACCTGTCGGTCCTGCGCGACGCCGTCGTCGACGCCATCCGGAGCGGCTGAAAGCCGTAAGCCGCCCCGGAGGCGGCTCAATCAGTTCACGAATTCCTTGAGGTTCTTGAGCGCGGCGATGCGGACCTTCTTGCTCGCAGGCTTCGCTTTGAACATCATTTTTTCGCCGTTGAAGGGATTGATGCCTTCACGCGCCTTCGTGGCCGGCTTCTTCACCACTTTCATCTTCAGTAGTCCGGGCAGTGTGAACAGTCCGTGACTGCGCAGACTTTTCTTGATAGCGGCGGAAAGCGAGTCAAACACGGCTCCGACCTGCTTCTTAGAGATCTCTGTTTCCTTCGAAATGGTAGCGAGAATTTCAGACTTGGTCGGTGCTGCATTCTTTTTCGCCATATTGTATCTCCTGCTGGTTTTTGCAAACGCGGGTGATTAAAGCCCACAAATTAAACTCGGCGCCGAAAATAACATAGAAAAAAGCCGATGTTTAGCGCAAATGCGAAAAAAGATTCGCGATTGGCGCGCGCCCGAGCCTTAATTTTCAGGCTTCCGCGTTGATGACACTCGATGCCCGCAAGCTCATACCGGATCGTTGGCAGTGATTTCAGGCATGTAGGCGCGCATGTTCAACGCATTAGTATCAGCAGCGCGCCGATCGCGATGGACACCCAGAGGAAGGAGAAATCGATCTGCCCAATGGGCGGGATCACGCGCCGCACCGGCTTCAAGACCGGTTCGCAGAGCTGCGCGAGCAGGCGGACTCCCGGGGAGTAGCCGCCGGGCGACACGAAACTCGTCAACCAGTAGAGCAGCATGGCAAAGAGGTAGATGCGCAGAATCAAGTCGGCCAAGCCGACGATGGTGATGCGCATGAATGCCAGCGGATCGGCCAGCCTCCAGCCGCCGAAGGCGAGCACCGTCGCCGTATGCGCCGCCGCGACCGCGAGCACCGCGACGACGGTTGCCGTGTCGACCTTGCCCATCGGCGGCAGCACGCGGCGCAGCGGCAGGATCAACCAGTTGGTCACGCGCACGACGGCATCCGCCATTGGGTCGCGAAAATCCGCACGCACCAATTGGAGCAGTAGGCGCAGCACGAAGGCGAGCGTCAGCAGCCAGAGAAGGGTATCGAAGATATATCTTAGCGCTTCCATGGAGCGTGGTGTCCTGCGGCATCCCTGCGGGATAGCTACAGGCGTAGCCTACGGCGTTCCGAACTCCGCGGCGAGTTCCGCCGAGCGGCGGTCGGCTGCCGCCACCGCGTGCGCCACGATGGCGCGAAGCCCCGCGGCATCCAGCACGGCGAGCGCAGCGGCCGTGGTACCTCCCTTGGAAGTCACCTGCTCGCGCAGCGTCGCGAGCGACTCGCTCGAGTGGCGAGCCATCTGTGCCGCGCCAAACGCCGTCTCCAAGGTGAGCTTGTGCGCGATGTCCTTCGGCAGACCGCGCTCGTGCGCAGCCGCCTCCAGCGCCTCCATGAACAGGAAAAAATAGGCCGGTCCGCTGCCCGAGAGTGCGGTCACGGTGTCCATCTGCGATTCGTGTTCGACCCATACGGTGGCGCTGACGGCAGCCATGATGGACTCGGCCAAGGCCCGGTTGGCGGCGCCGACGCTCGCGGGCGCGTACAGCCCAGTGGCGCCGAAGCCATTCAGAGCCGGCCGGTTCGGCATGGTGCGCACCACCGGTGTCTGCGCTCCAAACCAGCGTGCAAGCGCCGCATGCGGTATGCCGGCGGCAACCGACAGCAGCAGCGGCTTCTGGTCGGCGAGGTGCGGGGCCAGCGCCAGGGCCACGGTGCGCATCTGCTGCGGCTTGACCGCCAGCACCACCACTTCGGCGTCCTTCACCGCGCTCGCATTGTCGGCGGCGCCCCGGACGCCATGGTCGCGCACCAGGCGCTGCAGCTGCTCGGCGACGGGGTCGGCCACCACGATGCGCTCGCTGGGAAGCCCCTGCTTGGTCAGGCCGCCGATGAGCGCGGCCGCCATGTTGCCGCCGCCGATGAATGCCAGCCTGCGTATGTTGATCATCTGCGCCTCTCGTCCTCTGACATGCCCGCCGCCGCCGCGGCTTTGAATCACCGGCTGCCGAATATCGCCGTGCCGATGCGCACGTGCGTCGCGCCCTCGGCGATCGCCGACTCAAAATCGGCACTCATTCCCATCGACAGTGTATCGAGCTTCAATCCCTCTGCGTTCAGGGTCTCGAGCAGGAGCCTCAAGCGGGAAAACACCGCCCGCTCCGCTTGGGGCGAGGGCTGTGCCGGGGGTATGCACATGAGTCCGCGCAGCCGCACCCGCGGCAGGCCGGCGGTGCGCCGCGCCAGCTCGGCGAGGTCTGCCGGCTCGACGCCGCCCTTGGTCGGCTCCGGCACCAGGGCCACCTGGAGGCACATGTTGAGCGCAGGCGCATGAAAAGGCCGCTGTTCCGACAGGCGGCGGGCCACGCTGAATCGATCGACGCTGTGTACCCACTCGAATCGCTCGGCAATGGCCCGGGTCTTGTTGGATTGCACCGTGCCGATGAAATGCCAATGCACCGGCAGCGCCGCGAGCTCCTCCATCTTCCCCAAGGCCTCCTTAAGATAGTTTTCGCCGAAATCCGTGACGCCCGCCGTGGCGGCATCCCTCACCATTTCGGCAGGCTTGGCTTTGGTGACGGCGACGAGGGTTATCGACGCGGGGTCCCGGCCGGCCGCCTCGGCCGCACGATTTATCCGAGACCGGACGCGGTTCACATGAACCGCTAAATTCTGCGGACCAATTAACATATTGGGTGGCGACACCCTCTTATATACTGTTAGCGGCTTTATACAGCCGGATTAGGAGCCGTAAATGGCGGTGGATATTGCGCAGCTTCTCGCCTTTGCGGTGAAGAATAACGCCTCGGACCTGCATCTTTCGGCGGGGGTGCCGCCGATGATCCGCGTAGACGGCGACATGAAGCGCGTAAATATGCCTGCGCTGGTGCATAAAGAAGTGCACAGCATGGTGTACGACATCATGAATGACAAGCAGCGCAAGGCCTTCGAAGAATTCTACGAGACCGACTTTTCGTTTGAAATTCCGAAGCTTGCCCGCTTCCGGGTCAATGCCTTCAACCAAAATCGCGGCGCCGGAGCCGTGTTCCGCAACATTCCGTCGACCATTCTGTCGCTGGATGAGCTCAACGCGCCCAAGACCTTCAAGGATCTGTGCATGCTGCCCCGCGGTCTGGTGCTGGTCACCGGGCCCACCGGATCCGGCAAGTCGACGACGCTCGCCGGCATGGTCAATCATTGCAACGACAACCGGCCGGACCACATCATCACGATCGAGGATCCGATCGAGTTCGTGCATGAGAGCAAACGCTGCCTGGTCAACCAGCGCGAGGTTCACCGCGACACGCTGGGTTTCAGCGAGGCGTTGCGCTCGGCATTGCGCGAGGACCCGGACGTGGTGCTGGTGGGCGAAATGCGCGATCTGGAGACCATCCGCTTGGCGCTGACCGCGGCGGAAACCGGGCACTTGGTTTTCGGAACGCTGCACACCAGCTCGGCCGCCAAGACCATCGACCGGATCGTGGACGTGTTCCCGGCCGCCGAAAAGGACATGGTGCGCGCCATGTTGTCGGAGAGCCTGCGCGCGGTGATATCGCAGACCCTGATGAAGCGGGTCGGCGGAGGGCGTATTGCGGCGCACGAAATCATGATAGGCACGCCCGCGATTCGCAATCTGATCCGCGAGGGCAAGATCGCACAGATGTATTCGGCCATTCAAACCGGGCAGGGGCAGGGCATGCAGACCCTCGACCAATGCCTGCAGGAGCTCGTTCAAAAGGGCGTCGTCAGCCGCGAAGAGGCGAAGTACAAGGCGCAGAACAAGGACAGCATCTGATGGATCGCGAGCAAGCAATACGGTTGATGCAGGATCTGCTGAAGCGCATGGTCGAGAAGAAGGGCTCGGACCTGTTCATCACCGCCGGCTTCCCGCCTGCCATCAAGGTGGACGGAGAAATTCGCCCGCAGTCGGATCGGTCGCTGAGCGCCGAACAAAGCGCAAGCCTCGTACGCGCGATCATGAACGACCGCCAGACCAAGGAATTCGACTCGACCAAGGAATGCAATTTCGCCATCGCACCGCCGGGAATCGGACGCTTTCGCGTCAGCGCCTTCGTGCAGCAGGGTTTTACCGGCGCCGTGCTGCGAACCATCAATGCCAAGATTCCCACGCTGGAAGAGCTCGAATTGCCGCCGGTTCTCAAGGAGGTCGTGCTCTCGAAGCGCGGTTTCGTGATCCTGGTCGGCGGTACGGGCTCCGGTAAATCCACCTCGCTGGCGGCCATGGTCGGTTACCGCAACGAGAAGACCCGCGGCCACATCGTTACGATCGAGGATCCCGTCGAATACGTGCACGCCCACAGGGGCTGCGTCGTCACCCACCGTGAGGTCGGCGTCGACTGCGAGAGCTGGCATCTTGCGCTGAAGAACACCCTGCGCCAGGCGCCGGACGTGATTCTGATCGGGGAAATTCGCGACCGGGAGACCATGGAGTACGGCATTCAGTTCGCCGAGACGGGGCATCTCGTGCTCGCCACGCTGCACGCCAACAGCTCCAACCAGGCGCTCGACCGCATCATCAACTTCTTCCCGGAGGAGCGGCGCGAGCAGCTGCTCATGGATCTGTCGCTCAACATTCGCGCCCTGATATCGCAGCGGCTGATCCCCCGCGAGGCGGGCTCCGGGCGCATCGCCGCAATGGAGATCATGCTGGCATCGCCGTTGATTTCGGATTTGATCTTCAAGGGCGACGTGGCCAAGATCAAGGACGTGATGTCGCGCTCCAATCGCCTGGGGATGAAGACCTTCGACCAGGCGCTGTTCGACCTGTACGAGGCGGGTCAGATTTCCTACGAAGACGCGCTGCGCAACGCGGATTCGAAGAACGAATTGCGGCTGCGGGTGAAGCTCGAGAGCAAGCGTGAAATGAAGAATCCGGAAGAGGGCCAGTCGGCGCTGCAGATCGTCGAGGAAGAAGAAGGCCAGGTGTTTTAGCACATGTCTGCGGCAGCTCCGGCTCAGGTGATGAACACCAAGCCGCTGTTCAAATTGATGGTCGAGAGAAAGGCGTCGGATCTTTTTTTCACCTGCAACGCGCCCGTCAAGATAAAGATCGAAGGCAAGATTTTTCCGGTCAACAAGCAGGTATTGAGCCCTGAGACGGTGCGCCAGGCGGCGCTCGGACTCATGACCGCCGAGCAGATCGAGCACTTCAACGAAGAGCTGGAGATCGATTTCGCAATTTCCGAGCCGGGACTCGGGCGCTTCCGCGTCAACGTGTTCTACCAGCGCGGCTATCCGGCGATGGTGTTGCGATACATATCGGCCGAAATGCCCAGGCTCGAAGATCTGGGCATGCCCGAGATCTTGAAAGAATTGGTGATGTTGAAGCGTGGAATGATTCTGATGGTGGGCGCTGCCGGCGCCGGCAAATCGACCACGCTCGCCGCCATGATCAACTACCGCAACGAGACATCCTCCGATCACATTCTGACGATCGAGGATCCGATCGAGTACCTGCACACCAACAAGAAATCGATCGTCAACCAGCGCGAGGTGGGGCTCGACACGAAATCCTTCGCCCGCGCCCTGCGCAGCGCGGTGCGCTCGGCGCCCGACGTGATCCTGGTGGGTGAGATTCGCGATCGGGAGACGATGGAGGCCGCCATTGCGCTCGCCGGAACCGGCCACCTGTGCATAGCGACATTGCACGCGAACAACTGCGCCGAGACCCTGGACCGCATCATCAACATGTTTCCGCGCGACCAGCACAACCAGATCTTCCTGGACCTGTCTCAGTACCTGCGCGCAATACTCTCGCAGCGCCTGGTCGTTGCGAAATCCGGCATCCGCGTGGCGGCCTCGGAAGTGATGGTCAACACGCCGCACGTGGCCGAGCTCATCAAGAAAGGCGACGTGATCGGGGTCAAGGAGGCCATCCGCACCGGCACCGAACGCGGGATGCTGAGCTTCGACAGCTCGTTGTACAACCTGGTGCGGGAGGGCCGGATCGAGCTGGAGGAAGCGCTGGCGAGCGCGGACTCGCGCACCAACCTCGAGGCAAAGATCAACTTCGGTTGAGGCAGTAGGAGCCTGTCTGCTTCATCCGTCGTTGTCGCCTCCTCGTTGGGTGTTGACCCAACCACGTCGGCTCCGCCTCGGCTGAAGCGAAATCAGCTTTAGGTAAGGCCACGGGGAATACTCAGACAGGCTCCTTAGGCGGTCTTGACACGCGCGGCGCTCGCCGGGGCTTGCGCCTTGGCGCCGTGAGCGGCGTCGATCGGGGGCAGCTCGGGGTGCGGCATCTGCTCGGCGCCCTCGGATTGGCACGGCGCCAGATTGCCTTCGAATTCGCGCGTGCTGACATCCCAGCCGGACTTCAGCGCGTGCTCTCGACAGACGCGCGGGTCGAGATCGAGCGCGTGCCGCGCGGCACTGGCTAGATCCAAATCCAGAGCCCCGGTCACTCCGTCCTCGATGACATCGATCGGACCGGTCACCGGGTAAGCCGCAACCGGCACCCCGCAGGCCATCGCCTCGAGATTCACCAGGCCAAAGGTGTCCGTGCGGCTGGGAAATACCATGACATCCGCGGCCGCCAGGTGGCGTGCGAGATCCTCTGCGAAGCGATAGCCGGTGAACACCACGCCGGGGTGCTGCGCCTGCAGGCGCGCGCGCTCAGGGCCGTCGCCGATCACGATCTTGCTGCCGGTCCACGGCATCTGCAGGAACGCGTCGATATTCTTCTCGACCGCAACCCGGCCGACGTAGGCGGCGATCGGTCGCGGCAGGGTCAGAAAATCCTTGGGGTGGGGCTTGAACACATCCGTGTCCACGCCGCGCCGCCAGGCCGCCAGATTCTTGAAGCCCCGCGACGCCAGGTCCTGGCGGACCGACGCGGTGCTCACCATGCAGCGGACCGCCGCGCCGTGAAACCAGCGCAGCGCCCAATAGGAGGCGCCGAGTGGAACCGGGAACCGCGCGCGCACGTACTGGGGAAACTGGGTGTGGTACGAGGTCGTGAAACGCATGCCCCGGCGCAGACAGTGGCGCCGCGCGGCAAGGCCGAGCGGACCCTCCGTGGCGATGTGCAGCGCCTGCGGTGCGAAGGCGCTGATGGCGGCTCGCACCGCCCTGCGCGGCAGTATCGACAGCCGGATTTCCGGGTAGGTGGGACAGGGGACGCTGCGAAAATCGCGCGGCGTGAGCATCCGTACCTCGTGACCGAAGCGCCCGAGCCATGCGGCGGTCTGAGCCAAGGTGCGCACGACGCCGTTGGTCTGGGGAAACCACGCGTCGGTGACGATCATGATTCTCATGAATGCTAAAGAGTCGCACCGCGCTGTGACGAATAGATGACCGAGCACACAAGTTTTTCCGGCAATGCTGCGGATTTTTTGCAGTTTTGCGACGTGCGTTCGGCTATGCGCTCGGGCTGTAATAGGCGTGTCATGAAATTCCTATATTTGCTTCATGGCGACTCGCCGGCATTCTTACTTGAGGAACCCTCTATGCAAAATTTTTGGGAAGAACTGCGAACGCAACGATGGGACGATCACCGTTACTACCACCAGAGCCGGATCAACCAGTCCTTGCACCTGTTGAGCGCCATCAGCTTTCTCATCGCCTACGTCATGATGTTCACGGATCCCGTGGCGGCCGCTTTGATCGGCTGGCTCGTGGCCATGGTCAGCCGGCAATCGGGTCATTTTTTCTTCGAACCCAAGGGCTATGACGAGCTCAATCAGGCCACCCACGAATACAAGGAAGAGGTCAAGGTGGGGTACAACCTGCACCGCAAGGTCATCCTGCACGTCATCTGGGCGGCCTCGCCCGCGCTGTTGCTGCTTTCGCCGACGTTCTTCGGACTGTTCTCGCCGCATGACAGCGCAGGATTCGTGCGGCACGTGGGCGAGATCTGGCTCGTGGTCGGCATCGGCGCGCTGCTGTTTCGGACCGTGCATCTATTCTATCTGCGCGACGTGCAGACGGGCATCGTGTGGCTGACCAAGATCATCACGGACCCGTTCAACGACGTGAAGCTGTACTTCAAATCGCCGCTTTACTTGCTGCGCGGTGAACTCATCGATCCGATGGGCCGCCCGTCGGGCCACGAACAGCGGGCTTGAATCATCTCCTTGAGGACGCCTCGCTTGATGGATTTGTTCGTGAGCTGCGGCTGCGCCCACCACCATCCGTCCCCCTGCATCGCCCGGGCCGCCGACAGGATTCTGTCGGCGACCTCGGCGAACTCCGCCGCGGTGTAATTGAGGCTGAAAATGAGGCGGCCCGTGCCCACCCAGGAGAGGGCGATACCCGCGGCGCGCAGGTAGTATTGAAACATCCAGTTGTATCGCGACGGCTGCGTGTAACAAACCGTCCAGATCGTGGACAGGTTTGCGATCCGCACCGGCAGCTGCGCCGCGCTCAGCCGTTCGTTGAGAGCCCGCGCGCGGCCGTTCCACACCGCGTCGAGATCGGCGTAGAGCGCGCGGACCGCATCACTGTCCAGACGATGGAGAAATTCATACATGGCGCCCATGACGTAGGGATGCGAATTGAAGGTGCCCCTGGCGAAGCAGATGTCGGCCGGCCGATCCTCGCGAAATCTGCGCATGTACTGCGCGCGGCCGCACAGAACGCCGATCGGCAGGCCGCCGGCCACCGTCTTGCCGTAGGTGACCATATCGGCGCGCACCCCGAAATATTCCTGCGCTCCGCCCATGCCAAGCCGGAAGCCCACGAACACCTCGTCGAAAATCAGCACGATGCCGCGGCGGCTGCACACGGCGCGCAGTTTCTCGAGCCAGCGGCGGTAGGCCTCGCGGTCGAAGTGAGCGCTGCGCCCGCTGTCGACCAGGGTGGAGTCGCCCGGGGCGCTCACGTTCGGATGCAGCGCCTGCAGCGGGTTGACCAGCACGCAGGCGATATCGCGCCGGGTCTCGAGCACCCTGAGCGCGGCGGCATCCATGTCCTTGAGCGTATACGTCTCGCGCGCCGCGAGCGGATTGCCGGCGCCGGGCTGCACATCGCCCCACCAGCCGTGGTACGCGCCGCAGAAGCGCACCAGGTGGCTGCGGCGCGTGTGGTAGCGCGCCAGCCGCACCGCTTGCATCACCGCCTCGGTCCCCGACATGTGAAAGGACACCTGGTCCATCCCCGAGATTTCGAGCAGGCGGCGCACGTTGAAGGCGGTCACCGGATGATAGGCGCCCAATACCGGACCGAGGTCGCGCACCCGCTCACTGCCGCGAGCGATGCACTCCTTGTAAAAATCGTAGCCGAATACGTTCACCCCGTACGAACCGGTCAAATCGTACAGGCGGTTGCCGTCAAGATCGGTGATCGAGACGCCGGACGAGGACTGCACGAACGCGCCGGCTTTGAAATGTTCGCGGACGAAGCGGCTGAACTGGAACGGCACCCGGTAGCGCGAGGTGAACTGCAGGTCGGAGATGCCGCCGATGACGGTGCCCGTCAGCTCCACGTTCCTCTCGTGGCGCTCCTGCCAGAGGGCCGCCAGGCGCATGAATCCGCCGCGCCGCGCCGCCGCCACCTCGTCGGGCGCGCCGTCCACGCGAAAGAACCGCGCCTCGTCGTATTCGTAGAACGGCATCAATCCGGCGAAGCGGCGCGCCATGCGCGCATGCCCGGCGAGCGAGCGGTGCTTCGCGCGCGACAGCTGCAGGCGCGAGTGCAATTTGCGCAGCAGCACGGCCAGCGCGCACACGGCCAGTACGTACAAGAATATCGTCTTGATGGCGTAATTCCTCGGCGCGCACTGTATTGCAGGCGAATGACAATAACATGACCACCCGATCCCTGATCGAGCGAATCACGCAGCAGGAAGACATCAACTTCCTGCTGACCAATCGGATTCCGCGCCGCTGGCTCACGCACTTCATGGGCTGGTTGAGCCACATCGACAATCCGTGGGTGTGCGCGGCGTGCATCTCCCTGTGGCGGGTGTTCTGCGACCTCGATCTATCCGAGGCGAAGAAAACCCGCTTCGACAGCCTGCATGATTGCTTCACCCGCGAGCTGAAGGACGGCGCCCGGCCGATCGATGCGGATCCTGAGGTCTTGTCGAGCCCCTGCGATGCGCTGGTGGGCGCCTGCGGGCAGGTGCAGGACGGCTCGGTGCTGCAGGCCAAGGGGTTCCCCTATCCGCTCATCGATCTTCTGGGCGATGCGGAACTCGCGCGCTACTACCGAGGCGGTCAATTCGCCACGCTGCGCCTCACCTCGGGCATGTACCATCGCTTTCACGCGCCCTACGATTGCCGGGTCGAACAGGTCAACTACATCTCGGGCGACACCTGGAACGTGAATCCCATCACCCTGCGCCGCGTCGAGCGGCTATTCTGCAAGAACGAGCGGGCCGTCATCCGCTGCCGCTTGCCGTCGGGTGCGCTGCTCACGCTGGTGCCCGTCGCGGCCATCCTGGTCGCGAGCATTCGCTTGAAATTTCTCGACGTGCGCCTGCACCTTCGCTACCGGGGCGTGAACCAGATCGCGTGCGACGCGCATTTGCACAAGGGCGAGGAGATGGGCTGGTTCGAGCACGGCTCGACCATCATCGTGTTCGCGCCGCAGGGGATCTCGCCGTGCGAGCGGCTGTGCGAGGGCGCGCGGATACGGATGGGGCAGGCACTGATGCGGATCGAGTCCACCGTCTAAGCGATCCAAATATGCAGCCGTCCGGGAGACCTATATGATCTGCGAGCCGGTCAGCCGGAAAGCTTGGATTTGGGTGGTACAAAAAGATGAAGAATGTGGCGAGCCGATGCGCGGCGCTTCTGGGGCTCGTGTCGCTCGCGAGCGCGGCGTCTGCGCAAAACGGAGGCTCATGGGACGGGCTCTTCGCAGGCCTGAATCTGGGCGAGGCATCGAACAAAACCTGCGACAGCTGGTCGCTGCACGGCGCACCGATCGACCCCATGATTGCAGCTGCGTTCAACAATCGAGATTGTCCGAACAACAACACATTCGCCGGCGGCCTGCAGTTCGGCGACAACTTTCAGTCGGACCGGCTGGTTTTTGGCCTTGGGGCCGAATACGACAGCTGGAGCGCCAAAAGCCACAACCTATCGTACACCTATACGGGCGACGCGCCCCCTCCGGGCAGCTATGCCTTTTCCGGCAAACTCACTCCGAGCGGCTTCGGAATCTTCAGTGCGCGGCTGGGTTACGCGGGCGATCGTTGGTTCCCCTATCTTAAGGGAGGGGCGGTCATCGCCGGCGGATTGCACAACACCGCGCTCTACTACACTCCGGCGGGCTCGAGAGCGCCCACCGCCTCGTTCAGCGGCGGCAAGAACTTCACCTCATTCGGCTGGGCGACCGGCGGCGGCGTCGAGATCGTCTTGAAGGGCCCCTGGTCGATCGGGGCGGAATATCTGCACGTGAATCTCGGCAACGGATCGAGCTCCACGACGAGCTGCACCGGCACCGCCGCCTCGTGCGCGGAGTTCTCTGGCATCTCTCTCGACAGCCTTCACAACAGCTTCAGCGCGAACATCATACGGGTCGGCATCAACTACTGGTTCGGCTATTAGGACCTTGAGGCGGCCCTTTACAGGGGCCTGCGATGCCGCGTCAGGGTCGCGGCAATCGACGCGAGCACCGCCATGCGCACCGCGACGCCGTTGTTGACCTGTTCGCGGATCGCCGAGCGCGGGCCGTCCGCCACTTCCGAGGAGATCTCGACGCCGCGATTCATCGGGCCGGGGTGCATGACCAGCACGTTCGGCGATGCGAGCTTCAAGCGCCTGGCGTCCAGGCCGAACTCGCGGAAATACGCCGCATCATCGAGCGATGCGGCCTGCGCCATCCGCTCCTTCTGAATGCGCAGCATCATCACCACGTCGGCGCCCGCGATGCCGTCCTCGATCCGCGTGAAGCGCTGCGCCCCGCGGAATTCATCCTCGGACGGCAACAGGCTCAGCGGCGCCACGAGCCGCACGTCGGTGGTGCCGAGAGTCGAGAGTGCGCGCGCGGTCGAGCGGGCGACCCGCGAGTGCATGATGTCGCCGACGACGGCCACTTTGAGGCCCGCAAAGCGGCGCAGGTGAGTTCTGATGGTCAGGACATCGAGCAGCCCTTGTGTCGGGTGGGACACGTGCGCCTCGCCGGCGCTGATGACCGAGACGTGCGGAGCGACGTGGTCGATCAGAAATTCCGGCATTCCGGCTTGCGAATCGCGGATCACGAAGATGTCGGTATTCATCGCTTCGAGGGTGTAGATGGTGTCCAGCATGGTTTCGCCCTTGGCGCGCGAGCTGGACTGCAGGTCGAGGTTGATCACGTGTGCGCCGAGGCGCCGGCTCGCGAGATCGAACGAGGCGCGCGTGCGTGTGCTCGGTTCGAAGAACAGGTTGGCCAGGGTGACGCCGGCGAGTTCGCGGCCCTCGTAGGCGGGCTGGCCGGGCAACCGGCGATAGCTCTCGGCCCGGTCGAGAATCGCCGTCAGCGCCTCGCGCGTCAGGCCGTCGAGGGAAATGAGGTGGCGCAAGCCCCCGGCGCTGTCAGTTTGTGAACGCATCTGCGCCTCATGTTTTTTCGTTGAACCAGCGTTCCAAGATGATGCACGCCGCCGCCGCGTCGACGTCCGGCTTCGACACCCGCCGCTTGCGCGCCCCCGACTCGCGCGCATCCTTGAGCCGCGTACCGGCCTCCAGCGACGAATAGCGCTCATCGACCAGCCGCACGGGCAGCGCGTAGCGCCCGGCCAGTTCGTCCGCGAAGCCGCGTGCGGCGCCCGCCTCGCCGCTCTCGGTACCGTCGACATTATACGGCAGGCCGACCACCAGCACGGCGGGACGCCACTCGCGCATCAGCGAACCCAGGGCACCCCAGGGCAGTCCCGCCGGTCCCACGGGTACGGCGCCGAGCGGCGCGGCGCTGCGGCTCACGGTGTCGCCGCAGGCCACGCCGATCCGCCGCCGCCCAAAATCGAAGGCCAGAATGATCTGTGCCGCCGCGCTGCTTGCCGGGGCCGGTGCAGCCGGCCCGGGCGGATCGAGGTTGGGGGCGGCCGGCTCCGGCGCCGCCGGATCAGGCATTGCCGCTAATCGTACTGATGCGCGAGAGCTCCACGCCCAGGAGGCGCGCCGCCGCGTGCCAGCGCGACTCGAACGGAACGTCGAAGATGATGCCGGAGTCGACCGGGGCGCTGAGCCAGGCGTTCGCGCGGATCTCATCCTCCAGCTGGCCTTCGTCCCAGCCGGCGTAGCCCAGGGCGACGACCGCCTCCGCCGGCCCCTCGCCCCGGGCCATGGCGGCCAGAATATCCCGCGAGGTGGTGACGTGGATGGTGTCGGAGACCTTGAGCGTCGAATCCCATTCGCCCCCGGCGCGGTGCACGACGAATCCGCGATCGGTCTGCATCGGACCGCCGCGCAGCACCTGCCGCTCGCTCAACGGGCCGCCCGGCAGCTCGATTTCCAGCTGTTCGAAGATCTCGCTCATGCGCATCGGCAGCGGTTTGTTGAGGATCAGGCCGAGCGCACCGCGAGAGCTGTGATCGCACACCAGAGCGACGGTTTGCGCGAAATTCGGATCTCCCATCATCGGCATGGCGATCAGCAGCTGGTTCGTCAGATAACCCGAGTCGCTCATATGCCACCCATCAGCGAACTTAAGTCCGAATTACGGTCTACCGCCCGAGTCGTTGGGGTCAGAATAAAATACGCCGGAACCCTGCGCAGCACCACCCAGAAATTGCCACTCGTAGGCGATTCGAATCTCATCGTGCGCGGCGGCGAGTTCCCTCGGAAAGGGGTCGTAGGGCGCGGCGAGCTTTAGAATCCGCATGGCGGCCTCGTCGATTTCCGCGTGGCCGCTGCTGCGGCGGATCACGGTTTGCAGCAGTCTGCCGTCGGCGCCGATCGTCACCTCGATCACCGGCGTCCCGGAAAGCTTCTCGCGCCGCGCGGCATCCGGGAAGTTCATCGTGCCCACCCGCTCGACCTTGCGCCGCCAGCTGTCCAGGTACACAGCGACGTCCGATTCGCGCGTGTCCGCGGCGATCCAGAGCTGCTTTCTCGCCTCACCGCGCATGCGCAGCTCGATGCCGTCATCATTGGCCGCCATGCCCAGATCCGGCCTCTTTTCGAGGAGCAGCGGCAGCTGCGAGGGCTGGTCGCTGGCGTCGGTGGCCGCGAAATACAGAATCTTCGTCGCCGCCCCATGCGTCGCCACAACCTCGTCGTCGCCGGTGTCGCGGCCGGATGTCGCGGCGGCGATCCCCTCGCCGTCCGGAATGCCCACCCGATCCACCGCCATCGGCGAGGATTTCGGTATGCGGCTGCGCTCACGATTCAGCGTATTGCCCGACCCCAGCTGGCTGCGCTCGGACAGGTAGGGCGCAGTCGGGTTTTTCGCGACGCTCGGAGCCTGGTCGTTGACCAGAATGACCTCCAGAGCCGCCCCGTCGCCCCCGTTCGCGGCGTCGTTCGGCGAACTGAAGGTGACGCCCAGGATGATGATGCAGTGAATCAGCGCCGCCACGAAACAGGTGGTCAGCATGCGGTCGTTGGCCGGCGGCAGCCCGGATTGAAGCAGGTCCGAATTCATGCGGCGTTCAAGGTCCTGGCTATCGCGTCCACCAGCAACGCACCAATGTCGACACCGTGCCTCTTGTTTAGTTCGCGGATGCCGGTGGGGCTGGTGACATTGATCTCGGTGACGTAGTCGCCGATGATGTCGAGTCCGACGAAGATCATCCCGGCGGCCGAGAGCTTCGGTCCGATGATGGAGCACAGCCACCGGTCGCGGTCATTGAGCGGCCGGCTTTCGGCGCGCGCTCCGGCGGCGAGATTTCCGCGGTGATCGGCAGCATCGGGTATGCGCTGCAGTGCAAAGGGAACCGGCTTGCCGTCGATGAGGATCACCCGGCAATCGCCCCCCGTCACGATCTCCGGCAGATAGCGCTGCACGATGGCGTACCGGCGGCCGTAGTCGGTCAGCGTCTCGAACACCACGTTGCGGTTCTTATCGCCCTGTTCCAGCACGAATATCGAGCGCCCACCCATGCCGTGGAGCGGTTTGCACACCGCCTTGCCTTGCTCGCCCAGGAATTCGCTCATGTCATGCATGTCACGTGTGATCAGGGTCGGCGCGCAGCATTCCGGAAACCAGGCCGTATAGACCTTTTCGTTCATGTCGCGCAGACCCTGCGGCCGGTTGCAGACCAGGGCGCCTTGATCGCGCGCGCGATCGAGTATGTACGTGCAGTAGATGTATTCGGTGTCAAACGGTGGATCCTTGCGCATCAGGATGACGTCGAAATCACCGAGTTTGGCCTCGATGCTTGCACCGCGAGTGAACCAAGTTCGCGGATCGTCGAAGACCTGAAGCGGCGCGGGGCGCCCGCAGGCGATGCCGTCGCGCAGCCAAAGGTCCTTCAGTTCGACGTAATAAAGCTGCCAGCCGTTCGCCTGCGCCGCCAGCAGAATCGCCAGCGTACTGTCCTTCCCCGGATTGATGGCTTCGATGGGGTCCATGACCACGACGAGACGAACTGCGCCAGACATGCTCATTCCTCTAGGATCCTTGGGGGCCGATGGCCCATCGGCACAGTCTAGCGCACGCGGGCGCTGCGCTCAGCGCATCAGCCCTGTTGAGAAAACTGTGAACCAGGCCACCGTTGTTTAGCCGGCATTGGCCCGAAATGTCGACCTCATACCGTGGCTTGCGGGCCCCGGATATGTTAAAAAGCCACAAGATTCCAGCACCTACGCACGTAGCCTCACGTCCTTTAAGGTCAGTTCCATGGAGAGCATGATCACCAACGGCAAGCCGAAACTCGCGGGGCTCAAAGTTCTCGTCATCGACGACAGCAAGACGATCCGCCGTACCGCCGAGACGCTCTTGACCAAGGAGGGCTGCGAGGTATTCACCGCCGTCGACGGTTTTGACGCGCTGTCCAAGATCGCCGACCACCAGCCCGACATCGTTTTCGTGGATATCATGATGCCGCGCCTCGATGGTTACCAGACCTGTTCCCTGATCAAGCACAACAAGGTCTTCAAACAGATTCCGGTGATAATGCTGTCGAGCAAGGATGGCCTGTTCGACCGCGCCCGGGGGCGTATCGTGGGCTCAGAGCATTATTTGACCAAGCCGTTCACCAAAGACGAGCTGCTGGGCGCCATCGAAGCGCACGTCGGCAAATGACGGAGAATTCAAGAATGGCATTGATCCTTATTGTCGACGATTCACCCACCGAAGTGTTCATCATGCAGAAGGCGCTGGAGAAGCACGGCTTCAAGACCGCGGCTGCGGAGAACGGCGAGGAGGGCATCCGCAAGGCGAAGGCCATGAAGCCGGATCTGATCTTCATGGATATCGTCATGCCCGGCGTCAACGGCTACCAGGCGACGCGGATGCTGAACAACGACCCCGAAACCAGCCTGATTCCGATCATCATGGTGACCACCAAGGGCCAGGAAACGGATCGAGTTTGGGGTTTGCGCCAGGGCGCGGTGGATTATCTCGTTAAGCCGGTGTCCGCTCAGGCTTTGGTCGAGAAAGCGCAGGCCGCGCTGGCCGTATGACCAGCACGATGAGCGGGAGCGACTTAAGCTTACGCAGCTTGCGTGACCGTCCGTTCGAACTGCTCAAGGAGATGGAAAGGCGCAGCCGTACGGTTGCCGCCGGCAGCGCTCCGGACACCGGCGCCGGCCGCGAATGGGTGGGAGTGGCTTTTCGCATGGGCGGGGAGACCTTCCTGGTCGCCCGCGAGGAGACCCGCGAGGTCCTGGGCCATCCCGCCGTGATCACCCGGATCCCGGGCGCCAAGAGCTGGGTGAAGGGGCTCGCCAATGTGCGCGGGCAGCTCCTGCCGATGCTCGACTTGCGGCAGTTTCTCGGCAGCGGTTCTACCACTCCCGGGCGCAATACGCGGGTGGTGGTGGTGAACCATCGAGAAATCCCGGCCGGGCTCATCGTCGATGAGGTGCTGGGATTCCGGCGCTTCGCAGAGCCGGAATTCGACGCCGAAGCGCCGCCCACCGTGATTCGCTGCGACAGTTATCTCGCCGGCGCATTTCGCCGAGGCGGCGAGGTGTGGCCGGTGTTGAGTTTGAAGAGTTTGGTGGAGAGCCAGAGCTTTTTACAGGCCGCGAGCTAACGTGCCGCCGGATCATACGCAATGACCACGCGAGAGACCAAGTCTTCCAAAATCAATGCATTACCGGTGCTGCTGCTGGCACTGGTTGTAGCGTGCCTGGCCGGCGCCGCGGCGCTCACCGCGCTGAGCCGAAGCCGCGCTCCGGTGGCGGCGCCCATGGACCAGCTCAGCTTGGTCATCGAGCGCATGCCATTTGAGGCGCAAAACGCGCTGCGCGGCGAGGCGAGCGCGTTCGATGCCCTGGGCAGGAGTAATTCGCGTCTGAAGAGCCTGGCGGCGAGCGGTGCCGTGAAGGATAGCCAATTCCAGCGCGACCCGGCGTGGGGCAAGTTCAACGCCGCCGCGACCACCGTTGCCGATGCGCGGGCCGCCGTGGAAATCATCCAAGGCGCGAATCAAGAGACGCGGGAGTTGGCGCCGAAGCTGCTCTCGGAGTTGGGCGATCTCGCGAGCGCGGTGGGCGTGCAAAAGCTCGAAGGAATGAGCCGCTACCTGGAGCGCTTCGAGCTCACCGTACAGCGCATCCAGCAGGAGCTGAACGGCATGGCGTCGGATGTGAGCGATGCGGGCCCGACGGCGCAGCGCCTCGCCGACAGCCTGGAATTCTTGAATCAGGTGATGCGCGGCCTGTCCGGGGAGGAATCGGGTCTGGCGCTGAGCCGGGTCACGGGCGCCGATCCCGAGCAGCGCCTGAAGACCGTGGTACAGCGCAATCAGCAGTTTGCCGGGAGTGTGCGCAAGGCGATCGGAGCCGCCGAGGCCTTGTCGAAGGCCCAGACGGCCGCGCGCTCGCTGGCCGCGCTGTCGAGCAGCCTGACGGCGCAAATCGGCGCAGCGACACCCGCACCCATTGCCGAGGGCCCGGGCTACAAACCGTGGATTCTGGCGCTGCTCGGCATAGCCGCCCTGCTGCTGGGCGCGCTCGCGTGGCTGTTCCGGAAGTCCGTCAACGCACGGCGCACCACCGAATTGCGGGTGCGCGAGAACGAGCGCAACCAGGAGGCCATCATGCGCTTGCTCGACGAGCTGTCGAGCCTCGCGGACGGCGATCTGACGGTCCAGGCGACGGTCACGGAAGACATCACCGGCGCCATTGCCGACTCGATCAACTATGCCATCGAGGCGCTGCGCGAATTGGTCACGACGATCAACGACAGCGCCATTCAATTGGACGGCGCCGCGAAGCAGACGCAGGGGGTGGCCGCGCACATGGCAAAGGCGAGCGGCGCTCAATCGCGGCAGATATCCTCGGCCAGCGAATCCATGGCGGACATGGCGGCCTCCATCGAGGAGGTGTCGGGCAACTCCGAGCGCTGCTCGGACGTCGCCAGGCATTCGGTCGATATCGCGCACAAGGGCGGCGATGCGGTCCGGCGCACCATCGACGGAATGAACGCCATTCGAGAAACCATTCAGGAGACGAGCAAGCGCATTAAGCGGCTCGGCGAAAGCTCGCAGGAGATTGGCAATATCGTCGAACTCATCAACGACATCGCCGAGCAAACCAATATCCTCGCATTGAATGCCTCGATTCAGGCGTCGATGGCGGGCGAGGCCGGACGCGGCTTCGCGGTGGTGGCGGACGAGGTGCAGCGGCTCGCGGAGCGCGCGGCGAACGCGACCAAGCAAATAGAGGTTCTGGTGCGGACCATTCAAACGGATACCAACGAGGCGGTCGTTTCCATGGAGCGCAGCACCACGGATGTGGTGGGCGGCGCGCTGTTGGCGGAGAACGCGGGCGCCGCACTCGAGGAGATCGAGCAGGTCTCGAATCAAATCGCGAATCTGGTGCAGAACATCTCGGCGAGCGCTCGTCAGCAGGCGGTCGCCGCGGGGAACATTTCCAAGAACATGCAGGTGGTGCGCGAGATTTCGACGCAGACGGCCGAAGGCTCCACGGCCACGTCCACGTCGATCGCCAAGCTCGCGGCATTGTCCGCACAGCTGCGCAAATCGGTCGCGGGATTTCGGCTTCCCGACTACGGCGGCGGAACGACCACCGCCGTGAATACCAGCCCGCCTGCCGGCCTCGCCCCGTTGAAGGAACCGGTCAACGTGGCCAATGCCGGAAAGTTGCGCAAGGCGAGCGGCGCCGGCGCCTGACGGCGCGCATCTTCTCCGATGACCGACATCAGCTCGCAAACTTTGCACATCGTCGCCAAGGAATTGGCGGCGACCCTCAACGAAGCGAGAGCTTCGCTTGAAGCCTACGCGGAGCGTTCGGACCAGCCTGCCTTCCTGGAAAAATGCGCCGAGCAATTGCACTTGGCGCACGGCGTGCTGCGCCTGGTGGAAGTCTACGGCGCGGCGCTGCTCGCCGAAGAAATGGAGCATGTGACCCGCTACCTGCTGAGCGCCGGCAATGATCAAAAGCGTCACGGAGACGGACTCGACGCATTGATGCGGGCGATGGTGCAGCTGCCGACGTACCTGGAACGAGTGCTGTCGGGCGGCCGCGATCTTGCGCTGGTGCTTTTGCCGCTGCTCAACGACCTGCGCTCGGTGCGCGGCAGCCCGCTGCTGTCCGAGGGCACGCTGCTGCTGTTGAACCTCAAGTCCGATCAGCCTGCTCAGCCGCAAGTGCAGCGCCAGGACGAGCAGGCGATTTCGGTCGCGCAATGGGCCAGGAGATTGCGTCCGAGGTTTCAAGTCGGCTTGCTGGGGTACATTCGCGGCGAACGCACCGTGCAGAATTTGGAAATCCTGGCGAAGGTCGCGGAAAAGCTCGAACAAGTCGCGACCACCCAGCCCGTGTTTCAGCTGTGGTGGGTGATCGGCGCGGTCCTGGAGGCGGTGCGTGCGAACGGCCTGGAGGGCAGCGCCACCTTGAAGCGCTTGCTCGGCCAAGCGGACCGGCAAATCAAGGTCCTCTACGAGATCGGCGAGGCTCGCTATTGCGAAAACCCGCCGATCGATCTTTTGAACAACCTGCTTTACTACGTGGCTCGGGCGACGACCGGCGGTGGCCGCATCGCCGCGGTGCGCGCTTCGTTCAAGCTGTCCGAGCTGTTGCCGGTCGACGACACGATCGAGCAGGAGCGCGAGAGCCTATCGGCGCCCAGCGTCAAATTGATGCGCACGGTGGCCGCCGCCATCAAGGAGGATCTGTCCAAGGTCAAGGACGTGCTCGACATCTTCGTGCGCCGCGGCGGCGGACGCAGCGATGAGCTCGTGCCGCAGCTCGAGCTCCTGAAGAAAATCAGCGACACGCTCGGCGTGCTCGGCCTAGGCGAGCTGCGCCAGCGCGTACAGCAGGAAGTGGCGGACTTGTCCGAGTCCTTGAACGGCGGGAAGACGCCGCCGGAAGCTGCGCTGGTGAAGGTCGCCGGAGTGCTGCTGTCGATCGAGGACAGCCTCGATGATCAGCTCGTGCGCCTGATTCTGCCGCATGCCGCAAGAACCGCGGCGCCCGAAGCGGCGGCGGATCAGGACTTCGATTTCCGCCAGGTCAGCGAGGCGGTGCTGCGCGAGTGCATCGTCAATCTGGCGCGCATCAAGGAGGCGGTATCGGTTGCCGTGCAAAAACCGTCCGACTTCCCGCCGCAGGGTCTCGACAACGTACCGCAGCTGCTGCGCGGCATCACTGCCGGCCTGCTCATGCTCGGCAAGGGCCGGGCGGTCGAATTGATGGATGCGATAGGCGTCCAGGTGCGCAAGCTGATCGAGCCCGGGGCCGCGATGCCGGACGCGCTGCGTCTGGAGCGCATCGCCGACGCGATCGTCAGCATCGAGTACTACATGGAGACGCTGCAAAACGGGCGGAACGATCCTTGGTACATGCTGGATAACGCCGAGATTTGCATCAAGGCGCTCGCCGAGCAGACGCCGTCGCGAGTGCCGACCGTGGAGCTGTCCGAAGAGGATGTCGCCAAGACCCTGAAGATCGACCCGCAGGCCACCCTGGCGCTGGAGCGCGCCAAGCAGCAGGCGCACGCCGCTACCAACCCGCCGCTCGCGGCTGAGCGGGCGGAGGCGGTCGATCCGCAGTTCCTGGAGCTGTTCATCGAAGAGGCCAAGGAGGAGATTGCTTCGATCCAGCGGGGCTTCCCGCTATGGGATCAGAATCCGATGGATCTGGAGTCCCTGGGTTCCTTGCGGCGCAGTTTCCATACGCTGAAGGGCAGCGGCCGCATGGTCGGCGCCCGCTTGATCGCGGAATTCGCATGGTCGATCGAGAACCTGCTGAACCGGATCATCGACAAGACACTGTCGCGCACGCCGGGCATGATGACCTTGCTGCGCAGCGCCGTATCCGCGCTGCCGCAGCTGGTGGAGCAGCTGGAAACCGGCAGACAGAACGCGGTGCCGCTGGATGCCATCATGGCGCGCGCTTTTGCCTACGCCGATGGCCGGGAAGCCGATCAGCTGGGCGCGGCGCTGGCGCCGGAAGATCGAGTCGCCGCGACCACCACCGTGCTGCCGAACCGCGCGCCCATGGATCCGCAGCTGCACGAGATCTACAGCAAGGAGACGTCGAGCCATCTGGCCGAAATCCGCGATTATTTGCACAAGCGCATGGGCCAGCCCGCGCCCCACGATTTGCCGGAGTCGGTGTATCGCGCCATCCATACTCTGAGCGGCAGCTCGAAGATGGCCGAAGCGCGGCACGGCATCCGTATAACCGAGCCGCTCAACCACTTCATGCGCAAGGTCTTCGACAGCGGCCGCGGCTTGTCGGATACCGGTCTCGCGGCGCTGTCGGACGCCGTGCGCGCCATCGACAATGTCGTCTCCCACATCAACGAGTCCACGGCATTCTTTTCAGAGCAGCCGGCCCTCCTCGGACGCTTGCACGAGCTCGAAGCCGAACTCGATGTCGAGCTCGCACACGCCGCCAACGACGCGAGCGCCTCGGCGATGGTGCCGAAGCTTCCCGAGTCGGCCGCCGCCCCCGCCGCGCAGGGCAGCCCGGCCGCCGACACCGGCCCCGCCACCGAGTCGAGCGTGGCTGCCGAGGAGTTCGATCACGAGATCGCGAATATCTACAGCGAAGAGGCCACCGAGCTGCTCGAGGCGGCCGAATTGTCCCTGAGCGCCTGGAATCACGATCGCAAGAGCAAGGATCGAGTCGTCGAGCTGCAGCGTCAATTGCACACCCTCAAGGGCGGTGCGCGAATGGCGGGCATCACGGCCATGGGCGATCTGAGTCATGAGCTCGAGAGCCTGGTCATACAAATCGACGGCGGCGCCGTGCTGGGTGACGATCGCGCGCACGCCGTCATGCAGGCGAGCCTCGATGAACTCGCGCGAATGCGCGATCTGGTGAGCAAGGGCGAACTGCCGTCCTCGGCCACGTCCCTTCTTTCGCAAATTCGCGGCCTGAGCTCCGCAATGCCTGAGCGGGCGCCCGCAGCGGCGCAGGCACCGTCGCCGAGCGCCGCTGCGCCGGCCTCGGTCGCGGCCAGCCCGGCGGCGGCGGCAGCCCCCAAACCGGCGCCCAAGCCGCCGACGCCGGCGATCGCCGAAGAATCGATGCCGGGGACGATTTCCGAGGATTCGGTGTCGAATCTCGAGGTGAGCAGCACGCCGGTGCTGCCCGGCCGAGAAAACCTGCCGGCGGAGCGCGCGGAGATGGCGCGCGTCGATGCGGACCTGCTCGACACCATGCTCAACAACGCGGGCGAGGTGAGCATATTCCGCGCGCGGCTCGATCAGCAGGTCAATTCCATCGACTTCAACCTGGCTGAGTTGGCGCGCACGGTCACGCGGCTGAAGGAACAGCTGCGCGGCCTCGAAATAGAGACCGAAGCGCAGGTCTTGAACCGTCACCAGGACGAAGCCTCGCACCGCAACGATTTCGACCCGCTCGAACTCGACCGCTATTCCGCTCTGCAGCAGTATTCGCGGGCACTGGCCGAGACGTCGGGCGATGTCGCGAGCATCCAGGGCCTGCTCGAGACCTTGACGCGGGAGGCGCAAAATCTGCTCACGCAGCAGGCTCGCATCATTACCGAGTTGCAGAACAGCCTGATGCGCACGCGCATGGTGCCCTTCCAACGGCATGTGCAGCGCTTGACGCGCCTCGTGCGGCAGGCCGCGAACGACACCGGCAAACGCGCGGAACTCGTCGTACAGGGCGCGGCCGCCGAGCTCGACCGGCAGATGCTGGAGCGGATGGTAGCGCCGCTGGAACACATGCTGCGCAACGCCGTGGTGCACGGCATCGAAATGCCGGAGCGGCGCGCGGCGCTGGGCAAGCCGGAAGTGGGGCGAATATCGGTCAGCTTGACCCGCGACGGCGCGGAAGTCGTGATCGTCGTCTCCGATGACGGCAGCGGCATCAATGTGAAGCTGATCCGCGAAAAGGCCGTGGCGCTCGGCCTCACCGACCGCCAGTCGAAGCTCACCGACGAGGAGGCCATGCAGCTCATACTGGAGCCGGGCTTCAGCACGGCCGGGCACGTCACGCAGGCGGCGGGCCGGGGGGTCGGCATGGACGTGGTCGCGACGGAGGTCAAGAAGCTGGGCGGCGGCTTGTTCATCGAATCGACCGCCGGCAAAGGCTCACGCTTCACGATTCGTCTGCCGTTTACGCTCGCCATCAGCCAGGCGCTGATCGTGCGGGTCGCGGAAGAAGTGTATGCGCTGCCGCTCGCCACTGTGGAAGGCGTCGTGCGGCTGCCGCGCAACATCGTGGCGCGCCATCTGGGCAAGGATTCCCCGTTGTTCGAGTATGGCGGCCAGAAGTATCGGTTCCAGCAGTTGGGGTTCTTCGTCGGCCTCGGCGCCACGCGCCTGCCCGACTCGGATGTGTCGATGTCGGTCGTGCTGATCCGCGCGGGCGAACATTCCACCGCCTTGGTGACCGATGAGCTGATCGGCAGCCGCGAAATCGTCGTCAAATCGCTGGGTCCCCAGATATCGGGCATTCGCGGCATTGCCGGGGCCACGATCCTGGGCGATGGGCGGATCGTCGTCATTCTCGACATGGGCGCGCTCGTACGCTCGGAGTGGCGCGCACGCCCCACCGATAGCGTCGTCCTGGACCAGCGCGACCGGCGCACGTTCGCTCTGGTCGTGGACGACTCGATCACGGTGCGCAGAGTCACTCAGCGTCTCCTCGAGCGCAACGGCATGCGCGTGTTGACGGCGAAGGATGGCGTGGACGCCGTCTCCCTGCTGCAGGAGAACCTGCCCGATATCATCCTCCTCGACATCGAAATGCCGCGCATGGACGGCTACGAGGTGGCCGCCCACGTGCGCAATGATCCGCGCCTCAAGCACATTCCGATCGTCATGATCACCTCGAGAGTCAGCGAAAAGCACCGCGCCCGCGCAATCGAGCTCGGTGTGGACGATTATCTCGGCAAGCCGTATCAGGAAAGCCAGCTTCTCGACGCCATCGAGCCGCTCGTCAACCGCCGCAGCGCCGTCGCGCGATAAGGGATCCGATGTCTGATTTGCGCGATGAGCTGTACAGCCTGCTGGTGCCGTTGGCGGGGGAGCGGCTGCTCGTGCCGCGCGCCTGCGTCGCAGAGGTTATCGGCTATCAAGCGCCCGCCGAAATGACCAACGCACCGCCCTGGTATGCCGGTCTGGTGAGCTGGGGCGGGCACAGCGTTCCGGTGGTGTCGTTCGAAGGGGCGTTCGGACAGACGCTGCCGGGGGTATCGAGCCGCACCAGGATCGTCATTTTCCACGCCTCCAGCGGCAAGCTGCCGACCGGATATTTCGGGGTGCTGACCCAGGGATTTCCGCAGCTGGTCCGGGTCAACGCCGATGTGGTGCGGCCGGACCCGTCGCGCAGCTTTGCGGAAAGGTCGCCGGTGGTATGTCAGGTGCGCATGGTCAACGAGACGCCGCTCATACCGGACTTGCAGCGGCTCGAGCAAATGATCGCGGAGGAAACCTCCGTCATGCCGTGATTTTCGCTCACCGCAGATCGCCGAAACGGCTCTGCAGCCAGGCGATTGCCGCGAGCGCAGCGGTCTCGGTCCGCAAGACGCGGGGTCCCAGTCTGACCGTCCTGAATTCGCAAACCCGGAATGTTTCGATTTCCTCGGCGGTGAAGCCGCCCTCCGGCCCTATCGCGATATCCACCGCGGCCCGGACGGCAAGCGTGTCGCCGCTCGAGCCTAGATCCGGTTCGAGGAGCAGCCGCGGCCCGTTTGCGTCGCTGGGCACGTCGCTGCGCGCGCTGATACGCCCGTACGAATCTCCCAGGTAGCGAATCAGCTGGCAGGGAGCCTCGATGACCGGCAGCCGATTGCGCCCGCATTGCTCACAGGCATTCACGGCAACCGCCCGCCAATGCGCCGCTTTCGATTCCGCTTGAGCAGGATCGAGGCGCACCACGCTGCGCTGGCTCAACACGGGGACGATGCGCGCCACCCCGAGCTCCGTGGCCTTTTGCACGATGAAATCCATCCGATCGCCGCGCGGTACGCATTGCACGAGCGTGACGGCAAGCGGCGACTCGCGATCGACCCCATGGGCGCCGCCCACCGCCACGGTCACACGGGAGCCGCGGATGCTCTCGATGACCCCGGCAAACTCGCGGCCGTCGCCGCTGAACAGGATCAGTTCATCGCCGCTGCGCGCACGCAGCACCTTGGTCAGATGAGCGGCGGCAACGGCGGGCATCTCGAGGACGCCGCCCGAACTCAAGGCCGCGTCCACGTAGACTCGGGTCAGCCGCACGGCGCGAGTTCGGCATTCATATGGGCCGAATTGTCGCATATGCTAGGAGCCTATCTCCAAGGCCGGATCGGTCATAAGGATGAGGATTTGCGGGTCGACCTCGAAAGCGGGCTGATGCACGGGGTGCGGCAGATGGCTTCCCCGAATTGCGACTCGAGGCCCGCGGGCGTCGAGGTTGATCTGATCGTGGTCCACGGCATCAGCCTGCCGCCGGGTGAGTTCGGCGGACCTTGGATAGACCGCCTGTTCACCAACGACTTGCCGTCCGACGTCCACCCCTACTTTGCCGAGGTCGCGTGCCTGCGCGTCTCCTCGCATCTCGTCATCAGCCGCGACGGGGCGATCACGCAATACGTGAGCTTCAAGCAGCGCGCGTGGCACGCTGGGCAATCCAGCTTCGAAGGCCGCCAGGCCTGCAATGATTTCTCGATCGGCGTGGAACTCGAAGGCGCCGATGCGCTTGCCTACGAGCCCGTACAGTACCAAGCGCTTGCAGAAGCCGTTGCGGCGCTGTGCGCGGCATATCCGACGCTGGCGCCCGACCGTCTGGTCGGCCACAGCGATATCGCGCCGGGGCGCAAGACCGACCCCGGCCCGGCGTTCGATTGGCCGCATGCGCGCCGGCTGATCGCCGCCGCCTGCGCCAAAACGCACCGAACATAAGCTGTCGGGCCGCTTGTAGGGCAAGCCCCGGTTCTGGGTGCACCGTGATCTGCGTCACCCTTCCTGCCAGCAGAATTTGCCGTAAAAGCCGACATCCTGCATTGGGGCGGCGATTCCGCTCACCGTCGGCTATCTCGGAGGCTCATCATTCGCTGGTTCGCGGACCTCCCCATCGAGCGCAAGCTGCGGATGGTCATCACGGTGCCCGCAATGGCCGCGTTCGCGATCGCAATGGTCATGCATGTGGCGACGAGTCTGCTTCACCTGCGCGAAGACATGCGTGCCTGTGCCGCGCGGATCGCACGCGACACGGGCGTAAAGGTCATCCAGGCCCTGCAGACCGGAGACGACGCGGCGGCCATGAAGGCCTTGAACGTGCTGCGCGAAGAGCCCTTGGCAGGCGTGGCGGAGGTGTTCCTCGCCGACGGTCGAAAGCTCGCAACCTACCGCCGGGCGCCAGACGGGGCACATGAGGCGCAACTGGAGCCGGCGCTCGCGCGACTCTCCATGGCGTCCCCGCGAGCACCGGCATTCGAGCCGCAACCGCCGCAGGTGTATCTGCAAAACGGCCGCTTGAATATCACGGCGGCCGCGATGTACGGGGGTAAACCCGTGGGCTACGTGCACATCATCGCGCCGCTCGATGCCGTATCCCCGGACTGGGCCGGCGATCTATTCATCATCACGGCCGCCATTGCCGTAGCGGTGCTCACTTCGTACTGGCTCGCCGCACGGCTGCAGCAGCAAATCTCGGGCCCGATCGTGAATCTGGCGCAAACCATGCAGCGCGTCTCGCTGGAGCAGGACTACAGTCTGCGCGTCGAGCGCAGCTCACAGGATGAGATCGGTTCGCTCATCGATGGCTTCAATCAGATGCTCGGGCAGATCAGGCACCGCGACTCGCGGCTCGAACGGTACCGGCAATACCTCGAACAGCAGGTCGCGGAGCGTACGGAGAATCTCGCCAACGCCAACGTGGAACTGCAGCACGCCATCGGCGAGGCGACGCGCGCCAAGGAGGCCGCGGAAAGGGCGAGCAGCGCAAAAAGCGAGTTCCTGGCCCGGATGAGCCACGAAATCCGCACCCCGATGAATGGCGTGATGGGCATGTCCGAACTGCTGCAGGGCACCGAGCTCACGGCGCGTCAGCGGCGTCTCGCGCAAACCATCACCCGATCCGCCGAGGGGCTTTTGCAAATCATAAACGACATACTCGACTTCTCGAAGATCGAGGCCGGAAAGCTCGAGTTGGAGCGAATCGAGTTCGGCCTGCGCGAAACCATCGAGGAGACGATCGAGATCCTGACCGCGCGGGCCCAGTCGAAGGGTCTCGAACTCGGCTGCGTCATCGAACCATCGGTGCCGGCGATCGTCCGTGGCGATCCGATGCGGCTGCGTCAGGTGCTCATCAATCTGGTGGGCAACGCCGTCAAGTTTACCGAAAGCGGCGAGATCATCGTGTGCGTGCGGACGATCGAGCGCCAAGGACAGCTGCGCTTTGAGGTGACCGACACCGGCATCGGCATCACAGAGGAGGCGCAGCTGCACATCTTCAGCGCCTTCAGTCAGGCGGATTCCTTCACCACCCGCAAGTACGGCGGCACCGGCCTCGGGCTGGCAATCTGCCGACAGCTGGTTACCCTCATGGGGGGCGACATCGGCGTGCGCAGCACGCAGAACCGCGGATCGACCTTTTGGTTCGAGGTTCGCCTGGAACCCATTGCAGATCATTCGGAAAGTTCGACTCGCCCGCCGACCCCGCCGACAGGCACCGGCCCATCGGCT
Source organism: Steroidobacteraceae bacterium (assembly GCA_052326345.1). Classification (GTDB taxonomy): domain Bacteria; phylum Pseudomonadota; class Gammaproteobacteria; order Steroidobacterales; family Steroidobacteraceae; genus Bog-1198. Next base: position 28,750 of record JBKQOZ010000060.1, on the reverse strand, counting down.
GAGGATCGGACGCCCGACGCGCCGTTGCCCGGCGCAGCGCCGCCCCTGATCCTGGTGGTGGAGGACAATCCGGTGAATCGCGAAGTCGCGGTCGGAATGCTCGAGAGTCTCGACTGCAGGGCCGAGGCGGCCGTCGATGGCTGGCTGGCGATCGAAGCGATGAGCGATGCGCGCTACGACGCGGTGCTGATGGATTGTCAGATGCCGCGCATGGACGGGCTGACCGCGACCGCGGAGATTCGCCGCCGCGAGGCGAGTGCGGGGACGCCGCGGGTGCCCATCATCGCGCTCACGGCCAACGCCATGGAGGGGGACCGCGAACGCTGCCTGGCCGCGGGCATGGACGATTTCCTGAGCAAGCCGTTCACTGTAGCGCAGCTGGCAGCCCTGCTCAGGCGCTGGTCGGTGCTGCCGGGCGCGCAGGATCAGGAGCGGCACGAATCGGCGCGAGCGCCGCTGATCGACGCCAGCGTGCTGCGCAACATCGCCGCCCTTGCCCGGCCCGAGCTTCTCGAATCGCTCATCGAGCTTTACCTGCAGCACTCGCCGCTGCTGATGAGCGCCATCGACTTAGCTTCGGCAAACGGCCAGCCGGCGGCGCTCGGCGACGCCTTGCACACGCTCAAGTCGAGCACGGCAAACCTGGGCGGCGCGCGCCTCGCCCTGCTGCTCAAAGAATGCGAAATCCTGGTGCGCGGCGGCGGCGTTGGCCAGGCGCCGCCGCTGGTGCAGCGCATACGCCGGGAACATCAAGATTTTTGCGCAGCGCTAGTGCGCGAACGATCTGCCAATGCCGCGTGAGCCTCGAGGACACGATGAATACATCCGATCCTGATGCAAATCTGCTGGCCACGGTGCTCATCGTCGACGACGATCCGGGCGCGCGCCTGCTGCTCGGGACGGCGCTGGAGCTGGCGGGATTTCGCGTCACCTTTGCCGCGGACGGCGCCGGGGCTTTGCAGCAGTTCCGCTCGCAACCGGCCGATTGTGTGATCCTCGACGTGGTCATGCCCGGCATGAGCGGCTTCGACGCGTGCAGCGCCCTGCGCGCTCTGCCGGAATGCCGGCACGTGCCGATTCTGATGCAGACCAGCCTTGATGACATGCAATCGGTGAACCGCGCCTACAATGCGGGCGCGACGGATTTCTCGTCCAAAGGGATCAATCCGATGCTGCTGGCGCAGCGCGTGAAGTTCCTGGTGCGCGCCAAACAGACCCAGGATCAGCTGCGCGAGAGCGAGGCGCGCGTGCGTTACCTCGCGTACTACGACACGCTCACCTCGCTGCCCAACCGGCAGCGCCTGCTGCAAATCCTGCAACAGCAGGTGCAGTGGGCCGAACCGCGGCGGCGCGGCATCGCCGTGCTGATGCTCGATGTGGACAATTTTTCCCGCATCAACGACACGCAAGGGCCGGCCGTGGGCGACATGCTTCTGCGGGACGTCGCGAACCGGCTGCAATACTGCCTGCGAGACGGCCCGAGAGCGCCGCCGTCCACGGCCGACGACGCGCAGACCGACGACATCAAAGACTGGGTCGCGCGCACGGGCGGAGACGAATTTGCTCTCGCGCTTCCGGGAGTGTCCACGGCCGACAGCGCCCAGATCGTGGCGCGCCGCGTGCAGCTCGCACTGGCGAGGCCGTTCGTGTTCGCGCAGCAGGAGGTGCCGCTGTCGGCGAGCATCGGGATAAGCATTTTCCCGCTCGACGCCGCAGGTGCCGAAGCGCTGATCAACAATGCCGATGCAGCGATGCATCACGGCAAGAAGACGGGTCAGGGAGGGATGGAATTCTTCAATAAATCCATCAGCACCCGGGCAGCCAAACGGCTGTCCCTCGAGGCTGATCTGGGCAAGGCGCTCGAGCGCGGCGAGTTCAGTTTGAACTATCAGCCGCGACTGGCGCTCAAGGATCTGCGTGTCGAGGCAGTGGAGGCGCTCGTGCGCTGGTCGCATCCGCAGCGCGGCCTCGTGCCGCCGGACGAGTTCATCCCGCTGGCGGAGCAGAGCCGCCTGATCGTGGACATCGGCGATTGGGTGCTGCGGGAGGCCTGCGCTCAAGTGCGCCGCTGGCGCGATGCCGGTGCGCCCGAGTGGCAGGTCGCCGTGAACGTCTCGGGCGTGGAGTTTCGCGACGGCTCTCTGGTGCGCCGCGTCGAGAGCGCGATCGATTCGGCCGGCATCGATGCGCGAATGATCGAGCTCGAATTCACCGAAGGGGCGCTGATCGAGCATTCGAGCGCCGTCAGCCAGGCCGTCAAGTCGTTGAAGGAGCTTGGAGTGGCCACGGCGCTGGATGATTTCGGTACCGGCTACAGTTCAATGTCCTACCTGCGCTATTTCCCGGTCGACACCCTGAAGATCGACCGCGCGTTCGTCCGCGACATCGCGTCGAAAAGCGCCGGCAATGCGCCTCTGGTGGATGCGATCATCGCGATGGCGAAGAGCCTTGGTCTCGCGACGGTCGCCGAAGGAGTGGAAACGGAAGGACAGTGGCAATACTTGCGGAATCGCGATGCGAACCAGGTACAGGGTTTCCTGTTCTGCCGCCCGCTGGCAATCGCCGATCTGGAGCGCTGGCATACCGATTGGCTGCATTCGAACCAGCTGCGAGCCGCGGGCGGGGGCTAGTCGGTCGACGCCCGTTTCAGCCGCCATGCCTGATCGATGAGGTATGCGTGCACGGCTTGCGCGTCGGCCGGGGACAGCACGTCGTCAAAGCGGGCCATCCCCTTGATCGCATAAGCACCGCCGAGCACGATGGAATCGAACAGCGCATGCGTGGCCGTTGTCAAGCGCCGAAGGTCCGGAAGAGTTCCACGGCCCATGACGTGACAGCGGGAGCAAAAGCGATTGTAGAGCACCTCGCCGGCCGCGATTTGCGCCGCATCGGCGGGCCGCGCCGGCAGCTCAGCTAGCGGCGGGTCGGTCCTCGGCGCCGGCAGCGGCGGCGGCGGCCCGCCGATCTTCAGGGCAATGATGCGTCCGTCATTGCCGTAGCGATATGCCGCCGATGCCGGATCGAGCGGCGCGCCCAGGATGACGGCGCCGCCGCCGTAGCCCGCGACGACGGCGATGTACTGGGTGCCGTTCACTCGATACGTCATCGGTGCCGCCATCATCGAGCTGCCCATCGCGATGGACGCAAGCCGCTCGCCCGTATCCGCCGCGTACGCGTTGAGGTTGCCGTTGGCGTCGCCTTGAAACACGAGGCCGCCGCCCGTAGCCAGCACTCCGCCGTCCCAGCCCGTAGCGGTCTGCGCTTCCCAGACGACGCGGTGTTGCGTGACGCTCCACGCGCGCAAGAATCCTCGCGAGGCGATGTTGGTTCCGATTCCGCGCGCGAGCCGGCCGATGGGCGGCAATTCACCGTACAAGGAGCGCATGGATTTCGGGTCCCACAGCTCGGTGGGAAACGCCGGCGTGGTGAACTGGCCCTCGACGAGTCCGGCCCTGCGCTCGCTGGTCTCGAGAATGACGTTGCCGGACTCCATCACCGGAATGAAGGTCAATCCACGCCCAGGGTCATAAGCCATCGGCTGCCAGCTGTGCGCACCACCCTCCGAGGGAAACACCAGCGCCGGACCGTGATCGTAGTCGGCGCGCGGATCGGCGATGGGTCGTCTGGTGGCGGCGTCGATGCCGCGAGTCCAGTTGACGAAAGCAAAATTGCGTGCGGACAAGAGCTCGCCCGAGGCGCGGTCGAGCACGTAGTAGAAGCCATTCTTGGCGGCCTGCATCACCACTTGACGGCGCCGCCCGTTAAGATCGATGTCCGCCAAAATGAGCTTCTGCGTGCTGTCGTAGTCCCATCGGTCCCCAGGGGTGGTCTGGTAGTACCAGGCCATCGAACCATCGTCCGCATGGATGGCGATGATGGATGCTGCGTAGAGCTCGTCGCCGCCCTGGCGTCCGCCGAGATGCATGTTGTAGGGAGCCGGATTCGCTGTGCCGATGTACACCAGCCGCAGCGCCGGGTCGTAGGCCATCCCGTCCCACGCGGTGCCGCCGCTGCCGGCGTCCCATCGATGCCGCGGATCCCAGGTTTTCACGGCGGCTTCGAGGTGGGGTTGATCCTGAGGGCCCTCGGCGGGATTGCGAGGCACTGTGAAGAAGCGCCATCGAAAGGCCCCGCTCTTGCGGTCGTAGGCGGATACGTAGCCGCGCGCACCTGCGAAATCAGCGCCGCCATTGCCGACGACGATGAGATCGCCTGCCAGCAGTGGCGCGCCCGTGAGCGTATACGGCTTATGCTCCGACCGGCCGATCAGCGTGTCTACCTTCCATACCCGCTGGCCCGTGCGCGCGTCGAGCGCGTGCAGCCAGCCGTCGAGTGCGCCCACGAAAAGCCGCCCGTCAAATGCCACGAGTCCGCGATTGACGGCGTCGCAACAGGCATAGCGCGCCCACTGACCATCGATGTGCGGGTCGTATTTCCACAGTTCCTCGCCGCTCGCTGCGTCGAGCGCATAGACGCGACCGAAGTTGCTGGTGGCATACATCACGCCGTCGATCACGAGCGGCGTCGACTCCTGCCCGCGGCTCGTCTCCAGCCGGTAATCCCATGCGAAGCCGAGCTTGCCCACATTGCCGGCATTGATGTCCTGCAGCGGGGAATAATAGGTGCCGTTCGCATCCCGCCCCGGAGTCAACCATTGGTCCGGCTCGCCGGCCGCCAGCCGCTCGGCGTTGACGCGAGCCGCGCCGGGCGGCGCGGGCTGCGCCGCCGTCGGTGCAGGAGGAGGACTCTCGCGGTGACAGCCGCACAGGGCCCCAATCATCGTGGCGGCCAGCGCCGGCGCGAGCCCGTGAATTCCCGCCTTTGCCATTGCAGTTAGCTTAGGCATCGTGACATGATCGGCTAGCGCCGCCGCCAGAGCACCTCGCCGCCGTGGGCTTCGCGCGCCAGCACCCTTCCCAGTACGAAGAGCAGATCCGATAGGCGATTCAAGTACTTCAGCGCGTCCGGAGCCACCTGCTCGGCGCGTGCCAGCGACCAGCAGCGGCGCTCCGCGCGGCGGCACACCGTGCGCGCCAGGTGGCATGCGGCGGCGCCCGCTCCGCCTCCCGGAAGAATGAACTCCTTGAGCGGCGGCAATGCCTCGTTGAAGCCGTCGAGCTCGGCTTCGAGGCGCTCCACATGCGCCGGCGTGATCATGCGATGCCCTGGGATGCACAGCTCCCCGCCCAGGTCGAACAGATCGTGCTGCACCTCCGTGAGACAGCGCCTGACCGCCTCGGGCAGCGCCTCGACGGCCAACACCACCCCGATGGCGCTGTTGGTCTCATCGACGGTGCCGAAAGTCTCGACCCGCAGGCTGTCCTTCGCGACGCGCGTGCCGTCTCCGAGGCCGGTGCTGCCGTCATCGCCGGTACGGGTGTAAATCTTGCTCAGGCGATTGCCCATGCCGCGTTCACTCCTCACTTTCGGGTGCGACGGTAGCACAAGGTTTGCTATGGTGGCGCACATGAATCTTTCGCCGGAGCTCAAGGCGGCGCTCGACGCGGCGGAGCAAGCGGCCGTGATTGCGCGCTCGCTGTACCAGCACAACCTCGAAGTGCGCATCAAGGCCGATAAGTCGCCGGTCACCGAGGCCGACGTGCGCTGCGAGATCGCGATCCGCGAGATTCTCGAATCTCGCTTCCCCGCCATTGGCTTCTTCGGCGAGGAAACCGGGTCGCGCGACGAGGGCGCCGAGAACCTGTGGCTGGTCGATCCGATCGACGGCACCAAGGCCTTCGTGCGCGGGTATCCAGTGTTCTCCACGCAAATCGCGCTGATGCGGCGCGGTGAAATCGTCCTCGGCGTGTCGAGCGCACCCGTCTACGGTGATCTCGCGTATGCCGAGCGCGGCAGCGGCGCGTATCTGAACGGCAAACTCATCGCGGTCAGCCAGGTGTCGGCACTGGAGTCAGCGGCGCTCTCCTCCGGAAACATCAAGACGCTGGCCATGGGAGGGCAATGGACCCGGTATGGGCAGCTCGTGTCGCGTGTGGGTCGCATCCGCGGCTACGGCGATTTTCTGCATTACCATCTGCTGGCGGCCGGGAAAATCGACGCGGTGATCGAATCTGACGTCAATATCCTCGACATCGCCGCGTGCGCCGCGATCGTCACCGAGGCAGGCGGTCTCTTTACGGACCTTCGCGGAGCACCCATCACGCTCCGATCTAACTCCGTGCTCGCGACCAACGGCCGGCTGCACGCTGCGGTGCTGGAGGCGCTCGGCTAGCGCGAGCGATCCTGCCGCTTCAATCGGCAGGCAGCGGCCAGCGTATTTCAAGCGCGGTGACGGGACCGATGACGCAGTCATCCAGACCGTCCGGCTGCTCCCAGCGAGTGGGCGAAATCATTCTGCGGCCCGCCATCAGTTCCGCGAACTGCTGCGGGTACAGAGGCGCCTGCCGCGGATCGCCGTAGCCCTCGGGGAATCTCGGCGCATCGCTCGCGGGATCGTACTTGTCGGTGGCGCCCAGCGTGTGCAGCAGCTCATGTGCCATCACCATGTCGTTTGCGCCGTTCATCTCAGGCGCTGCAAATGCGTAGACCACACCGATCAGCCCCTTCCTGAGGCCGAGCGAATGCGGCACCGACGGCGTGATCGCGGGATCGTGGAACAGCACGAACAGTCGAATATCCTCCGGCTCCGGCACCCGCCCGCTGACCCGCCAGGCCCAGTATCGCAGCCGCAGGCTCCACAGCGCCGTCGCCAGCATGCCGGAGTTTGCCTCGCGCTGCGGCGGGCGCTCGTTCAGCGCCGCCCTGAGCCGGGTCCTGACGGGTTCGTCGAGGTGCAAGCGATAGCGCAATGCCTCGCGCATGAAGAATTGATCGATCGGCTTGAAGCGTTCGGCATCCAGCCCCGCCACAAAGGCCCGGGTGACCGGACTGTCATCGGCCGCGATCGGATAAATGGCCACGAACAGAGGTTCGCGCCACCGTGTGCTGCGATAGCTTTCCTGGCAGGTGCCCAGCGCGACCACCAGCAGCACCAGCAGCAGGACCAAGATGCGCAGCTGCCGGAACATGCCGGCGGACGGCGCAGAGGTGCGGTCTTTCTGGCTCAATCGGTGGTTTCGACCTTGAACTCGTCGATATCACCGTTGCTGCCGGCGTACGATACCAGCATCGGACGGCGCCATCCGTTCAAGGCTGCAAACGCGTGACCGTCCAGGTCGTTGCGGCGTCGACGTCCTGTCTCAAGTCCGCCGTTCTGGTCCAGCGCGCGCGGTCGTGGATGCGGAATTCACCCTCCACCCAGAGTTCAATGGAGTCCACGCGCAGCCGATAGCCACCCCAGTGGGATGGGCGCGGCACCTCGGCGGTCACCTCTTCGGGCTCTTGCGTACCCGGCCCGCCGTAGGGAATCCCGAAGCGCCGGGCCGCCGCGGCGACGGCTGAGCCGAGCACCGCTCGCGATTGCACCGGCTCGCTTTGCTGGCTCGCCCAGGCCCCGATGCGGCTTTGCCAGGGCCGGCTCCGAAAGTACGCGTCGTTCTCGGTATCCGAGAGCGGCTCGACGCGGCCTTCGGCGCGCACCTGCCGGTGGCGGTGGTCCCAGTGAAAGACCACTGCGGCTCGCGGATTCACCTTAAGCTCACGGCCTTTGCGCGATTGGTAATTCGTATAGAACAGGATGAAGCCGGCGTGCGCGGCGATTTCCTTACAGAGCACCACGCGCGCCGAGGGGTGGCCGCTGCCGTCGACGGTGGCCAGCACCATGGAGTCGGGATTGGGCTGCGCGGCGTCGATCCGCGCTTGATTCAGCCATTCGCAGGCCAGTTCCAGCGGATTAGCCGGCAGGGGATCGGGCAACGTTTCCATAAAACAATGGTAGCCGTGCCGCTGCACTTGCGGTAGCCGTCCACGGCCAGTAAAAGGGTTGCGGGTGCAAAAATGGGACCAATGGTGCAATGAATTTGGAAGAACTGCGCACTGCCCTGACCGAGCTGGACGGCCAGCTGCTGGAGCTGGTCGCGCGCCGTCAGGCGCTCAGCGAGCAGGTGGCGGCCGTCAAGCGTGCCACCGGGCGGGCCACACGCGACTTCGCGCGCGAGCGGGAGGTGATTCTGCTCGGCCGCAACAGCGCACAGCGCTTGGGCGTTTCGCCCGATCTGGCCGAATCGCTGCTGCGGCAGCTCATCCAGTCCTCGCTCGCCACGCAGGAGCAAGCGCGCGTTGCGGCACAGGGCCAGGGCACCGGCAAGCGCGCCCTGGTGATCGGCGGCCACGGCAAAATGGGTGGATGGTTCGCGGAATTCCTGGCCTCGCAGGGCTTTCGCGTCACCATTGCCGATCCGGCGGGCGGGCTGCCGGGATTTGACCATCTGCCCGACTGGCAGGCGCATCCCTTGGATTGCGATCTCATCGTGCTCGCGACTCCCTTGAGCGCCACCGCGCAGTTGCTGAAGAAGCTCGCGCAACGGGCGCCGCGCGGCTTGATCTTCGATCTGGGGTCTCTCAAGACGCCGCTTCGTGCCGGCCTGGATGCGCTGGTCAAGGCCGGGTGCCGCGTGACCTCTTTGCATCCCATGTTCGGACCGGATACCGAGCTGCTTTCCGGCCGGCACGTGATCTTCATCGACCTGGGGCACCGGGCGGCCCTGCAGGAGGCTCAGGATCTGTTCGCCCCGACCATGGCGGAACGTGTGGTCATGGGCCTGGATGAGCACGATCGTCTGATCGCCTATGTTCTGGGCCTTTCGCACGCCTTGAATATCGCCTTCTTCACCGCTCTGGCGGAGAGCGGCGAAGCCGCGCCGCGGCTGGCGCAGCTGTCGAGCACCACGTTCGACGCGCAGATGGAGGTCGCGAGCCGAGTGGCGGCCGAGAGCGCGGATCTGTATTTCGAGATTCAGAGCTTGAACGACTACGGCGAAGAATCGCTGCTCGCGCTTCAGCAGGCCGTGGAGCGGCTCGTCACGGCGGTGAAGACGAAGAATGCAGCGGCGTTTACTGCGCTCATGAACCGCGGCCGCGCCTACTTCGACGTGCGGGCCCAGGCGCGCGCGGGCTGAAGCCGCACAGCCCTTCAGGAACCTGAAGCATGGACGAGATCATCCAGGAAAACGAGGCCCTCAAGCAGCGCCTCAAGGAGCTGACCGCCGAGGCGGCCGCCAACGAGGCCATCTTGAAGCGCACCCAGGCGCGCGAGTTGACCTTGCTGCGGGCCGACAGCCTGGCGCAGCTGCTGCGCGCCATGGTCGACGGCCTGCGCGAATCCTACTCACTCGACGCCGTCAGCGTCGTTCTGCTCGATCCGCAGCACGAGATACGCCATTTGCTGGTCGCCGGCGGGGAGCGGCCGGAGGAATTCAAGCAAATATTTTTCGTCGATTCGCTGGTCAGCCTAGCGCCGCAGCTCGCCGCCCTTCACAAGCCCTGGCTCGGCCCCTTCGTCGGTGCGGATCATCATTTGCTGTTTCCAGGCGCATCGACTCTGAAAAGCGCCGCATTGGTGCCGCTGCCGCGCAAGGATCTCGCCACCGGCGCACTGTGCTTCGGCAGCCGCGATCCGACCCGCTTTACGCGACATCACGGAACGGACTTTCTGGCCCACTTGGGCGCCGTCGCGGCCGTGTGCATAGAAAATGCCGTCAATCGCGCGCGGCTGCTGCGCGCCGGAATCACCGATTTCCTGACCGGGTGGCACAATCGCCGCTACCTGCAGCAGCGTCTGAAAGAGGAATTGGCGCGCGCGCAGCGTCGGGCCGGGAGCATCGCCTGCCTGATGATCGATATCGACCGCTTCAAGAGCATCAATGACGGCTACGGCCATCTCGCCGGCGACAATGCTCTGAGGGAGATTGCCCACCGGGTGGAATCGCAGATTCGGAGCATGGATACCGCGGCGCGCTTCGGTGGTGATGAGCTGGCCATCTTACTGCCGGACGCCAGCGCAGCCGAGGCAGCGAAGCTCGCCGAGCGCATTCGCGAAGTCATAGCCGGGTTGCCGTTCTTGCTCACGGCGCAAATCGAGCGCACCTTGACGGTGTCGGTCGGGGTCGCCTCCGTATCTCCCGGGAGGCACGAAACGGACTTGAAGGCCGTCGCCGATCGGCTGCTTGCCGATGCCGATGCGGCTCTGTACAGGGCCAAGGCGCTGGGCCGCAATCGCATACAAGTGGGCGCCGGCTAGCTCGCGGCGCGCTTGGTCGCGCGATGCGTCGGCGCGAGGCGCTCTTTGCGGCAACCTCAAGCGGCTGGCCGCCCGATATGGAACAATTGGCTCCATGTCCGCAGAGCACGCCAACGACACCATCGACAGGGACGGTTTCAGAACGAACGTAGGGATCATATTGATGCGCAGCCCCGAGGAGTTGTTCCTGGGCGGGCGAGTGGGCGGGCGGGGCTGGCAGTTCCCGCAGGGCGGAGTCAATCGCGGCGAACGGGTCGAAGATGCGCTGTTTCGCGAACTGAAGGAGGAAATCGGTCTCGTCCCGCAAGATGTCGAGGTTCTCGGCTCGACGCGCGGATGGCTGCGCTATCGACTGCCGCGCCAATACGTGCGCGACCGCTGCATCGGCCAGAAGCAACGATGGTTTCTGTTGAAGCTCGTTGCGGAGGACGCCAAGCTGCGTTTCGACAGCACCGACCAGCCCGAATTCGATCGGTGGCGGTGGGTTGATTATTGGACTCCCGTGCGCGAGGTCGTCTATTTCAAGCGACGCGTCTATGTGCGTGCGCTGCACGAACTCGGCAATCTGATTTTCCCGAGCGGCCTGCCGCCTTACCCCGCTTGGTGGCCGGTTTCGATGCTGCCTCCCAAGGAGCGGCAGCGCGCCGGTTAGGAGCCACGCGTAGTGCTCGGACAGGATTCTGACTAAGGCTTGACCACCGCCAGGATGACGATGCCGATCAACAGCAGCGAGGGCACCTCGTTGAAGACGCGGTACCATTTGGAGGTGCGGGTATTGCGATTTTGCGCAAAATCACGCGTAAATTTATAGCAGTAAAGGTGGAAGGCCACAGCCAGGGCGACAAGCAGCAGCTTGGCCCGCAGCCAGCCCATGGCCAGGTAGGCAGGTGCTGCCGTGAGCATGGCGATGCCGAATGCCAAAGTGAGCGCGGCGCCGATGGTCATGATCGCGAACAGGCGTCTTTCCATGATTCGAAACCGTTCCACCCCAACCGGATCTTGCGCGACCGCGTGGTATACGAACAGCCGCGGCAGGTAGAACAGTCCGGCGAACCAAGTCACCATGGCAATGACGTGAAAGGCTTTGAGCCAGAGCAAAAGCCGCTCCCTACCCGCAAAGGCGGATCATAGCGTACCCTCCTAAGAAACGGCGGAGGGAAAGGATTGATGGCGGATTTTTTCGGCAAATTGGTTGTCCGGGCGCATGCGCCGAAGCGCCGCGCCGTGCTGCTTGGGTCGGCGGCGCTGCTTGCAGCGTTCATTTTGTATGCAGCGTTTGAGCTGGGCCGCTACGACGCGGGATTCCGTGTGGTTGACTCCGTGCGCGGCGCCTTGGCGGCGAGCAGGCGGATCCGCGACCTGGAAGCCGAAAATGCGCGCCAGCGCACGCAGCTGGAGGCGGCGGATGTGGCCCGGCGCGTGGATCGCGAAGGTTACAAGCAAGTGGAGCGCAGCCTGGGCGACATGCAAAGCCAAATAGCCCGACTCAACCAGGACTTGTCGTTCTACCGCGGCCTGGTGCAGCCTGACTCGCTGGTACACGTCAAAGTGCAGCAGATGCAGATCGTGCCGGACGCAGCCGGTCCGGGCGGCGCCGCGCAATACCGACTGAAATTCGTCCTGATGCAGACGGGCAAGCCGGCCAATGTGGTGACGGGCAGCGCCTCGATCAGCGTCGATGGTTTGCAGAACGGCAAGCCGGCCAGCCTGAGCTACGCCGAACTCTCGCCTAGCCGCCGCGTCAGCCTGGCATACTCTTTGCGGTACTTCGAGGACTACGACGAAGTCATACAATTGCCTCCAGGGTTCGAGCCGACGCGCGTCGGGGTCGAGATCCACAGCGGCCATGACACGAGCCATGCTCTTCGGCAGGCGTTTGTCTGGAAAGCGCAGGGCATGTCGGTCGAAACAGAAGCAAGCGGCGATCACGCGAAGGGTGATGTGGATGTTCAAACGGAAACCGAATAAGCCCGAAAAGATTGATACCTTGATCGGCGCCAAAACGCGGATCAACGGCGACGTTGAATTTGCCGGCGGGTTGCACCTGGACGGCCATATCAACGGCAACGTCACCGGGGATTTGGGCGCGGGCGCGATGCTGTCGGTGAGCGAGCAGGGATGCATCGAGGGCTCTGTCATCGCCTCGCGCGTGCTCTTGAACGGCATCGTCAAGGGCGACATCGACGCCAGCGACCGGGTCGAACTCGGTTCAAAGGCGCGGGTCCTCGGCAGCGTGCATTACACGGTCATTGAGACCGCCGTGGGCGCCCAAATCAACGGAAAGTTGATCCACAGGGCGGCTGGGGGAACCGGCGGCGGTGAACCCGAGTCACAAGCTTAGACCGCCTCGCTTTGATTGGCACCGGGTGCCAGGTACACTATGAGCATGAACGCTATGTCTGAAACCACCGCCGACTCGGATTTGGCCCCCCTGCCGCCCAACCTGCTGGTATTCACCGATGCCGCTGCGGGGAAAGTGGGCGAATTGATCCGCGAAGAAGCCAATCCGAACCTCAAGCTGCGCGTATTCGTCTCCGGCGGCGGCTGCTCGGGGTTTCAATACGGATTCACGTTCGATGAGAAAGTCGAGGACGGCGATTTCTGCGTGGAAAACTGCGGGGTTCAGCTGCTCGTGGATCCGATGAGCGCGCAATACCTCATGGGTGCGGAGATCGACTACAAGGAAGATCTGCAGGGTGCCCAGTTCGTCATTCGCAATCCAAACGCAAAGACAACCTGCGGTTGCGGGTCTTCGTTTTCGGCCTAGGAGCCTTTCTGAGGGGCTCCTCCATGTTGACCGTATAGATGAGCGGCGGTCGTGTCGTTCCGGACGTCCTCGCCGCCGTCGATCTTGGCTCCAACAGCTTTCACATGGTCGTGGCGCGGTACTCGCACGGCCAACTTGTCATATTGGACCGGTTGCGCGAGATGGTGCGCCTAGCCGCCGGCCTGGGGGACAGCGGGCGCCTCGAGGAGGCGGCTACCGACCGCGCCCTGCGCTGCCTCGAACGCTTCGGGCAGCGGCTGCGCGCAGTGAATGCGAACAGCGTGCGCGTGGTCGGCACGAGTGCATTGCGTCGCGCGAAGCGCAAGCGCTGGTTCCTGGAAAGGGCGCGGGCCGCACTCGGCCATCCCATCGAAATCATCTCCGGCCTCGAGGAGGCGCGTCTGATTTATTCCGGTGTCGCGCACACCAGTCCGATGAGTCCGGACAAGAGGCTGGTGGTCGACATCGGAGGCGGCTCGACCGAGGTGGTCATCGGCGAGGGCTTCAATCCGCTGCTGCTCGAAAGCTTGTCCGTGGGCTGCGTCGGTTTGAGCAGCATTTGCTTCGACGACGGCCGCATATCCGAGAAGCGCTTCGAGCGGGCCCGCACGCAGGTCAGGCTCGAACTGGAGCCGATTCAAGAGGGGTTTCGAAAGCTCGGCTGGCTGCAGGCGTTCGGCAGTTCCGGCACCGTGCGCGTCATCGGCGATGTCGTGCGCCGGCTCAACCCCGACTCGCCGCGCATCACTCTCGATAATCTGCGCAGTCTCGCCGATCGCGTGATCTCTGCAGGCCATGTGGGCGACCTCGATCTGCAGGATGTCGATGCGGAGCGTGCGCCGGTTTTTCCCGCTGGGCTCGCGATTTTATTAGAGATCGTGGAGAACTTCGGCATCGACCGAGTACGCGTCGCCGAGGGGGCGATGCGCGAGGGGCTGCTTTACGATCTCATGGGCCGGTTCACCGACGAAGACGCCCGGGTGCGCAGCGTGCGCGCCATGGAACAGCGCTACCACGTCGATTCTCAGCAGGCGGCCCGCGTCGAGGCGACCGCCGTGGAGCTGCTCGCACAAGTCGAGTCTGATTGGGGGCTGGAAGATCCGCTGGCGGAGCTGATGCTGCGCTGGGCGGCGCGCCTGCATGAGAGCGGCCTCGACATCGCTCACTCCAAATACCACCGCCACGGCGCCTATCTGCTCGAGCACGCCGACATGCCCGGATTCCCGCGCGAAGAGCAGCTGCTGTTGTCGGCGATGGTGGGCGGACATCGCCGTCAGCTGTCGTTCGAGGCGCTGGAGGATCTCGTGCCTCCGTGGGATCGCCATGCCGAGTTTCTGATCGTGCTGCTGCGCCTGGCGGTTCTGCTGCATCGCGGCCGCAGCCCGCAGCCGCTGCCGCAGGTGAGCCTGCGCGTGAGGGGACGGAACTTGAATCTGGAGCTGCCGCAGGGCTGGATGAAGGAGCACCCGCTGACCCTCGAGGACTTGGAGCAGGAGCGCGCCTATTTGAAGGAGGCTGGCTTCCGCCTCAGCCTGAACCGCAGTGCCTCAGAGGCGCTGCTCAAGACTCCGTGAGCGCAACGCGTTCGTCGTACAGGCCCAGCAACAGGTTTTGCGCAGAGGTTTCGCCTGCGCCGCCGGCGCGGGAATAGCGTCCGTCCGCATCGAGCTGCCACGTCTGGCAGTCGTCCGCGAGGTAAAGGCTCAAATCGTCGGCGACGCGGGCTTGAAATTCCGGCGCTTCCACCGGATACGCCACCTCGATTCGGCGAAACAGGTTCCGGTCCATCCAGTCGGCGCTGGCGCAGTAGATCTCGCGCATGCCGGCGTTCGCAAAGTAGTAGACCCGCGAATGCTCGAGAAACCGCCCGACGATCGAGCGTACCCTGATCCGCTCGGAGATCCCGGGCACGCCGGGGCGCAGGCAGCACACGCCGCGCACGATCAGATCGATCTCGACGCCCGCCCTTGAAGCGCGGTACAGCGCCTGAATGATGGTCGGCTCCGTGAGCGCATTCAGCTTGGCGATGATGCGCGCAGGCTTGCCGGCGCGGGCATGTTCGGTCTCGCGCCCGATCTTTGCACACAGCGCCTGATGCAGGCTGAACGGCGCGTGCAGGAGCTTGCGCAGTCGTGGTACCCGCGTCAGCCCCGTGAGCTGCAAAAAGATCTCGTGGATGTCTTCGCCGATCGCCTCATCGGCGGTCAACAGACCGTAGTCGGTATACAGCCGCGCGGTCTTCGCGTGATAGTTGCCGGTACCCAGGTGACAGTAGCGCCGCAGCCCCTTGTCCTCGCGGCGCACGACCATCACCAGCTTGGCATGGGTCTTGAACCCGACCACGCCGTACATCACGTGCGCGCCCGCTTCCTGCAGCCTGTTCGCGAGCTCGATATTGGCTTCCTCGTCGAAGCGCGCCCGCAGCTCGATGATGACCGTCACGTCTTTGCCCGCCTGCGCCGCTTCGGCAAGAGCGTCGACGATCGCCGAGTCGGTGCCGGCGCGGTACAGCGTCTGCTTAATGGCGAGAACTTGCGGGTCCCCGGCCGCCTGTTTGATGAAGTCCATGACGGGGCCGAAGCCCTGGAACGGGTGGTGAAGCAATACATCGCCGCCGCGCAAAGTGGCGAACAGATCGCTTCCCATGTGCAGCCGCTCGGGAATGCTCGGAGTGAACGCCGCGTACTTGAGCTCCGCCCGATCCACGAGATCATAGATCGCCATCATGCGGTTCAGGTTCACGGGTCCCGAGACCTTGTACAGATCGTCGCCGGTGAGCGCGAACTGTTCGAGCAAGTAGCTGAGAATCTCATCCGGGCAGTCGTGCGCAGTCTCCAGGCGCACCGCATCTCCGTAGCGGCGCGAGGCGAGCTCGCCCTCGACGGCCCGCAGCAGGTCGTCCACTTCCTCCTGTTCGACGAACAAGTCGCTGTTGCGCGTGACCCGAAACTGATAGCAGCCGCGCACGCGCATGCCTGCGAACAGCCTGGATACGAATGCCTCGACAATCGTGCCGAGAAACACGAAATGCCGGCTGCCCAGCTCATCGGGCAGCCGAATGAGCCGTGGCAGCGATCGGGGCGCCTGGACCACCGCAAGTCCGCTGTTTCGCCCGAAACCATCCTCGCCTTCGACGACGATGGCGAAATTCAGGCTCTTGTTCAGGATCTTGGGGAACGGGCGCGCGGGATCCAACGCGAGGGGGCTGAGCACGGGCTCCACTTCACGGCTGAAATAATCGGCCAGCCACCTCGCCTGCGCCTCGGTCCACGTGTCCGGTGAGAGGAAAACCACGCCGTTCCTCGCGAGCTCCGGCATCAGCACGTCGTTGAGCAGCTGGTACTGCTCATCGACGAGACGCACCGCGCGCGAGCGGATCGCCTTCAGCTGCTCGGGGACCGACAGTCCGTCCGGGCCGCCCTGCACCGCCCCGGCCTCCAGCAGCTCCTTGAGGCTCGCCACTCGGATCTCGAAGAATTCGTCGAGATTGGAGCACGAGATGCACAGGAATCTCACGCGCTCCAGGAGCGGTATGGCGGTGTCCTTGGCCTGCTCCAGCACGCGCTGATTGAATTCCAGGAACGACAGCTCGCGATTGATGTAGAGCAGGGGGGCGTGCAGGTCGCTATCGTTCACTGCGATTCAGTCAACCGACGTTCGCGGCGGAGTTTCGACCACGCCCGCATTCGGCGGCAGCGCGGCGGCCGCGGAGACGGACGGCAGCGGGGCGGCTTGTTGCGGCGTCGACAGCAGCGCGAGCCAAGGCGCGCAGTCGGCGCGGAATTTGTCCAACGATTCGGCACGCAGCGGTTCGGCCCCGGCCAAATGCACGGTCTGAGGGTCCCTGTGCACGCCGTTCGTCAGATATTCATAGTGCAGGTGCGGCCCGGTCGCGAGCCCGGTCATGCCCACGTACCCGATCACATCGCCTTGGCTGACATGCGAACCGACGCGGAGGTGCTTTGCGAAGCGCGACATGTGGCCGTACAGCGTCTCGATGTTGTTGCCGTGCGCAAGCACCACCGCGTTGCCGTACCCGCCGCGTCGGCCTTCGAAGCTCACACGCCCGTCGCCGGCGGCGTGTACCGGCGTGCCGATGGGCGCGGCATAGTCGGTTCCCATGTGCCCGCGAATGAGATTCAAGATCGGATGCAGACGGTGCGGATTGAACACCGAACTCACTCGAGTAAATTGCACCGGCGCGCGCAGGAAGGCTTTGCGCATGGGCTTGCCGTCCGCAGTGTAGTAGCCGGCCGAGCCTGCGTCGTTCACGAATCGCACGGCGCGGTACACCTTCCCGCTGTTCACGAATTCCGCCGCCAGAACCTCGCCATCGCGCAGATACTTGCCGTCTTGATAGATTTGCTCGTAGACCACCGTGAAGCGATCCCCGTCGCGGATGTCGAGCACGAAGTCGATATCCCATGCGAACACGTCGGCGAGCCGCAGCGCCACCGTATCGGAAATCTGCGCCGCCGCTGCCGCCTGGAACAATGAACTATCGATGCTGGCCGTTGCGGTGCGTACATGCGTTTGCACCGGGTTCTCGACCACCTTCGCCTCGAATCCCGAGTCCGCGCGCACCACTTGCAGTGTTTTCGTTTCGCTCACCTTGCGGGACAGTGCTTTGATCTCCCCGTCGGCATAGTTAAGCTTGATCGCATCGCCCGGCTTGAGGAAATCCAGGCTCTGTCGGATGCCCGGAAGATTGCGAATGGCCGCGAGATCCGCCGGGTCGAGTGCCATGCGCCTGAAAATGGCCTCGAGAGTGTCGTTTCGACCGACGATCACCTCGATGGTCGCCGCAACGCTGGCTTGCTGCACCGCAATCGGTGCGGTGGTCACCAGCGCGGGCGTCGGCACCGCGCCGGCCGCTGCGCTGCCCGGATACACCAGAGGTGCCGGGGTACTCAAGGTCGGGCTCGGGACATCGCGCGCCGCATGCCAAAGAACCAAGGCGGCACTGGCTGCGGCGGCGTATGGCGCAACGCGCGCCACGGCCCCGCTGAAGCGCCGGGACAGTTCTGTGGCAGTGTGGATGTTGCGGCGCATCAAATTCGATTCCCGGCTGACGGAACAGGTTCCAGAGGCTAGCGATCGATCAGGGCCCGGTCAATCGACAATGCACCGTTTGTGAGCAAAGACGCGGGATTTCGTGTGTCTATCGAGGATCCCGTCGAACCAGGCCGTGGCGCTTCTTACCCACGCTGATCCGGGCGGTGCCGCTCCAATCGAGATCCGCATCCGTGACGCGGGCCGTAACCGATTGAACCGGTTGATCGTTCAGCCGGACTCCCCCCTGCTCGATCAGCCGGCGCGCCTCGCTTTTCGAGCCCGCCATACCGAGCGCAACTGCCACCTCGATGATGAGTGCTGGTTCGCCGGGCTTAAAGGTGAAGGTGGGCAATCCCTCCGTGGCATCGCCGGCAAAGGCGCGCGCCGCCGTGGCCGCCGCGTCACCGGCCGCCTCGTCTCCATGGCACAGCCGCGTCGCCTCGGTGGCAAGAACCTCCTTGGCGGTATTGATCTCGGCCCCTTCGAGCCTCTCGAGCCGCCTGATTTCGCCCATCGGCAGGTCAGTGAACATGCGCAGGAACCGCCCGACGTCCCCATCCTCGGTATTGCGCCAGAATTGCCAATAGCCGTATGGGGACAAGCGGCTCGGGTTCAGCCAAACGGCGCCGCTTGCCGTCTTGCCCATCTTTGCGCCGGAGGCGGTCGCAATGAGGGGCGAGGTCAGACCGTAAAGCTGCGCGTCGCGCAGGCGCCGGCCGAGCTCCACCCCCTGCACGATGTTGCCCCACTGATCCGAGCCGCCCATCTGCAGCGAGCAGCCATAGCGCTT
>JBKQOZ010000060.1:0-5000 GCA_052326345.1 Steroidobacteraceae bacterium | reverse complement strand
GCTGCGACTGTTTACCAAAAACACAGGACTCTGCGAACACGAAAGTGGATGTATAGGGTCTGACGCCTGCCCGGTGCCGGAAGGTTAATTGATGGGGTCAGCCGCAAGGCGAAGCTCTTGATCGAAGCCCCGGTAAACGGCGGCCGTAACTATGAAGGCTAAGCTTGGTAGACGAAGAGTCGAGTCGACGATGTAGAGTTCGGGTAAATTTAGGACAACTTCTATAGTTGTAGTTACGTTAATAAACTTGGCTATATGCTGGGAACACTGAGTATCGATTAGTACTCATCGCTCGACGGCGAGCGGTAGTGAAAATCTAATCGTGCAGTCAATCAGCAGGAAAGGCCGGCTTCCGCCGGAATCCTCAGAGACTTTACGCCAGGCTCCGAATTCTTCGGAGATGATAAAGTCCGAACTGCGTGGCGACACGCAGGAGTTAGGCGCAATGCATAACTCCACAAACACGTTGATTTTGCGTGTTGTGTAACGACCAGAACGGTCCTAAGGTTTCGGGAATCGTTGCCTTAGTAAAATTTGGCTATATGCTGGAAAACCCGGTGAATCCTTGGGTACTCGTCGCGTAAGCGGCAGTGACAAACCCTAAGGCGCGGACAATCAGCAGGAAAGGCTGATATGCAAATATCAGAATCCTCAGAGACTACACGCCAGACACCGATCCTCATCGGTGAAGATATAGTCCGAGCTGCATGGCGACATGCAGGGTGAGAAATTGGAATCTTCTCATCGCTCTGCGCAAGCAGGGTTAACAGACCTAAGCGAAATTCCTTGTCGGGTAAGTAACATTGCCCAGGGTAGTGGCGACACTATTCCAATGACCGGCTCAAATCGGTGGAACCCCAACGACGTCCGTGCAAGTGCGTCGAGGGCAATACCGAGGGTAAGATTCGAGGCAACTCGTTTCCCCGTAACGACTCAGGGGTTGAGATCCCTGGATGGCCTAGACAGCTAGTCCATAACACGCCGGCTCTGATAATTGTCTATGCATCTAGATTCTTACATCTCAGGTTTCGTAGACGGCGAAGGCTGTTTCTGCGTTTCGTTTCAACCTAGCAATCGTCATTGTCTAGGCTGGGAGGTTCGACCGAGTTTTTCGGTCAGCCAGAACGCCGATAGAGCTCAGCTCCTCTATGTCATCAAGGAAAAGTGGAATTGTGGATCCATACGACCAGATCGATCGGACAAAACGATCAAATTCGAAGTGAGAAATCTCGGTGATTTGGTATCAATAGTGATACCGCATTTCCGGGCGAATCCACTGATGTCATCCAAGCAAGTCGACTTCACTAAATTCGCGGGAGTTTGTGAGTTGATGAGTGAAGGTAAACATCGAGAAATTGATGGATTTGAGAAGATCGTTCGGTTGTCGATGGAAATGAATCCGTCGGGCAAGCGAAAGTACTTCGGCAGCGAGAGGCTCAACTCGTTGCGATCAGATGAACGTATAGTCTATGCCGCGAGTAATCGTGGAAATCATGAAGTTCCGACCTGCACGAATGGCGTAACGCTGGCCCCACTGTCTCGACCCGAGACTCAGTGAACTTGAAATCGCTGTGAAGATGCGGCGTAGCTGCGGAAAGACGGAAAGACCCCGTGAACCTTTACTATAGCTTTACACTGAACTTTGAATTTGTTTGTGTAGGATAGCTGGGAGCCTACGAAGTGGGGACGCTAGTTCTCATGGAGGCAACCTTGAAATACCAGCCTGACAACTTCGCAGTTCTAACCTTGGCCCGTAATCCGGGTTGGGGACAGTGTATGGTGGGTAGTTTGACTGGGGCGGTCTCCTCCCAAAGAGTAACGGAGGAGTGCAAAGGTACCCTCAGCGCGGTCGGTCATCGCGCATAGAGTGCAATCGCATAAGGGTGCTTAACTGCGAGACGGACATGTCGAGCAGGTACGAAAGTAGGTGATAGTGATCCGGTGGTTCTGTATGGAAGGGCCATCGCTCAACGGATAAAAGGTACTCCGGGGATAACAGGCTTATTCCTCCCAAGAGTCCACATCGACGGAGGAGTTTGGCACCTCGATGTCGGCTCATCACATCCTGGGGCTGTAGCAGGTCCCAAGGGTATGGCTGTTCGCCATTTAAAGTGGTACGCGAGCTGGGTTCAGAACGTCGTGAGACAGTTCGGTCCCTATCTTCCGTAGCCGTTGGAGAATTGAGGGTGAGTTGCTCCTAGTACGAGAGGACCGGAGTGAACGTATCTCTGGTGTTCCGGTTGTCACGCCAGTGGCACTGCCGGGTAGCTATATACGGACGGGATAACCGCTGAAAGCATCTAAGCGGGAAGCCCCCCCCAAGATTAGTTCTCCCTAGACCTTTAAGGTCTCTAAAGGGCCGTCGAAGACTACGACGTTGATAGGCTGGGTGTGTACGCGCAGCAATGCGTTTAGCTAACCAGTACTAATTGCCCGTGTGGCTTGACCATATAACACCCAAGCGATTTGCTTTTAACGCGGCAAATCGTGACGGGATGCAATTGATTACTTGAATGCGACGAAACGTCGAAACAAATTGTCCGAATTGGCGGCGGGGCTAGACATGACTGGCCCCACTGCAACCGTTTTGCCTGGCGGCCATAGCGAGTGGGAACCACCCGATCCCTTTTCGAACTCGGAAGTGAAAACGCTCAGCGCCGATGCTAGTGTCGACTCTGTCGATGTGAAAGTAGGTCACTGCCAGGCTCTTGATTTGACGAAATGAACACCCCGCCCGCGCAAGCGAGCGGGGTTTTTTTTAAGGCGGCTCCTTACCAAAAAATCGATAAGCTACGCCCGCGGCGGCAGATCGAACAATGCCCGATCGTCAGTGCGGGTGAGGGCCTGGTCGAGCCAGCTCAACAATTGTCGTTGCTCGATTTCGCCTCGTTGAGCCTTGGCCAGGACGAGCGCGCCCACCAAGATCCTGCGGCGAGTTTCTGCCTTACGCTCCCGCTGCGCTTGAATCGCGCGCTTGCGAGCATCGACGTGCTGCTGACGACGTTTGAGCTGTGTCAGCTTCTCTTGCAGTGTCGCAATCTGCTCATCGAGTTTGGGCACGAAAAATCCGCTCCTGGTGGTTGATTTTCGCACACTGCGACGCGTAAAGTCTTCGTCCAATATGCATGCGCTCCACACTTATACGTCATGGCTTTTCGGGGCTTGACTGGCAGTCCTTGGCAATCTTCCACCTGACCGCGACGATCGTCTCCCGGGCGCGCGGACATAGCGCGGTGGCTGCGGCTGCGTATCGATTCGGCATAGCGCTTCGCGATGAGCGGTGTGCAAGGACGCGCGATTACACGCACCGCGGGCCCCTCGCGCACTTGGAAATCATGGCGCCCACCGGGACGGCCGAGTGGGTGCGCGATCGGCACGCTTTGTGGAATCAGGTTGAGGCGACCGAACGTCGCAAAGACTCGCAGCTCGCTCGTGCAATCGAGGTCGCTCTGCCCGTCGAACTGTCGCACGAGGAAAACATCGCGCTCGCGCGCGATTTCATTGCTCAGGAGTTCGTGTCGAAGGGCATGATCGCTGACTTCGGCATTTGCCGCAGGGACCCGACGAATCCGCATGCGCGCATCCTGCTCACGTTGCGCCATGCGACGTCCACAGGATTCGGGCCCAAGGCGCGGCACTGGAATCGCAAATCGACTCTCGTCGATTGGCGTACTGCGTGGGCGGATGCGGCCAACCGGCATCTGGCGCGCGCGGGCCATGCGGTGCGCATCGATCACCGCAGCCTCGAGGCGCAGCACAGCGAGCTTGCGCCTGGTCGCAAAATTGGAATCGGGCGGCGCAGAGACGGCGATGAGACGCTGCCCGAGCACCTCAAGGAGCGCGTCGCCGAGCGGCGGCGCATTGCCCAAGAGAATGGCGAGACGATCCTCGAGGATCCGACCGTAGCGCTGCGTGCCTTGACTCATCAACGCGGCACCTTCACCGAGCAGGACGTCATCCAATTCTTGAAGCGCCGGACGGACGGTGCGGCGCAGCTCGAGGCGGGGCTCCGCGCGATCATGGAATCCAACGAGTTGGTGCCGCTCGGTGCGCCGGACACAACCCCCGCCCGATTCACCAGCCGGGACCTGCTCGAGGCCGAAAAATCACTCCTGAAGCGCGTGTCCACGATGTCGGGCCGGCGGCGCCACGGTCTGGCCGCTGGCGCGCGCTCCACCGGTTTGGCGGAGCATTTGCGGACCGAAGAGGAACGACGGGTGTTCGACCACCTGGTCGGCGAGGGGGACCTCAAGGCGCTGGCGGCGGCGGCGGGCGGCTGCAAGAGCGCGCTGCTGGCGGCGGCGCGTCGCGTGTGGGAGGCGCAAGGGTTTAAGGTTTCGGGCTTCGCGTCTTCCAAAATCGGTGCGGCGAATCTGCAGTCGTCCTCGGGCATCCAGTCGCGGACGCTGGTCGAGCGCGAAACGGCATGGGCGGAAGGGCGGGATCTTCTGATGCTCGACGAGGTGTGCGTAGTGGACGGTGCCGAGATGATTGGAGCCAAACAATTGGAGCGTCTGCTCGCCGTTGCGGACAAGGTACGCGCCAAGGTGGTGCTCGTAGCTGATGCCGGGCAGCTCGAGGCGATGGGCGCTGTCTCGCCGATGCGGATGATCATCGATCGGGTGGGTGCGCAGGGCGCTGAACGCTAAGGCGCTGGTCGATTTTTTCAGTTACCACACTTATACGTTGATTGCCAACGGGAGTGCGCGGACTTTGCTCAGGCGAGCATTGTCCAGTCTCTTGAATTTGCGGAATCGATTGATCATCCTAGGGACTGCGACTCGGTTGCCGCCACGAACATGCGAGTCGCATTGGTTCTCACAAGGGATGCGCAGTGAATAATACTTGGAGCCACCACGCGGCGCGCGCCGTCGTTCGCCCCCTGCTCGGCACCTGGGTCAGACCCAACCACATCACGATGGTGCGGCTGGTATCCGGCATCATCGCCTGCCTGCTGTTGACGCGGGGGAGCCCTAGGGCGGCACTATGGTCGGGAGTAT
>JBKQOZ010000059.1:0-6043 GCA_052326345.1 Steroidobacteraceae bacterium | reverse complement strand
AATCGGGCGTCTCCGCCTGATCGCTGTCGGCGCCGGCCGGCGCCGCGCCGGAGCCCAAGGACGTTGCCGGGGTTGCGGCCGCCGCCGGATCGGGCGCCGGATCGGATGCCGGCGAATCGAGCGCGTGTGCGGGCGCCGCACACAGCGCCGCCAGGGACCAAGCCGCCAGGGGCAGCGGCGCTCGCCACCGCGGCGCGGCGCGGCGCGCTAACGGACGGCTGTGCCCGCGCATTGCAGATTCTTGTGCATGCTGCGCACATCATGCCTGCATTCGAAGCGGCCATTGCGTGGACCTTGGTCCAATTCCGCGCGCGGCGCTCTTTAAATCTCGCGATCGACCGCGCTTTAGAAGCCGAGCGTCATCTGCGCGGCGCCGGCCGCCGGCGGGCGAAACAGCGAGGTATCGAGCTCGTGCCGGTCGCCCGAGGGGATCAGGCCGAGCTTGCGCGCGGCGAGCTCGAAGCGCGCGCGCAGCAGCTCGGCGTAAGGGCCCGTGCCCTTCATGCGCACGCCGAATCTGGCATCGTAGTCCTTGCCGCCGCGCGCCTGGCTGATCAGCGACATGACGTGCGCCGCACGATCCGGATAATGATCCTGGAGCCACTCACGAAACAGCAGCTTCAGCTCGTGCGGGAGGCGCAGCAGCACATAGCCGGCCGAGGTCGCGCCCGCCTGCCGCGCGGCCGCGAGAATGTCCTCCATTTCATGGTCGGTGATCGCCGGTATTACCGGGGCAACGAGCACACCGACGGGAATCCCCTTCTCGGCCAGTTGCGCGATCGTGCGCAGCCGGCCTTTAGGCGATGCGGCGCGCGGCTCGAGCGTGCGTTTGATCTCGTCGGTGAGCGAGGTGATGCTGAGCATCACCGAGATCAGCCGATCCTTGGCGAGATCCGCGAGCAGGTCGATGTCGCGCACGATCAGGGCGCTCTTCGTGACGATGGACACCGGATGCCGGCAGCGCGCGAGCACCGCGAGAATGCCGCGAGTCACCTCGAGCCGTTTTTCCAGCGGCTGATAGCCGTCGGTGTTGATGCCGAGCGCGATCGTCTTGCACACATATCTCGGCTTGCTGAGCTCGGCTTCGAGAAGCTTGACCGCATCCGCCTTGTAGAAGAGCTTGGTTTCGAAATCCAGGCCCGGCGAGAGGCCGAGATACGCATGGGTCGGCCGGGCAAAGCAGTACACGCACCCGTGGCTGCAGCCGCGGTAGGGATTGATCGATTGATCGAATCCGACATCGGGCGAGTCGTTGCTGGTGATGATGCCGCGCGCGCGGTCGGGCAGCACGGTTTCGTGCGGATTCTGCGGGATCTCCTCCTCGTACCACCCGTCGTGCGTTTGCTCGTGGATCAACGGCTCGAATCGCCCCGCAGGATTCGATGCGGCGCCTCTGCCCTTGATGGGCTCATGACCGATGAAGCGGCGTGCCATGGACAGACTGTACGCGCCGCTGCGGCCAGCGTAAATCCAGTACGCGCGGGCGCGCAGTACTGTATATGATGCGCTCCAGCCTGCTTATGGAACGATCGCGCCACCGGCCGTTATTCGGCCTCATCCTGTGCATCGGCGGCGCTGCCACCAGCGCCGGCGCGCTGGAGGAATCGAGCCCGCCCGCCCCGGCGCTGCCAGAAGTGCAGGTCATCGCCACCACGCCCGTGCCGGGCGCGAGCATCGACGCCGATAAGGTGCCGGGCAACGTGCAAAGCCTCTCCTCCGCGGCGGTCACGGAAAACGGCACCGCAAGCCTCACCGGGGCCCTCGGCACCCGCCTCGCCAGCGTGAACATCAACGACACGCTCGCCGATCCCTTTCAGCCCGACATCTTGTATCGCGGCTTCGAGGCCTCGCCGGTGCTCGGGACTCCGCAGGGGCTCGCGGTGTATCAGAGCGGCGTACGCATCAACGAGGCCTTCGGCGACACCGTCAACTGGGACCTCATCCCGGACATTGCCATCAAGCGCGTCGACATCGTCAGCTCGAGCCCCCTGTACGGCCTGAACGCGCTGGGGGGAGCAATGGCCGTGATCATGAAGAACGGCTTCACCTTCGAGGGTGCCGACGGGCAATTGTCCGGCGGGTCCTTCAATCAGCGCACCGGTTCGGCGCAGGCCGGATTCAATCAAGGCGCATTCGGTCTGTATGCGGCGGCGCGGGTGCTGAACCAGGACGGCTGGCGGCTGTTCGCGCAGGATTCAGTGCATCAGTACTACCTGGACTTGAGCCTGCACGGCGACGGCGCGGCGCTCGACTTGAGCTACTCCCGGGCGGACAACGAACTGTATGGCCAAGGCGCAGCGCCGGTGCAATCGCTCGCGATCAGTCCCGAAGAGGTGTTCACCGGACCGCAAGACAACCTCAACAGCGTGGACTTCGTGACGCTGAACGGGTCCTACGACATGGCCCGCACGCTCGCCTTGCAGGGGGTCGTGTATTTTCGCAATTATCGACAAAGCATCGCGAACGGCAACACCACCGAGTACACCGCCTGCACCTCCGCCGCCGACTTGGGGCTGTTGTGCCAACCGGACGGCCTCACGCCGCTGGTGAGCTCTTCCGGGGCCGCGCTGCCCGACATCTCGCAGGGCGGTACGCGCTACATCGGCGAAAATGACTCCGAATCCATTCACTCGGAGAGCTACGGCGGCTCGCTGCAGATCACCGGCAGCGAGCCCGTGTTCGCTCGCGGCAATCAATTCGCGCTCGGCGCCAGCCTCGATGACGCGTGGACCGATTTCTACTCGGCCAGCGAGGTCGGCGTCATCAACTCCTCGCTCATGGTGCTGCCGTCCGGCCTGTTCGTCGACACGCCGGAGAACACGCCCTACACGGCGACGCCCGTCAGCCTGCGGTCCACCGACCGGTACTACGGCCTGTACGTCACCGATACCTTCGATGCGAGTGCGGCGCTCGCCGTCACCGCGAGCGCGCGCTACAACATCGCGGAGGTGGACCTTGCGGATCGACTGGGCAGCGACTTGAACGGCATCAACCGCTTCACTCACCTTAACCCCGCACTCGGCGCCACCGACAAGCTGAGCGCGAATGTCACCGCGTATGCGGGCTATTCGATCAACAATCGTGCGCCTACCGCCAGCGAGATCGAATGCTCCAATCCGCAGGCGCCCTGCCTGCTGCCCTCGAGCCTCTCCGGCGATCCGCCGAACCTCAAGCAGGTGATCGCGCACACGCTCGAGGCGGGGCTGCGCGGCCAGCGGGCAACGGCGGGCGGCGGCCGCTTCACCTGGAATGCGGGCGTATTCCGCACCGACCTCGACAACGACATCTACGGCGTATCGACCTTGAACGGCAAGGGCTTTTTCCAGAACATCGGCAGCACGCGCCGCCAGGGCGTGGAAGCGGGCATGACTTACCAGGGCCGGCTCTGGTCGGGGTACGCCGAGTACAGCTTCATCGACGCCACGTTTTGCTCGCCGCTGACCTTGAACTCCCCCTTCAACCCCTATCACGACGCCAACGGCAACATCCACGTCGAGCCCGGGGATCAATTGCCGGGCATCCCGCGCAACCGCTTCAAGACCGGCGTCGATTACACGATCCGCAACCATTGGACGGTGGGCGGCTCATTCATCCTGGTGAGCACCGAGTACTTTCACGGCGATGAGTCGAATCAGAATGCGCCGATGCCCGGATATCACGTGCTGACCCTGCGCACATCCTATCGAGTCAGCGCGCGCGCCGAGTTCTTCGCGAACCTGCAGAACGCATTCGACGCGCGCTACGCCACCTATGGCCTGTTCGCCGATCCCACCGGTGTCGGCGCGCCCGGCATTCCCGCGAATGCGGGCTCGAACGACCCGCGGGTGGACAACCGCTTCGAAAGTCCCGCCGCGCCGCGCGCACTGTTCGGCGGCGTGAGAATCACCTTCTGATATGCGACCATTGCTCAAGGGGGCCGCATGCCGGATGTGACGCACCGAAAACGACCGGGAGGCCGCGCCAGACGCGAGGGCGGAAGCCGGGTGCATCAGCTGCCGTGGCAGCAAGTCGTACAGCCGTACGCGCCGCTCGAGGTGCTGTCGGGCGATCAGATCGAGGCCATTCATCTCACATCGCTGCGCATTCTCGAGGAGCTCGGGATGGAGGTGATGTCGGCGCGAGGCCGCACGCTGCTCAAGGCGGCCGGCGCGCAGGTGGATGCGGCGAGCCACAGCGTGCGCCTCGACCGCGGCCTGGTCGAGCACGCGCTCGCAAGCGCGCCCGCAAAGTTCGTGCTCACGCCGCGCAACGAGGCGAGGCGCATCATTCTGGGCGGCAATCACCTGAACTTCGGCCTGGTCGCGGGCCCGGCCAACGTGCACGATTGCGAGCGCGGCCGCCGGCCGGGAAACTTAAACGATTACCGCGACTTCGTCCGCCTCGCGCAATACTTCAACGCCATCCATCTGCTCGGCAATCAGGTGTGCGCGCCGATCGAGCTGCCGGCGAACTCTCGGCATCTCGACACCTATCGGGCGAATCTCACCTATTCGGATCGGGTGTTTCACTGCACGGCGATCGGCGCGCAGCGCGCGCTCGACGGCATCCGGATGATGGCGATCGCGCGCGGCCTCGACCTCGCGGAGTTCGCCTCGAGCCCGGGCGTGATCACCATCATTTCCGTGAACAGCCCGCGCCGCTTCGATGAAGCGATGACCGACGGGCTGATCGCCATGGCCGAGCACGGTCAGGCGGTGGTCATCACGCCGTTCACGCTCATGGGCGCGATGGCGCCCGCCTCGCTTGCGGCGGCGCTCGCGCAGCAGAACGCCGAAGCGCTGTTCGGCGTCGTGCTCGCGCAGCTGGTGCGCGCCGGGGCGCCGGTCGTGTACGGCGCTTTCACCTCCAATGTGGACATGCGCTCCGGGGCTCCCGCCTTCGGCACGCCGGAAAACGCCAAGGCCAACGTGGCGAGCGGCCAGCTCGCGCGCCGCTACCGGCTGCCGTATCGCACCTCGAACGCGAGCGCCTCCAACGCCGCCGACGCCCAGGGCGCGTACGAGACCGAGATGTCGCTATGGGGGGCGGTCATGGGGCACGGCAACCTCGTGTACCACGCCGCCGGGTGGCAGGAGGGCGGCCTCACCGCGTCCTTCGAAAAGCTCGTCCTCGACGTCGAGATGCTGCAGCTCATGATCGAATTCTTGCGGCCGATCGTGGTCGACGAGCGCGAGCTCGGCTTCGAGGCCATCCAAGGCGTGCCGACCGGCGGCCACTTTTTCGGCGAAGCGCACACCATGGAGCGCTACGAGCACGCCTTCTACCGGCCCCTGTTGTCGAACTGGCAAAATTACGAGAACTGGCAGCTCGGCGGCGCCAAGGATGCGACGCAGCGCGCCACGGAAATCTGGAAGCAAGCCCTCAAGGAATACGAAGAGCCGGCGCTCGATCCAGCGATCCGCGAAGCACTCGATGAGTACGTCGCACGGCGCCGCGCCGAGATCGGCAGCGGTGAGCCCTGAGCGCCGTGCCGCTCGCCGCACGCGTCTGGCCGCCCACCGCTCGCCGCACGCGGCTGGCCGCCCGCGTCAATCGGCGAGGATCTTCTCCTGCAGGTACGGAAAACCGGCGGTCGATCGCGGCTCGGCGATGTGGAAGCCCTGTGCGAAACCGATTCCGAGCCGGCCGAGCTCGGTCAGCACCTCCGCCGACTCGACGCGCTCGGCAATCGTTTGAATGCCCATCGCCCTGCCCACCTGG
Source organism: Steroidobacteraceae bacterium (assembly GCA_052326345.1). GTDB lineage: Bacteria > Pseudomonadota > Gammaproteobacteria > Steroidobacterales > Steroidobacteraceae > Bog-1198. Next base: position 343 of record JBKQOZ010000059.1, on the reverse strand, counting down.
CTGATCGCCTCCACCATGCTGCGATCCACCGGATCGCGCGTCACGTTCTCGATGAACTGCCCATCGATCTTCAGATAGTCGACCGGCAAGGTCTTCAGGTACATGAACGAGGACAGGCCGCTGCCGAAGTCATCGAGCGCGAAGTGGCAGCCGCGCGTTTTCAATTCGCGCATGAAATACACCACGTTGCCCAGATTGGCGATGGCCGCGGTCTCGGTGATCTCGAAGCACATCGCTCCGGGCGCGAGATCATGGGCGCTCAACTCGGCGATCAGGTACTCGAGGAAGCGCTCGTCGTTGAGTGAGGTGCCCGACAGGTTGACGGCGATGGTATAGGGCTTGA
>JBKQOZ010000058.1:0-8133 GCA_052326345.1 Steroidobacteraceae bacterium | reverse complement strand
CTAAAACCAACGATCAGCGCACAAGAAGCGCACTTTGGGTTCCTCCTTAGGAAATATGCACAGCGTCTGCACTCGGCGTCAACGCCAACTTTAGAGACCAGAGCGCTGACTTTGCAACCGTTCATCTCACTGCGCCGCAACCGCGCGTAGTATCCTTGCCAACAATGTCCGCCATATCTGACCCGCGAGTGTTTTTCGCAGCCGTTCGAACCTTACTGGCCTGGCAGCGCTGCAGCCTGGCGCTGATGGCGTTTGGCTTCGTGATCGAACGTTTCAGCCTGTTCCTCACTCTGCTGCGTCTGCAGGTCGAGAGCTCGGCGCGTCACTTGTTCTCGCTCACCGTCGGCGTCGTGTTGATTCTGGTCGGCTCCGCCGTCGCCATCGCATCAAGCCTCGCGTTTCGCCACTTCGTGACCGAGTTGCCCCGGCAGGACGTACCGTCCGGCACCTGGGCATGGTTGGGCCCGGCCATCAACATCACCGTGGCTTTGATCGGAATCGTGCTCGCCGCCTATCTTGTGGTGTCTGGATTGTAGTCTCGCGCGCGCCGGGACATCAGCGAGCCGAGCCTGTGGCTATTCGTATCGTCCGTCTAGGAACCGACCGCCTCCCGGGCGAAGGCCTGCGAATCGGCACCGTAAGACGCCCTCCTCGAGGCATTGCCAAAGCCGACTACGCCTCGAAGAATTTCTACGATGTGTGGCTGCCGACGCTGGCGCCCAGCGCGGAATTGGTCCGGCAGGCACTGATGGCACGATCCGATCGGGACTGGAGTCGATTCGTGAAACAGTATCGGAGTGAAATGGCCTCGCCGACTGCGCGCCATACGCTCGATCTACTGTCGGCTCTGTCTCACCAGACCAGCTTCTCCGTTGGATGCTATTGCGCCGATGAATCGCGCTGCCACCGCTCGGTGTTGCGCGAGCTGCTCCTCGAGCGTGGCGCGCGGATCAGCCGATAGTTGGCACGCAATCCGCGATCACGGGGCAGCGCCGTATATGACCTTTCCGCCCAGCATCGTCCAGACCACCGTGGCATCCTTGAGCTCCTGCGCCGGCACCGCAAGAACGTCGCGATCGATGAGTACGACATCCGCGAGCTTACCCGGCGCGAGCGATCCGATTTGATCCAACTGATCAAGGACCCGAGCTGAGTTGCGCGTGTACGCGTACAGCATCGCCTCCCGCGGCATTCTCTGCGACGCGTTCAGCACGCCCTGCGGTCCGCTGCGCGTTTCCGCCTGGTAAATCGCAAGAAAGGGATTTGCCGTACTCACCGGCCAATCGCTCGCGCCGGCGATGACGGCGCCGCTGTCGAGAAGCGAGCGCGCCGGGTACATCCATCGGTAGATCTCTGGATCGATGAACGGCTTCACCTGTTCGTTCGTGCTTGGGTCAGCCACCGCCCACAGGAGCTGCAACGCCGCGATGACGCGAAGCTGCGCAAATCGCGGAATGTCTTCCGGATCGACGAACTGCGCATGCGTCAGGGTATGGGGCAGCATGCCCGAGGGATTCGCCTTGCGCGCCGCCTCGAACGCGTCCAGAGCAGCCTTGACGGCCAGGTCGCCGATGGCATGCACGTGCACGGTCAGGCCCCGCCGGTCGGCCTCGGTGACCAGGGCGTTCATTTTCGCCGGAGTGAACAGCAGCGGCGCGGAGCGGCCGGTATTGATGTATGGCTTGGTGAGCGCTGCCGTTTGAGAGGGAATTTCCACGACTCCGTCGGCGAACACCTTCAGGCCCGGTATCCTCAGGTTCGGGATATCGCGGTACTGCGATTGCAGGGCCTCGACCACGTCGATCTGCTGAAATCCCAGGTCGGGCTGAATCACGGGATAGGCCGTCACGTGCGCCGTCAACTCGCCCCGCCGGCCGAGTTCCTTGTACACCGGAAGGTAGCCGGGGTCTTTGGTGCTCGCCGGTACGGCTCCGCCGACCGCGCCGCTCGCTGCCGCATCGAGCCAGCCCGTGATGCCGAGCGAATTCATGTAATGCACCGCCGCCCTGCCGGCGGCCAGCATGGTCTCGGCCGACGGCTCCGGGAGGCTTTGGTCGATCTTGTTTTTGCCCACATCCACCACAAAGCCGTTCGGATTGAATCCGGCATCGAAGCCATAGTAGTGCTGCTCGTTCGGCGAGAGGCTTCGAAGGTACTGCGGTGTGATCCCGGCGTGAATGCGTGCGGGCCGGTTGGCCCAGGCGGTATGGCCGTCGGAGCCGAATAAGACGATGGGTTGCTTGGCGAAGTTGCCTGCACTCAGTGCCGCGTCGATGTCGGCCGCATGCGTCCAAAAGCCGAGGTCCAGATCGAAAATGACCAGCACATTTCCGAGGCGGCTCGTATTCTTGTCCATCTGCGCGGCGACGAATCGCACGAGATCGGGGACCGAATCGTTCGTGTCCGGATACCGTGCTTGAATCAGCGTGAAACCGCCGGCAATCGGATGGGCGTGCGCATCGATCATGCCCGGCATCAGAAATTTGCCGTGAAGATCCACCTTTCTGGCAGCTGGGCCGGCCACTTGCTCGACCGTGCGAAGCGCTCCGACCGCGATGATCTTGTCTGCGCTGACCGCCAGCGCCTCGGCGTACGGGTGCTCATATTCGGCGGTGAAGACGTGCGCATTGTAGAACAGCGTGGCCGGAGCGCTCGTGCCGGGCGCCGCCGCCGCCGCCAACGCGCCGGGAGCGTGGATGGCTACGCAGCCGGCCGCCAACAATCCACGGATAAACATCAAGCGAAAGGCATGGATTCGAATCGCGCATCGCATAGGAGTCTCTCTAAAGAGGTTCGACTCGCCAGCGTATCGCGAAAGCAACGCCTATTCAATATCATATGCGATATTCATCATGTCATTTATTGTTCATGAATCAAAACTGCGCTGCCTGTCAGGCCGCGATTCTCGCGAGTCGTGCGGACTCGATCCACAGCCGTTCAGCCGCCGATTCGTCGCGCGCTTCTTGTGTCGGCGTCGCCCGGCGGCATTTGTAAAAATACTCGCCGCTGACATCGGCCACGTCGGGCGAGGACGCAAGATACACGATGGTCTGCGCTCCCTCTTCTGGCGAGATCGCGAAGATCTTCGCCACACGCACCGCGCGCGACAGCATGCCGCCGCTGCCGTCACCGAAGCGTGTGGCGACGAAGCCCGGATGCAGGCAATTCGCGGTGACTCCCTGCCCGCGCCAGCGGCGTGCAAGCTCGCGCGTGAAAAGTATGTTGCAGAGCTTGGAGCGCCCGTAGACCTTGAATCCCGAATAACCGCGCGTTGACTGCAGGTCACCGAAATCCAGCTTGCATCCTCTGTGCGCATCCGAGGCGGTGTTGACGATTCGCGCCGGCGAGCCGGCGATCAACCGTTGCTGCAAGCCCATTGTGAGCACGAAATACGCCAGGTGGTTGACCGCGAATGTTCGTTCAAGATCATCTTCGGTCACCTGGCGCGATCCGAACAGGGCGCCCGCATTGTTGATGAGCACGTCGATACGCGGTTCGGCAGCCGCAATCTCCGCGGCCAGCCTCTTCATCTCCGAGATGCGCGACAAATCGGCATAATGGATCGTATGCCCCCGGTGGGTCTCGCCGGCGCGCAATCGGGACAGCGCGGCTTCGCCGCGGCCTTTGTCGCGCGCGACGAGCACGAGACGAGCGCCCATCTCGGCGAGCCGCCGCGCGGTCACTTCGCCGATGCCCGACGTCGCGCCTGTGATGACGACGACTTTATCGTGCATATTCACCGTTCAGCAGCAGTTCCTGCAGCGAAACGGCCTTCCTGCCGCCCGCGACGCGCTGGCTTCCGACCTCGCGAAAGCCGAGGCGCTGATGAAACCGCCGTGATGCCTCATTCGGCGGATCGGTGTCGAACTCACAGGTAACCCGCGCGAGACCGTGCGCACGCGCACGCGAAAACAAATCCTCGTACACCCGGACACCCAGGCCGCGGCCGCGCGCTGTGGGGCTGATGACGATACGGTCGATGTAGAGGAACTGCGCGTAGCGGGCGGCGAACCACTGGTAATTCGGACTGTCGTAGTCGACGCCTTCCCGGAACGCCAGCAGAAATCCCTGCACCGCCCCGTCGAGGCAGACGACACGCCGGTGCCACGCACGCGCATGCAGCGCTTGAAGTCGTGCCAACGACAGCGGGCTCAGGTAGCGCTCCGACTCGAGGTTGAGTTGCAACACGGCGGCGAAGTCATCTTCAGTCGAGTCTCTCAGCACGCGGTTTTCCGTTTCGTTCATACCCGTATTTTAGCCATTAGCGGCCATGCGGGCGACATCGCCAGCGCGTAACAAGAATCGCCTGTCGCGTGCTAGGCTAAGCTGTGCAAAAGGCCCTGCATTTGGCGCACTGCGTCCGGTTCGGTTCGGTCACGGCGATATTGACCGCTTTGCTCGCGCTTGCTGCGGGCGGGCGGGCGCACGCCACGGAATATCCTCTCACGGGCCGCGACGATGCCGTGGTTGGCGAGGATCAAACCGTCATGACGGTTTATGAGGATACGCTCTACGATCTGGCGCGGGCGTACAGCCTGGGCTCCGAGGAATTGATTCGGGTTAATCCTGGCGTCGACCCGTGGCTGCCCGGCGGCGGCAAGATGCTGGTGGTTCCGGGCCGTCATATCCTGCCGCCCGGGCCGCGCGAGGGAATCGTCGTCAACCTTCCGGAGCATCGTCTCTACTACTATCCGAAGCCCAAGCGAGACGGCACGCGCGTGGTCATCACCTACCCGGTCAGCATCGGGAAAATGGATTGGCGAACCCCGCTTGGGGTCACCCACGTCATTCAGAAGCAAAAGGATCCGGTCTGGTACCCTCCGGAATCCGTGCGCAAGGAGCACGCCGCGGCGGGCGATCCGCTGCCGGCACGAGTGCCGCCCGGTCCCGACAATCCCTTGGGGAATTACGCCATGCGCCTCGCGGCGGGCAACGGCACCTACTTGATCCACGGGACGAATAACCCGATCGCCGTCGGACTCGCCGTGACGCATGGCTGCATTCGAATGTATCCGGACGACGTCGCGGCGCTGTTTCCGCTGATATCGGTCGGCACGCCGGTGCGCCTGATCAACGAGCCGGTGAAGGTGGCGTGGATCGACGGGCAACTGTTGCTCGAAGCGCATCCCCCGGTCGATGCGGAGGGTCAGAGCTTTGAGCCCAATCTCGAGGAATTCTCGCAATTATTGAGGGCAAAAGTCGGTGACGCCACGGTCGCCATCCACTGGGATTATGCGCGCGAAGTGCTGCAAAAGGCGGATGGGGTCATTGCCACCGTCGGCCTCCAAGCGGATCTGTCGGCAATCGCTACCGCGCCGGCCGGCCGAGACAAGTAGGCAATGCATGCACGGCCCCAGCGCCTCTATGGGGCAACTCCGGCGATGCGCTCCCAGATCTTTCTGCGGACGGTTTCCTGCCCCCCGTTCCCGTTGCGCGTCGTGAAAACCAGGCGTCCGCCCTCGAGCGTGACCTTCTGCGCGTAGTCCAGGCCTGTCTCGGCTGGGATCAGAGATGATTTCACATGGTGGACAACCATCGACGAGGCCTCCTCGAGATCCCAAGTACCGAAATAAGCGTAGTACGTGTCGAATGCCGCCGCCTTCAACTGCACGTCCTGCGCCGCAGCGGCGGATGCCACCCGCGCTGCCGGAACGTCCCAAGCCTGCCGATGCGGTGCCACGATATGGACGCTCACCCATCCGGAGGGATCGTAGACGATGATGCCGGTCGAGCCGGCCTGATAGAAGGGGTCGACGATCGGTCCGCCTGGCCCGGAGTACTCGATGCTCACAAGCCGCCAGGCACCCACGAGCTGCTGTCTCATCAGACGCTGCGCGCCTTCGCGGCCGACCGAGGCCGCCTGGCACAGCGGCACGCACAGGACGATCAGCCACCAAAGCGAGCGTCTTGCGCAAAGGAGCACACGCATATCAAGTCCTCATTGCGGTCGGACCCGTGCGCTTAAGACCGGTCAGCTTGATTTACTTGCGCTGCGCCGGTCTCGCCGCTATGCCTGCGACTTCGAAGTGCGCGCCTCGGACCAGGCTGCTGACACCGATGAACGCGCGAGTCGGGTAGTGGCCTTGAAAATAGGTTCGGTATACGGCGTTGAACGCGTCGTATAAACCAAGATCCGTGCAATAGACGGTGACCGAGACCAGATCATCCATCTTAAGTCCCGTCGATTCGACCGTGTGCTTGACGGCATCCATGACCGCGTGGGCTTCCACATCGATATCGGCGGCGGCTTTTTGCGTTTTTGGATCGAGACCGATGTGCCCGGCGACATACAGGGTGTCGCCCACCATCACCGCTTCACTGAAGGGCAGCGATGCACCGGCACCGGCAGGCGGTGCAAAATATTGACGTCCGGAATCGTCCGCTGTCGCGACCGTCGCCACGATGATTCCAACGACGGTTGCTACGACGAGTCTGATCCGCATGGTCCAATCCCCTCGGCTGTGGAAAGCGCAAATCTACACCCAGCGTGGTTAAAAAAGATACCCAAGCGACTCAAGCGCGCGAATCTCGTACGCTCGCTTTGCTCGAGCCGCTGCAAACCATGCGACGCTAGGCCACCTGCATCTGCTGAAGGCGCGAATCCACCGCCGCTTCGGCGGTCACCCAGTCCTCGAGTTCGTGACCGGCCGCAAACCCGCGCCGCTCGGCAAGGAAATACGCCTCCGCCGCCACCAACTGGCGCCGAACATCCGGGTCGATACTCATGGAGGCGGCTGCAATCATCGCGCTCGTGCGCAGCTTGGGCGCCGTGCTCGCCTTTCTCCTCGTCTTCTTCCCCGAAGATTCGCTTTTCGTAGCCATCATTCGTCCTCCGTGTCCGCACACATCACCGCGCGGGATCCGTTCACCCGCTTTCATGGACTATATAACGGCGTCGCGCGATATTCGCAACAGCTGTGCTGCGATGCGGCGACGCGTCGAACACGCATCGCCGATCGGCTCAGTGCGGCTGCGGCGGCGCCACCCCCGGAAGCACCTTCATGACGAATACGAGCTGCGGTGTTCCTGTCGCGGGACGGCCCATCTCCTTCGACAGAACGCTCATCACTTGATCGAGCTCGCCCCAGAGCTGCGTGGAGAGCGCATTGGTATGCACCTGCAATTGCGGGTAGCTGTTCAGCCTGTCGATGAAGTCCTGAATCACGGGCCGATAATCGGCGGTCAACGGGTACATGCTGATTTCGAAAGCTGCGCGCATGGCGGTGTCCTCGTACGCTGATCCAAAGGGTCTCGCAGGAGTCTAGCTCTCTGCCAGGGATGCGCGCAAAACGCCCGCGCATTACGCCCGCGGCAGCAGCAGCATCTTCATTCCGTGGCGGGCGCGAAGCGTAATCAGTCCCTGAGGCTCGACGGGATGCCCGGCCACGAGCCGCAGGCGGTAGCGCTGCGCGACGGCGGCGAGCAGAATCATCGCCTCCGCCGTGGCGAATGCCGCTCCGATGCAGATACGACGGCCGCCGCCGAACGGCAGGTAGGCGAAGCGCGGACGTTCGGCCGATCGCTCCGGCGAGAACCGCGTGGGATCGAATCGCCAGGGGTCTTGCCAAAGCTTTAGGTGACGGTGAAGCACCCATGGGACGATCAGCACCGTCGACCCCTTGGGCACGTGCCGGCCCGCCAGTGTGTCGTCGGCGAGCGCTTCGCGTGCGATGGTATGCACCGGCGGATAAAGCCGCATCGATTCTTCGATCACCATCCGGGTATAGGTAAGTTTGCCCAGATCCTCGTGGTTCGGCGCGCGCCCGCCAAGCACCGCCTGCAGCTCGGCGTGCAGTTGCGCCTCTTCGGCCGGATGTTGCGACAATAGATACCACGTCCAGGTCATGGCCATGGCGGTGGTCTCGTGACCGGCCATGAAGATCGTGATGACGTGGTCACGCACTTCCTGCGCGCTCATGCCGCCGCCGGTCTGCTCGTCCCGCGCCTCGATCAGCAGCGCCAGCAGATCCCTGGGACCGTTTCCGGGATCGCTCGAACGCATTCTGATCAGCCGATCGATCTGCGCATCAAATTCGCCGAGCGTGCGATCGGCGATTCCGCTTCGCGAAAGGCCCGCCAGCCACGACGGCAAACCGAGAAAATCCATGATATTCGGGCGCATCCGCGCCTGAT
>JBKQOZ010000057.1:0-82747 GCA_052326345.1 Steroidobacteraceae bacterium | reverse complement strand
CGAATTGCATGCCTTCGACCACTTCGAGCTCGTTCTCGAGCGCCGAGCCTTCCTCGACGGTGATCACGCCCTCTTTGCCGACCTTCGCCATGGCATCGGCAATCGTCTTGCCGATGCTCTCGTCGGAGTTCGCCGAGATCGTGCCGACCTGCGCAATCGCCTTCGGGTCCTTGCACGGCTTGGAGTGCTTCTTGAGCTCTTCGGTCGCGGAGATGACCGCGAGGTCGATGCCGCGCTTCAGATCCATCGGATTCGCGCCCGCGGCGACCGACTTTAAGCCCTCGCGGATGATCGCTTGAGCGAGCACGGTGGCGGTCGTGGTGCCGTCGCCGGCTTCATCGGAAGTGTTGGATGCGACTTCCTTGACCATTTGCGCACCCATGTTCTCGAACTTGTCCTTGAGCTCGATTTCCATGGCGACCGAGACACCGTCCTTGGTGACGGTGGGGGCGCCGAAGCTCTTGTCGAGCACCGCATTGCGGCCCTTGGGACCCAGCGTGACCTTGACGGCATTCGCCAGGATATTCACACCCTTGAACATGCGTTGCCGGGCGTCGTCGCTGAAGCGTACGTCTTTTGCTGCCATTTTCAGATTCCTCTATATTAAATTCATTAACGATGCGTCGATCGAAGGGCTTACTTGCCTTCGACCACAGCCATGACGTCTTCCTCACGCATGACTACGAGTTCTTCGCCATCCATCTTCACTTCGGTACCGCTGTACTTGCCGAATAGAATCTTGTCGCCGACCTTGAGGTCGAGCGGACGAATTTCGCCGTTTTCCAGAATCTTGCCCTTGCCGACGGCAACCACTTTGCCGAAGATGGGCTTCTCGGTTGCGGTGTCCGGAATCACGATGCCGCCTGGGGACTTACGCTCTTCTTCCTCTCGTTTCACGATCACACGGTCATGAAGGGGACGAATCTTCATAAAACAAGACTCCTAATGCTTGGGTTACGGGTTAACTCGAGCGAGGGTTGTTAGCACTCTCCGCTCGTGGCTGCTAATAATAGCGGCAGATCTCGGGGATTCAAGGGGGGTGGCAGTGCAAGTTTTTGCTGTAACGCAGCATTTGAGTTGGGCGACATCGGTGCGCGCCGCCGCTGCCTGATTATTATAGAGTGCATGGATGAGAATCACCCGAGCCTTGATTATGCTATCCGCGCTCGCGCTGGTGAGCGGTGCCGCCGCCGCCAGGCCGTGGTGGATGCGCGGCACCGAGTCGAACGAAACCGACTTTTTGCCGCCGGACGTTGCCTTTCGCGTCAATGCCCGAGTCGACGGCAACGTGGTGCGGGTGCGCTGGGTCATCGCGGACGGCTATTACCTGTATCGCCATAAAATCGAGGTGAAGGCGGAAAGTCCCGATCTTCTGGTGATGGGCTTGAGCTTGCCCAGAGGCCTCAGCAAGACCGATCCTTATCTCGGGACTCAAGAGGTCTACCTGCAGCAAGTCGAAGCGACTGCGCCGTTTCGACGCTTCGACTACGGCGCCCACCCCATGCAGATCAAGGTGACCTATCAGGGCTGCGCCGAGGCAGGGCTTTGCTATCTGCCCATCACCAAGGTGCTGTTTCCCGAGAGCACCTCCGCGGCCGTGGGCGTGCAGACCCCAGCGCACCCCTGGGAAGGCATTGCGATCATCGGCGGAGCCTTGGCCTTCCTTTTTGCCGGCTTGCTGTTGCGCAAAGGGCGCCGTCTCGACCTGCCGGCCCCATGAGCCGCCGGCTGCTGCGCGCCGCCACCGTGGCCCTGGTTCTGCTCGTCGGCCTGTGGGCCGCAGGGCGCATATCCTCGACCCGCACGGCGGCCCGTCCGCCCCCCGGTATAACCGTTCCGGCCGCCGCGGCAGGCGCCCCGACCGCCGGCGATGTCACCGACGGCTTCGACACCGCCGTGCCTCCGGTGGTGAAGGTCCCAGAGCGGGTACCTGATTTTTCGCTCGCGGATCGGAGCGGCAAGCTGACCTCGATAAAATCGTGGGACGGCAAATCCTTGATCATCAACTTCTGGGCCACCTGGTGTCAGCCCTGCCGGCGGGAGATCCCGCTGCTCGAAGCGCTGAACAGCCGATGGGCGGGTCGAGGCGTGGCGGTCATCGGGATTGCAGTGGATCACCGCGACAGGGTCGCTGCCTATGCGGACGAACTCAAGATCGCCTATCCGCTGCTGGTCGGCGAACAGGATGCTTTGGAGGCAGCCGCCGCGTTCGGAGTCGAATCGCCGGCATTTCCGTTTACGGTATTCACGGACCGCCGAGGCGAAGTGGTGGCGCTTTACGTGGGCGAGTTGCATCAGGCGCAGGCCGATCTAATCCTTTCGCAGGTGCAGGATCTGGACCGGGATCGAATCGCACTGCCGCAGGCCCGGCGCGCCATCAGTGAGGGTCTGCGGGCCTTGGTCGCCGCCAAGGCCGGTTAGGGGTTCTGCCGAAGTTCGCAGCCAAAGCTTGCCAATTCCCCTCCGTTTCTGGTTATTATCGCGGACCTTTTAAGTGCGGTAACGCCGGACTGTCGTCACGATGGCGCGAATTTTATTGCTGAATGGTCCGAATCTTAACCTGCTCGGGACGCGGGAACCGGCGATCTACGGCTCGGCGAGCCTTCACGACATCGAGGTCAAGCTGGCCGGGTTGGCCCTCGCCCGGGGCCATGAGCTCACGAGCGCGCAAAGCGACTCGGAGCAAGAGCTCATCGCCAAGGTGCATTCGGCCAAGAGCGGCGGTGCTGCGTTCGTTATCATCAATCCCGGCGCGTTCACTCATACCAGCATCGCCCTGCGCGACGCATTTCTGGGCGTGTCCGTACCGTTCATCGAAGTGCATATCAGCAATCTGTTCGCACGCGAGGCCTTCCGCCATCACTCATATCTGTCCGACATAGCGGTCGGCTGCATCATCGGGCTCGGCCCTATCGGCTATGAGCTCGCGCTCGAAGCGGCCTGTGCACGGCTGGCCGCCACCTAATCGACGATCTTTCGGGAGTTCGGGGATGGATATTCGCAAAGTGAAAAAATTGATCGAGCTCTTGGAAGAGTCCGGCATTTCGGAGCTGGAGATTTCCGAGGGCGAAGAATCCGTGCGCATCAGCCGCCATCCGCGCCTCGCCATGCCGCCCACGGTGGCCGTGGGCGGACCCATGAGCCAGCCCGCGCCGGTAGCGTCGCCGGCGACGCCGGCGACGGCGGCCGGGGAGCACAAGCCGCGCAACGACGAGCACACCGTGACCTCGCCCATGGTGGGCACTTATTATTCAGCCTCCTCGCCGGGATCCAAACCCTTCGTCGAGATCGGCATGGAAATCAAGGTCGGACAGATACTGTGCATCATCGAAGCGATGAAGATGATGAACCAGATCGAATCCGACAAGGCGGGCCGCGTATCCGCGGTACTCGCCAAAAACGGTGAGCCAGTCGAGTTCGGGCAGCCGCTGTTCATCATCGAATAGCGCCGATGATCGAAAAAGTCGTCATCGCTAACCGCGGCGAGATTGCGCTTCGCATCCTGCGCGCCTGCCGCGAACTCGGTATCAAGACGGTGGCGGTGCACTCGACCGCGGATTTCAATACCAAGCACGTGCTGTTGGCGGACGAGACGGTTTGCATCGGACCGCCGCAGGCGGCGCTGTCGTATCTGAACATGCCCGCCATCATCAGCGCCGCCGAAGTGACGGATTCGGTCGCGATTCATCCCGGGTACGGCTTCTTGTCCGAGAACGCGGATTTTGCAGAGCGGGTCGAGAAAAGCGGCTTCATATTCGTCGGGCCGCGCGCTGAAACCATACGCCTGATGGGCGACAAGGTGTCCGCCATCAAGGTGATGAAGGCCTCCGGTGTGCCCTGCGTGCCGGGCTCCGACGGACCGCTCGGCAGCGACGCGGACGAGAATTTCCGCATCGCGAAGGACATCGGCTATCCGTTGATCATCAAGGCCTCGGGCGGCGGTGGCGGCCGCGGCATGCGCGTCGTGCACACCGATGCATCGCTGTTGAACGCGATCAGCGTCACCCAGTCCGAGGCGCTCGCGGCGTTCGGCAATCCTCAGGTCTACATGGAAAAGTTCCTGGAGAAGCCGCGGCATATCGAGTTCCAGGTGCTGGCCGACAACTACGGCCACGTGGTGCACTTGGGCGAGCGCGACTGCTCGATGCAGCGCCGGCATCAGAAGGTGATCGAAGAGGCGCCGGCGCCGGGGCTGACCGCCAAGCAGCGCAAAACCATGGGCGAGCGCTGCGCCCGGGCGTGCCGTGAGGTCGGCTACCGTAACGCCGGCACGCTCGAGTTCCTCTATCAGGACGGCGAGTTCTATTTCATCGAGATGAACACGCGAGTGCAGGTCGAACATCCGGTAACCGAGCTGGTGACCGGGATCGACATCGTCAAGGCGCAGCTGTTGATCGCGGCCGGCGAGCCGCTGCCGTTCGTGCAGAACGACATCCAGATTCGCGGGCACGCGGTGGAATGCCGCATCAACGCCGAGGATCCGAAGACCTTCGCGCCCTCACCGGGCCCGATCAGGCTGTGGCACTCGCCGGGCGGCCCCGGTATTCGCGTCGACAGCCACGTCTACACGGGCTACAACGTCCCGCCGTTCTACGACTCCATGATCGGCAAGGTGATCGCCCACGGCGACACGCGCGACACCGCCATCGCGCGCATGCGCAATGCCCTGGCGGAGATGGTCGTCGAGGGAATCAAGACCAACATTCCCCTGCATCAGGAAATATTCAACCATTCGGCCTTTCGTCAAGGCGGCACCGACATTCATTATCTGGAGCGGCGGCTGGGACTGAAGTGAACGCGCCGGACAATGTTCTATGAAATCGAATTTCCGCTGGCATCGCTGAACGTGGACGCCGTCGAGGCGGCGCTCCTCGAGATCGGCGCAAGCTCGATCACTTACCTGGACCGCGGCGATGAGCCGGTGCTCGAGCCGAAGCCCGGGGAGACCCCGCTGTGGAGCGACACCGTGGTGCTCGCCTTGTTCGCCGAATCGCACGACCCTGCGTGCGCCTTGAGTCAGCTCGCACAACGCCTCGGCCCGCATATCACCGCTTGCGCGCGAGTGCGTGGCGTTGAAACGCGGGCCTGGGAACGTGTGTGGCTCGAGGATTGGAAGTCGATGCGCTTCGGTCGGCGGCTGTGGGTGTGCCCGAGCACCGCGCAACCTCCGCAGGATCCGGACGCCGTGGTGGTGCGCCTCGATCCGGGGCTCGCCTTCGGCACAGGCACGCACCCGACGACGGCATTGTGCCTGCAAATGCTGGATGCATTATCCTTGTCGGGGCGCGAGGTGATCGACTACGGTTGCGGTTCGGGCATTTTGGGCATTGCCGCGCTGAAGCTGGGTGCGGCGCATGTGACCGCGGTCGATCTGGACCCGCAGGCGCTCACCGCCACGCGCGAAAATGCCGTTCGGAACGGCGTTTCCGCAGATCTCGAGACCCAGGAAGTGCCCGCCGCGCTGCGGCCCGCACACTGTGTGGTCGCGAATATCCTGGCCGGGCCCTTGATCGAACTGGCGCCGATCCTGTCGGCGGCGTGTGAAAATGGCGCCGACCTGCTGTTGTCGGGGCTGCTGAAGACGCAGGCATACGCGGTAAAGGCCGCCTACACCTCGACTTTTGATATCGTGCAAGTCGTTGGGCGGGATGACTGGTGCTGCATCCACGCCCGGAGAGCGTACTAGCGTGTACACACAGTGCGCGAAATGCGAAACCGTCTTCAAGCTGTCGGCCGAGGTGCTGCGCGCCGCCGGCGGACAGGTGCGCTGCGGCCGGTGCGGTGAAGTATTCAACGCGCTCGCCCGGCTCGCCGAGGATGCATCCGCCTTTTCCACCGGCGAATCACCGCTCGACATGGAGGCACGCGCCGATCGCATTCTGCAATCACCGGCGGACTCCGCCGTGAGCGCCGTGCTGCCGGCGCTGAGCGAAGCCGCGGCGCCGCAGGAGGCCGAGGACTTGACCGCGACCGACGTGGAGTTCGCGCGCCTCCAGGTACTTGACCTGCCTGCGGAGACATCGCTGGAATTCACGCTCCCGCCCGGCGAGCTTGACCGAATCTTCGTCGAGCCCAAGCCGCGAACGCGCCAGTCCGCCGCCAGCAGCACCGCTGCAACCAGCACCGCTGCAACCAGCACCGCTGCCGGCGACGCAGTCGCCCGCAGCGTCGAAACAAAAATGGCGCTGCCGAGCAGACTCGAAACCCTCGAAGCGCCGCACGACCGCATCGTCGGTTTGGAGGTGTCCGCGGACGTGCAGCGCGAAATGCTCGTCGGGTACGAGGAGGCGAAACTTTCGGACTTGACGGCGCCGCGAGTCCGCGGCCTGCCGTTCGCCGCATGGTTGACAGCGGCGTTCTTGCTGGCGCTGTTGTTGGGCGCGCAGATCGTCCATCAAAATCGCCAGTGGTTCGCCGCACACGTCCCCGCGGACTCGCGTCTTCGCCCCCTGTACGGCTGGCTCGGAGTCGCGCTGCCGGCGCCGGCGAATCTGTCCGCGTACCAGCTTCGGCAGTGGGGAGTGACCGGTGACCCGAGCGCCAATGGCACGCTGCGGGTGCGCGCCAGCATTCTGAACACCGCAGCTCAGTTGCAGCCCTACCCGCTGCTGCGAGTCACGCTCGCCAATCGCTTCGGCGCAGCGCTCGGCGCACGCGACTTCGAGCCCGCGGAGTATCTAGGCAAACCCACGGTGCGCATGCTAGCACCCGGCGAGCGAGTCGATGCAACCCTCGACATCCTGGACCCCGGCAAGGACGCGGAAGGATTCGAGATCGACGTGTGCCTGCGCGGCGCCGATCAAAAAGTCGCCTGCGCCGCCGATGCTGCGACGCAGGCGAAGCAATGAATCCTAAGATCGGCCCCTACGTACTGCGCTCCAACATCGTGCTCGCCCCGATGGCCGGAGTGACCGACCGTCCATTTCGCATGCTGTGCCGCAAATTCGGCGCCGGGCTCGCTGCATCGGAAATGCTGACCGCCGATGTGCGGCTGTGGGATACGCCGAAGTCGCGCAGGCGCATGGATCACACCGGCGAGCCCAGCCCGCGAGTGGTGCAAATCGCCGGTTTCGATCCGGCGATGATGGCCGAGGCCGCGCAGCGCAACGTCGATGCCGGCGCAGAGATCATCGATGTCAACATGGGCTGTCCGGCCAAGAAAGTGTGCAGCCGGCTCGCAGGCTCGGCGCTGCTGCAAGACGAGGCTCTGGTCGCACGCATCCTGCGGGCCGTGGTGCGCGCCGTGACGGCGCCCGTGACCCTCAAGACGCGCACCGGGTGGGACCGAAACAACAAGAACGGCTTACGAATCGCGACGATCGCCGAAGATTGCGGCATCCAAGCGCTCGCGATCCACGGCCGCACCCGCGCGGACATGTATCAGGGAATGGCTGAACACGAAACCGTGCGCGAGATTAAGGACAAGATAAAGATTCCGGTGTTTGCGAACGGCGACATCGATTCGCCGATGCGCGCAAAGGATATTTTGTCGGCCACCGGCTGCGACGGCATCATGATCGGCCGTGCTGCGCAGGGCCGGCCATGGATCTTCGACGAAGTCAATTCTTTCCTTCGGGACGGCGAATTGCGCGCGGAGCTAGCGCTGGAAAATGTCCGTGATATTATGCGCGCCCACCTCGAAGACTTGTATGATTTTTACGGCGATGAGACCGGAGTTCGAGTGGCACGTAAACACTTGAGTTGGTATTTCCGGCAGCGTCCTGGACAAGAGGCATTGCGGAGTCGTCTCGTTCGAATGGAAACACCGAGAGAACAGCTGGCCGCGCTGCTGGAACAGTACGATTCTCAATTGCATCTCGCAGCTTGAGCTTTGCCTGGTTGAAAAACTAAAACGACTTGCACGGGATTGGATGGGCTATGGTCGCAAAAAAGAAATCGAAATCACGCAAAGAGGTGTCGCCGCCGTTCAACGGCCGCGATCTCAAAGTCAATGGCAAGGGCGTGCCGCTGCGCACGCAAGCCGAGGAAGCCTTGGAGTGCTACTTCGAGGCCTTGAACGGCCACAAGCCCGCCCATCTTTACGACCTGGTCATGCGCGAGGTGGAAGAGCCGCTGTTCAAGGTGGTGATGGACCACGTGCAGGGCAACCAGAGCCGCGCGGCGACGATCCTCGGCATCAATCGCGGCACTTTGCGCAAGAAACTCAAAGAGTTCGGGATCGGCGAGTAGAGGACAGCATTGCTCACACCCGTTCGCCGCGCGCTGCTCAGCGTTTCCGATAAAACTGGGATCGTTGAGTTCGCGCGCGAGCTCAAAGAGCGCGGCATCGAGCTGTTGTCCACCGGCGGTACCGCCAAACTTCTGGTGCGGCACGGAATTTCCGTCAAGGAAGTGGCCGAGCATACCGGCTTCCCGGAAATCATGGGCGGCAGATTGAAAACTCTGCATCCAAAGATACATGGCGGGCTGCTGGGGCGCCGCGGCGTGGATGAAGCCGTCATGCGCGAGCACGGTATCGAGCCGATCGATTTGCTCGCGGTCAATCTGTATCCGTTCGCCGCGACCGTCGCGCGACCCGACTGCAGCTACGACGATGCGGTCGAGAACATCGATATCGGCGGCCCGGCGATGGTGCGCGCCGCCGCAAAGAATCACGCGTCGGTGACGGTCGTGGTGGACCCCGGCGATTACCGCGGCCTGCTCGACGAACTGGCGGCCAACCAGGGCGCTACCCGCATCGTCGTGCGCCAGAAGCTCGCGGCCAAGGCCTTTGCCCATACGGCGCAATACGATGCCATGGTTTCCGCATACTTCACCGGCGCCATCGGCGGAGACTCGGCCACATTTCCGGACGACCTGAACCTGTCCTTCCGCAAGCGGTCGGATTTACGCTACGGGGAGAACCCGCATCAACAAGCCGCGTTTTATTCGGATCCGCGGGCCATCGGCGCCTCGGTCGCGCAAGCGCGGCAGCTGCAGGGCAAAGAGCTGTCGTACAACAACATCGCGGACGGCGATACCGCGCTCGAATGCGTGCGCCAGTTCGAGGCGCCCGCGTGCGTCATCGTCAAGCACGCCAACCCCTGCGGCGTCGCGCTCGCCGACAGTCTCGAGCAGGCCTATACGCGCGCCTACCTCACGGACCCCACCTCCGCGTTCGGCGGCATCATCGCCGTCAATCGAGAGCTGGATGCCGCCGCTGCACGGGCGATCCTGGAGCGGCAGTTCGTTGAGGTGATTCTCGCCCCCCGCGTGGCGAGCGAGGCGAAGGCGCTGCTCGCGGCCAAGGATGCCATCCGCGTGCTGGAGGTCGGCGATCTCGCCAAGCCGGTGTCCCAACTGCTCGAATACAAGAGCGTTGCCGGCGGTCTGCTGGCGCAGACGCGCGACGACGGCGCGGTGCGTGTGCAGGATCTGCACGTGGTCACCCAGCGCCCGCCCTCTCCCGCGGAGCTGGATGATTTGTTGTTTGCCTGGCGCGTGGCGAAATATGTCAAATCGAACGCCATCGTTTGCGCCAAGCATACTGCGACGCTGGGCGTGGGCGCCGGGCAAATGAGCCGTGTGATCAGCAGCAGGATCGCGGCGCTGAAGGCCCAGGAGGAAGGGTTGTCGCTGCAATCGGCATCGGCGGCGTCGGATGCGTTCTTTCCGTTCCGCGATGGACTGGATGTCATCGCCGAGCTCGGCATCCGTTCCGTCATCCAGCCCGGAGGCTCGAAGCGCGATGCGGAGGTGATTGCCGCGGCCGACGAGCACGGCATCGCCATGGTATTCACCGGGACTCGCCACTTCCGGCACTAGCGCCACCATGAAGGTTCTGATTGTCGGCGGCGGCGGTCGTGAACACGCACTGGCGTGGAAATGCGTCCAATCGCGGCGCGTCGATCACGTGTTCGTGGCGCCCGGCAACGCCGGCACCGCGCTCGAGCCGAACACCAGCAATGTGCCGATCGCCGCCGACGATCTAGATGCGCTGCTCGAATTTGCGCTGCGCGAGAAGGTCGATCTGACCATCATCGGACCGGAAGGTCCGCTGGTCGCCGGCATCGTCGACCGCTTCACGGCCGCCGGCCGCGCGTGTTTCGGTCCCTCGCGCGCGGCGGCGCGCTTGGAAGGATCAAAGGCGTTCACCAAGGACTTCTTGCAGCGGCACCGCATCCCGACCGCGGGCTATGCGGCATTCACGGCCGCAAATTTCGATCCGGGCTTCATTCGAGCGCAACGCCTGCCGGTGGTGGTGAAGGCGGATGGGCTCGCGGCGGGCAAGGGTGTGGTGATATGCGAGACGCACGAATCGGCGATCGCGGCGGCGAACGGCATGCTCGGCGGCAGCTTCGGCGCCGCCGGCAATACCGTCGTGATCGAGGAGTTCCTGCGCGGCGAGGAAGTGAGCTTCATCGTCGTCGCCGGCGGCGGCCATGTCCTCCCGCTCGCCACCTCGCAGGATCACAAGCGCCGCGACGACGGTGATCAAGGTCCGAATACCGGGGGTATGGGAGCCTATTCGCCCGCGCCCCTGGTCACGCCCGAACTGCATGCGCGCATCATGCGCGAAGTGATCGAGCCGACTTTGCACGGCTTGCGTCGCGACGGAACTCCCTACACCGGATTCCTGTATGCGGGCCTGATGATTGCGGACGACGGGACTCCGCACGTGCTCGAATTCAATTGCCGCTTCGGCGACCCGGAAACCCAGCCAATTCTGATGCGGATGCAAAGCGATCTCATTGAGCTGTGCGGGGCGGCCCTCGGCGGCTCTCTCGATCGGTGCGAGGCGACCTGGGACTCGAGCGCGGCGCTGGGCGTGGTCATGGCGGCAGGCGGCTATCCCGAGGGCTACCGCACGGGCGATCCGATCACGGGCCTCGATGCAGCCGCGCGTTTGCCGGGGAAGATCTTCCACGCGGGCACCCGGGCGAGCGGCTCACAGATTCTCACCGCCGGCGGCCGGGTGCTGTGCGCGGTCGGACGGGGCGCGAGCGTCGCGGCGGCACAGCACGAGGCCTACGAGCTCGTGCATGCCATCCACTGGCACTCGGTGCAGTATCGCCGCGACATCGGCTATCGCGCGATCGCGCGCGAGCGCGCTGCACACCGGTCATGAACGAGGAATCTGATGCAACAGCCGAATCGGTGCTGCAGCAGGGAATCGCCCTGCACGGCCAGCGACGGCTGGCCGAAGCCAGGCTGCGGTACGAGCAGGCGCTCAAGCTGCGGCCGCAGGAATTTCGCTGCCGGAGCACATGGAAATCGTAAGACAACCGGGAGCAGCACATGGCACAGACTCGCCCCAGCATCGCGGATAAGCGCCGCTCATTTCGCCGGCTGCATGAAGCCGGATGCTTCGCCATCCCCAATCCCTGGGACATCGGCAGCGCTCTCTACCTGCAACGCCTCGGATTCAAGGCGCTGGCGACCACGAGTTCCGGCTTCGCCTGGTCGCAGGGCCGGGCGGACGGCCAGGTGGCGCGCGAGCGCGTGCTGGCCCATCTCCGTGAATTGGTTACCGCTACCGACGTGCCGCTGAATGCCGACTTCGAAAACGGCTTCGCCGCGGACTCGGCCGGCGTCGGCGACAGCGTGCGGCGGTGTGTCGAGACCGGCGTCGCGGGCCTATCGATCGAGGATTCGACCGGCAATGCCGCCGCCCCGCTGTTCGAACTCGATGAGGGGGTCGAGCGGATTCGAGCCGCGCGCCGCGCCATCGACAGTGCGGGCGGCGACACGCTGTTGATCGCCCGCGCCGAATGCTTTCTGGTGGGGCGGCCCAATCTTGACATGACGATCGGCCGGCTCAGGGCGTACGCCGACGCGGGAGCCGATTGCCTGTACGCGCCGGGGATCCGCACGACAGAGCAGATACGCGCCGTGGTCGCCGCAGTGAGTCCGAAGCCGGTCAACCTGCTGGTGAGTTCACCCGGCGGCCTGACGATGCAGCAGATCGCGGGGCTCGGCGTGCGGCGGGTGAGCGTCGGTGGCGCGCTCGCGCGCGCCGCCTGGGGCGGCTTCATGCGCGCGTCCCGGCAGATCGCCGAACAGGGGATTTTCGACGGCCTCGCCGGCGCCGCTTCGGGCCAGGAGCTCGATGCGCGGTTCAGCCAGGAGCAGTCAGGTGGCTAGTGCACGGCCGCCAAAGCGGCACCCGCCGTGTGTTGCCCGCGAAACAGCCGCCCTTTTTCCGCCAGCAGCACGAACAACAAACTCATCAGACCGCAGCACAACGCGCCGGCGGCCAGCGGCAGGGTGCTGCCGCTGAACAGTCTGCCGATGATGGCGCCCACCAGCGCGGCGGTGAATGTCGATACGAATCCCTGCAGGGACGCGCCGATCCCGGCGACCGATCCGACGGGCTCCATCGCCATCGCGCCGAAGTTCGGGGTCGACAGGCTGATGCACGCCATGGTCGCCGCCTGCAGCGCCACGAAGGTCCACAACTGCTCCTGCCCCAGCGCGGCGATGACGACGTGCAGCGCCGTCACGCCGATGAACGCCAACAGGGCGGCATGCGAGATGAGGCGCATTCCCAGGCGCTCCACGATGCGCGAGTTCAGCAGTGCACCCATGCCCATGAACGCCGCGCACAGCGCGAACATGCCGGGCATCAGGCCGGCGCGATGAAACACGTCGGCGAAAATCTGCTGCACCATGCCGACATAGGCCATGATCGAGCCGAACATCAGCGTCATCGCCAGCGTGTAGCACAGCGACAGGCGGTTGCCGAGCACGAGACGAACCGCGCCCGCGATGCGGCTGCGGGTCAGCGTCAGGCGGTATTCGGGATGCAGCGTCTCGGGCAGCCGCGCGAGCGCCCACACCCCGACGAGTGAGGCAAAGGCGCCGCACACGATGAAGATATAGCGCCAAGGTGCGAGGAGCAGGATCAGCTGCCCTAGGCCGGGCGCAACGACCGGCACCATGAGAAACACCACGAACGTGAGGGACATCACCCGCGCCAGGTGCCGTCCGGAATACAGGTCGCGGATCACGGAGCGGCTCACCGTGACGCTGGCCGCGGCCGCCCCGTGCACGAAGCGCCAGAAGAGCAGCGCGTGGAAGCCGCCGGTGAGTCCACACAGCAGCGCCGCGAGGACGTACAACCCGAGGCCGCCCAGCAGCACCGGCCGCCTGCCATAGCGATCCGACAGCAGGCCCCAAAAGAGCTGGCCCACACCTAGGCCCGCCATGTACGCGGTGACGATCCATTGTCCGTGGTTCGCGTTCGAGACGTTCAGGGCTAGAACGATCGTCGGAATCGCCGGCAGCATCGCATCGATGGCGATCGCCTGCGTCGACATCATCGCCGCCACGAGCACGACGAACTCCATGAATCCCAGCGCGGCGGCCGCGCGGCTCGGGGCCATTGCTCAGGCCTGCGGATTGGCGGCAGTTTTCCTGGCGATGCTGGTCGCCATGGTGACGATGGCAGCGAGGTCCGTGAGGTTGGCCGGCACCACCAGCGTCGTCCCGGCTTGCGCCAGCTTGCCGAACTGCTTCACATATTCTTCGCCGATGCGCAGCTGCATGGCTTCAATTCCGCCGCGATCGGACAGCGCGATGCCGACCTGCCGCAGTCCTTCGGCGGTCGCACCCGCCACCGCGAGAATCGCCTGCGCCTGGCCCTCGGCTTCGTTGATCTGCTGCTGTTTGTTGGCCTCCGACTGCTTGATCACCCGCTGCTTGTCGCCTTCGGCCGAATTGATCTTCGCATCGCGCTCGCCCTCGGAGGTGAGCACCACGGCGCGCTTTTCGCGTTCCGCGCGCATCTGCTTTTCCATGGCCGAGAGCACGTCCTTGGGCGGGGTGATGTTCTTGATCTCGTAGCGCAGCACCTTGACTCCCCAGGCCGCCGAGGCCTTGTCCAGTTCGCCGACCACGTTGGCGTTGATGACGCCGCGCGCCTCGAACGTGCGGTCGAGTTCGATCTTGCCGATCTCGCTGCGCAGCGTCGTTTGCGCGAGCTGCGAAATGGCGAAGCCGTAGTTGGTGATGCCGTAGGAGGCCAGATGCGGATCGAGCACCTGCATGTACAGCACCGCATCGACGCCCACCTGCACGTTGTCGCGGGTGATGCAGATCTGCTCGGCGATGTCGATCGCGATCTCCTTGAGGCTGTGACGGTACGCCACCTTTTCGACGAACGGAAAGAGAATATGAAACCCCGCCTGCAGAGTTCGGCTGTACTTGCCCAGGTATTCGACCACGTAGGCGCTCTGCTGCGGCACCACCGTCGCGGTCTTTGCCACGATGACGACGACGATCAGGGCGATCGCAATGGCTCCGTAGCCCAAAGATATGTCCAAAAATCTCTCCTAACCGCTTTGTACGATCAATCGCATCGTACGATCAGTGTAAGGCCATCGACGCGGTCGATGCGCGCACGCGCCCCTGCGGCGATGCCGGACTCGCCGGCATTGACGGCGCTCCACGAGGTGCCCCGGTGCTCGAGACGGCAGGTCTCGCCGGGCGCCAGTGCCGTCGGCATGATCACGGTGTCGCCCTGCGGGCCTGTGTGCAAGGACGGCAAACGCCGGCGCACACGCTCGTATACCCGCCGCCGAAAGCAGACCATTGACACGGTGGCGAGGAGCGCGAAGCTCGACCACTGCAGCCAAACGGCGGCGTGCGCTCCCGCCAGTTGCACCAATCCCACCAGGAGCGCGGCTGCGCCCAGGAACACCAGATAGAACTGGGCATTGACGAAGGTCAGTTCCGAGCCCAACAGTATGGAACCGACCACAATCCACGCCCACCATTGCATGATCACAGCCCCCAACAGGCGCCTTCCGGCGCGCGTCTGCTACGCGCGTCTGCTACGCGCGTCTGCTACGCGCGTCTGCTACGCGTGCATCTATCGCTTCATCGCGTCGAAGAAATCCGCGTTCGTCTTGGTGTCCTTCATCTTGTCGAGCAGGAATTCGATCGCAGCCAGCTCGTCCATCGGATGCAGAAGCTTGCGCAGAATCCACATCTTGGACAGCTCCGCCGGATCCGTGATGAGCTCCTCCTTGCGCGTACCCGAACGGTTGATGTTGATCGAGGGGAACACGCGCTTCTCCGATATGCGCCTGTCCAGATGAATCTCCGAGTTGCCGGTGCCTTTGAACTCCTCAAAAATGACGTCGTCCATTTTCGAGCCGGTATCGACCAGTGCGGTGGCGAGAATGGTCAGGCTGCCGCCCTCCTCGATGTTGCGCGCCGCACCGAAAAATCGCTTCGGCCGCTGCAGCGCGTTCGCGTCCACGCCGCCGGTCAGAACCTTGCCGGAGCTCGGCACCACGGTGTTGTAGGCACGAGCCAGTCGCGTGATGGAGTCGAGCAGTATCACGACGTCCTTTTTGTGCTCGACCAGACGCTTGGCCTTTTCGATGACCATTTCCGCCACCTGCACGTGGCGGCTGGCGGGCTCATCGAATGTCGAGGAGACGACCTCGCCTTTGACGGTGCGCGCCATCTCCGTCACTTCCTCGGGCCGCTCATCGATCAACAGCACGATCAGATAAACTTCCGGATGGTTGGCGGTGATGGCCGTGGCGATGTTCTGCAGCAGCATCGTCTTGCCCGCCTTCGGCGGCGAGACGATCAGACCGCGCTGGCCCTTGCCAATGGGCGCCACCAGGTCGATGGCGCGCGCGGTCAAATCTTCGGTGGAGCCGTTGCCGCGCTCGAGCTTCAGTCGCTCCGTGGGGTGCAGCGGCGTGAGATTCTCGAACAGCACCTTGCCGCGCGAGCTCTCCGGCGAGTCGAAATTGATCTCGCCGACCTTGAGCAGTGCGAAGTAGCGCTCGCCGTCCTTGGGCGGGCGAATCAACCCGGATATCGAATCCCCGGTTCGCAGATTGAAGCGGCGGATCTGGCTGGGAGAGACGTAGATGTCGTCGGGACCGGCAAGATAGCTCGAGTCGGAGGAGCGCAGGAAGCCGAAGCCGTCCTGGAGAATCTCGAGCACACCGTCGCCGTATATGTCCTCGCCTTTGCGCGCGTGCGCCTTGAGCACGCCGAAGATGATGTCCTGCTTGCGCGAGCGGCCCATGTTCTCCAGGCCCATGGTCTCGGCCAGCTTGACCAGGTCGCTGATCGGGCGCTTCTTGAGCTCCGTCAGATTCATCGAGCTGCGGCTGCGCGCGAGGTCCGTCGGCGCAATGATTTCTAGGTCATCCCCGCCCTCCGGCAGATCGCCGTAGTCTTCGTGCACCGGCCGGCCGCCGTTGGTGTTGCCGTTGCGATTGTCGTTGCGAGGGCGATTGCGGTTCGACCGCCCGCCACCCTGGCCTCCCCCGCCCTGCTGCCCGCCTTGGCCGCCGCGGGACTGATTGCCCAGATAGCCTCTCACAGGTTGCTGTCCAGAAAGGCGGCGAGCTGAGATTTGGTGACTGCTCCCACTTTCTGGGCCTCCACGGTGCCGTTTTTGAATAAAATCAGTGTCGGAATGCCGCGAATATTGAATTTCGGCGGCGTCGCAGGATTGTCGTCGATATTGAGCTTGGCGATCCTGATCTTGTCTTTGTACTGGTCGGCGATCTCGTCGAGGATGGGCGCGATCATCTTGCACGGTCCGCACCATTCCGCCCAGAAATCGAGCAGGACGGGCTTTTCCGACTTGAGCACGTCCTTGTCGAACGTGGCGTCGCTGGTATGAACGATACTTGGGTTACTCACTGGGGGAATACCTCCTTTTGGAGATTCATTTGAATGTGGGGCGGGGTTATGTGTGGAAGAACAGGCGCCAACAAGTCGCGCGAAGTGACGATGCGCGGCCGTTCGGGCACAATACAGCGGCTTTAGCGGTCTTGATTACCTTAAAAGGGTACCGATGATACGGTTGACGGGAGCGGATAGACCAGCTCCGGATTTGCCGTATTGTTAACCGGTCCCCCACCATTTTGCAAGTTTCTGCGATTCACAAAGGAAAAATGTCAGACGCCCATCTCACTCAGCTCACATTCGATTCGCTCAACATCCCTGAATCCGTCAAACGGGGTATTGCCGAACTCGGCTACACGCGCTGCACGCCGATTCAGGCGCAGACCTTGCCTCTGGCGCTCGCCGGCCGCGATGTGGCGGGCCAGGCGCAAACCGGCACGGGCAAAACGGCAGCGTTCCTGATCGCACTGTTCAATCGCCTGCTCACCGATCCGGGAGCCGCCAATCGACCGGTCAACGCGCCCCGCGCCATCGTGATTGCGCCGACGCGCGAACTCGCCGTGCAGATCCACTCCGATGCCGAAGGCATCGGCAAATACACCGGCCTTAAGCTCGCCATCGTGTTCGGCGGCGTGGACTACGACAAGCAGCGGCGCATCTTGGAGCAGGGTGTCGACGTGCTCATCGGCACCCCTGGGCGCATCATCGATTATTTCAAGCAGCATGTATTCGAACTGCGACACATCCAAGTCGCCGTCCTGGATGAAGCGGATCGTATGTTCGATTTGGGATTTATCAAGGACATCCGCTTCATTTTGCGCCGGCTTCCGCATCCGACCCTCAGGCTCAACATGATGTTCTCGGCCACGTTGTCTTACCGCGTGCTCGAGCTTGCCTACGAGCACATGAACAATCCGGAGTTGATCCGCATCGAACCGGATAAAATGACGGTCGACCGCGTGCGGCAGGTCCTGTACTTCCCGTCCACCGAGGAGAAAATCCCGCTGTTGATGGGCCTACTGCGGCGCATCGACGCGCGCCGCACCATGGTGTTCGTGAATACCCGGCGCATCGCCGAGGTGCTCGAGCGGACCTTGACCGCGAATGGATTCGTCGCGCAGGCGCTGTCGGGCGACGTGCCGCAAACCAAGCGGCTGAAAATGATGCGCGATTTTCATAACGGCGACGTCGCGGTGCTGATTGCGACCGACGTGGCCTCGCGCGGCCTGCATATTCCCGACGTGAGCCACGTATTCAATTTCGACCTGCCGAACGATGCCGAGGATTATGTGCATCGCATCGGACGCACCGCGCGCGCGGGCGCCGAAGGCGACGCCATCAGCTTCGGCTGCGATGAGTACGCGATCGCGTTACCCGACATCGAGAACTACATCGGCCACCAGATTCCGCGCGCCGCCATCGACCCCGTCGACCTGGTCGCCGTCACCGCCCCGCCTCCGGCGCAGTGGCGCGAGCGCGCGCCGCGGCCGGGTCAATCGCGGGGCGGCGGGCGCTCCGGCGGCGGCTCGCGCTCCGGCGGCGGCCCGCGCTCCGGCGGCGGCCCGCGCTCCGGCGGATCCCACCGGCCGGGCGGCCACAGCGGCAGCGGCGGATCGCGACGTGCGCCGGCGCATGCCTCGGCGCCGCCGCCACCCCCGCGGGGCTCCGCCGACGGCGGCGGAAAGCCCAGCGATGCGTCCCCCGCTGCCGAGGGTCCCGCCCGGCCCAGACGCAGGCGCAACCGAGGCGGCGGGAACCCTGGCGGCGGCGCGCCGGCGCTCAGATGAGGTCGGCCACCCGATCGACCGCCGCATAGCGGCCGGTATCCTGCGCCGGGCGGCCCGAATCGGGCAGGCGAACCGCCCGCAGCCAGGCGATGCCGAAACCGCCCGCCGCATCGAGAACGCGTACGCTGTCGTCCACGAACAAGGTGCGCTTCGGTACGAACGGCTCCTGAAGGTTGAATTTCGGCCAAAACTCGGCGTCTTCCTTGGGGGCCTGGAACGGATGAGTCGAATAACACGCGTCGAAATAGGCCGAGAGCCGGACCTGTTCGTTTTTGATCGCCAGAGTGACTGGATGTGCGTTGGTGACGAGCACCAGCCGCTTGCCGCTCAATCTGAGCTTGGACAGGAAATCCTGTGCTCCCGGCAGATAGCCGACCTGTTCCAGAGCGGTGCGCTTGATGGCGGCGATGTCCAGTCCCAGCTCGCGGCTCCAATGGTCGATGCAGTACCAGCGGATCGTGCCCATGACGGCGCGAAACTTGGGAGCCAGCAGGGCTTGCGCTTGCGCCTCGCTGATGGCGTTTTCTCGTGCGTAGCGGCGCGGAATCAGCTCCTGCCAGAACCAATTGTCGAAACGCTGATCGAGCAGCGTGCCGTCCATGTCCAGAAGGACGGTATCAATCGCCGACCAGTCGAGCGCAGTGTGTTCGGACATTTGCGTATGATAACAACCGATGAGAAATCTTCCCGACATCGCCGAGTCTCTGCTGCCGATCGTGGAGCGCGCAGGCGAGGCGATCATGCGAATCTACGACGGCGCAATCACGGTGCAGCACAAACTCGATGACTCGCCCTTGACGCTCGCCGACTTGGAGTCGCAGCGGGTGATCGTCGATGGCCTGAAGCGGCAGTGGCCCGACATCCCCATTCTCTCGGAGGAGTCGGCGCACGCCCCCTGGAGCGAACGCCAGGGGTGGCGCGAGCTATGGGTGGTCGACCCGCTCGATGGAACCCGCGAGTTCATCAAACGCAACGGCGAATTCACCATCAATATCGCCCTCATTGTCGAGCACGAGCCTGTGCTGGGGCTGGTGGCCGCGCCCGCCCAGGGACTCTTGTACTGGGGTGCAGCAGGCATCGGCGCATTCACCCGCCACCGGGGCGCGGCGCAATCCCGGATACGGGTCGCGCCGCCCGCGGTCCCAATCCGTGTGGTCGGCAGCCGCTCGCACATGAGTGCACAGACCGCCGCGTATCTGGCGCAGCTCGGCCCCCATGTGCTGACCGGAATCGGCAGCTCGCTCAAATTCTGCCTAGTGGCGCAGGGCAGCGCCGATTTGTATCCGCGCTTCGGACCCACCTCGGAATGGGATACCGCGGCGGGTCAGGCGGTGCTCGAAGCCGCAGGCGGCCATGTCACGCGTGTGGACGGGCATCGTCTGCGCTACAACTGCCGCGAAGGCCTGATCAACGGCGACTTCCTGGCGTTCGGCCACTCAAGCGTGCTGGGGCACACGGCATAGGCCGGGGGCCTGCCGCTAGGCGTTGCCGGCCGGCTCGCACAAGCGCAGGGTTGCATCGAGCAGCGTGGGAATGTCGAACACGACCTGATCCTCGGCCACTGTCAGCCGGGCAACGCCGGCCGCTCCGATCAGCGCCGCCGGCACCTGAATCTGGTCAGGCTTGCGAGGGGTCATCCAGGTGCTGACGCGCGCATCGCCAAAGGCCCGGTTGAGCGCGCTCCAGCGCAAGTGCGCCGCGCGCGTCAGCGGCGAATCCGCACCCCATTGGCGTTCGGCACGCGCCGGTGCGGTCATCAGGTCATGGACGTATCGCACCATGTCGTCCGGATCGACGCGCACGGTCAGGTATGGCTGCAGGTCGTTCGTCATGTGGGCCTCAGGGGATTGCTTCATGAGGGTATCTATGGGGCATGTTCGATGGAAATCCAGGGTAAGCTTCAAGCTCATGAGCGACGATCTTGAGTTCTTAGGTCTGTGCGTCGGCATCCTGGGCCTGGCCTACAAGGCGTGGCAGAGTTCGCTCGATGCGCGTGAGGCCGCAAATCGCATCGCCAGGGAAACCTGCTCGCGGGCTGTGGTGCAGTTCTTGGACGGTACGGTGGCCTTTGCCGGCTTTCGTCTCAGCCGCGACTCGCGCGGCCGGCGCCGGCTGCTGCGCACCTATACGTTCGACTACACGAGCGACGGTTTCGAGCGGGCACAGGGCTTCGTCGTCCTGGCGGGCCGGCACCTGGAGGCCGTGGGACTCGCAGGCAGCCCGTCGTGAGCCTTGACTTGCATACCCACTCGTTCTGCTCCGACGGATCGTTGAGTCCGGCCGAGCTGGTGCAGCGCGCCACCGCGGCCGGCGTCGATGTAATGGCGCTCACCGATCACGACACGATTGCCGGACTCGAGGAGGCGCAGGCAGCGGCCGGACGCTGCGGCATGCGGCTCGTTCCGGGCGTGGAGATCTCGGCCTCGTGGCGCTCCCAGGCCATCCATGTCCTGGGACTATGGATCGATCCGGCCGCGGTGCGGCTGCAGAAGATGCTCGACTCGCAGGCCGACCGGCGCCGGCTGCGCATGCGCAGAATCTGCGCCGCATTGAGCAAGCTGGGGCTGCCCGGCTCCGCGCTGCTCGCGGCCGTGGAGGCGCATCCCGGATTGCCGACCCGGTCGCATCTCGCGGGTGCGCTGGTCGCGGGCGGCCACGTCAGCCGTACCGACGACGCGTTCCGCCGGTACCTGGGCGCTGGCCGGGCCGCCCATGTCGCCGCCGATTGGCCGCCGCTCGCACAGGTCGTCGCGTGGATCGTCGAGGCCGGGGGCATCGCATCCCTTGCTCATCCGGCGCGCTACGCCTTGTCATCCGGCTCCCGCAGGCAACTGCTGGCCGATTTCGTGGCGGCAGGCGGCGGCGCCCTGGAGGTGGTGACGGGCGGCAACGGCGCACAGCATTCAGAGGCATGTGCGGTGCTCGCCGTCAAATTCGGGCTCAAAGGCTCGATCGGCTCGGACTTTCACAGTCCACAACTGACTTGGAATCCTTTGGGTCGGTTGGCTAAGCTACCGGATTGCGTCGTGCCCGTGTGGCGCAGCCACGTATAAACACAAAGCAGCCGTCCAGTGAGCGACGAAGAAAACAACGTCAATACCGATCTGTTCAAGAACATCGAGCGGCTGCGGCAATTGCGCATCGAGCACCGCGACCTCGACGATGTCATCTCCCGGCTCTCCATGGACTTCAAGGTCGATGAGCTGCAGATGAAGCGGCTCAAGAAGCGCAAGCTGATGCTGAAGGACCAGATCGCGAGACTCGAAAGCCAGCTGATCCCGGATCTTAACGCATGATGGAGTACTGGCTGCACATCGAGTCTTTCTTCGACATCTTGTTCACGCGCACCGTACTCGCGGAGATTGCGGCGATCGCTCTGTCCGTAGGAATCGCCTGGTTCGTCGGCACCGCGCTGCGCGACCGCTACCATGGACTCGCAATCAAGGTGCCGGCGGCGCTTGCGCGCAGCCATTTCGCCACGCACGGCATGGTCGTGATCACCCCGGTGCTGGTGGCGATGGGCTTGGTGCTCCTGTCGCGCGGAGTTCTCAATGCGGCGCACTACGACGTGACGGCGCTCGACGCCGCGGTGCGCCTGATCGGCGCCTATATCATCGTGCGCGTCGGCGTGCTGATGTTTGCGGCCAGTCTCGGCAATCAGTCGTGGCTGCGGCATCTGGAAAGCCGGCTCACCCTGTTCATCTGGCTGGTGATTGCCGCCGAGTACCTCGGCTGGCTCGATCCGATCATCGCCGGGCTCGACAGCATCGGCATCGCCGCGGGCAAGAGCCGCGTCACGGTGTGGTCGGTATTGAAGCTGCTGTTCACGCTGACGCTGTTCGTACTGGTGGCGGCGTGGATTAGCCGCTGGATCGACCGGCGCCTGCAGAAGCTCAGCAATCTCGAGCCCTCGACGCGAATCGGCCTCGCGAAGTTCGCGAACGCTTTCTTGATAGGGCTCAGCATGCTCATGGGCTTGAATGCTGCCGGCGTCGATCTTACCGCCTTGACGGTACTGACCGGCGCCATCGGCTTGGGACTGGGCTTCGGTCTGCAGTCGATCGCCGCCAATTTCGTGAGCGGCTTCGTGCTCTTGATGGACCGCTCCATCAAGCCGGGCGATGTGATCAGTCTATCGGGACAAAGCGGCACCAGCACCGAGAACTTCGGCTGGGTGCAGGAGCTGCGCGGCCGCTACGTGGTGGTGCGCGACCGCGACGGCATCGAGATGCTGGTGCCGAATCAGCAGCTGATCTCCAACGCGGTGATCAACTGGAGCTACACCGATCCGCGCATACGCCTCAAACTGCCGGTCCGCGTGAGCTACAGCGACGATCCGGAGCTTGCGCTGCAGATCCTGCTGATGGCGTGCGAGAGCCAGAGGCGCGTGCTGCGCGAACCGGCGCCGGTGTCACGATTGATGCAGTTCGGCGATCACGGCATCGAGCTCGAGCTGCGTTTCTGGATTGCAGATCCTCAGGAGGGGGTAAACAACGTGCGCTCCGAGGTCAATCGAACCATCTGGGCGCTGTTCAAGGAGCACAAGATCACGATACCCGTGGCGCAGCGCGAGATCCGCATACTCGACGCCCGCGTCGACCGCGACTGACGATCGGGCCGCCGTGCCGCTGGTCATCTCCCCGCAAATCGCGATACCCGACGAGGAATTGGAGTGGAAATTCATCCGCTCTTCGGGGCCCGGCGGGCAAAACGTCAACAAGGTCTCGAGCGCGGTGCAACTGCGATTCCTGCTTCCCGCCAACACCAGCCTGCCGGTTGCCGCCAGAAACCGGCTGCGCGGCCTCGCGGGACGCAAACTGATCGACGACGGCAGCATCATGCTCAGCGCGCGCAGCGCGCGCAGCCAAGAGCAGAACCGCCGCGAGGCGCAGGAGCGGCTTGCGCAGCTGATCCGAGCGGCGCTGGTCGAGCCCAAGATCCGCAAGAAGACACGGCCCACACGCGCATCCAAGGAGCGGCGCATCGAATCGAAGAAGCGCCGCGCCAGCACCAAGCGGCAAAGAGGCCGCAGCGGCTGGGAGTGAGCGACCGGCGCATCCTCACTGACCGAGCGTCACCTGCAGGATGTCGTGCCTGATCTGCTCGGACAGGACCAGTTGCGCATCGGTGGCGACGCCCAACAGCGGCTCCCCGAACTTGAGCGAGCCGTCTTCCGATGCCTGGACCACGTCGCGGCGGCACAGCAGCTCGATGAAGTTGCGGAACAGGCTTCTGTCGAAGAACTCGGGCGAATGCAGACCATAAAGAAGCGACATGCGCTGGGCCATCAGGTGGCAGCGCTGCTCGAGCGCCTCTTGACCGATGTTTCCCGAACCCGCCTGCAGCAGCAGCGCGATCACCAGGTAGTAGCGCTCGATCGTCTGAATGGTCGCTTCCGCGAGCAGTGAGAGCTCGACGGCCTCGAGCGAGGTCGGCGCCGGGCGCTGCCATTCGCTGCGGTCCGCGTTGACCTTAAGCAGGTTCAAACGGGCGAATGCGTCCAGCAGCGAGTCGGCCACTGCGCCGACCTCTTCCTCCGGCCAGCGCAGCGCCAGCTCCGCGCATATGTACGGATAAACCCGCCACACGAGGCGCTGAATGTCCACCGTGCGCATGCGCGCGTTGCTGACGAAGCAGCACGCGAGCAGCGACGGCATGGCGAACAGATGCAGTATGTTGTTCCGGTAGTACGTTGCGAGCACGGCGCGATCGGCGCTCATCCGCATGATGTCGCCGAGCGGGTGCGGCTGCCGGTCGAGCATACCCATCGATTCGGCGTAGCGGGTCATTTGCGCACCGCTGTCGGCGGTCACGGTGACCAGCGGCGCGTACGGCGCGTCATGCAGCAGCCGCTGGTACAGCTCGACCTGTCGCACCAGGTCGGCTTCCAGCAACGCCTGGCGCGGCGTGGCGAGCATGGCCATGGCGACCAGGTTGATGGGCGTCACGGCGGCGGCGGCGTTGATGCCCGCGCTGATGCTCACGGCGAGCTCGGCCACCGCCGCGCCAATCCAGCCGGGAGGCGACTCCTCGTCTTCGGGCGGCGCGCTGCGCCAGTGCGGATTGTGCTTTTGCAACAGCTCATCGAGGACGATCGGCTGCCCCAGATTGACGTGCACCTTGCCGAACTTGCTGCGCAGGATGGACAGCGACCTGAGCAGGCCGACGATGCTTTCCTTCTGCTTCGGCTGGCCCGATAGCTCGCCGAGGTAGGTCCTGCCCTCCACGATGCGCTCGTAGCCAAAATACACCGGCATGAACACCACCGGGCGCTTCGGGTCGCGCACGTAGCTTCGCACCGTCATGGAGAGCATACCGGTACGCGGCGCCAGCAATCGCCCGGTGCGGCTGCGGCCGCCTTCGATGAAATATTCGAGCGGGTGGCCGCGGGCCATCATGAACCCCAGATACTTGGTGAACACGGCGGTATACAGCGCATCCCCCTTGAAGCTGCGGCGCAAGAAGAACGCTCCGCCCTTGCGCAAGAAATGCCCGACCACCGGCATGTTGAGATTGGCGCCGGCGGCGATGTGCGGAACGGCAAATCCCTTGCGGTAGATCACGTATGAGAGCAGCAGATAGTCCATGTGGCTGCGGTGGCAGGGCACGTAGATGATTTCGGCGCCATCGCCGATCTCGTTCAATTTGTCGACGTGGTTGAACTCGACGCCGTCATACAGGCGATTCCACAGGCGGCCGAGGAGCAACGCCATGAACGTCACGAAGGCCTGCGAATAATTGGCGGCGATTTCCACCGAATACTTACGAGCCCTCAGCAGCGCAGCGCGGCGCCGCTGGCGCCTCGCCGGCCCCTGCTCGGCGCGCCCCTGCTCGGCGCGCCCCTGCATTTCGCGGCGCACGGCCCGGCGCACGGCCTGCGTCTTCAGGATGTGCGCCACCATGGTCCTGCGATGCGACAAGTCGGGACCGATGGTCGAGGCTCGCTGCGCGCGCAGCTCCGTGCGCAGCGATCGCAGCAGCCGCCGCACGCCGCGCTGCGGAGTCAGGTCGCACATCGATTCGCGCAGTGGGATCGGCTCGCCGAAATAAACCACGGTATTGCGGCCGTTGAACACGACCTTGAGTAGCTTGCGGAAACGTCCCACCAAGACCCAGTCCTCGGTGAACAGCAGACGCCACAGACTGTCTTCCTTTAGCGGAGCGCGACCCCAGAAGATCGCGACCGGGACAAGATCGACGTCGAAGCTCGAGTCGGCCGCCGCCGCCTCGACCAGCTGCACCAACTGGCGAGGCGCCCGCAGGTGACCCCGCGCGCGTCGGAACGGCACGCGGCGTACGAGTTCGAAGTAGGCCTTGCTGCGCCGGTTGCCGACGGTCAAGCGGCGCTCCGGGCGCGGAAGCTGCAATTGAGCGCAGGCGTTGTCGAGTACGGCGAGGTCCGTACGGCTCTCTCGCTCGAGCACATAGCATACGGACCGCGCGCGAGCCGCCACGGCCGCGGCCGCGTCCTCCGGCTTGATGGTGGCCTTGACCCACAGGCCGAGTATCTTGCGAACGCTCCAACGCCAGGCTCTGCTCAAGCCAACGATGGGGCTCATGGCGGCGCCGGCGCCTAGGAGCCTGTCTGAGTGTTCCGCGTGAGCCGCGTTGGCTTGGCGAGCGAGCGGATGCAAGGCGCGCGGCGCAGGACGTAGCGAGCGCTACGTCCAAGCCGCGCAACACCGCAGACGCCTCTCACCAAGCCAACCCGGAGGGACCGGGCGGATTTCGCTTCATCCATCGTTGTCGCCTCCTCATTGGGTGTTGACCCAACCACGTCGGCTCCGCCTCGGCTGAAGCGAAATCTGCCTTGGGTAAGGCCACGCGGAACACTCAGACAGGCTCCTCAGGGGAGCTTTCGCCGCCCTGTTGGGCGTCGACGCCCAAGCGCGTGGCGTCGGAGTTTTGGTCGACAGTTTTCTGCACGTCCACCGCGCGCTGCTTTGATTGCGGCAGCGGATCGAATGCAGCTTTCGCGGGCGGGGTCGGATCGGATGACAGTCCGGGTGAACAACCGACAACGGACAAAACCGCCAGCGACACGGTGGACAGTTCGAGCACGCCCATTATCAACCTCGCACGGCCGACCTTCACAGGCCCTGAGTGTACAATCGTCGTGGATACACAGTCACTTGGAGTTCGTACATGGTTCGTTTGGCGCTCTTGATGATGCTGGCAGGCACCGTTTGCGCGGCGGAGTCGGCGGTCGATATCGACACCGCGGCGAAGATATACCAGGCTGCCGCGATCCGCGAACAGGTGCGCGCCTCACTCGGAGGAATGCCGTCGCAGATCCGCGATCTGTTTGCCCGCGATGTGGCCGCAAAGCTGTCCGAGGAGCAGCTCGCCGCGGTCACGGCAGCCGCGGAGCGCGGCTTTCGCATCGACGTGTTCGAGCCGCCGGCGCTGAGTGCACTCGCCGAGCATTTGGATGAGGCAACGGTGACCAAGTCGCTGACGTTCCTGAACACCGAATTGGGCAAACGCATGGTGGCCGCCGACGTCGCGGCGGCCTCGCTGGGCGAGACCAACATCTCCAAGATCGAAAGCGGCGAGCTTGCCGCGCCGTCGACGCCCAAGCGCGATGCGATCTTCGACAAGCTGGAGCGTGCGACGCGCTCCACCGAGTCGACGGTGCAGGTGTTTTTGAGCATGGGTCAGGCCGTCGCCGTCGGCACGGCCATCGGTTCGGGGCAGGATCCGGTCGCCGTTGGCGAGCGGGCGCAAAAGTCGGGCGAAGCCGGCCGCGCAGAGCTCGAACAGAGCATGCGGCTGCCCATGCGCCGCTTCCTCGCCTATTCCTACCGATCGTTGAGTGATTCAGATCTCAAGCACCTGCTCGCCTTTCTCGAGTCGCCGGTCGGCAAGCGCTACGTCACCGCGTATAACGCATCGATGGGCGCCGGGTTCGACGCCATGGGCAAACGCACCGGCGAGCAGCTCGGCGAGAGCCTGCGAGAGCTTGCGCAGGCGCAGATCGACTCGTCGCTCCAGAGTCGCGGAGGGCCGACGGACGTCGAGGCTGCCCCGGCTGCACCCGCCGCACCCACGCCAGCACCCGCGCCCGCCGCACCTCATTAGTCTGCGGAATACTCAGGCAGGCTGCTTAAGTTCGGCGAGAAACTCTCGAAGCAGGTTGCAAATCGCCCCGATTCGATCTTCCAGGCGATGATCCGAATTGAGCACGTGCAGCGTGGCCTCGTGCTCCCGGGCCCAGCGCACGCTGTTCTCGACCGGCACGATGGTATCGTGCCAACCGTGCACGATGGTGGTCGGACAGGCGACCGCTTGCGGCGTGTAGGCCTCGAATCCCGGCATATAGAAGGCGGGGGCCAGCAGAAATAGGCCGCGCGGCTGTACCCGCGAAGCGGCAGCGGCCGATACATGGCCGCCCATGCTCGACCCAACGAGCACGATGGGGTGCGCAATGAGGGTCACGGCAGCGATGAGTTTCTCGACTCGCTCGCGCGGATCATCCATGCCGCGATAATCCACCGACTCCACAGCGCATCCCAGATCCCGCACCATGGCCGCCATGGCGGTGATTTTCCGGCCCCAGGGGCCGCTTTCTTTGCCGTGAGAAAACACGACGGTAGTCAACATAACACCTCAAATCACGCGGTTAATGTTAAAGAAACACCATTGATCAGCCGCTAAATCGATCATGGCCTTGGACGAAGAACAGTCGACAGCGGCGCAGGAATTGCGTCGCGCCATCGACTGCCTGCAGAGCAGTGCCGAACTCGACGGCGTGGCTGCTTCGACCCTGGAGGCGCTCGCGGCCGGTGCCGTGCATTTCTCGCTGCCGGCCGGCGACCTGCTGTTCGAATCGGGCTCCACGCCCGACGGAGTATATCTGGTGGCGAGCGGCCGGCTCGGCGTCCGCGTGACCGGCGGCGGCCGCTGGACGGCGGAAATCGAGGCCGGCGAATGGGTCGGGGAATCGGGCTGGCTCCTGAAGGAGCCGCGCAGCGCCACGGTGATCGCCTTGCGCGACACGGAGCTGTTGCTGCTGCCGGACGCTCTGCTCGATGCCGTGGCAGCTCGATCGCCCGCGTTCTCGCTCGCGATCGCGCGGCTTTGCGCGAGGCGGCTCCGCCGCAGCAACTTCGCGGGCCGGACGCCCCGGCGGGCGCGGGTGTTCGCGCTGGTGCCCAACAGCGATGAAATCGACGTGATCGAATCGGCC
This sequence comes from Steroidobacteraceae bacterium, assembly GCA_052326345.1. Classification (GTDB taxonomy): domain Bacteria; phylum Pseudomonadota; class Gammaproteobacteria; order Steroidobacterales; family Steroidobacteraceae; genus Bog-1198. Next base: position 54,166 of record JBKQOZ010000057.1, on the reverse strand, counting down.
TTGCAGCTGATCGCCGAACTGGATCGCTGGGGCCACACGGAGCTGGTGTGGGATGTTCGCGCCACGACTCACACTTCGGCCTGGTTCAGCCGGATCGAAGAACTCAACGACTATGTGATCTACGTGGCCGACCCCGCCGAGTCGGGCTGGACCCGCCAGTGCTGCCGGCAAGCCGACGTCATCCTGGGATTGGGTCTCGCACGTGCGGAGCCGCTTGCATGGCCGAGCAGCGTGACGGGCGCTGCGATCAGCCGCGGCACGCGGATCGAGCTGGTCCTGATCCACGAAGGCACATTTTTCCCCGGCGCTGCGGCCCGCTGGCTGAAGCCGCTGCCGGTCGCGCCGCACCATCACATCGTCGATTCCACGGACATGGGCAGAGTCGCCCGGCTGCTGACCCGCCGAGGTGTGGGCCTGGTGTTGTCCGGTGGCGGTGCCCGAGGCTTCGCTCATTTGGGCGTCATCCGCGCGCTGCGCGAGGCGCGAGTGCCTCTGGATTTCCTGGGCGGCGTCAGCATCGGCGCGATCATCGCCGCCGGTGTCGCGATGGGTTGGAGCGACGAGGAGATGCGGCTGCGCTACCGCAGAAGCTTTGTCGAGACCAACCCGGTCAATGATTACACTTTTCCGCTGATCGCACTCACGCGCGGCCGCAAGGTCTCGCGACTGCTGCAGCGCGAGTATGGAGACACGTCAATCGAGGATTTGCGGCAGCCGTACTTCTGCGCCAGCGCGAATCTGACCACCGGCCGCCTTCTCGAGCATCAGCGCGGACCACTGTGGCATGCGCTGCGCGCCTCGGTCGCCATTCCAGGCGTCATGCCGCCGGTGTTTCGCGGCGAAGAGGTGCTGGTCGACGGCGCCGCCATCAACAATTTGCCGGTCGATGTCATGCAGAGTCACGGGCCCGGTCTGGTGATCGGCTGCGACGCGGGCACCGACCGCAGCTTCTCCGCGCAGCCCGGTGAGGGCGGCGGCCCACCGCTGTGGAGATTTTTCTCGCGCAGCCGCAGCGGCAAACGGCACATCAATATCTTTCAGGTCCTGATGCACGCCGGCATGGTCAACAGCGCAGCGAGCGACGCCGCCCAGCGCACTCTGGCCGACGTCATGCTAAAGCCGCCGCTCGCGGACATCGATTTGCTCGACTGGCAGGCTTTCGACCGGGCGATCGCGGCGGGCTACGAATACGCATGCCGCACCCTCGAGGGCTTGCCGGAGGTACCGCGCTTGTCAGTGGCTCCCATCAAGAAGACCACCGTGAGTTCGCTCGCGCTGGAGCTCGAAAGGCGCCTCTGCGCTAGGGCGGATCGAGCTGGCTAGCCAATCGGTTTACCCACTCGAGTTCCTCAGGACAATACTCGGCCAGGCTCAAGCGGTTGAGGGTCACTGGCTGGACCTTGCTGCCCGCGGCCGAATGCGAGATCCGGAAGCTGTGAAAATCCGCCCGCCCGCGAAAGGTGAAGCCGATCAGGAGCCGAAACTCGTTCGCGTGCGCGCCCGCAGCCGCGCCTGCTGCCGTGCTTACAGCCGTGTTGATCCGCCGGTCGCAGACGACGAAGAAGGCCTCTTCCATCCGGCGCGCCGCAAATGCGCCGGATTCGTAAAGTCCCTCGAAGAAGACGCGCACTTGAGCGGCGACTCGTTCGGCGACGCCCAACTGCGCCTCCGCCTCGGCCGTGAGCGCCCATCGGGTGCCGCACTCGACGCTGTTGAGGATGAACAGGGCCAGGCGCCGCGCCGCCAGACTCTGCCAGTCAGCGGCACCCGCGGCACCCGCTGCCAGTGTGCGCGGCTTGACGCCGATGCGCGCGACCGATCGCACCGCCTGAAGGGTGTTCACGCCGCGCAGCGCGAGCAGCACGCGCCGGTCTTCGGCAACCAGGCACGTCGGTCGATAGCCGGGACGCAGCACCGCTTCCTCGAGTTTCGCCGGGGCCCACAACGGCGAGGCTTCATCGGTGCGCGCCAGCATCCCAGCGACGGCTCCGCAGGGCGCGAATGATTCGAAATGGCCGCGCAATTTGTCGTGCGCAAGTATGCGCGGGAAATACATCAGCGCATCCTCGGTCGCACAATTCCAGTCGCGCATCGCGAGCAGCGCATCGTCCGCCGTGTGCCAGCCGGACGGCGGATCGACGATCAACAGCGCACGGTGCTCCTTGCAGTACCGGGCGGCGACCCAAAGAACGCTCGGCCCCACGTCCTGCTCGCGCGACAGCGGAGGCACGCACAGCAGGTTGAAATAGTCGGCGTTCTGCAGAGCGAAAATGCCCGTCCGGTCGATCTCCGAGCCGATCAGATCGTAGTCGGTCAGCGGCGCGCCGTCGTCGCCATCCGCACCGGAGCTCACGTAGCCGGCGGCGCGGTTGCCGCCTGCATCGACGGTGCGGTCGGGCCGCTGAACCGGCACATCACCCGCCAGTTGAACAAGATCGGATCGGGCGAGCACGACGGGCACGTGCCGCGCGTCGCCCGGGACGATCGACAGGCCGGGGAATATCTCCTGGTCCTCCACGTGGCTGCCGCCTGGGACGCGCACGCGCTGCACCGTGAGATTGAATCGCGTGGCATCATCGGCGGGAATGTTGTCGTAGTCGACGCTCGCGCGCAGGAACTCCCGCGTCCCCGGACTCAATGCCTGCAGCGTCATCTTGGCGCCGCCCGCACTTAGCGTCAGGGTCGTGGAGCGCGCACCATTGACCACGCGCACGATGAGCGCCTCGCGGCCACCGTTGTCGAAAAAGTGCTCCACCGCATACCCAAGCGTGCTCGGCTGCCAAAGACCACCGAACGCGTGCTGGAACTCGGCAAAACTCTTGATCAGAGTCGGCCGGTTGACGGGACCGCGCAGAGTGCGCCCGACGAACGCGGTGCGCGCGGTGCTCAGGCGCGCGATGGGCGGGTCGGGGCCGCGTTCTTCTTGTACCTGGAGCCCTAAGCTGCTCGGAGTCGCCACTGATGTCCCTCGAGGAGCGCCCTCGGGCGGACTTTAGCATAACCGGCTCGTCTTGAGCGCCTGTGCGCTAGGGCGCAAACAGCATCACGTCGCGCCGCTTGAGCAGCGGAACCAGCAGCATGCCGGCCAAAAATCCGCCGATGTGGGCGCGAAACGCCACGCTCGCACCGCCGTCGGAAACCGCCAGATCGCTGACCAATTGCACCGCGAACCAGAGCAGCAGCAGCAGCATCGCCGGCACGCGCACGGTGGTGAAGAAGAACGGCAGCAGCACCAGGGTGAGCACCTTCGCGCGCGGAAACAGCAGCAAGTAGGCCCCCAGAACGCCGGAGATGGCGCCGCTCGCACCGATGATGGGATAGGGCGAATGGGGATTGGACAGCGCTTGCGCGAATATCGCGGCCACGCCACACAAAAAATAGAACAGCAGGTAGCGCGCATGCCCCAGGGCATCTTCGACGTTATCGCCGTAGATCGACAGGTACAGTACGTTGCCGAGCAGATGCATCCAGCCCCCGTGTAAAAACATCGAGGTGAACGGCGTTGCGTAGCGCGGCACCCATTGCAAATCGTGCGGCAAGCGCGCATCGGTCAGAAGAGCGGCGGGGATCGCGCCCAGCGCGACGACGGCCTGGCGGGCCGCGGCCGGACTGAGCGAACGTTGCCAGATGAACACCGCGCTGCACGCCCCGATCAAGGAAATCGTCGCATACGGCGTGAGTGTGGATGGCGAGTCATCCTTGAGCGGGATCATCCTTTGTCTACGTGCGTAGCGGCGTGCGCAGTAGCGTCGGTGTGCGCGGCGGCGTCCGCCGCTGCCGCAGCCTCGGCCTGCGGCAGCGGCGAGGCGCCCTTCGGTTCACGGAGTCCTTGCTCGATCTGCGCCTGTGCGGCCTCCGATTTCTTGCGCGCGATCTCCTCGAGCATGACTTTCATCCACTCACTTGTCATTCCGCATCCTCAGAAGCAGGGTTGACGATCACATCGATGGCAGCGGCAGTGTAAGCGTGATACCCGGGACGCACCTGCGCAAAGACTCGCTTCGCCATCGCGGCTCCGGCCGGTGTTTTCATCAACTCCTCGTACAGCGGTTCAATGAGCTTGCGCCTCCCGACCGACTGCAGATATTCCTCGAGGCGCGGAAACCCCGGGGTGTAAGCGCTGCGGATCACCAGCATCAACCAGCTGCGGGACACCAGCGCATTGCCGCTGCGCATGAAGCCGAACGCCTGATCGAGTTCCGCGAGCTGCTCCTTGCGCAGCGGGCCGGGCATTCCGTCGAGGAAATACTGCCACTGCGGCGTCATCCAATCGCGAGTATCGAGCTTCTTCGCCGGCATCTTGCCCGCGAGCCAGTCGCTGCGCGCCCGGTCCATCCGCTGAAATGCATCGGAGGCCGGCAGAACGGCATCCGCCGGGATGCCGGGCGCGAGCACCCACTGCATGACCTCATCGCGACTCACCACGCCGGGATACCGATCGAGCAGATTGTCCTTCAGGTATCCGAGGAACTGTTCCGTGGAGAGGCCCTTGAACGCGAAGTGGTCGAAATAGGCACGCAGGAAGGCATCGAAGCGTTCGCGGCCGAATTTGACCTCGAGGTAGGTGAAGAAAAGGCGGCCCTTCTCGTACGGCACGCTGCTGAATGCGGCGGCTGGATCACGGTCGCGCAGGTCGATCGCCAGCGCCTGATCCTGCGGTTTGAGCTTTGCGAGGTCATCGCGCAACGAATTGAGGCCAAGCACACGTTCCATGGCGTCGCGCGGCTCGCCGTATGCCGCGCTGATGATGCGGCTCTGCAAATACTCCGCCAGCCCTTCATTGACCCACAGATCGCGCCACGTTGCGTTACCCACCAGATTTCCCGACCAGGCATGCGCCAGCTCGTGCGCGATGACCGACAGCTGGCTTTTGTCCTGCGTAAGGATGGTCGGCGAGACGAAGGCAATGCGGGGATTCTCCATGCCGCCGAGGGAGAACCTCGACGGCAGCACCACGACGTCATAGCGCTCCCAGCGATAGGGTCCAAACATTTTCTCGGCCGCCTGCATCAGCGCTTCGGTGCCGGCGAATTCTTCGGCCGCGGCCGACACCAGGGGCCTCTCCGCATACACCCCCGTGCGCGGGCCGGTTTCCTTGAAGCGCAAGTCGCCCACCGCCAAGGCGATCAAATAGGAGGGAATCGCGTCGCGCATTTCGAACGCATACTCGCCGTTGCGCTTCGCCTTCGGGTCGAACCTCGCGCTCATGACCGCGATCACGTCGTTCGAGGTATGAATATGGGCCGTGTACGTCACCCGCACTTGCGGCGTGTCCTGCAGCGGGATCCAGCCGCGGGCCGCAATGGGCTCGGGCTGCGTGAACATGAACGGCTGATGCTTGCCCGTGGTCTGACTGTCGTCGAGCCAGTGCAGCGCCGGCGAGGTCGGCGAGGTGACGTAATCGATCCGGATCAATTCGGTGGTCTTTTTTTGCAGCGGCGCCAGTTCGATCACCAGCGGGCTTCCCAAAATGGGGTCCGCCTTGTCGAAATGGAACGGCCGGCTCACCCAGGTCGTCTGGCTCTTCGCGGTGGCGCCGAGCACATCGGTCGCCCTCTCCGCGACATCCCGGATGTCGAGGTCGCGGGTATCGAGCACCAGTTCGGTGGCGCGCGGATCGAGCCGCTTGATTTCGAGTCCGACGGCTCCGAACAGCACTTTGTTGTGCAAATCGACCCGCAGGTTCAAATCCAGGTGCGTGACACGAAATTGCTCGGTGTTGGCGAAGGAATGATAATCGAGGCCCGGCTGAAGCGGCGCGAGCGCCGCGTCGGGAGCGCCTGCAGCCGCCGCCCCGCTCGAGCAGCCGAGCAACAGGCCCGCAGCACTCACGCGCAGCAGCTGCCTCATGCGCTACTGCACGGCGGCTTGCGATGGCGTCGCGGGTACCGCGGGCGGCGCGGGCGTACGGCCGCCGAGCAGTTCATTGAACGTTTTCTCGTCGACCAGCAAGCCCGTCTGTCCATCCCAATTGGAGCCCTCCGGCAAGGTGTTTTGCACCACCAAGGATTGCTCGAGCACCGCGTCGAGACCATCGTGCGCTCCGGTGACCGGCACCGGAATCGCGCGCGGCGAGTGCGCCAGATCGCCGACTCGCTGCCAGTCGATGTCGTCGCCTTGATTTTCGATCTTTTTGCGCAGCTTTGGATTCAAGAGATTCGCGAGCAGACGCTTGCGGTTCTTGCTCCACTCGCGCGAATCATCCTCCATCACCGCGTAGGCCTGCAGATACAGCGTGCCGTCCCGCCAGCCGAACAGGTACGGCTGATTGACAACAGTGACCTTGGTGCCGATCGGGATCAAATCGAAAAACACCGCGATGTCCTCCGGATACATGCGCATGCAGCCGTGGCTGGAGCGCATGCCGACGCCGTAGGGCTTGTTGGTGCCGTGGAGCAAATAGCTGGGCCAGCCCAGACGGAACGCATACTGCCCCAGAGGATTGTCCGGTCCTGCCGGCACCTTGTCGGGGAGTATATCGCCGTCCTCGGCGTGCTCGTTGCGCACCGACTTCGGCACGACCCACACGGGGTCCTTCTCCCGTCCGATGATCCTCGTCGTGCCTTCGGGAGTCTTCCAACCCACCCTGCCGATGCCGATCGGATGCGTGTAGACGATCTGCGGCTCGCCTTTCTTGTGCGGCGCATAGTAAAAGACGCGCATGGCGGCCACATTCACCACGAGGCCTTCGTGAGGAGCCGCCGGCAGCACGAATTGCGTCGGCACCACGACCTCGCGCCCGACGCCGGGAAGCCACGGGTCCACACCGGGATTCGCGAGCAGCATTTCCTCGTAACCGACGTCGAAGCGGCGCGCGATATCCGGCATCGTATCCTCCTTGCCGATGACCGTCTTTTGCACGTAGCCCACGACTTCGCCGCTCTTGGCGTCGATTTCGAACTTATGAGTGGCCACAGGCTCCGGTAGCGGAGGTGCGGGCGGCGGTGCTTCAACCTTGACAGCCGGGGGCGGCGGCGCGGGCACGGGTCGAAACAGCGAACAGCCGGCGCCGGCCAGCCCACAGACCAGCGCCAGCAGGAACCGCTTGCGAGACGAGTGCAATGAACGGAGACTCATGCCGCCTATCTACAGCAAAGTCGGCCGGTCAGGCAATTGGTTGTGCGAAGCGCCGGCCCGATCCGACTCCGGCGTGGCGACACCCGGCGTGGCGACGCCCGGCGGAAAGTGCCGCGCCAGAAGCGCCCCGACGGCGTCGACCCCGGCGATCGAGCCCTCCCTGAAGCGCCCGGCCCGAAAATGCGCTTCCATCAGCCGGCACACCGATTCCCACTCCGCCGGGCCGACCCGGCCGGCAAATCCCCGGTCGGCGACAATCTGCACGGTCCGGTCCGCGAGCTGGACATAGATCAGCACCCCGTTGTTGCATTCGGTATCCCACACCCTAAGGTGCGCGAACACTTCAAGCGCGCGGGCACGCGGCGTGAGCTCGTTGAGAATGTGCAACGGCGTCAAGGCCGTCTCGACGGCGAAGCGAATTTCGCCCGAATGCGCCCGTTCGGCGCGTTCGATGGCCTGCTCGATGGCATCGAGCGTGCTCGCCGGGAATAGCATCCGCGAGCGCCAATGGGTCGCCGAGACGTGCCGGATCAAGCGTCCGAGCCGCATCACCAGCTTCCCGAGGCGCCGCCGCCTCCGAATCCGCCGCCGCCGCCGCTGAAACCCCCGCCGCGTCCCCCAAAGCCGCCGCCCAAGCCTCCGCCCAGGCCGCCTCCAAAGCCCCCGCCCCACCCGCCGCCCCCGGTCGACCAGCCGCGGGTCGAGCCGAGCAGCATCGCAAACAGGAAGCCGAGCAAGCCGGCCCCGATACCGACGGGCAGCAGATGACTCAGCAGCCAGGCAATGCCGCCCGCCAGGCCGCCCGTGGCGATTGAACCGAACAGGCGCCCGAACATCGCGCGCAGAAGCCCGCTCGCGACGAACACCACGACCAACAGCAGCGGCAGCAGATTGCTCATGCCCCTGCCCTGCTCCCACTTCCGATCCGGCTCCGGCAGCGGTTCGCCGTTGACGACGGAGATCATCTGATCGACGCCGGCCTCGACGCCGCCGTCATAGTCGCCCGCCTTGAAATGCGGTGCGACCGTATCCTCGATGATGCGTTTCGCGATGGCGTCGGGCAACGCGCCCTCCAAACCGTAGCCGACCTCGATGCGCGCGCGACGGTCGTCTTTCGCGACCAGCAGGATGGCGCCATCGTCGACCCCTTTGCGCCCGAGCTTCCATTGCTCCGCGACGCGAATGCCGTATTGCTCTATTTCCTCCGGTTGAGTGGTCGGCACGATCAGCACTGCAATTTGGCTGCCTTTCTTTGCCTCGAAGTCCGCCAGCTTGGCCTCGATGCGATTCACCGCACCGCCGGACAAAGTCCCGGTCAAATCCGTGACGCGCGCCGTGAGCGGCGGCACGGCAACATCCGCGCTCGCGACCAGCGCGGCGAGGCTCGCCAGCACGCAGACCGCGAGCCGTGACATCAGGAGCCTGCGCCTAGTTCGCCGGTGCGCTGGCCGGAGGCGGCGCGCTGGCCGGAGCAGGCGCCGCGAACTCCACGGTCGGCGGCTTGGAAATCGCCGCTTCGTTCTCGACGGTGAAATTCGGCTTCTCCTTGTAGCCGAACATCATCGCGGTCAAATTAGTGGGGAATGATCGCACCGTGACGTTGTAGTTCTGCACCGCCTGGATGTAGCGGTTGCGCGCCACGGTGATGCGATTCTCCGTGCCCTCGAGCTGGGCCTGCAAATCGCGGAAGTTTTGATCGGACTTGAGCTGCGGATAGTTTTCCGTCACCACTAACAGACGCGACAGGGCGCCGGACAATTCTCCCTGCGCCGCCTGGAACTTGGCGAAGGCCTGCGGATCATTGACCAATGCGGGCGTCACTTGGATAGAGCCGACTTTGGCCCGAGCCTGGGTCACGCCCAGCAGGACTGTCTGTTCCTGGGCCGCGTATCCCTTCACGGTATTGACCAGGTTGGGAATGAGGTCGTAGCGGCGCTGGTACTGGTTGATGACCTCCGACCATGCGGCCTTGACCTGCTCATCCTGCGCCTGGAAAGCGTTGTAGCCGCAGCCGGACAACGGCAAAGCCGCGCACATGATCGCGCCGAAAGCGAAAATACGCATCTATTGGTCCCCTTCGCGTCCCTCGATGCGGGGACATCCGGTGTGAGTTTACCACCCCCCAAAAAAAAGGCCCCGAGTGTTGAGCTCGGGGCGGAGATGCGGACTTCAATGAAGGGAAGTAAAGCCCGCTAGGGGATTCAATGCAGCTGATGCCACTGCAGTACTTGGATGTCCATTTCCTCCAGATCGAAACTTTGCGCCAGGATCTTCGCGATCTCGCGGCTGCCTTGTACCGATCCTGACTGTCCGAGCAGCTCCACGACACCCCGGTACTCGCTGTATTCGATCGCACCGTCCGACTGCGCGATAAAGTGGGTGTAATATTTAGCGCTCATAGGTATGAAGCTTAGAGACATTGGGCGGCTGCAATCTGTGATCAAGCGCTCAGTCGCCCGCGCGGCCTCAAGAACCGGTTCACGTCTTTAAAATCGGGCCCTGCTGCACCGTGTCAAGATATCGCCCCCCCACTGCGCCCGGCTCGAAATACATCACTCCCGAGGGAGCCAAGCGGCTGCGCGACGAGCTGCACGAGCTGTGGCACACCGAGCGGCCGCGAGTGACCGCCGCGGTAGCCGAGGCGGCGGCGCAGGGAGATCGCTCCGAGAACGCCGAATACACCTACGGCAAGAAGCGTCTGCACGAGATCGACCGCCGCGTGCGCTTCCTTCGCAAGCGCCTGGAAGGCATGGTTGTCGTCGATTTCGACTCTGAGAGCGGCCGGCGCGATCCCAACCGCATCTACTTCGGCGCATGGGTGCAGCTCGAGACGGCCGGCGGCGAGTTGCGCTGGTACCGGCTGGTGGGACCGGATGAGTTCGATATGGCGAGCAACTACGTGAGCATGGACTCGCCGCTCGGCCGCACCCTCCTCGGCAAGCGCCTGGATGACGAGGTGACGCTCGGCCTGCCCACCGGAGCACACACTTTTACGGTGACCGCGATCAGCTACGGACCTCGTCCCTAGTCTAGGTGCTAATTCATTGATTACACGTTAGACGCAGGCGATAACGATAGCGCGGTTAGCAGATCCTATTACGCAATGTTTGACATCGCGCGGGCTGCACTTTTGCGTGCCGGCGTCGACGATGATCTGAACGGTTAATCGGGTAACCGGGCGATAGCGGGTGTTCCCCAGCTGCGCTCCGTCGCTCAAACCACCCGCACGTTCTTGAACTGCCACGGATCGGTCGTATCGAGATCTTCGGCAAACAGCTCGCCGCGCTGGTACAGAGGCGTCCAATCCGTGTAGTGGCCCACCACGCTGCCGAGGTACGGCATGCAGATGTCCAAGGGGCGCCGGTAGTCCATGTCGTCCGGTTCAACGATGCCGCGCCGCGGATTTTCCATCGCCCAGATCATCCCGGAGAGCGCCGCGACGGTCACCTGCAGACTGGTTGCGCTGTTGTAAGGCGCGAGCTTGCGCGCTTCGTGGATGGACAGCTGCGATCCATACCAATAGGCATTCTTCTTGTGTCCGGCGAGCAGCACGCCGAGTTCGTCGATGCCGTCGGCAATTTCATGGAGCATGATCCGCTTGGCGTCCTGCAGATGCCAGTTGCGCCCCGCGAATTCGTGCACGGACAACACCGCGTTGTCGCTCGGATGGTAGGCATAGTGCGTGGTGGGACGGTACACCACGCGGCCGCCCTCGCTGACGGTGTAGTAATCGGCGAGCGAAATGGCCTCCGAATGCGTGATCAAAAAGCCGTGGAAATGCCCCGCCTTGGGAGTCCAGGTGCGCACGCGGGTGCTCGCGCCGGGGCGGTTCAAGTAGATCGCGCAGCCCGATCCGGCCCGGTGCGTGCCGCCGTCGGCCGGAAAATGCTTTTCATGAGTGCCCCACCCGAGTTCGGCCGGCTGCGCACCCTCGCTGACGAAGCCGTCCACCGACCAGGTGTTGACGAACTCGTTCAATTTCTTCGGCACATCGGATACCTGCGTGTCGCGCTCGGCGACGTGCATGACCTTGACCCCCAGGGTTTGCGCAAGCCGGGCCCATTGCTCGCGGCCCGCGGGCTTTCCGGTGTCGACACCGGTGTCCCTGGCGATGTTGAGCAGCGCCTGCTTGACGAGGTGCGACACCAGGCCTGGATTGGCGCCATGCGTCAGCACGGCCGTCGGAGCGCCCGGTGCGCCATCGCGCAGAGCGAGCGCGCCCAGGCGCATGATGTAATTGCTGCGCGTCTCGACGTTGAGCTTCGGGTCGACGTAGCCGCCGGCCCAGGGTTCTATGCAGGTGTCGAGGTACAGCGCGCCGCGCTCGCGCGCCAGCTGTATCAGCGCGACGCTCGACACGTCGACGGACAGATTCAGCAGAAAATCGCCGGCTCCCAGCAGCGGCAGCAGCGTTTGGCGGTAATTCTCGCGCGTCAGCGCGGACTTCAAGAATTTGACGCCGAATTGCTCTGCTTCGGCCCGCCCCGCATCCTCGGCGGTAACGATGGTGATGCGATCCGCCGAGGTGCCTATGTGACGCAAGATCAGCGGCAAGACCCCCTGGCCTATGCTGCCGAAGCCGACGAAAACGATCCGGCCCGCAAATTTCGCATGCACTTCGTGGTTGCTCATCGTGTCATCCCGCTGTGATTGTCCAAAACATCCAGTTTAACCCGGCGAGGCCCTAGTCACGCCAGTGCGGCGGGTAAGTGCGCTCGTAGCCCGGCAGCGATTCGATGCGATGGATCCAGCGCGCCAGCGCCGGATAGTTTCTCTCCATCGGCAGGAAGCGCGCGCCGAGCTCGGCGGCGGCGCTCTTGTCCAGGGCGCGCCGCAAAAGCTGTATCCAGGGAAAGATCACCATATCGGTGGCGGAGTAATTGGCGCCGACGATCCAATTCTCCTTGCTCAAACGCCCTTCGATCGTGCGCGCTTCGCGCGCGACCACGTGCATTGCATCGGTCAGATCGTCGATTGCCTCGGCCACGCGGTCCGCGAAGATGGCGCTCACGATCTTCAACAGGGCCGGCTCGGCATACGCCTGAAATTCGCAAATGACGCGCATGATGACGCCGGCTTCCTCCGGGCTCGTTCCGAAGATCGGCTGCTGCGGATATTTCACATCGAGGTAGTAGAGAACCGCTACCGATTCGAACACCACGTAATCGCCGTCCTTCAACACTGGCACGCGGCCGCGCGGATTGAGCTTGAGCATCTGCGGCGACTGATGCTCTTGCTTGTCGAAGTGCAGCAGCTGCGACTCGTAGGGCAGGCGCTTGTGCTCCAGCGCCAACAGCACCCGCCATGAAAACGGACTGCCGCTGCCCCAGTAAAGAGTGAGTGCCATGGAGCCGATTGTAACGGATGCGGTCCAGGCGGCATCGCGTTAAGCTCGAAACGTGGACTACCGGACCTCTATCGACGTCGCCTCTCTCAAAGCGCTGATCGGGACTCCCGCGGCCACCGTCATCGACTGCCGCTTCGATCTCGCCGCACCGGACGCCGGCAGGCAGGCCTACCTGCGCGGCCATATTCCGACAGCCCGATACGTGGACCTAAACCGTGACCTGTCCTCGCCGGTAGCCGCCGACAGCGGCCGCCATCCCCTGCCCCCGCCCGAGCACCTCGCCGCCCAGTTCGGCGAACTCGGCATCGGCGACGGTACGCAGGTGATCGCCTACGATGAGGCCAACGGGGCATTTGCGGCCCGCGCTTGGTGGCTGCTGCGCTGGTTGGGGCACCCCGAAGTCGCCGTGCTCGACGGCGGCCTCAAGGCCTGGCTCGCCGGAGGAGGCGAGCTCGAGTCGGGCGAGCCTTCCGCCGCTGCGGCGCTCCCCGCGGCCGGGCGCTTCACGCCGCGGATCGACCATCGTGCCGTGGTCACGACCGCCGAGCTGATCGAAGCGCTCAAGGATACGCGGCGTCTGCTGGTGGATGCGCGCGCGCCTGAGCGCTTCGCCGGAGCCGTCGAGCCATTGGATGCCGTCGCCGGCCACATACCCGGTGCGGTCAATCATCCGTTCAGCGCCAACCTGGGCGACGACGGGCATTTCCTGCCGCCGGCCGACCTTAAGCGCCGCTGGCAGGCACGGCTCGCCGGTGTCGACCCGCAGGACGCGATCGCCATGTGCGGCTCCGGCGTCACCGCCTGCCACCATTTGCTCGCGATGGAAATGGCGGGATTGCACGGCGCCAAGCTCTATGCGGGGTCATGGAGCGAATGGATCCGCGATCCTGAGCGCCCCGTAGCCCGAGGAAGCTGAGCCTCCCGGCCGGCCTGCGCCCGCCGCCGGGTCGGTGCCTGTGGGCTTGCGGCGGCCGTCATTTACATGCAGCCCCAATTTGTTATGGTGCGCACCGATGAACACTCCCGCAAAGCAGCTGCCCGCGAATCACGCCTGGAAGATCGGCGAATCGCTCGACCTATATCAGGTCGAGGCCTGGGGGAAGGGCTACTTTTCGATCAACGGCGAAGGGCATGTAGTGATACGGCCCAGCATGGATCCCGCGCGCGAAATCGACTTGTACGAGGTCGTACAGGGGCTCAAGGCGCGGGACTTGCATACGCCGGTGGTCATTCGCTTCGCCGACATCCTGGCGCATCGCCTGCGCCACCTTGCAGAGGCGTTCGGTACCGCCATTGCGGAGAACGAATACCGCAACCGGTATGCCGCGGTATTTCCGATCAAGGTCAATCAGCAGCGCCTGGTCGTCGAGGAAGTCTACCGCTATGGAGGGGAATTCGGCTTCGGACTCGAGGTCGGCTCCAAGCCCGAGCTGCTCGCCGTCATGTCCATCACGGAAGATGCGCCGGACCGCATCGTGGTGTGCAACGGCTTCAAGGACGACAGCTACATCGAGGCGGTCATCCTCGCCACCAAACTCGGGCGCACGATCATCCCGGTGGTGGAGAATTACGAAGAAATTCATTTGATTCTCAAGCATGCGGAGCGCTATTCGGTGCGCCCGAAAATCGGGGTGCGGGTCAAGCTCGCCAGCGAGGGTGCCGGCCGCTGGCGCGAATCCGCCGGGGAAAAATCCAAGTTTGGTCTCTTTATCAGCGAGATTCTCGACCTGCATGCGCTCTTGAAGGAGCGCAATATGCTCGACTGCCTGCAGCTGGTGCACTGCCATCCCGGCAGCCAGCTGCAGGACATCAGGCGCGTGAAGGACGCGATCAACGAGCTCGCGCACGTGTATGCGGAGCTCAAGATCATGGGCGCGGGCCTGCAATACATCGATATCGGCGGGGGCCTGGGCGTCGATTACGACGGCAGCGGCACCAACTACGAATCATCGATGAACTACACGCTGAACGAGTACGCCAGCGACGTGGTGTATCGCATCAAAAGCGTCTGCGACGCGCGCGACGTGCCGCACCCGATGATCGTCAGCGAATCCGGCCGCGCCATCGCCGCGCATCACAGTGTGCTGGTGTTCGACGTCTTGGGCACGTCCAAACTCGACCAGTTCAAGGTCTCGGGGCGGCCGGACGAGGACTACCGCGGACGGCAGGAGCTGCCCCAGCCGGTGCGCGATCTGTTCGACAGCTATCGGTCGGTCAACGAACGCCGGCTGGTCGAGTGCTATCACGATGCGTTGCAGGCGCGCGAGCAGGCGCTGCAGATGTTTAACTGGGGGTATTTGAGCCTTGAGTTCCGCGGTTTGGCGGAGAGGCTCTTTTGGGCGACTTGCGCCAAGATCCGGGATTACTGCCGCAAGCTCGATCGTGTTCCCGAAGAGCTGGAAAACCTCGAGGAGATGCTGAGCGACATCTACTTCTGCAACTTTTCGGTGTTCCAGTCCCTGCCGGACAGCTGGGCCATCGGCCAGCTGTTTCCCATCATGCCGATTCAGCGGCTGGCGGAGCGGCCCGGCCGAAACGCCGTACTCGCCGACATTACCTGCGACTCGGACGGCAAAATCGACCGCTTCGTTCATCCGCGAATCACCAAGCGCACTCTTGAAGTGCATGAGCTGGTCGCGGGGGAACCCTACTACCTCGCGGCCTTCCTGGTCGGCGCCTACCAGGAGACGCTAGGGGATCTGCACAACCTGTTCGGCGACACACACGTGGTCCATATCCGACTCCAGGAGGGGGGCGGCTGGTGGATCGAGGAAATCGTCAAAGGCGACACGGCCAACAAGGTCCTGGAGTACATGGAATATGACACCGACGAGCTGTACCCGGGCATCGCGCGCGACTGTGAGAGGGCCATCCAGGAGGGCCGGATGTCGCTCGCCGAAGCGCAGGCCGTGAAGCGTTTCTACGAGAACGAACTCAACGGATACGCGTACCTCGAGGTCGAGTAGCGAGGCGCTAAACCCTTAGGATCGTCGCGTTTGCCAAGAATTTCCCCCTGGCGTAGCATCGGTTCGCAGGCCGTTCGCGGGCATTGGTTGCCTATAGCGCGCGACCGAGGGTACGGGCTACGCCGCCGCGGCACTGGTGGCGTCGTCTGCTAAAGTGAAACCGCGCGCGAGCGGAAGTGTCCGCGATGGCGCGCACTGTCAGTGAGACCAGTTGAATGACGACGATTTACGTTGGCAACCTGCCCTTCACCGCCACAGAAGACGAAGTGCGTAGCCTGTTCGAGCGCTACGGCAAAGTCGAGTCCGTCAAACTCATCAACGATCGCGAAACCGGGCGCCCGCGCGGCTTTGCATTCGTCGACATGGCGGCCGGTGAGGCGCAAAACGCGATTCAGCAGACGAACGGCTTCCAGATGGGCGGCCGTCCGTTGCGGGTGAACGAGGCCCAGGAACGGGCGCCGCGATCCAAGCCTGCTGGCGGCGGGGGTGGCGGCGGCGGCGGCCCGCGCCGCTGGTAGTTGACTTAACTCCGGTCGACGCCGATCGGCTAGCCTCCGGTTGATCGGCGCGCCTAGGTTAGGGGGCGAGCTTCGAGCGGGATCGAAAGGGTCCTGTACGCTGGTGTGCCCGCTCACCACATCTCTTTGAGCTGTGCCACGACGTCCACCGTCGCCGCCTCGGCTTCACCCAGGCTTTCGACCCCGCGCAGGCTGCGGAAGGTGGTGCGCTCGAAACAGTCGAGAACCTTTGTGGTCATGAAGCGGCTCTTTGCGCCGTAGACGTGCGCGTCGCCATCCTTGGCCTGTTGAGTCACGGCATATTTGAGCGGCGCGCACACATGAAGCTCGTTGCGCGCGCGGGTCATGGCCACGTACAGCAGGCGCCGCTCTTCCTCGATCATCTCCGGTTTGCCGGTTGAGAATTCCGATGGGAAGTTGCCGTCGGCGACGTTCAGTATGTAGACGATGTCCCATTCCTGACCTTTTGCGGAATGGATCGTGGAAAGGATGACGTACTCCTCGTCTTTGGATGCGCCTGTGGACGCTCCGCTGGTGGCCGCCGGCGGATCCAAGGTGAGTTCGGTGAGAAATCGCTCTCTGCTCGGCTGCTGCGTGGAGAGCTGCTCGAGCTGTTCCAGATCACCGGTGCGGGTCCACGCGGATTCGTAGATCCGCTCCAGCTGCGGCTTGTACCAATCGCGCACCAAACCGACCTGCCCCGGCCAGGGTGTGGCCGGATCGGCGAGCTTTTCCAGCAACGCGCAAAATCTCTTCCAGTCCATTTTCACCGGCTGCGGTGCATCGAAGGCGGCCAGACTCTTGACGCTGAAGCCCTGCGCTTCGAAGTACTCGAGCGCCTGCTTGGCGTGTGCGGGACCGAAACCGGGGACCAGTTTCAGAACCCGGAAACCGGCGACCGCGTTGCGCGGATTGTCGACCCAGCGCAGGATCGACAGCATGTCCTTGACGTGCGCGGCCTCGAGGAACTTCAGACCGCCGTACTTCACGTAGGGAATGTTGCGCTTGGTCATTTCGACCTCGAGCACGTCGCTGTGGTGCGAGCTGCGAAACAGTACCGCGTGGCGCTTCAATGAGCCGCCGATTTCCCGGGTCGCCAGGATCTTGTTGACGATGTATTCCGCCTGGCCCGCGGCATCGTCCAGCGTGACGTAAAACGGCTTCTGGCTGGCTTGGCGCATTCCAAGCAAGGTCTTGCGGTGTTGACGCGCTCCTTCCGACATGAGCGCATTGGCGCAGTCCAGAATCGGCTGCGTGGAGCGGTAATTTTGCGCGAGCACCACCATGTCGGCCTTGGGCTTGAAGCGATCCGCAAAGCCGAGGATGTTCTCGACCGCCGCCGCGCGAAAGGAATAAATGGCCTGCGAGTCGTCACCGACAACGGTGACCCCCTGGCCGTCGGGCTTCAGCGCTTGAATGATCTCGCCCTGCAAGGCGCTGGTGTCCTGGTATTCATCGACGAGCACGTGGTCGAAATTGTTGGACAGATTCTGCGCGAGCGCGGGGTTCTGCATCATCACGTGCCAGTAAAGCAGCAAATCGTCGAAATCCAGCACGTTGTTCTTTTGCTTGCGGCCGACGTATTCGCGGTACATGCGCGTCAGATCTTGCTCCCATTCGCTGACCCAGGGGAATTGCTCCTCGAGCGTCTGTTTGAGCGACAGGCGGGTGTTGACGCGATAGCTGTAGATCGCGAGACAGGTGTCCTTGCGCGGAAAGCGCTTGTCCTTGTTTGAGAATCCCAGCTCATGACGGATCACATCCATCAGATCGGCCGCATCGGAGCGGTCGAGCACGGTGTAGGTCGGGTCCAAACCCAGATGTTTGGCGAACCGGCGCAGAATCCGATTGCCCACGGAATGGAAGGTGCCGGACCATAGCAAGCGCGACTGCACGCTACGATCGCCCATTTTGCCGCGGTCGCTCAGAATCTCGGTGACGATGCTCTGGCTGCGGCGGATCATTTCCTGGGCCGCGCGCCGCGTGAACGTGAGCATGAGGATACGCGCCGGATCAACGCCGTTCAGCACCAGGTGCGCGGTGCGATGCGCCAGCGTATTGGTCTTGCCGGTGCCGGCGCCGGCCAGGATCAGCAGCGGGCCGGCGCTGATGCCCTTGTCCTTCTCCTGCGCAGGCGCGCCAAACGTGGCCGCGCGGCGTTGTGCCGGATTCAGCGTATCGAACGCCGTCGTTGTCTTGGCTTTCATCATACGAAAACTATACCGCCGAACTGTATGGATATCCAGATCGCGTTACGTTACACCATTTCACGCATTGAGGATCGCGCATTTGGTGCCGCGCACGCGTGGAGACAGGTCACATGTGCCAGCTTTTCAAGCGCTGCAAGAGCTCCGCGTAGGCCGTAGGGGAATCGCTGCAATACACCCAGTGCGGTCCGCTCAGGTCCATGAACAGCGGCGGCGCCTGCGCGGCGGCGTCGAGCTCGCCCTGCGCCAGCAGCCCGTCCAGATGACCCGGATGGCGTGTGCGCGATGTGAAGCGCCGCACGATTTCCCGCGGCTCGGCGCGGCACCAGATTTGCGCCACCCGGGCGCCGTGACCGGCGAGTGCGCCTGCAAGGATCGACGCGTGCGCTGCGCGCCAATTCCCTTCGAGGATGCATGAGCGGCCTGCGGCGAGCTGCGCGCGCGCGAGTCGCGCAATCGCGGCGAAGCTCGCTTCGCTCAACCGCCTCGACCAATCTCGATCCCCCGCCCCCAGCACCTCGAACAGCGCTTCCTTGACGTCGTCCTTGCCGAGATACGGAAGTTTCAAATCCGCGCTCAACCGCTGCGCGAGCGTCGTCTTGCCGCTCGCCGGGCTCCCGAGGATGATCGTCAGATCCGCAGTGTTCATCGGCAATTATCACCACAAAGGGCAGACATGTTGAAACCGACGACGATCGCAAGCAAGCACATCCACCGGGGCCGCATCATCGAGGTGTCCAGTGAACGCCTGAAATACGCGAACGGGCGCGAGCACGAAGTCGATTTCGTACGCCATCCCGGCGCCGCTGCGGTGGTCGCGGTGGACGATGCCG
This sequence comes from Steroidobacteraceae bacterium, assembly GCA_052326345.1. Classification (GTDB taxonomy): domain Bacteria; phylum Pseudomonadota; class Gammaproteobacteria; order Steroidobacterales; family Steroidobacteraceae; genus Bog-1198. Next base: position 35,218 of record JBKQOZ010000057.1, on the reverse strand, counting down.
GGCGCGTTTGTCTCGTGCGCCAGTATCGGCACGGCATCGCGGATTTCCTGTGGGAGATCCCCGCCGGCAAGCTCGACCGCGGGGAGGCCCCGGCGCTGTGCGCCGTGCGCGAACTTGCCGAGGAAACCGGCGTGTCGGCGCGCGTATGGACGCCTCTCGGCCTGTACGTTCCGGCGCCCGCCATCTTCACCGAAGTGATCCACCTGTACCTCGCGCGCGAACTTACGATGGGAGCGCCGGCGCCGGACATCGATGAGGAATTGGAGCTCATGTGGATGCCGCTAGGCGAAGCCATCGAACGGGTGCTTCGCGGCGATTGGAACGATGGGAAAACCGCTCTGGCGCTGGTGCGCGCGCAGTACCGGCTGCAACTGTGACGGCGGTCCGCGGCAACTGTGACGGCCTGCAAATTTTCAGCGCCTGCCGGTTGACTTGAGCCGGACAACGCCTAAAAAGGTAGCATGAGCAGAGAGAACCCAAGGCCGACGGGCAAGCCCGGCGCCGCAGTCTCCGGAAAACCGTCGTCGGCTGAGCCGAAGAAGACCGGGCGCGTACAATTCGACGATCGCGGCAACGCGATTTGGGAGTGGTCGATCGCGACCGGCGCGTTCGGCCGTGAGGTGTCGACGGAGCGCCTGCAAAAGCTCGAGAACCCCGGCTTGTCCCTCGCCGAGGATGCGCCGACACCCTCGTTCAACCAGGTCAAGCCGAACCCCCAGGGCGCGGTCAAAGGCTATAACCCCTACGACAGCGGCCGGCTGGGAAAAGCGGAGCCGCCGCGCAAGAAGGATCTCAAGAAATTGAGCGAATGGCTCGAGCTGAAAAAGCAGGCCAGCAATAACCGCGACAAGGAAGATTAGCCGGCATCCGCGACGGCGCCCGGGCGCCGCTCACGCGAGCGCGTGCCGCATTTTGGCGGCGCTCCCCAACCGATAGAACTTTCTCAGCTCGCGCACCAACGCCTCGACTTGAGCTTCACCACGGTTCACGAACCGGCTTTCCAGCCGTCTGCAGTAGTTCGCCGCACAGCGGTGCGCCGTGCGGTAGCGGTCGTATTGCTCGGGCTCGAGGCGCGCGTCGAAGTGGACCCGGTCGAACAGCCGCGCATGCACCTGCGCCGGGAAGCTTCCGCCCTGCTGGTCGGCAACCAGGAATACGGTGGCCGCATATTTGTCCACTTCCGCCTGCGTTTCGAGCTCGAGCAGCGATACCGGCGCATCGCAATCCAGGCGCCATGTCGAATAGACAAAATGACTGACTCCTTCCAGAGCCGTGCAATAGTCGGCGAGATTGGCCTCGGTCAGGGCACCCAGCGGATCCGCCTGCTCCAGACGCCGCAGCACGCAAGGGTCGATGTACAGCGCGACGCCCGCGCCCTCCGGCGTCTCCGCCAGCAGCAACTCCTCCTCGGGCGCGCGCCGATCGTTATGCGGGTTCACGCCCGCGAGCGCGCGCCGGTCGGTGACCAGAAAGTCGTAGACGTCGTAGTCCACGGATACATCGTACAGGCGGCCCAAAAGGGACTGCAGGTTACGCAGCAGCATACTTCGGCTCAGTGCTGATGGCGCAGACCGCCGTGCTTCACTGGCTGCACGCCGAGGCGGTTGAGCAGGCCGTGGGCGCGCTGGCTGCCGGTCTTCATCCAGATTTCATAGAGCCGCAGGATATCCGCGTCCGTGTGGCAGTAGGACATCTCGCTGACCTCGTTGAGGGCGTCCACCAGGCGCTGAAATTTCTGCGCGAGCTGCGCGTAGATGGCCGCGATGCTGCGGCCCGACGTGGAGCGCTGCATGGTATCGGCGAGCGAACTGTAGGCGTTGCCGCCCATCGCGATGTGATAATCGATGTCGATCAATCTTCGCGCGAAGCTGCGGGCGAAGAATCCCGCGATGAACAAGGAAACATCTCCCAGCCGCTGCAGTCCGCGCTGCCGCGCCGCAGCGCTCGGCGCATCCAGCGCCTCGGCGAGCATGTGGGCGAGCGGCTTGATGCGCAGCCCATCCGGCGTTTTTTCATACAGCGCATCGGCGCGCGAAAACATGGTGAGAAGGTTGACGACATACTGCTCGGCCTGTTCGTCGATGCCGAGGTGCTGGTGCTCGCTCGCTGCGTGAAATGCGTCACGAAAGAATTCGCGCAGGGAGCTTACGGCTACCAGAGGCCTGTCGGACGTGGCTTGCATACGGTGTCCTTGCTACCTAACACGACACCATCCTATCGACAATGCACCCCCGAAGTGAAGCGGAAAAGGCGCGAAACAATGTGAGAAAATGCCCATATTTTCAGTGTTTTTCGATATCAGCAGTCCACGCCGTAGGCTGCTAGATTTTGTGCATCATTGCGGTGCTAAAAAATCTCGGCAAGCGTCGAGACGGTGCGCGCCGGCGGCGCGAGCTCATCGGGCCAGGGGCGCGACCCGCGATTGAGCCACACCGCCTGCATGCCGGCGCGCATCGCGCCCACCACGTCGGCGAGCGGATCATCGCCGACGTGCAGCACCAGCGCCGCGCGCACTCCGGCCATGCGCCGGAGCGCCTCGAAGATCCGCGCATCCGGCTTGGCGGCACCCGCCGCTATTGCCGTGACGTGGCCGTCGAAAAGATCGCCGATGCCACAGCGCTGCAGATCCGCGTTGCCGTTGCTCACTGCGATCAGCCGATAGCTGGCGCGCAATCGCATGAGAGACGGCCGCACGTCGGCGTAGAAATCGACGCGATTGCGCTCGGCGAGAAACACCTCCAGCGCCTCATCAGCCAGCGATTCGGCGTAGCCGGCGGCGGCGAATTGCTCGATAAGTGCGCGGCGCCGCAAGAACGTGAGGTCGTGGCTGCGCTCCGGAAATTGCGCGGCGACGCGTGCGCGCAGCGCGCGCATGGACTCCACGCTGTGCCCTATGGCCGCCTGCGGACAGCGCATCTGCAGCCAGGCGAACAACGCCCGCTCCGCCGCGGCGATCACCGGCGCAACCGGCCACAAGGTGTCGTCCAAATCGAGACTGATGACTCGCGGTGCGGTGCTCAAGATGCCTTCGTCCTCGCCACGATGTTAGATGAGGCCCGGTAAAGGCTACAATTGCAAGTCACGTATCTGGTGGGGAGGAATTCCATGCGCGCCATTCACTTGCTCGGGGCCCTTGCGCTGCTCGCCGCCGCCGCCGCGGCGCCCGCGCGTGCCGCGGCCGCCGACACTGCCGCGCAGGCCGCCCAGCCGTTCAGCGTGCAAGATCTGGTTCGTCTGGACCGCATTTCCGAGGTCGCGGCCGCCCCGGACGGCAAGCGCGTCGCCTATACGCTGCGCGCCACGGATATCGAGGCCAACAAGGGGCGGACTGCCATTTGGGTTCTCGATGCCCACAAACGAGATGCCGCGCCGGTGCGCCTCACGGATTTGGCCTCGAACTCGACCTCGGCACAGTGGAGCTCGGACGCGCGCTTCGTGTATTACCTGTCCAACCGAAGCGGCTTGATGCAGGTATGGCGCGCGGCGCCGGGTGGCGAGCCCCTGCAGATCACCAATCTGCCGCTCGACGTCGGTTCGTTTCGCGTTGCCCCGAAGTCCGATCGCGTGCTGGTGAGCCTTGAGGTGTATCCGGACTGCGCCAGCCTCGACTGCACGAAGCAGCGGCTGGATGCGGCCTCGCACCACGCGGCGCATGGGGTGTTGTACGACAAGATCTTCGTACGGCACTGGGACGCATGGAGCGACGGCCGCCGCTCGCAGCTGTTCGCGATCGCGCTCGACGATGCGGGCCTGGCGAACGGGACGCCGGTCAATCTGACCGCCGGTCTCGACGGCGACGTGCCGAGCAAGCCGTTCGGCGGACGCGACGACTATGCGATCAGCCCGGACGGACGGCAGGTGGCATTTTCGGTGCGCGCAGTCCCGGTGGGCGAACCCTGGTCGACCAACTTCGATATCTATACGGTCGCCTCAGCCGGCGGAACGGCGCGCAATTGGACGGCCGATAATCCGGCGTGGGACAGCCAACCGGCCTACTCGCCCGACGGTTCGACGCTCGCCTACCTCGCCACCGAGCGGCCCGGATTCGAAGCCGACCGCTTTCATCTGGTGCTGCTCAATTTAAAAACCGGCGACAAGCGCCCGCTCACTCAGCATTGGGACCGCTCGATCGGCAGCTTCGCCTGGTCGCGCGACGGCAAGACGCTGTTCGCCACCACCGACCATCTGGGCCAGCGTCCGCTGTGGGCGATCGATGCGAAGAGCGGCCGGGCGGCCGCCATCACCGGAGCCGGTGACGTCGAGGGCTTCAGCGTCGGTCCGAAGAAAGTGTTCTACACGCTCAGCAATCTTGCGAACCCGGCGGATCTGTACACCGTGGGATTCTCCGGCGGCCTGCCGATCGAGCTCACGCATCTGAATCAAGCCGTGCTCGCGAAGCGCCAGCTGGGCGAGTATGAGCAGTTCAGCTTTGCGGGCTGGAACAACGACAACGTCTTCGGCTACGTCGTGAAGCCGGCGAACTTCAGGCCCGGCCAGAAGTATCCGGTGGCGTTCCTGATCCACGGCGGACCCCAGGGCAGCATGGCCAATGTCTGGCATTGGCGCTGGAATGCCCAGAGTTTCGCCGGTGCCGGCTACGGCGTGGTCATGATCGACTTTCACGGCTCGACCGGCTATGGCCAGGCCTTCACCGACTCGATCAGCGGCGATTGGGGCGGCAAACCGCTCGAAGATTTGAAGCTCGGCCTGGCTGCGGCACTCAGCCAGTATCCCTGGCTGGACGGCGAGCGCATGTGCGCGCTCGGTGGATCCTACGGCGGCTACATGATCAATTGGATCGCGGGCCAGTGGCCGGATCGGTTCAAATGCCTGGTCAGCCACGACGGCATTTTCGACAACCGCAGCATGTACTATTCGACCGAAGAGCTGTGGTTTCCCGAATGGGAAATGGGCGGCCCGGAGTACCTGAACCCTGCCGCGTACGCCAAGCACAACCCCGTCGACTACGTCTCGCGGTGGAAGACGCCCACGTTGGTGATCCATGGCCAGCTCGATTATCGCGTGCCGTACGAGCAGGGTCTCGCGGTGTTCACCGCTCTGCAGCGCCTCGGCGTGCCCAGCGAGCTCTTGTATTTCCCGGACGAGAACCACTGGGTATTGAAGCCCTCCAACAGCATCCAATGGTACGAGACGTCGCTCGCGTGGATGAACCGCTGGACGCGGCCATGATCAGCGCAAGCGCGTAAGATCCGCCTCAAGGCGTTCGAGCGCGCCACGCCACTCCGCGATTCGCGCTTGCCGATAGAGCCTGGCCGTCGGATACCACGGGCAATCGGTCGGTGCCGTCAACCAGCGCCAGTCCGCATCGAACGGCAGCAACACCCAGGTCCTCTTGCCCAATGCGCCGCTCAGATGCGCCAAAAGCGTATCCACGCTGATCACCAAGTCCATGCATTCGCACAGGGCCGCCGTGTCGCCGAGATCGTGGAGCTCAGCGGCGAAGTCAAGCAGCTGCGCATTGGCCTGCAGTGTCTGCCGATCGGGTTCGCGCACGTCTTTTTGCAGGCTGACATATTGATGAGCGGCGGGCAGATGAGGCAGCAGTTCTGCCAATGGGATGCTGCGGTTGCGGTCATTCCTATTTCGCGGGTTGCCGCTCCACACGAGGCCGATGCGGGGCTTGATCCTCGCACCCAACCGCGCCTGCCATTGCGCCACCTTCGAGGGATCGGCGCGCAGATACGGGACCTCAGCGGGTATCGTATCGAGGTCGGTGTTGAATGCCAGCGGCAGACTCATTAAAGGGCACTGATAGTCGAATTGGGGCAAAGCCGTCCCTTTCACGACCAATTGCGACACGCCTTCCAGGTCGGCCAGCAGCTCGAGCAGCGGCCTTTGAACCTCCAGAATCACGCTCGCGCCGAGCGCCGCGACCAGCTTCACATAGCGGCAGAACTGCAGCGTATCTCCCAGACCTTGTTCGCTGTGCAGCAGGATTGTCTTGCCCGCAATGTTTTCCTTGCCGAGCCACAGCGGCTGCGGAAAGTTGCGCCTTTCATGGATGTTTGACCCGTATTTGTCCAGCCAGCGCCACTCATGGTCGAGCCATCCGTTTGCGAAATCGCCCTTGAGCAGCCGCACGTAGGATCTGTGGCAGTAGGCCTCGGCATAGTCGGCTCTCAAGGCGATGGCGCCGCCGAAGCTCTCCAGCGCCTCATCCAACCGTCTGAGCTCGCGCAGCACCACGCCGCGGTTGAAGTACGCCTCGGCATAGTCGGGTTTGAGCGCGATGGCGCGATCGAAGCTCTCCAGCGCCGCATCGAGCATTTCGAGTTTTCTGAGCACAATGCCGCGGTTGGAATGGGCCTGCGCGTAGGCCGGATTGATCTCAATGGCGCGATTATAGCTTTGCAGAGCCGCGTCCAACCGGTCGAGCTGCCAGAGCACATCGCCGCGCCAGGAATGGACCTCGGCATCATCGGCTGCGAGCGCGGCGGCGCGATCGTAGGCGGCGAGCGCCGCATCCAATTGACCGAGCGCGTGCAGCACGAGCCCGCGGTGAAAGTGCGCGGCACCGTAATCGGCCTTGAGCGCGACGGCGCGATCGTAGCCGGCGAGCGCCGCGTCCAACTGCCCGGTCTGATGCAGCAATTTGCCGCGCTTGAAATGCGCTTCCGTGTAGTCGGGCTTGAGCGCGATGGCGCGGTCGTAGCTCGCGAGCGCCTGCTCCAGATGCCCGAGCTCGTGAAGCGCAGCAGCTCTATTGCAGAGCGCCGCCGCACTGTTCGGATTGATTTCGAGCGCTTTCCCAATCAACTCCACCGCCAGTTGTGGATCGTGGGTCTGGGCGGCGATCACGCCCAGCAGATGCAGCGCATCGAAATGCCGCGGCTGCATCGCGAGGATCTCATGATAGATGGCCTGCGCTTGCGCCAGCGCGCCATTTCGGTGCAGCGCGACCGCTTGCTGCAATTTCGTCTGCTGCTGCGCAATCGAAGGCACTGCTGCACTCTTGCGCTATGAGTCGAGCGAGCGCCACGCCGCCGGATAGTCGGCCCCGAGCTTGACGATTCGGCGCAGCACCTCCGGGTAGCGCATGCCTGCCGTGAGCGCCGACTGCGCGAAGTCCTCGCCCGCGGACAGGTTGGGGTTCGCATTGGCCTCGAGCGCGTACAGCGCGCCGTCGCCCCTCAAGCGAAAATCCATGCGCGCATAGCCGGTCAGGTGCAGCGCGCGAAAGATGCGCTTGGACAGCTGCTCGAGCCGAGTCATGGTCTCGACGGGCAGGTGTTCCGCGGCCGCGGTCGTGATCCCGTACTTCTGCTGGTAGCCGCGGTCCCACTTCACCTTGCGCGTCGCGATGGCGGGCAGGTTCTCCGGCAGCGAACCGAAGGTCATTTCCCAGACCGGCAGCACCTTCAGCCGGTCGTTGCCGATGACCCCGACGTACAGTTCCCGTCCCTCGATGTACTCCTCGACCAGCGCGTCGGAGTGCGTCTGTTCGTGAATGAACGCGATTCGCTCCTTGAGCTGCCGCTCGTCGGTCACCACCGAGGCGTGCGCGATCCCGAGCGAGGCATCCTCGGTCGATGACTTCACGAACATCGGAAAGCGCAGGCGCTTCGGAACCCGCGGGACCTTGCCGCGCGCGAACACCATGAATTGCGGCGTCGGCACGCGGTGATACGACAGCAATTGCTTGGAGAGTACCTTGTCGCGCGACAGCAGCATGCCGCGCGGGTTGCAGCCTGTGTACGGCTGATGCATCAGCTCCAGGAAGGCGACCACGTGCTGATCGTAGGTGACGATCCCGTCGAACTCCTCGAGCAGATTGAAGACGATGTCGGGCTTCCAGTCGATGATCGCGCGGCGCAGCTCCGACAGGCTGTCGCTTAAGCCCAACGGCATCACGTCGTGGCCGGCGGCCTTCAGGTGCGAAATCACGTCGTATTCGGTGCGCCATTCGTCGATTTCCTTCTCCGAAAGGCCGTGCAGCGAATCCGGCGGCACCAGCGTTGCGTGCACCAGCACCAGGGCGCGCATCTTCTTCACAGCGTCACCCGGGGCAATTGACGCTCTTCGTACGACTCGGACAGGCGCGCGATGACCCACAAAAGATGCGCCCTGAGCTCGCGGCGAGGGCCGCGTAGGTAAAGATTCAGCGATTCACAGCGCTCTATCATCAGCCGCAGCACCTGATGCACGAGATACTCGCTGAAGGCGCCGGAGCGCAGGATCTGCTGACGCAGCGAATGGCGCATCTCGCGCAGCACCGTGGCCGCCTTGACTGCCGAGCGCGAGCGCGGCGAGTTGGTGAACACCTTCAGCAGCAAGTCGTCCGCGCCGGAGCGGCGCGGCATACGGTAGCGCGCCAGCTTTCGCTCATAGTGCTGGCGCAAGGTGCAGGTCTCCTCGGCGATGTCCTCGACTCGGCTGCGGTCGATCACCTTCGGCCTGGTCTCGCCGATTTCGGCGGCAAGCTCGTCGATGAACTTGAGCTTGGCGAACGCCGGCCAGCCCACATACTCGCGGCGCCACGGCGAGTTCGGCTTGAGCCAGACCGCGAAGGTCTCGGCAAAATCCTCGGTGGGATGGGCCTGCGCGTACCAGGCACCGAGATGCTGTACGAAGCGGCGGCTTCCCGGCCTCGGCCGATAGGTATCGGGATAAGGCAGCGAGGCCGGCCCGAACACTTCGCGCCAGTAGCGGCGCCGCCGCAAACGATACGCCGAGTCGATGGCGTGGCCCGCTTCGTGGCGCAGTATGCGCATCAGCCAGTTGCGGTTTCCGCCCTCCACCTCCCGCATGCGGCGCCGCTCGATCCTGGTGAGCCGCGGATGGGCAAGGTAAAAGGGGATCGCGATGCCGGGAATGCCGTCGGGAGAGAACCATTCCTGCGACAGCCAGCAATGCGGCCGGAAGCGAATGCCGCGGGTGGCAAGCTCACCGTACAGCCGCTTGATGGCGCCGTCCAGGTCCGTGCCTTCGATCGTCAGTTTCAGATCGCAGAATCGCAAGCTCAGCAGCTGCTCGTCCGCGAGCGTCTCCCACGCGTAGCGCCGCCGGGCACGGCGGGAACGCGGAGCTGGCATGCGCGGTGTCGGCATGGCTCAAGTACTGACCAGCCGGCCGCGCGGCGCCGGCGCACGCAGCTGCTCGAGCCCCGCGAAACCGAACAGCTTCGGATCGGCGAGCTGCGAGGCCGAGACGTTGCAGATGCTGGAGAATATCGCTTCGATGCGGCCGGGGAATTTCCCCTCCCAGTCGCGCAGCATGTTCCTCACGGCGACGCGCTTAAGGTGCGGTTGCGAGCCGCACAAGGTGCACGGGATGATGGGGAAATTACGCGCCGCGGCATAGCGTGCGATGGAGCGCTCCGGGACGTACGCGAGCGGCCGGATCACGATGTGCCGCTTGTCTTCGCTCAGTAATTTCGGCGGCATCGCCTTCAGCCGGCCGCCGAAGAACATGTTGAGAAACAGCGTTTCCACGATGTCGTCTCGGTGGTGGCCGAGCGCGATCTTGGTGATCCCGTTCTCCGATGCGTAGCGGTACAATGCTCCGCGCCGTAGGCGGGAACACAGTCCGCAGAGGGTCTTGCCCTCGGGGATGACGCGCTTGACCACGGCGTAGGTGTTCTGTTCGATGATCCGGAACGGCACTCCTAAGGCCGCGAGGTAGCCGGGCAGCACGTCGGCGGGAAACCCCGGCTGCTTCTGGTCGAGATTGACCGCGACGAGCTCGAAGCGGATCGGCGCACTGCGCTGCAAGGAGAGCAGCATGTCGAGCAGCGTGTACGAATCCTTGCCCCCGGACACGCACACCATGACTCGATCGCCGTCCGCAATCATGCGAAAGTCGCCGATGGCCTTGCCGACGGAGCCGCGCAGCTGCGCCTGAAGCTTCTTGAAGTTGTTCGACGGGTCACGCGCCGCCCGGGTCGACTGGATCACGGCGCTTCCAGGTACTTTGTTTCCAGATAGCGCAGATACGCCGCGGCCGTGAGCGGCTTGCCAGTGGCTTGCTTGATCAGCTCCTGCACGGGCAAGCGCGCCCCGACACCGTGCACGTTGTCGCGCAGCCATTCCATCACCCCGCCGAACTGGCCGGCCGCGATCTCCGCATCGAGCGAGGGGCGCTCGGCGCGCAGCGCCTCGTTCAGCTGGCCGGCGATGACCGCGCCCAAGGCGTAGGAGGGGAAATAGCCGAAGTGTCCGACCGCCCAATGAATGTCCTGCAGGCAGCCGTCGACGTCGTTGGTCGGCCTGATGTTCAATCGCTGCTCGAGGTTCTCGTTCCACGCCTCCGGTAAATCGGCGACCGGCAGCGTGCCGTCGAGAATCCTCTTCTCCAGCTCATAGCGCAGCATGATGTGCGCCGGATAGGTGAGTTCATCCGCATCCATGCGAATCAAGCTGCGCTTCACCCGGATCAAGTGCCGGTACAGGTTAACCTCGCTCCATTCCTCGCCGCTCACCTGCAAAAACTTCTCCAGCAGCGGCTTCAGATATTGTACGAAAGCGCGGCTGCGGCACAGATTCATTTCAAACAGCAGCGACTGGCTCTCCTCGAGCGCAAGCCCGCGGTCCCGCCCCACCGGCTGATCGCGCCACTGCTGCGGAAGTCCGAGGTCGTACATGGCATGCCCGGTTTCGTGAACCGCGCCAAGAAGACCCGAAAACGGATCGTTCGGGTCGAAGCGGGTGGTAACGCGGATGTCGCCGGGAACTCCCTCGGTGAAGGGGTGCTCGCTCTCATCCAGACGGCCCCGATCGAAGGGGAATCCCAGCGCTTTGAGCACTTCCAAGGACAGCTGGCGCTGGCGGGCCATCGTGAATTTGCCGGCGAGGGGTATGGGCGGCCGGTCGGCTTGCACTTCGATGGCCTGATTGATAAGGCCGGGGAGCTTGCGCGACAGGGCTTTGAAGATCGTGTCGATATCCGCAGTCGAAATCCCCGGCGTGAATGCGTCGACCAAGGCATCGTACGGCGCCAGGCCGCGCGCCTGGCCCAGCAGCGCGGCCTTGTCGCGCACCAGGTGGACCACCTCTTCCAGGTGCGGGGCGAATAACCCGAAATCGTTGGCCTTGCGCGCTTCGACCCAGAAGACCTCGGCGCGCGCGCTGGCCTTGGCCAGGCGGGCGATCAAGGACGGCGGTGTCGCGATGGCGTGATCGCGCTGCCGGCGCATCTCGCGCAGATTGGCCAGCGGCCAATCCTCGAGCTGCGACGCGCCGGCCTCGGCCCGTTCCAGCAGGCGCGCCACCTTGGGCGTGGTGAGCAGGGCGTGGTGCTCGGTCTCGAGCGCCGCCAACTGCTCCCCGCGCACATCGGCGCTCCCGCGGGGCATCATCACCGCCGCGTCCCAACGCAATAGCGACAGAGCGCCGCGAAACGCGTGCAGACGGCGAAATTCTTGCTCGAGTTGTTGATAGGGAGTCAGTGCCATGATGAGCGCGCCCGGGGCGTCGTTATTCTATCGTCTTTTCCTCGTCCGCCCGTTCGCGGCCGCCCAGCCAATCCGCCCACCAGCACGACGGTTACTTTAGCAGACGACGGCAAGCCTAAGGCGGTCCCCAGCCGGCCATGAATGACCCAGAGCCGAATAAATATAGCTATTTCAATTACTTAATGAGAGCCCTTGAGCGGGAAGGAACCGTTCTGATGAAATGGTAGATTGCGCATGAAGGGCAGGTCGAGACTCGCCGCGCCGGTCACTTCGTAATCGATCGAGTCCGCGTGCTGATTGGCGAGCTTCAGCATGGCCAACGCCATGTTGGCGGTGATCGTCATGTCGAACTCGCTCTGGCCGTGCGCCGGGACCACAAAGGCGCGATTGCTGACGCCGCTGGCGATTTGCTCCCCGCCCACGTTCAACTCGGCATGCAGCCCGCTCACCGGCAGGTCGCGATCATTGGGATTCTGGATTTGAAACTTGACCAGAAACGTTTGCTGAAGCAGGTTGCCGCTCTTCATGTCGATGCCGACGACGGTGAGATTCGGCCGCTCGAATTTCGCCGCGCAGGCGGCCGTGCAGAGCAAGAGGATCAGGAGCAATGGCTTCGACATCAACATTCTCCGCGGCACGCATGGCAACATGGGCAAATGATACCGGTTATCCCTTTCAATAGAAGGCGCAGGCGGGGGACCGTGGCGGCGGTACTCGGCGCAGTCTTGAGCGCGTTGGCGGCCGTCGCCTGTGCAGCGGACACACCCGCGGCTTCGGCCCCGGCGGGGGCGGGCGGCGCGTGCCTTACGTCCGGCGACGGGTATTTGCGGGCGCAGCTCGCCGGTGCGATCGACGCGAAGATCGACTGGCCCAACAGCGGCACGCACTGCGAGGGGGAGCCGAGGAGCAAACCTCCCGGCGTGCGCTTGAGCTTTCAGCGGTCGCCTGCCGGCGCGGTCGATCTGCTGTTCATCTTCGGCTTGACGGGCGTGCGCGAGGGCCGGCCGGCTCGTGAGATCGGCGCGAACCTGACCCTTATCGTGCAGGGCACCGACCACTTCTACGGTACCCTCGGCGATTCGCGCTGCACGGTCGATTCCCTCACGCAGCGGCGCCTGCCGAAGGCGAAATCCTATCGCGTCGAGGCGCGCGGGTTCTGCACGCAGCCCGCGCACGCCGTGCGCGGCGACGGTGCGGTGCTCGTGAGCACGTTCGAATTCGCCGGATTGGTGAACTACGACGCCCCGCAGCAGGCCGAGACGTCCCAATGAGTCGTCGCGCCTCGCTCAAATTCGCTCTCATCGCTTGCACATGGACGTGGGCGGCCGCCTCGCACGCGGCTGTGCCGCTCTACGGCTATGACATCGTGCACGCCTATCCGCACGATCCAGCGGCCTTCACCGAGGGGCTGTTTTACCTGGACGGATATCTGTACGAAAGCACCGGCCTGGAGCAGCACTCCTCGATTCGCAAAGTGCGTCTCGAGACTGGAGAGGTGGTGCAGATGCTCGACGTCCCTGCGCAATACTTCGGCGAAGGGATCGTCAACTGGAAGAGCCACCTCATCAGCCTGACCTGGAAATCGCACGTCGGATTCGTGCGCGACCTCGCCACCTTCAAGGTGCAGCGGCAGTTTCAATACGAGGGCGAGGGCTGGGCGCTCACGCAGGACGGCAAGCAGATCCTGATGAGCGACGGCACCCCGGAGATTCGTCTGCTGAATCCAGAGACGATGAAGCCGACCGGCCGGATTCAGGTGACGCTCGAAGGCAGGCCGGTCAGTAATATCAACGAGCTGGAATGGGTCAAGGGAGAGATCTACGCCAACGTCTGGCAGACCAATGTCATCGTGCGCATCGACCCGCACACGGGTGATGTCGTCGGCCTGGTCAATCTGGCGGGGCTGCTCTCGGCCTCCGAGGTGGTCACAGGGCAGACCGATGTGCTGAACGGCATCGCCTACGACGCCAAGGCCGACCGGCTGTTCGTGACCGGCAAGAATTGGCCCAAGTTGTTCGAGATCCGGCTCCGTAAAACCGGCGAAACCCGGCCCTAGCCCCCCCAAAAAAGAGGCGATGGACTTGTGGTCCACCGCCTCCTCATCGTCGCTCGAAGCGCGCTTAGAACTGCGCGATCACCTCACCGAAGATATAGCGCCCCAGCGCATCGTAGGTTCCGGGGAAGGTGTTGCCGTTGCCGGAGGTCGAGGGCAGGTTGGTCGTGCCGATGACCGGCGGAGCCCGGTCGAGCACATTGTTGACGCCCAAACGTACGCTCACCTTGTCGGTGACCTTCATCGAAGCCGTCAGGTCGATGTAAGTCACCGAAGGCAGAAACGCGTCGGTGTTGGAAATCCCGCCGTTCGCGATGGTCGCTCCCCCGGTCGCCGCCAGGTTCGGATTGGCGCTCAGCTGCTCCAACTTGACCGCCGAGTAGTAGCGCCAGGCGAGCGACACGTCGAGCCCCTGCCACGGGGTCGACCAGGTCGTGCGGAAAGTATCGCGCCAGTGAAATACGGGGGTGCCCGCGCCGGCGGTGGTACTGCTGCAGGCCAGGCCGTACAGGCCGGCACAATTGTAGGCAGTCCCGCCGTTCTGCGCGATCGGCGTCACTTCGTATTCGCTCAAGTACGTGCCCGTCACGCCGAAGTGCAGCTTGCCGAGCTTGCCGATATCGACACTGTAGGCTACGTCGATATCGACGCCCTTTTCCTCGAGCTCTCCAACGTTCGCCAGCGAGTCGGTGACGTAGCCGGTGTTACCGATCCACAGGGAGCCGATGGAACTGCGGTGCACCAGGTCGCAGAACAGATCCGACGCTATGCACTCCTTCAGGATGGTATCGGCGCCGATGGTCTCGATGACGTTCTCGATCTTGATGTCGTAGTAATCGATGTTGGCGCGGAAATTGGGGATAAACGACGGCGTCAGCTGGATGCCGATCGCGGTGGTAAGCGCCGTCTCGGGCTTCAGGTTGGGATTGCCGCCGGTCAAGCCATTATACTGAGAGGCCGAGTTCGGCAGGATGTGGCCGAACTCCGCCGCGGTGACGCCGGTGCGCGCGCATGTCGCCAGCGTGTTGCCGTTCACGGTGCCGTTCACGAGAGCGCCCGCGCACGGGTCGGTATTGCCATCGAGGCCCACCGACTGCGTCGTGTACAATTCCACGATGTTCGGCGCGCGCACCGCGCGATCGAACGTGCCGCGGAAGCGCACATCCGAAATGGGCGCCCAATCGACGCCGAATTTGTAGGTGTTCGTGTTGTAGCCCTGCGAGTATCTCGAATAGCGGTAGCCGGTCTCGAAGTCCAGCGCCTTCGCGAACGGCATGTCCTCCATCAGCGGCATGCGCGCTTCCGCGAACCCCTCGCGCGAGACGATCACGCCGGACACCGGCAGCTGCGGCCCGCCTTGACCCGCGAGGTCCCCGTTCTGGAACTCCTCGTCCGGTTCATTGTAGGAATTCACGTCGCGATACTCGAGGCCGGCGTTGATTTTCAGGCCCGAACTCGCCGTCGGCAGCTGGATGCCGTACTTGCCGAGATCCCCGGTCACGTTCCAGTCCACCACCGTCTGCTGAATCTGGCCGCGCTGCAGTCCCGGGGTGTCGATGTAATTGGCCGCCGCCTTCGTGGCGCCGCCCGGCGTGAAGATGTTCCAGGGCACGCAGCCGAGGCCCAGGCCGGAAGTGGGATTGGTTGCCGTGACCGCGCATTCCGGTCCGTTCGGACCAGCGATCACGTCCAGTGCGTAGTTGATCTTGGTGGTCGAGACGTCGTTGTAATAGGTGTCGGCAAGATTCACGATGCCGTACTGGTAGCTGGCATCGTAGTCCCACACATCGTTGATCTTGCCCCTGAGGCCGATCACTTCGCGCCAGTCCGTGTGCTCGATGTCGTCCTGCCGGGGGCCGCCCTCGACATTGCGCCGGCCGATATACAAACTGTTGCCGGTTCCTGCCAACCCGCCCGTGTTGGTGGTTCCCGCGGTGCTGCCGCCGCACCATGCGGCGAGTTCGGAGGCCGAGAGGTACGGATTGGCGCAGTTGGCGACATACGGATTGCCGAAGAAGGCGCCGGACGGCGCGATCTGCGCGACCGTGCGGTCGTCCATGAACATGGTCTGCGAATACACCGTCGCGTGCTCATTGAATTCGTAGTGCAGGAATGCGCCGGAGGTGTATTCGATGTCCGGGCGCTGGTAGTAATTGAGCGGGCCGTAGTTGTAGCGAGCGCCGTCCGTGAACGGCACCAGGGTGCCGCCCGGCCCGAGGGTGCTGTCGCTGGTGGTGGTACCCCCGGTTACCTTCAAGAAACGTCCGGGGTAGGAGGTCGAGGAGCCCGAGCAGCCGAACTGCCCGCTCTGCTGGCCGGCGCTGGACTGGCCGTTGTAGCCAGAAGCGAAGGTGCAGGCACTCACCGAGTATTTGCTTTGCAGCACCGCCGCGATGTTGCGGTAGGTCGCGTACACCGTCGCGTTGCCGTTGCCGTCCGGAGAATTCAGTCCCGCGATGAAGGTGAGCTGCTTCTGGGTGCCGGGATTGACGTCGTTGGGCGCAGCAGCGAAACTATTGCCCGTACCCGTATTGTAGTAAGCCAGATCGCCCTGCACGTTCTGCGTGTTGTTGTTGTGAGCGCTATAGAAGCCGCCATCCGCCACCAGCTTCACGCCTTCGAAGTGATCGTTGAGCTTGAAGTTCACCACGCCCGCGACCGCGTCCGCGCCGTACACCGACGAAGCGCCGCCGGTCAGCACCTCGATGCTGTCGATCAGGGCGGTGGGGACCTGGTTGATGTCCGAACCGGCGCCGCCGGAGCGCGGGTCGCCGTAGCCCAACCGAAAGCCGTCCACCAGCACGAGGGTGCGCTTGGCTTCCAGGCCGCGCAGGTTCACCGTCGCGGTGCCGTTCGAACCGTTCGACACGTTGCTGCCCTGATCGGCGAACACCTGCGGCAATTGGTTGAGCAGATCCTCGACGCGAGTCACGCCGGTCTGTTCGATCTCGACCGCGGAGACGAAAGTGACCGGGCTGATGGAAAGCGCATTCGGCGCCGAGATGCGCGACCCGGTGACGACGACTTCCTCGAGCGAGGTTTCGCTGGTGTTGGCCGCCGTCTTCGGCGCCTCCTGCGCGTTCGAGACCCCTACTGATGCAGCCAATGTGCCGCCGGTCAGCGCGAGATGAACCGCCATCCGCAGTCGAGGATTTCCAAGAGTGTTCTGAGGCATTGCGTGGCTCCCTAGGCGTTTGCCAAAAATAGTGGTAATGCGCGACCTGAGAGAAAGTCCCGGCAACGGAAATGCACCAAGAGTGTTGCCTTAAAGTCAGGACCCAAGCGGTCCGAACCGATGGCGAGATCTCTGCTGCAGGCATCCCCGGACGTTGACCGTCTCTAAGAATTTCTTACCGATGACGAAATATAACACAGTGTCGGAGCGACACAACATGTCGAGCACGGCTTGCCGTCGCTCCGGCAAAGCGGCTTGAGGGTAATGCAGCGTACATTTCGCAGATTATAAGGAGCGAACGCGTATCTAATGCCGGCTCGGCGCTGCGAGGGACTGCATGTTGCCTGTGCGCAACGCGCGCCTGGTTCCAGATACTGGACGCCGACCAGCGCCGCACGCATCATGCGGGGCGCATGAGCACCCCCACTGTTCCTCAATTCGAGCACGAAATCGGCGAGCGCATCGGGCGTGGCGACTTGGCCGGAGCGGAGGCGGCGGCGGCCGGCTGCCGCGCGGCGTGGCCCTCCGAGCGGGCCGGCTGGCTGTTCGGCAGCATCGCGGCGCTGCTCGAGGACAAAAAGGAATTGGCGCTCGCACTCGTCGAAGAGCGCCTCGCGGCCGATACCGGCGATGCGCAGTGCCTGCTGCAGAAGGCAGAATGCCTGCTGGCGCTCGGCAATCGTGACGAGTCGCTCCGGGCCGCCGATGCCGCGGCCGCCGGCACGATCGAGAATGCGGCGGCCCTCGATGCGGTGGGTGAGTTTATGGCGCACGCCGGCGACTACCGGCGCGCGCTCGTGATCTACGATCGAGCGGTGGCAGCGGCGCCCGGCGAGCCGACGGTGCGCGCCAAGCGCGCCGATGTGCAGCGCATTCTCGGTAATCTCGATCTCGCCGCCGCCGACTATGAGGCGGTACTGGCGATCTCGCCCACGGCCCCCAAGGCACTGAAGGGACTGGTGGACCTGCGCCGCCAAACGGCCGAGCGCAATTACCTGACGGCCCTGCAAACCGCACTGGCGGGGGCACCGGCCGGCTCGACCGACGCCGCGATACTGAATTTCGGCCTCGCTAAAACCTATGAGGATATGGGCGATTACGCCGCGAGCTGGGCGCACCTCACCGCAGCGAACCGCCTCGAGCGCGCGCGAATCGACTATCAGCCTGAGCAGGATCGGGCATTCCTCGAGCGCATGATCGCCGCATTCCCGGACGCCGGAGCGGCGGGGCTCGATACGACGGGCGAGCGTCCCATTTTCATCGTGGGGCTGCCGCGTACCGGCACCACGCTCATCGAGCGCATCATCGGCAGCCATTCACAGGTGCACGCAGCCGGCGAAGTCAACGCCTTGGCCGAGGCAGTCGACGTCGCGATCGAACGCGCCGCCGCCGGCGCGCAGTCGGTGGACGGCGAGCGGTTCAGCGCGATCCTGCGCGGCCTCGACGGCAAGCTGATTGCGGATGAGTACCTCGCGCGGATGCGCACGCAGCGTGGCGACCGGCCGCACTTCACCGACAAGCTGCTGACGAACTTCTTGTACTGCGGGCTGATCATGCGGGCGTTTCCGCAGGCGCGCATCGTGCATGCGACGCGCCACCCGCTCGCCGCCTGCTACGCCATTTTTAGGACCCGCTTCGCTCGAACCTATCCATTCGCCTACGACTTGACCGATTTGGCCGAGTTCTACCTGGGCTATCACCGGCTGATGGCGCACTGGCATCAGGTGCTACCGGGCCGCATCTTGGATCTGGCCTACGAAGAGCTCGTCACGGCACAAGAACCGACCACCCGGCGGTTGCTGCAATATCTCGACCTGCCGTTCGAGGCTACCTGTCTCGAGTTCCACCGCAATCCGGAGCCGGTCAAGACGACGAGCTTGGTGCAGGTGCGCCAGCCGCTTTACGATTCCTCGCTCAACGCGTGGCAGCACTACGCGGCGGAACTCGAGCCGCTGCGCGCGCGCCTGCAGAGCGCAGGGATCCCGATCGACTAAAGTCCGCCCTTAGGATCAGTGGTCGCGGTTGACTTTGCAGCCGCGCTTCGACGGCAGCTGCAGCCAGTAGGATCCGAGCAGTCCCCGCGAGATCGTCACGGCGTCGCCGCTCTTGGCCAATAGATCTCCCTCTGGCTGCAGTTGCCGCCAGACCTGATCGTTATCGAGAGTAAACACGGCGCGTCCATCGGCGCCGACGGCGATCCGCACGAGGTGTGCTTCGATCTTGGAGGCATCGGCCGCTCGGGTGCCGGCCGCGACCTCCTTCTCCACGACCTTGCGCTCGGGCAAGCCGAACTGCTGCTCGGGACTTAAAACCGGTGCCGCAGGCGCCGACGCCGCGACGGCCGGGGTTGCCGCGATCGGCGCTGCTGCGGCTGACAGCGGAGGCACCGGTGCTGCCGGCACCGGCGCGGCCGGTGGCGCGGCGACGGTTCTCGCGGCGAGCGGGGCTCGCGCCGGTGTCGTCGCGACGGGCGCCGCCGCTCCGCTCAACCTCGGCGCCGAGGAGAGCGCTGCGGCCTCGCGGTCGAAACAGGCAAGCCGCGCCGTCGGGTCGGTAAGATCGCGGCAGGCGAGCAGCCCGGCCAGCGGATCGGCGGCGCGGCCCGGCGCAACCCAGGCAAGGCCGATGACAGCGGCACAGGCCGCCGCCCGCCGCTGCCCCCTCATTCCGTCACTCCGAGGACGGCACCCTCGGCTGCGTTGTACTCTGCGAGCAGCACCGTTGTCTCGCGCACCAGGTCGCGCTCGAGCGCGGTGAGCTGCGGGTTCCAGACATCGAAAATCAAGATGGCGCGCGGTACGTCCGAGTCGTTCCACGCTTCGTGTTCGATACTGTCGTCGAACACCCAGGCGCTTCCCTCGCGCCATTCCCGGGTCTCGCCCCCCACCCGGAATCGACAGCCCGGCGGCACGATCAGCGGCAGATGTACGGTGAGGCGCGTGTTGGTGACGCCCGTGTGCGGCGGAATCTTGGTGCGCGCGTCCAAAATGGAGAAGAACGCGGTGGGCCCGCGCTCGGGAATGTCGACCTGCGGGGCAGCGGCCAACGCGGCGACCGTGCGCGGGCAGCGCGCCATGTGCGCCTCCTGCGGCCGGCCCTCGTTCCACAAGAAATAGGCGCCCCAGCGCCGTGAGTGATTCAGCTCCCGCCACTGGTTGAGCGGCAAGCCTTGTCCGTAGGCAATATAGGGTTGGATCCCCTCTTGATCATCGTTCAACACCCCGAGCAGTTCTTCGCGTATCGAATCCGTAGCGGCCTCCACGCTCTCGATCCACGGAAAATAATCCCGCGAGTAGAACTCGTAGTTCATGAGGAACGGAAACACCATCGCCGTCGGCTCCGGCGTGTAGATGCGCGCGCGACCGAGTATCCGGTCGACGCAGCGCTCGAATCGCACGCGCCCTTTGCCCGACTCGTCGGTGCGCCGCAGGGCGCCGAGCCGCGCGTCCAGCAACCCGGCCACCTGCGCGGCATTCTCCGCCACACGCATCCGTGCTCGCCCCACATGAGCCTCGATCGGAGCCGGCAGCCGTGCGCCGGGCGCCAAGGTTTGCAATGCATGCCCGTAGACGGCGGCGGCGGCCCGCGGCTTGTTCATGAGCTCGAGCAGGGCGCCTTTCTGCAGCAGCACGACCAGGTGGGTCGGATTGAGCTCCAGCGCATGTTCGAGCGCCGCCAGCTCCTCCTCGCGGCGGCCGAGCGTCCGCAGCACCGCGGCGAAGCTCAGCCAGAGAGGCAGATGCCCGGGCGCCATTGCGACGGCCCTCTCCATGATCGCGCGCGCCCCCGCCGGGTCGCCGCCCAAAACCGCGCGGCGCGCACGCTCGTGCAGCACCAGCGGATGATCGGGCAGGAGGGCGGCGGCCTCGCCGAACAGTCGCTGCGCATCGGCGTCGCGCCGTTCCGCCAGCGCGCGCTCGACGTTCGCCATGAGCGCCGCCACTTTCTGCTCATCGGCGGCGGCTCCGGCCTCTGGCGATCGCACATTCATGTGTACAGTATACCCGTTAGATCCATGCGTAAGGATCCACACCGCCCCAAGGAGCGAGTATGCAGCCGCCGGAACTCATGAACATGTTCGCCGTGCCGTTCGCCTTCGGCCGCCATCCGGAGCACGCGCGGCTCAACGAGGCGCTCAGGCGATTCATCCTTGCGCAGGAAAAAAAAGGCGCCGCGGCTGCGAACCCGCGGCCGCTGACCCAGCGCAATACAGCGCTGTACGAAAGCCATTTTGATCTGTTCCGCGACACGGACGCGGCCATTCAGGAGCTGAAGGCGTTCTGCTGGGAACAACTTCTCCACGTAATCGGCCGGCTGAACCGCTATGACCTGCCGGCGCTCCACCGTCTGCAGATCTACAACGATTGCTGGTTCCACGTGACCCGGCGCGGCGGATTTTTCGGCGTCCACAATCATCCCAACGCCTCGTGGAGCGGTGTCTACTGCGTCGACCCCGGGCAGCACGACGCCGGCAAGAGAGACAGCGGTCTGTTGAGCTTCATCAATCCGATGATCACCAGCGCCATGCACATGGATGCCGGTATCGCCAACATGCAGCTGCCGTACGCCTATCAGGTCGCAAGCCTCGCGCTCGAAGCGGGACAGCTGGTCATATTTCCCTCTTGGGTGCTGCACGACGTGAAGCCCTTCGAGGGCGAAGGCGAGCGCATCACGGTGGCGTTCAACTGCTGGTTCACGCTGCCGGATGCGCCTTGAGCGCGATCAAGGGTCATAATAGAAGCGCTTCACCCAGGGTTCGAGCGGCGCCAGCACCGGAGCTAACTGCTCCCGATAGCGGCGCCATTGGCCGATACCCTCGGTATTGAGGCCGCGCACCAGCTGCGCCGTGCTCGGGGTCAGCACGGTGCGGTTCTTGGTGCGCAGTGCAAAGTCTCCCATCGCCGGCACCCACTCGAGGCCCAAATAGGTACAGACGCGCTTCATTTCGCGCGCGAACTCGGTCACCAGGTCCTCGTGCCGCACCAGACACGTGTCGAGCGTCAATGCGGCCGTCAGCCGAAGCATGAGCTGCATCACCGCATCGTAGTACCGTGCCGCGCCTTCGATCGACAGCAGTTCGTAGATCGGCGCGCTCATGTAGAAGCGATGGCGGAAACACGACAGCACGACGTCGCGCGGATCGCGGCACGCAAACAGGATTTTGGCGTCCGGAAACAGTCGCGCGATCACCGGCAGCTTCAGGGTATTGAGCGGATGCTTGTCCACGAACAACTTGCCCGTCACGTCGGCGCCCGCACCCGCGACCAGCCGCCAGTAGGCCTCGCGGGCCGCCTCCAGCAGTTGCGGACCCGCTCCGGCCAGCCGATCCAGGTCCTCGGGCCGGCGCATGAACTCGTGCACTGAATCGATCAGCGACTCATTCTCCTCGAGACTGACGACGTTCGGATGCCCTTCGAGGATCACCTCGAGCAGCGTCGTGCCCGACCGCGGAAAGCCGAGCAGGAACACATGGCCGCGCACGGCCGCCTGATTGGTGCGTCCCGGCGCGCGCGGTTTCCAGTCCGGAGCGCGGGAGCGCTCGAAATAGCGAATCATGGAGCGCACGAACTCGAGCGCCCCACCCCCGCCAAAGCGAGGCGCGTACTGCTGCTGCAACGCTTCGTTGCATGCCTGGTACGCGGCAAAGGCCTCCGCCGGTCGATTCTCGGCGTCGAGAATATCGCCGAGCAGCCCATTCGCGTGAGCGCGCTCCTGCGGCGCCACGCGCCCGTCCGCCAGGAGCGCCCGGATCCGCGCTTCGGCGCGTTGCGGCTGGCGCTCCCGCAATTCCGCGGTCGCGAGACTCATCACCGCATCGGGATAATCCGGCACGAGGGCCAGCGCCTTTTCCGCCCACGACCGCGCCTCGGGATAGGATCCGCGGTTGCTCGCGATGCGCGCGAGACCCGCCAAGGCGATCCCCTGATTGGCGTCGATCTCGAGCGCGCGCCGGTAGCTCGCCTCCGCTTCAGCGATCGCACCGAGAGCAAATTGCGCATTGCCGCGGCTCGCGTGCGCGTAAGGCAGCGAGGAGTCGATTTTGAGCAGCGCCTCGAATTGCTCGAGCGCCCTGCCCGGCCGTCCGAGCCGCATCAGGCACAGGCCGAGGGCGTTGCGCGAACTCAAGTCTTCGGGAGCGATCTGGACTGCTCGGCGCAGCATGCCCTGCGCTTCGGGCACCCGTCCGTTTTGCTCGAGATTGAGCGCCACCACGTTGAGGAGCAGCGGATGCTCGAGGCCGTTCGCGAGCGCAGCCTGCGCAAGGGCAGCCGCCTGCGCGTGATCGCCGCGCTGCGCCGCCTGTTGAACGGCGCGCAGGGTCGCACGGTCGGCTTCGAGATCGCGTACCAATGTTATCGCGACCACATGCGGTGCAGATTGGCGATGACGTAGTCGAGCTGCGTCCGGTTGCGCCAGTCCATCTTGAGCGCCTCGAGCGCGCGCACCTCGCCCAAGGCATAGAGCATGTCGCGCTGCAATTGGTCGGGGATCTGGCTCTCGATGAAGGTGATGATGACCAGCCGCTCACCCGAGCTGACCGGCACTACCTGATGGACGGTGGTCGATGGATAGAACACCGCAGAGCCCGCCTTGCCTTTGATGCGCACGATCTCCGAACCGAAGTGAGCAACCAGCTCGCCGCCCTGGTATTCATCGGGCTCGTTGATGAACATGGTGCAGGAAACATCCGAGCGCAGCGGCTGTTGACTCACCGGAAGGTATGCGGCGTCGATGTGCGGACCGTATTTCATGCCAACTTCGTAGCGGCACAGGGTGGGCAGGGCCATGCGCTGGGGAAACACGAAATTTCGCGCCTCCTCGTTGCGCTGCAGAGCGGCAAGGCCGATTTGCGAGGCTTTTTGCGCCATCGGGTCGTTGGGATCCGCGATGGCGCTCTCTTTCGTGGTGTTGTGGGGGTTTGAGCGCCTGCCGTCGATGAATTTCGCCTGGCGGGCAATCTCTCGGACGGCCTCAACTTCGGCACCAGTGAGGAAGTTTTCAATCTGTAGGAACATCGTCCATCCTGTAGCAGGGAACCAAATGGCTTACGGCCGTCGATTATAGCGTGCGGCCGACGAAGGCCGTGTGTCCCGCGGAGAAGTGATGGATGAGCTAGCAGAGTCACTGGGACGCTCCCCGGAGCTGTTCCCGTATGGATTGAACATGCGCGACGATACGGTCGAGTTCGTCACCCTCAGCCGCACGGATTATGCGCAGGCGAGTTTTCTCGACGGTCGCCTGCTGACGCCGCAAACGATCGTGCAAACGATCCCGTGGCCTAAGGTGGCCGCCGCGATCGAGTCGGCGCAGCTCGCCGAGCGCTGCCGCTTCATCTTTCACATCGGCCACGTCGGCTCGACCCTGCTCTCGCGCCTCATTGGCGCCCATCCGGGCGCGTTCGGGCTGCGCGAGCCGCTGGTGCTGCGCACGTTCGCGCAGCCCCTGCCCTTGAGCGGCGAGGATGCCGAAGCGCGGCTGGGCGGCTGCTTGAAGCTCTTGTCGCGCACGTTTGACGCCGAGCAGTGCGCCGTCGTCAAGGCAACCAGCTTCGTGTCCGAACTGGCGGCCGAGCTGTTGTCGCGCGTCTCGGCTCCGAAAGCGCTGATGATGCACGTATCGCCGGAAAGCTACCTCGCTACGATTCTCGGTGGACCGAATTCGCGGCAGGAGGCGAAGGCGCTGGCGCCGAGCCGTCTGCGCCGCCTGCACCGGCGCATCGGTCAAGAAGCCTGGCGGCTCGAGTCGCTCACCGAAGGAGAGCTATCGGCCCTCGGGTGGGCATGCGAAATGTCCGCGCTGGCGCAGGCGCAGTCCGCCGCGGGCGAACGCGCCCTCAAGATCGATTTCGATCGATTTCTGGCACGGCCGTCTTCTCTGCTTCGCGACGCACTGCGCCACCTCGACATCGAAGCGAGCGCGGCGCAGGTCGATGCAATTCTGGCGGGACCGGACATACACCGCTACTCGAAGGCGCCGGAGCATGCCTATGACGCCGCTCTACGGCTCGAGGTGTTGAACGAAGCGCGCGCAATCCACGGCGCAGAGATCCGACGCGGCCTAGCCTGGCTCGATCGCGCCGCCGCGCAATATGCCCCGGTGCAAGATGCCGTGATCTTTGCCCAAGCCGCGCGTTAGGGTGCGATCGCTCGCGAGACCTCGCCCTTGATCATCGAGACCTGCATCCTGTCGCTTTGATCGGTGTGGTACAGCGCTTTGAGGAAGGCTTGATCCCAGGGGGTGAGGCCTGGCGGCGCTGCTCCATGGGCGGCGGCGAACACGCGCAGGATGCTGTCGACAGCGCCGAGATCCGCATCGAGCCGCACCTCCGCCAGCCCGACCATGGCGACATAATCGGCCAGTTGACCGAAATTGATGCCCTGCGCGTGCCGCGTGTCGATGATCACGATGACCGATGCCAGGCTCTGCAACTCGTCCCACTGCAGCGGAGATAGCTTGGCGTGGATATTGGCCGGCACCCCCGAGTAGAAGGTGCCGATGACCGGGCCGTTGCCGAGAATGTTCAGCCCGTCCACCGTGAGCGGCATCCCAGTCGCTTCACGGAGCGGAGCGTTGTACCAGACTCGGACGGGTCTGGATGCCCCGAGAAAGCGGCCGATCTTCGGCTCCGGTGCATTGCCGAACATGTTTCTGTCGCGATTGCGCCATTTCTTGAGCAACGCGTCAGGATCCCGTGTGGCGACCACATAGAAATTGGCGCGGCAATTCTCCGGCGCCAGAGGGGCGCCCGCGATCGCGACGATCTGCGACAGCCGCGCCAGAATGAACTCGCCCTGGCCGCGCGGCAGCCCCGCGACGAGGGGGCAAATGGGCGTATTCCAGCGCGCGAGCGACTGCTCATAGGGCTGGACGGCGATGGCCGAGACAAAGGCGCTCGCCTGGCGATCGGCGGCCTCGCGCTGCTTCTGGGCTTCGACCGTGATTGAATCGAGCTGGGGTCTGCTGTCCTGTGCGTCGGTCCCTGCGGCGCGGGTGAGCGGCGATAGCGCCGCAAGGACCGCAGCGCACCACGCAGCGGCGACCTTCGTTTTCGCTTGCCCGATCATGGCGACCCTCCGCGGCCGACCGTAAACTCTTACAGACAGCGCTCGGTTGCTATCATTCGATCCGGTCCGGTCGATGTCAAGGGAGTGCCTGCCGTAGTACCATGTCCCACCAGCCTGGAGATATGCCATGACAGACGCAACACTTCGCACGATGGTCTTCGGCATGCT
Organism: Steroidobacteraceae bacterium; assembly: GCA_052326345.1. Classification (GTDB taxonomy): domain Bacteria; phylum Pseudomonadota; class Gammaproteobacteria; order Steroidobacterales; family Steroidobacteraceae; genus Bog-1198. The sequence continues at coordinate 9,347 of JBKQOZ010000057.1, read as the reverse complement.
GTTGGGAATTGCCATGTCCGCTCACGCCCAGCAGTCGACGGATGCAGCCAAGAGCCTGCCGAGCACGCCGGCTGCGACGGCGGCACCGGCAAGCACGCCAGCGGTGGCCGCGCCAGACGCCCCAGCGGCCTCAGCCACGCCCGCCGCAACAGCGCCCCCGGCCGTTATCGCGCGCACCGCTATGGCGACGTCGACATCTTCGGCGCCGGACGCCCCTTCGGCCGATCTGCTCAAGGCGGCTCGAGAGGACGGTTTTCACACTCGGGTCAAGAAGGGCGCCGTGTTATTCTGCAAGTATGATGCCGATATCGGTACGCGCCTCAAAACGGAAAAATGCTTCGACGAGAATACGTTGGAGATCATCCTCGAACGGGAGCAGCTGCAGCGCGATCAATTGACGCACCTGCCCTGCCTCGGCGGCGGCGTCTGCGGCGGCGTGCATTAGGACTGCGGTATACACGTCCACCCATGAAACTTCGCACCCTGGTCCTCGGAACGCTGTTGGGACTTGCCATGTCGGCTCACACTCAGCAGTCGACGGACGCGGCCAAGAGCCAGCCGAGCACGCCGGCGTCTGCCGCGGCCGCTGCACCTGCCGACCCTGCCGCGTCCGCCTCGACAGCATCACCGGTCGTTGTCGTGCACACCACCATGTCGACGTCGGTGTCCCCGGCGCCCGACGCCCCCTCGCCCGATCTGCTCAAGGCAGCTCGAGAAGCCGGTTATCACACGCGGGTCAAGAAGGGCGTCACGCTGTTTTGCAAGTATGATGCCGTCATCGGTACGCACCTCAAAACCGAAAATTGCTTCAACGAGAATACGACGGCGGAACTCCTCAGACGGGACCAGCTGCAGCGCGATCAATTCTCGCACATTGCCTGCGCCGGCGGCGGCATCTGCGGCGGCGGCAGGTAGGCCCGTTTCGGTAGTACCATGCCGCATCCGTTGATCCGTTAGTCAGCTTGGAGAGATATGTAATGACAGACGCGAAACCTCGCATCCTGGTCCTCGGAACGTTGTTGGGACTTGCCCTGTCGGCTCATGGCCAGCAGGCGACGGACGCAGCCAATAGCCAGCCGAGCGCGCCGGCTGCGACTGCTGCGCCGACAAGCGCGCCGGCCGCCGCCGCGCCCGCGACACCCGGAGCATCCACGACACCCGGCGCGTCCACGACACCCGGCGCGTCAACGACGCCCGCCGAACCCGCTTCGACGGCCCCACCGGTAGTTGTCGTGCACACCAACACCTCTATGGCGACGTCGGTGTCCTCCGCAGCACCCGCCGCTCCCCCGGCCGATCTTGTCAAGGACGCCCGGAATGCCGGGTATCACACGAAGACCAAGAATGGCGTCACGCAGTTTTGCAAATATGATGCCGATGTCGGCACGCGCTTCAAAACGGAAAAGTGCTTCAACCAGGATACGATGGCGGACATCCTCAATCGGGACCAGCTGCAGCGCGACCAACTTGGACACATGGGCTGCGCCGGCGGCGGCAGCTGCGGCGGCAGCAAGTAGCGCCTGATCCGCTCAGCGCGCGAGATCATCGCGTAGCGCTTCGAGCTGCCGCGCATAGTGCCGGGCGCGCCCCGATGAACGCGTATAAAGCGGCTGGCGCACCTGCCACACGCTCGCCGTCTTGACGGCCCGGCCGGCGGCCGGGACCGTGAGACAGCGCTCGTCCCATTCGAGCCCGAGAAAGGCGAGCAGTGCTTCGGCAACGGGTCTCGGCTCGCGCACCAGCGCGTCATAGCTCACATCCAGGATATCCGCGCCATAGAGCCGCTTCCAGTGCGCCATGAGCCGCTGGTACTGCCGGTAATGGTGGCCGACGTCCATCAGATCAAGCGCATAGCTCATTCGCTGGTCCAAGTGCAGGAAAAAGATCGATAAACAATTGTCGAGCGGCTCCCGGACCGTGTGCACGATCTTCGCATCCGGAAACAATGTCTTGATCAGGCCGATGTACAGAAAGTTGTCCGGCCGCTTGTCGGTGATGAACTCGGCCGCAGGATCAAGCGCCTGGAGCTCGTCCAGGTAGCGGGCGGCGAGCGCCCGCAGCCGTGACGGCGCCGCCGAAGCCATCGATTCCGGGAAAGGTGCGAGCGCCTGCTGCGCCATACGCGGCAGCAAATCGAGCTCGCCGCCCGCGCTGATGCGCGCGTGGCCCGCGAGCAACTGCTCGAGCAGGGTCGAGCCCGAGCGGAACATGCCGCACACGAAGATCGGGCGCGGCCGCCGAGCACCGGGCACCGCCGCGCTGGGCGCCGCCGCGCGGTGCGCGGCGGGAAAGGCCGTGATCAGCCGATCGATCCAGCGCTCCTCCAGAGCCCGATCGTAGCGGGCGGTGCCGGGCGCGGCACTCTCGCGGCTCGCGCGGTTTGCCTGCGTGTAGGCATCGAAAGCCGCCGCGTACGATGCGCAGTCATCGAGAGCCCGGCCAAGCGCGAACCCGAGAGTCGCACGGTCCGCGGCGCTCACCCCCGGCTCCGCGAGTGCCCGCTGCAGCCGCCCGATGAGCGGATCATCGGGCCCCGAGAAGCTTTGCAGGTTGGCACAGCGCGCGAGCGCCTCGGCGCAGCGGGCATCGAGCGCCAGGATGCGCTCGTACGCGGCGAGCGCCTGCCCCCGGCGGCCCAGATCCTCATGCAGATTGCCGAGATTGAGGAGCGCAGGCACATACGCCGGGTTGATGGCGAGGGCGGCGAGCAGCTCCCGCTCCGCCGCATCGTCCTCATGCAGGTGATCGGAGTAGATGACCCCGCGATTCAGATGCACTTCCTCGGGCTTGCGCACGCCGCGAGAGAGTGCCTGCTGATAGGACTCGAGCGCGGCGGCGAACTGGCGCGCGCTGCGCTGCAGGACGGCGAGGCTGTACCAGCCGTCCGGCAGATCGGGCCAGCGCGCGAGCAGGCCCTGATAAGCTGCAATCGCTTCCGGTATGCGGCCCTGCCGCTGCAGCAGCCGGGCCTCGCGCAACTTAGGCTCAGCAGCATTAAGATCCGTCATTTACAGCAGGCTGGCCTCCTCGCCCATCATCTCCTTGCGCACCAGCGGGATCGGCGGGCCGCCAAACGACAGGAATTTGTCGTGGAAATCATGCCACTTCGCGTGATCGTCCCCTGGCGCCGCCGAAGCCGGGGTGGCCGCGGCGGCGGCGCGGTTCTTTGCGATCCAATCGTCGCGCAGCTTGCGAATCATCAACTTGCCGAGCGTGTAGTTCAAATACGCCGGATCGTAGGTCCCGCGCGCCGCCTGTTGACGGGCGTTCCCCGGGTCCTGGAACGCTGCTTCCCTGAACATTTTCTCGGATTGCGCGACGGTCATTCCCTGCGTGTGCAGGCCGATCGCCGACAGCAGGCGCACATCGCGCAGCAGCGCATCTTTGAGCTGGCCGATGTGCGTCTCCGGATCGCCCTTGCCCAATCCCTCCTCGTACATCATCTCTTCGCAGTAGTGCGCCCATCCTTCCGCGAACGCGTACCCCACCCAGATGGCTTCGAGCTTGTCGGGGTTGGCGTTCGAGTGCAAAAACTGCAGGAAATGCCCCGGCCAGACTTCATGAACGGAGGTGAACAGCAGCGTCGCCTCGCTCGGTAGGTACTCGGCCTGTTCAGCCTTGGTCCACTTCGGATCGGGCGGCGCAATATTGTAGGTTGCGGCAATTCCGTGATCGTAGGGCCCGGGTACTTGAATGAACGCCTGATTCGACCGATTGTAGGGCGGCGCTTCTGCGACCAGCGCTTGATTGTCGTTCGGTATGCTCACGACGTTGTTCTTTTTGACGAAATCCTTCAGGGTCACCAACTGGCCCCGGGCGGCCTCCAGCGTGCCGCCGGCCGGCTTCTTGGCGGACATCTTCGCCATGCAGGCGCTGAGCGTACCCTTCGGCAAATACACGGCGCACTCGGTCTTGAGCGCTTGCGTGTTGCGCTCGAGGTCGGCGCGGCCGGCCGACTCGATCTGCTCGATGGGCAAATCGACGCGTTCCGTCTGCTTGAGCATTTCCCCGAATAGATCCTTGCCGATCCCGTAACTGTCGGTCGCCGTTTTACGCAGGGAAATCAGGTAGTCTCGAAGATTCCCCATCGCCTGCGAGGCCGCCTCATCGGCGTCGCTCAACTGCTTTTGCAGATCGGGGTTGCTGACCGACGCGAACACCGCCGTGACGTCTTTCTTGTAAAAGTCCGCATAGCCGCCGAATTCGGCAATGCCCAATTCGACGTAGGTCTTGGGCAGCGGCCCCTTCAGATTTGCCTGGATGTCGGTGGTCATTTTGGGAATGCCGTGCGCGTACTTGATATACGCCTTCATGCGCACGTCGAGCGGCGCGTAATCGCGGGTCAAGTACATGTCGGGATCGAGATTCGCCTGATACCAGTAAGGATTGGTGAATGGAAAGCGCGCTTTCTCCAACCAAAACAGATCCTTCTGCACCACGGTCAGCAGATATTCGCGGTCAAACCGCTCGTTCGGCTCGAGTGGCGCCGGATCGACCGCGGTGAGCTGCTGCTGCGCATCGTGCAAACGGGCGATCTCGCGCTTGATTCCGTGGGCGCTCAGATCCGGCAGCTGACCGTCGAACTGGTGTTTGCCGGCTTGCGCCGCAAAGAACGGCTGAGCGGAGAAATATTCGTCGACGAAGCCATTGGCGATCTGCGCCCATTGCTGGCTGGCGGGCGATGGCGCCCGTTTCACCGGCGCATTCGACTGTGGCCCTTGATTACAGCCTCCCACGCTGATCAGAAAGGCCAAAGACAGCGCCGCACTCAACCTGATCGATCTAGACATCGTGCCCTCCCCCATCATTTATTGTGTCAAAAATCGTATGGTCCGCCGCGCTCCAGGGCGCGTTTGTAGGCATCGCGCGCATGGATACGACCCAGAAACCCCATCAGTTGCGGACGGCTCAAGTTCAATCCGGCCCGCTTGGCGGCCGCTTCCAGCGGAAAGCTCATCTGCACGTCCGCCGCGGTGAATTCATCGCCCGTGAACCAGGGGCGCACAGCGAGCTCGGACTCCATGAAATCCAGGTGGCGGGTGAGCTGCGGCCCGATGAAGGCGCTCTGCACGCTGCCGGCGATGCGGCGCGCCATGGCGCTGACGGGCCAGGGCATCGGGGCGGCGGCCACCCGGTCGAAAACCAACTTGAGCAGCAGCGGCGGCATGGCCGACCCTTCCGCATAGTGCAGCCAGTAGGTGTAGCGCAACCGCTCGGGCGTGCCGCTGCGCGGTATCAGGCGGCCGCCGCCATAGCGTTCGACGAGATACTCGACGATCGCCCCCGATTCGGCCACGGTCAGGTCGCCGTCCACGATGACCGGCGATTTCCCGAGCGGATGAACGGCCAGCAGGGCCGGCGGCGCGAGCATGGTCTTCGCATCGCGCTGATAGCGCTTCACTTCGTAGGGCACGCCCAGTTCCTCGAGCAACCAGAGCACGCGCTGGGAACGCGAGTTGTTGAGATGGTGCACCACGACCATAACGTAGTGTAACTCATTGACATATGGAGCCGATTGTTCATGTCGCGCACGTGCATTTGTGGCATTCTTCGTCCATGAGCAGCTCCCGCGACGACGTTCGGATCATGACGCTGCAGGCGCATATCCTGGGCGAGCAGGCCCAGCATGCGCACGCCACCGGCACCTTTTCGTGGATTTTGTCCGCGCTGTCGATTTCCGCCAAGATCATCGCCGACAAGGTGCGGCGCGCGCGCCTGGAGAACGTGCTCGGCAGCGTCGGCACCGAGAACGTGCAGGGCGAGGTGCAGCAAAAGCTCGACGTGCTTGCGAACGATGTCTTGATGGGCACGCTCGGCGGCCGCGAGGGCGTGGCCGTCGTGGCCTCTGAGGAGAACGAGGAGCCGGTGATCCTGCGGGATGAGGGCCGCGGCGTTCCCCGCTATTGCGTGCTTTTCGATCCCCTGGACGGCTCGTCGAACCTCGACATCTGCGGCGGTGTGGGCACCATTTTCAGCATTCTGGAGCATCACGGGCAGCACACGCGGGCAGTCGACTCGTTGCTGCAGGCGGGCGCACGCCAGATAGCCGCCGGCTACGTGCTCTACGGCTCATCCACCGTGTTCGTTCTGACCCTCGGCAGGGGCGTGGACATGTTCGTCCTCGATCCCGCCATCGGCGCCTTCATGCGGGTCGAACGGAATTTGATGATCCCCGCGGGCAACAAGACCTACTCGGTCAACGAGGGCAATCGCAAATCCTTCCCCGACGGCTATCAGCGCTACCTCGATTGGGCGCAGAGCAACGGCTATTCGAGCCGTTACGCCGGCGCCATGGTGGGAGACGTGCACCGCATTTTGCTCAAAGGCGGCGTGTTCCTATACCCGCCGACGCACAAGGCCCCGGAAGGCAAGCTGCGGCTGATGTACGAAGCGAACCCCATGGCGATGATCATCGAACAGGCCGGCGGCAAGACGTTGGCCGCTCCTCACAAGAGGATACTGGACATCGAGCCCACAGCGATCCACCAGCGCACGCCGGTGATATTGGGCTCGAAGGACCAGGTGGATCTCGTCACCGCGCATCTATAGCGCCAAGCCGGCGCGTGCAGCGCCGGCGCAATCTGCGCGGACTAGTGTGCAGCTCCCTCGTGGTCGGCGCGCGTCCAGTTAAGATGACTGGGAGCGTTCAGATCCGCCTTGACCGACCGAAATTCCGGCATCGCCTCGCAGCGTGCACTGAGCGCGGTCAACCCCGGGTAGACCGCCGCCGGCTGGCTCATGGTCAACGCATCGCACAAGAAGCCGAACACGCATGCGCTGGTGACATCCGCCTGAGTCAGGCGGCTGCCGATCATCCATTCACGCGAGCGCGCCCGCGCAATTCGATCCAGCTCGGCGAGCGCGCCGTGCATTTGCGTACGGCAGCGTTCGATCCAAGGCTCGTGGCGCTTGCCCTCGGGCCGAAACACCGTCTCGTACCATTGCTGCACGCCCTTCTCCGCCGCGCCCTCGGCAATGGCCACGACTCGCAGCGCCTCGCGCCGCTCCTTTCCCGAGCGGGGCAGCAGTGCACGCTCCGGCCCGACGACCTCGTCCAGATAATCCAGAATGGCATTCGAATCGATCAATGCCTCGCCGTCGGGCTGCACCAGCGTCGGCACGCGGCCCAGCGGGTTGAACTGCCGAATGAGCTCGAAGTCCTTGCCCACCGACCAGTTGCGGTGCTCGAACGGCAAGTCCAGCAAATTCAAACTCACCGCGACGCGCCGCACGAACGGCGAATCAAACATGCCTATCAGAATCATCAGTGCCCGCCTTTCACGATCAGCCCGGCCGCCGCCAGGGCCTGCGCCAGTTCTACCTCGACTCGCTCCGCTTCGGTCCGCTTGATGAATTGCAGATGCATGGTCGGCCCGATTAGCACCTCCAGCCCGCGCTTCAGAACGCTTCCGGCGGCCCTAATCCCCGCCTTGTGCTGATCGAACCGCTGTGCAGGGGGGTACTTGCTCATTCCCACGTACACGCCGTACGCCTCCCTGCGACTGTCGCGATAATCGAGAAGCACGAGATAGATATTCGACCGTCCCTTCGCCGAGGCGCTAAACCCCAGTGCCACCTCATAGGCGAGCGGCAACCAGTCGATATAGCGCATCGGCAGCCAATCCGGAATGGACGCAGCAGCCCGCGCCCACAGTCCCTCAAGCGCGCGCTCGATATTAATGGACATTTCGCCGCGCATCCACCATTCGTGGATGCAATGCGCGCCCATTGCGCCGTCAGCGTTCGCGAGGGACCGTTCAAACCGAGTCCGGATCTCGGTCTGGGTTGCGACCCGAAGCGGGCGCGCGCTCGGCAAGGATTTAAGGTCGGCGATTTCCAACCCAGAAGATCGTAACCATAATTCGCCGATCGTCAATTTGGCAAAGGATGCGGTAGCGATCCAGACGGATCCGGCACCGAACCTCACGCGGATCGAAGGCGTCGAGATCCTCCGCATCATCGGTGAGGGCCGCCCTGACCCAGGGGGACTGCAGTGGGTGCGCGACCAGGCGCTACGGATTTCGGTGTGCATCTCCGGCCCTCCATCTGATTTGGCCGACGCAGGGGTCCACCAACTGATTCACGCACGGGACATATCCCATCGTTCTTAACAGTGCGAATGCCCTGATGCGCGCGTGTGGAAACGCCTCTTGGAGGCGCGTCGCGGCCGCCAATAGGGTCCTTCCCTTGGTCACTACGTCATCGATGAGGATGATTTGCTCAGCTCCGCAAAAGGTATCCGTGTCGGCGACAGAGAATGAATCATAGTGTTTCCCGACCGTCGGCCGCTCCCCTGCAGCGGCAGTTGCCGATTTGCGCACGGCGTGGACCCGCTGCAGTCCGGCCCATGCGGTCTTTCCGAGCCCCTCTCGAACCAGCGCTGCCGCCAGTAGTTTGGTGACCGACATGACCCCCGAGTCCAGCGGCTCGCTGCCGGGTACCGGCACGAGGACGTCCGTTGCATTGAAAAAGCGGGTAAGCGGGGGAACTTCGCTCGACTGCTGCCGCACTCGTACGGCGTACTTGAAAATGAGGCGAGCATCGCCGGCCTTAAGTCGTGCGCGCAATAGCCGGGATCGCTCGCAAACCGCGCACGGGCCACAGGGTGAATACACGTAGCACGATGCGAAGTCGACTTCCGGAATCATGGACCCTCTGTTTGATCAGCGTGCGAAGTCGTCATCGGGGGTGCGCCCCTTGCCGGCGTCCGCCGGTGTATCCCGGGACTCTTGGCGCAGTCGCAGCCAGCTCTCGCGAGCTTGCCGCCGGATCTCCTCGAGTGTTGCAGGCTGCGACGTCGGCTCACCCGCCGGTTGTCTTGCACGATCAAGGCGCGCCTGGACACGTGCCTCGTAATCCTCGCGCAGGCGCTCGGCGACCACGTTGCGATACCCGTGCCGCTCCATCTCGTACGCAGCACGCGGAATCTGTGGGCGAGGCTCGCGATCGATGCCCTGCGTCTCGAGGCTGCGATGGTCTATTCGCGCCGCGAGCTGAGCGTCCCGCAGCGCCTCGTTGGTGACGGTCGCCCAGCGCTCTCGCACATACAACAGCTCATGGATGGCGGGATCGAGTCCGAGTGCGCGGCGCGTCGAGTCGCTTAACTCGAGCGTAGTCTTGGCCGCCAACCCATTGAGGGAAATCTCCCGCGTCGTGGCCAGCAGGTGCGCATGAAAATTTCGTGGGTCGCTTCCTGGGAAATCGCGCGGCGCATGAATGGTGAGATCCACGGCAAACCGGTATCGGTCTGAGAGCTCCTGCGAGAACCCTCGAGCCAGCCCGAGCCGTTGGCCGGGTGTGAGCTCCACCGGCAACGCTACCAGGTATTCGCGGGCCACTCTCGCGTT
>JBKQOZ010000056.1:0-26972 GCA_052326345.1 Steroidobacteraceae bacterium | reverse complement strand
CAAGCGAGGACATCGTCGGCGTGCTTACGCCCTCAAATCAGGTACGATCGTGCAGGAAATGCCTGGCGCCGCCGGTGGAATCGCCGGGAAAAGGCGCATCATTTTTGCGCCGGAAAGTAGCTAAGCTGGCAGCCCGCACCGGGGAAGGCAACGCCTTTGGTGTACCGGCGTGCGGCGTCTCGTAAACTACGCCGGTGAGCTCGCCGGACACCATCGTCGCCATCGCCAGTCCCACCGGGCGAGGGGCGGTCGGAATCGTTCGAGTGTCCGGGCCGGACGTGCCGCGCATAGCATGCGCGATCCTCGGATACATGCCGGCGGCGCGGCTCGCGCGACTCGCAAGTTTCCTCGACGGCCAGGGCAACCCGTTGGACCAGGGCCTCGCCTTGTATTTCCCCGCGCCGTCTTCGTTCACCGGCGAGCACGTTCTCGAGCTGCACGGACACGGCGGCCCGGTGGTGATGGATTTGCTGGTGCAGCGCGCCCTTAGGCTCGGATGCCGCATGGCGCGGCCGGGCGAGTTCAGCGAGCGCGCCTTTCTGAACGGTAAGATCGACGTTGCGCAGGCTGAAGCCGTTGCCGACTTGATCGACGCGGGCACGGCGGCGGCGGCCAGAGCGGCGGTACGCTCCATGCAGGGCGAATTCTCCGCCCGAATTGCGCAGTTGCAGTCGCAGCTCACCGAGCTGCGCGCCTACGTCGAAGCAGCCATCGATTTTCCGGACGAGGAGGTCGATTTTCTGTCGGCTCCCGTCATTGGGTTAAGGCTTGCGCGGCTTTCGGACGGGTTCGATGAGATCATGGCCGCGGCCGCGCAAGGCGCCCTGCTGCGGGAGGGACTGACCGTCGTGATCGCTGGTAAGCCGAACGCCGGGAAGTCCAGCCTGCTCAACCGGCTGGCGGGAGAGGAGGTCGCCATCGTCACCGCCGCCCCGGGGACGACCCGCGACGTGCTTCGTCAACATCTGCACCTCGACGGCCTGCCGCTGAATCTGGTCGACACCGCGGGCCTGCGCCGCGCGGCGGATGCGGCCGAAGCGGAGGGCATTCGCCGCGCCCGAAGCGAGATGGCGCGTGCGGACCGGGTGCTCTACGTACTCGACGCCAGCCGCGTCGATGAAAGCTCACACGCGCACCTGTCAGCCGAGCTCGATGAGCTGCCGCAGGGGGTGCCGGTGACCTGGGTGTTCAACAAGATCGATCTGACCGGCGCGGCACCGCGCGTGACGGACGAGGCGCCGGTGCGAGTATTCTTGAGCGCCCTGACCGGTGAGGGAATCGGGCTGCTGCGCGCTCACCTCAAGGTGAGCGCAGGCTACCGCGACGCGGACTCGGGCGCGCTTGCGGCACGGCGGCGGCATCTCGACGCCCTCGAGCGCGCGCGCGCCCTGGTGCTGGCCGCTGCGCAGACACTGAGCCGGAACCACGCCTTCGAGCTGTTTGCCGAGGATCTGCGGCTCGCCCAGCGCGCCCTCGGCGAAATCACCGGGGAGTTCACCAGCGAGGATTTGCTCGGTGCCATCTTCGGCAGTTTTTGCATCGGAAAGTGATTCTCACGGGCCATCGAAGTAATGAATGGGCCCATCGCAAAAAGGCATTCGATTCGGCCAGCGTGCGCCTGCCGGCAGCCGGCGGCGAATTTTAGATGCTCTGCTCGCTTTTTTGCATATCGGAATTGCTGCTGTCAGTCTCGATGGACCGCGCAAGCCGCGCCGATACTCCGAGCGCGGCCAGAACCGCGATCGTGGCAATCGATGTCTTGACCGGATGATGCCAAAACAGCCAAACCATGGTCGCGGCGGATAGCGTGAGAACCGCCAATAAAACAAAGATATTCGTGCGCACGTAGGACGAACGTTTCACTAGCCAGCCTCCGAACGAACTACTCCCTGACTGCTTTATACCTGTTCAATAGCCAAACGCCTATCGGTAAACCCACTAATCGGGCTACGGTTGGCCCTGAGGGTTCGCTCACAGGCAGACTCTAGCCCAGCATCGACTCTCGGCGCCAATGTCTGGCGGTGGCGACAATCAACACGAGAGCCAGGATCAATGACGATCCGGCGGACAGCATGACGTCGAGCGGTGCGATCGGCGCATCCTTGAGCACGCTGGTCATGAGCAGGTGCTGGCTCAAGGAGGGTATCAGCATCAGCGCGCTCTTGGTTTTGAGGGAGTAGACGCTCGCGAAGGCGATCGGCAGGGTGGGCACCAGCAGCACGCTGGTGAGATAGGTTTGCGCCTCTCGGTAGCTGCGTGTGAACGAAGCGACCAGGGTCATCAAGGCGGCTCCCAGAGGCACGAACGGAAGGCAGACGGCGAAGAAGGTGAGCGCGGTTTTCATGCCGAGATTGGCGCTCATGCCGAGCCGCTCGAGCGGCACGAAGCGAAACACGGCGACGAATGCCGCCAGATTGATGGCGAGCGACAGCGACATATAAGCGCAGGTCGCGAGGATCTTGCCGCCCACCAGGGATGCTCGGGCCACCGGCAGGCTGAGCAGGGCTTCCAGTGACCCCCGTTCACGCTCGCCCGCAGTCGAATCGATGGCGAGATACAGTCCTCCCATCAGCACCGCAAAGAGCACGAAATAGGTCATGAACCCCAGCACCACGACGGCACGGCCGGCCGGCGTCGTCACGTCGATCTCGTTGACCGCCACCGGCACCGCGAGCAGCGGACTGACACCCCGGAGCTGCAGGCGTAGCTGCGCGATACCGCTGCCGTAGCCGGCGAGCAGAGCGCGCACACGCTCCGCGCTCTTGCGTGTCTGCGAATCCGAGCTGTCGGCCACCAGCAGCAGCGGCGCGGGTTTCGCCGCGGCGAATCGCACGGCGTACTCCGGGGGCACGATCAGCACCACGGCGCTCGCGCCGCTGCGCACCGCCGCGCGCGCAGCGTCTTCGGACAGCGCCGTGGCGGTGAGCTTCACGCCCTGGGATTCCAGAAAGCGCGTAAGGTTGGGCGCACGTTCGCCACCGGAAATGGTGATCTTAAGCGGCTGGTCCGGCTCGATCGCGCTCTGCTCGAGCATCCTCGAGACCATCGCCCCGAACAGCAGCGGGCCGAACAGCGGGCCGAACAGCAGCGCCGACACGACGGTGCGCCGATCGCGCAGATTCTCCAGGAACTCCTTGCGGAAGACCGTGAACAGGGCGCGCATCAACCCGGCCCCTCGGCGTTCCCGAGCACCTGCAGGAACGCCTCTTCAAGCGAGCCGATCCCGCTGTGCTCGCGAATCGATTGCAGCGTTCCCTGCGCCAGCACGCGTCCCGCGCCGATGATGACCACCTGATCACACAGCGCCGCCACCTCCTGCATGACGTGCGAGGAAAAAAGGATGCAGCGGCCCTGCGACTTGAGATCCTTGAGCATGTCGCGCAGGTTGCGGATCGCCATTACATCGAGACCGTTGGTCGGTTCGTCCAGCACCAGATTTGCGGGGTCGTGCACCAGTGCGCGCGCCAGCGCCACCCTGATGCGCTGGCCCTGCGAGAATCCCTTGACCCGGCGCTCGATGAAGCCCTGCATGCCGAGCGCGCGCGCCAGTTCGGTCGCGCGGATGTGCAGGCGGTCGCGGCCGATGCCCTGCAGCGAACCGAAGTATTCGATGTTTTCGCGTGCGGTCAGATTGGCGTACAGACCCGCGGCATGCGGCAGCACCCCGAGATGCGCGCGCGCGCTCGAGGTCTCGCCGCGAATGTCGATGCCGTCGATGCACGCGCTGCCGCTGTCGGGTGTCAGCACGCCGTAGAGCATGCGCAGCGTGGTCGACTTGCCGGCGCCGTTCGGTCCTAAGAGACCCGTGATTTCGCCGTCGCGGGCGACGAACGAGACCTCGCGCGCAGCGTCGATCGAGCCGAATCGCTTGCACAGAGCCTTCGCCTCGATCATGGCGAGGGACCGCTCATGCCCACGAAGAAGGGCGCCGGATGACGGCGCTCGAGACACGTTGCATCGAGCGCCAGCGGGTCCGCGGCATCCAGGAATTCGGCCATCAGCTTCGGCACGCAGCCGGTCGCCAACTGGCCGTGCCCCTCGCCCTGCAATACCAGGTGCCGGTACCTCCCGAGTCCCTGCGCGAGACGCTCGGCGTCGGCGGGCGGCGTGACCGGGTCGGCCTCGCCCGACAACAATAGGCTCGGCACGGCGCTGTGCAATGCGCTATGCAGTGCCGGATCCACCGGGCCACGCGGCCATAGCTTGCAGATTTCCGTGAGCGCGTCCAGCTGGTCCGTGCCCTGGTAGGTCTGCGCGAGCCGCGCCCTGTCGATCTGATCTGCGGCGAAAAATGGCACGTCCTCGCTGCAAATCACGCTGTTCTGCATGCCGCTCGCAAGCTCATCGCCGACCTGGCGCGCCATCATGACGGTCTGGGCGGCGAGCGCTGCGAGCTGACCGGCGGCGGCCTGATGGATCAGCGCGGGCAGCAGCGACGCCTCGGTGGCGTTGTAAGACAGGAAGCGCAGCGCAGCGCTCAATATGCTGCGGTTGAACTCGATCGCGAGCGGAAGTCCGCTGCTCGGATCCGTGAGCGTCACCGCCGCCGTTTCGGGGCCGAATCGGCGCCGCAGGATGTCGAGATCCCGCCGCACGTCCGGGTAGGCGGCGGTACAGTCGGGCGCCGCCAGACAGCGCGTCAGGATGAGGTTCAATGCGCGCTCGCCGTCGAGCGGGGTGTCCGGCCCGATCGCCTGCTGCGGATAGGTCACGCCGTCCAGGATGGCCGCGTGAGTCGCGCCGGGGTAGCGCCGCATGTACAGCTCCGCCATGCGGGTACCGTACGAGGCGGCATACAGATCGATCCGCGGATAGCCCAGGGCGCGGCGCACCTGGTCGAGATCTTGTACTGCGACGCTGCTGGTGTAATAGCGCACGCGATCGCCGAATTTTTGCAGACAGGCGAGCGTCGCTTGGCGCAGCGCAGGCAGCTGTTCGCTGCTCTGCCCCCAGTCGTCGGGGTATTGGCAGACGAGCGGGGCGGAGCGTCCCGTGCCCCGCTGATCGACCAGCACGATGTCGTGATTGCGGTTGATCCGAGCGAATGCGCCCGCATAGCTCACGTACAGGTCCGAGGCGGCCTGGCCGGGACCCCCCGCCAGGAGGAACAGCGGCGCCGCCTCGGCGCGCCGGTTGAGGGCGGGCACGACGGCGACGCGCAGTTCGATGCTCCTTCCCGACGGGCGGCCCGGGTCTTCGGCAACGCGCAGCGCGCCGCAGCGGGCGGCGACCGAGCTCATTCTGAGCGGATGCTCGAGCCGGCACTCGTGCAGGGGCAGCGTGCCGGCCGTGGCCATGGCCGGCAGCCGGCCGCACAGGCCCAGGACACACACTGTGATAGCCACCAGCTTAGGCCGCATGGGACATCTCCGGTTCTTCGGCGTAGTGTAGCGATTCGCTATCCGCGCCCGCCCGCGACTTGGTAGATTTGCGGGCCAGTTCGTTTTTAACGCGCAAGGCAGCCATGTCCCTGATTCGCGAAGATGATGTCATTGCGAGCGTCGCCGACGCTCTGCAATACATCTCCTACTATCACAGCCCGGATTTTATTCGTGCGATGGGCCGCGCCTACGCCGTCGAGCAGAGCCCGGCGGCGCGCGACGCCATCGCGCAAATCCTCACCAATTCGCGCCTGTGCGCCGAAGGCCATCGGCCGATCTGCCAGGACACCGGTATCGTGGTGGTGTTCGTTCAAGTGGGGATGGGCGTGCGCTGGGACACGGCGCTCGATTTGGACGCGATGATCAACGAAGGCGTGCGTCGCGCTTATCTGGATCCCGGCAACAAGCTGCGTGCCTCCATCGTGTCCGATCCGGCGTTCAAGCGCCGCAACACGCGCGACAACACGCCGGCGGTGATCCACGTGGAATTGGTGCCGGGAGAGCGGCTCGAGATCACGGTCGCCGCCAAGGGCGGCGGCTCCGAGAACAAATCCATGTTTGCGATGCTGAATCCGTCCGATTCGGTCGCCGACTGGGTGGTGGGGGCGGTGCCGGAGATGGGTGCCGGCTGGTGTCCGCCGGGAATGCTCGGTGTCGGCATCGGCGGCAGCGCCGAGACGGCCATGCTGCTAGCGAAGAAATCCCTGATGGAGCCCATCGATATCGCCGACCTCAAAGCGCGCGGCGCGCGCAGCGCACTCGAGGAACTGCGTCTGGAGATCTACCGGCGGGTCAACGATCTGGGGGTGGGCGCGCAAGGCCTCGGTGGCCTCACCACGGTGCTCGATGTGAAGGTTCTCGACTATCCAACGCACGCCGCGTCGCTGCCGGTCGCCGTCATACCGAACTGTGCCGCCACGCGCCACGTTCATTTCGCGCTCGACGGATCGGGGCCTGCGGTTCTTAAGCCCCCGAATCTCGAGTTGTGGCCGAAGGTGCACTGGACCGCCGATGCGGCCGCACGCCGCGTGTCGCTCGAAGGGTTGACTCGAGCGCAAATCGAAACCTGGCGGCCGGGCGAGCGGCTGCTGCTGTCGGGCAAGCTCTTGACCGGTCGCGATGCGGCGCATAAGCGCATCTGCGCCCTGCTCGACGCCGGGGAGCCGCTGCCGCCGGGACTCGACTTCAAGGGCCGGGTGATCTACTACGTCGGGCCGGTCGATCCGGTCGGCGATGAGGTCGTGGGTCCCGCCGGGCCGACCACCGCCAATCGAATGGACCGCTTCACCGACACCATGCTCGGCAAATCCGGACTGCTGGCCATGGTCGGCAAGGCGGAGCGAGGCCCGCAGACTGTTGCCTCCATCCGCAAGCACCGATCGGCCTACCTGATCGCAGTGGGCGGCGCGGCGTTTCTTGTCTCCCAGGCGATACGCGCCAGCCGCGTCGTCGCATTTGCCGATCTCGGCATGGAAGCGGTATACGAATTCGAGGTGCACGACATGCCGGTCACGGTGGCGGTCAGCGCCGACGGCGAATCCGTGCACGAAACCGGCCCCGCGGCGTGGCGCGGCAAATTTGCCGGCATCCCCGTGACCGTCGAGTAAGGCTGCGGGACTTCGCGGCTCCTCGTTTTATCCTATGCGCTCAGTGATGGCGCCCCGCCCGTAGGTTCCCTTTCCTGGCGGTTTCTGCAGCAGCGGTTTACATTACGCCGATGCGTTTCAAGGCTGAATTCGACGTGATCGTGGTCGGCGGCGGGCACGCGGGCACCGAGGCGGCGCTTGCGGCTGCGCGCATGGGTGCGAGTACGCTGTTGCTCACGCACAATGTCGAGACGCTCGGACAGATGAGCTGCAATCCGGCCATCGGTGGCATCGGCAAGGGGCATCTGGTCAAGGAGATCGATGCGCTGGGGGGCGTCATGGCGCTGGCCGCCGACCGGGCGGGCATTCAGTTCCGCACTCTCAATGCCAGCAAGGGGCCCGCGGTGCGCGCCACGCGTGCGCAGGCCGATCGGCAGCTGTACAAATTCGCTGTGCGCCGCGCCCTGGAGAGCCAGCCGAACCTCAAGCTGTTCCAGCAGGAAGTGGCCGATCTGACGCTGCAAGGCGAGCGCGTGGCCGGCTGCATCACGCAAAGCGGCATCGAATTCCGGGCGCGCAGCATCGTCCTGACGGTGGGTACGTTCCTCGGCGGCCGCATTCACGTCGGCCTGCAAAACCACGCCGGCGGCCGCGCGGGGGATCCGGCGGCGAATCATCTGGCCGCGCGATTGCGCGAGCTTCCTCTGCGCGTCGCCCGCCTGAAGACCGGCACGCCGCCGCGCATCGACGGCCGCAGCGTCGATTACGCCGGATTGCGCGAGCAGCACAGCGATGATCCGCGCCCGGTGTTCTCCTATCTCGGCACCCGCGCCCTGCATCCGCGCCAGCTTCCCTGCCACATCAGCGCCACCAACGAGCGCACCCACGACATCATTCGCGCGGCAACCGCGCGTTCGCCCCTGTTCACGGGAATGATCGAGGGCGTCGGACCGCGCTATTGCCCGTCGGTCGAGGACAAGGTCGTGCGCTTTGCCGACCGGACGTCGCATCAAATATTCATCGAACCGGAGGGCCTCGACACGCACGAGGTCTATCCGAATGGAATATCGACGAGTCTGCCGTTCGATGTGCAGTACGAGTTCGTGCGCAGCATCAGGGGATTCGAGCGGGCGCACATCACCCGGCCCGGCTATGCCATCGAATACGATTTCTTCGATCCGCGCGACCTCAAGTACGGCCTGGAAAGCAAATTCATCCGGGGACTGTATTTCGCCGGGCAAATCAACGGCACCACCGGCTACGAAGAGGCCGCCGCGCAGGGCCTGCTCGCGGGCGCCAACGCCGCGCTGGCCTGCGCCGGGCGCGATCCGTGGTGCCCGAAGCGCAGTGAGGCCTATTTGGGCGTGCTGGTCGACGACCTGATCACGCGCGGCGCGCCGGAGCCGTACCGCATGTTCACGAGCCGCGCCGAGTATCGGCTCTCGCTGCGCGAGGACAACGCGGATCTGCGCTTGACCGGCATCGGCCGCCGGCTCGGATTGGTCGATGACGCGCGCTGGGAATTCTTCCAGCGCAAACGCGATGCCGTCGACGCCGAAGTCGCCCGCATGTCCGCTCTCACCGTGCATCCGCAGGATGCGGATGACAAGCTGCTGGCCAAGTTGGGACAGCCGCTGCCGCGCGAGGTGCAGGCGCTGGAGCTGCTGCGCCGCCCGGAGTTAGGCTACGACGACCTGCGCACCGTCGCGGCGCCCGATGGCTGCTCGCCGCTCGACGCCTGGAGGGCGGATGAGCGCTTGGCGGAGCAGGTGGAGCAGCAAGTCTGCGTCCAGGCGAAATATTCCGGCTATCTCAAGCGACAGAGCCTGGAGATCGATCGCCAACAGCGCCACGAGGAGCTCGAGCTGCCGGCCGACATGGACTATGCCGAGGTCGGCGGTCTGTCGAATGAGGCGCGCCAACACTTGGCCGCGGTGCGGCCGCAAACGCTCGGACAAGCCGCGCGAATCCCGGGGCTTACGCCCGCCGCCGTGTCGCTGCTGCTGGTGTATCTGAAGAAGCGTGCGCAACCGCGAGAGATATGCGAGTTGCCGGGCCTGGCTGCAGCTAGCGTTCGACGGTCGTGAGGAACTGCGCGAACGTCCGGTAGTACGCGTCTCGGTTCTGCTTCCTGCCGAAACCATGGCCTTCGTCCGTGGCCTGCAGATACCACACCACGCCGCCCCGGCTGCGCAGGCGATTCACCAGCTGGTCGGACTCGCCGACCGGCACGCGCGGATCGTTCTTGCCGTGCACCACCAGCACCGGACGCGCGATGCGCTCCGCGTTGGTCAGCGGCGAAATCCGCCGCAGGAACGCGCGCGTATCCGGATCGCGCTCGTCGCCGTATTCGA
This sequence comes from Steroidobacteraceae bacterium, assembly GCA_052326345.1. Taxonomy (GTDB): domain Bacteria; phylum Pseudomonadota; class Gammaproteobacteria; order Steroidobacterales; family Steroidobacteraceae; genus Bog-1198. Next base: position 17,651 of record JBKQOZ010000056.1, on the reverse strand, counting down.
GGCGCCGCTGATCCTGCCGGTATGGCGCCGTTTTGCTCAGAAAGCTGATGAAATCCGTCATTCCGCCGAGATCGACGCCGCCTCTCAGGCGGTCGCTGTAGTTGACCAGGGCGGCGAGCGCCAGATAGCCGCCGTAGGAGACGCCGGAAATCACCACGTGCTTCGCATCGAAGGTGCTCTGCAGCCCCAGCCACACCAGAAGCGCGCCGATGTCCTTGACCGCGTCTTCGCGCAGCAGGCCGTTGTCCAGCGCGAGGTAGGTCTTGCCATAGCCGGACGAGCCGCGCACGTTCGGCGCGAGCACCGCAAACCCCATTTCATTCACGAGGTACTCTATCCATGGATCGAAGCCCGGGCGAAATTGCGATTCCGGTCCGCCGTGCAGCATGATCAGCACCGGATGGGGCCCGGGCGCCGCGGGCTCATACACGTACAGCGGTATCTGGCGAGATTTGCCGTCCGTCCGATCGAAAGTCGGGAACTGCACCAAGCGCGGCAGGACGAATTTCTTCGGATCCAGCGGCCCCGGCTCGCTCGCGGTCCAGGCTTCCAGCTGATTGCTCGCCATATCGAGAACATAGGCATCGCGCGGCTGATTGGCCGCCGTGAAGCCGAAGGCGAGACGCTTGCCCTCGGCGTCGAAGCAGAGCGAGTCGATGACCCCCGCTGCCGGGAGCCTCGGTGGAATCAAATCCTGGTGAGTGCGCAAGTCCAGGGCATTGAGCTTGCTGGCGCCGCCTTCGTTGCTGACGTAGACCAGGTAGTGTCCGTCCCGGGAGATGGCCAGCTGCTCGATGTCCCAGGGGATGGGCCCCGAGATCTCGGTCTTCTCGCCTGTGAACAGGCTGACGTAGCGCAGCTTGCCGAACTCGCTGTCGCGGTTCGAGATCAGGTAGACGCCCTGTCCATCGCGCGAGAATTTCGCGTCCGTGATGCCCACTTTGTCGCTCGAGGGGTCCACCTCGCGCTTCAGTCCGTTGTAAAGATCGACCACGTACAGGTAACCCTCGGCGATGGACACGTACTTGAGGACCAGCAGCTTGCGGTCATCCGGCGACCAGTCGAGCGGATACCAGGCGGCGCTGTCGCCGGAGACCGCGAGGTGGGGCAAGGCGCCGCTTTCCGGGTCGACGATGTTGATGTCGCGAGAAATGCCGTCCCGCGCGGTGGTGAAAAACGCGATTTCACGCCCCGCGTTGGACCACACCACACCGCCGTTCAACGACTTGCCGTCAGTCAGCATCCGCGCCCTGGGCTCGCCCACGCGCTGATAGTACAGCTGCGCGTTCTCATTGCCCCCCACATCCTTCGAAAAGACGATTGCGCTGCGGTTCGGATCCGGCGAGAACGCACCGTAGGCGATCGGATCGCGCAGGAACGTGATCTGACGCCGTTCGCCGCCAGCACGCTCGACCACGTGCAATTGATCCACGTCGCCGAAGCGCGTGGCGATCAGCAGCTGCCCCTTGGGAGACCAGCCAAGCGGGGTTGCCTGGCGTGCGCTCAGGTAAGCGTCCAGCTGCTCCGTCGAGCCGGCGGGCGGCTCGGGAATGTTGTCGAAAACCAAATTGTCGCGCACCGCCCCGAGGGCGGCCGAGCCTGCGGAATCGACGATCAACGGCGCCGCTACGGCGAGCAATAAAAAAATTCGACGCATTATTCCTTAGTTCCCGATCCGCGAGGATAATGGATTCGATGGCGGGCTTCGAGCACCTACTAAAGTCCTACGACGTGAGCGACCTGCTCGACGACATCGCGAGCGCCGATCCGCCGTCGTACCTGCGCCGCTGCTTTGCCGAGGGCTGCTCCACGCCCAGCCTGTCCTGGCCTCGGGTGCAGCAGCTTGCACTCTGCGCGATGGTACTCGACTCCATCGTCAATGATCGAGACTATGACGTCTTCGAGCCGGAACTGATCGCGGACTGGCGGGCGCATTACGGCCACGCCTGTGCGCACGTGAAGGACAACGCGGTGCTGGCGTTGCGCCGGGCGCGCGAAACTCTGCGCCCCCAAGACCCCGACGCTGCGGCGGAGCTGGAAGAACTCGAGCGCCGCGTGGCGCCCGCGTAGATGCGCTTGCGCAGTGTGTGCGCCTTCGCGGTCGCGGCGGCATTGGCCGCCTGCGCCTCCCCCGCCGTGCCGCCGCATGCGGCAGCGCCCGCCGCCGCCGCGGTGGCCGTGCCGCCGCCCGTCTCCTACGATTGGCATCCGCTGATCATCATGCCGTTCGGCACTTTGCTGCAGGCAATTCCACTGGCGCTGCACGAGGTGCTGCTGTTCCACGATGCGGCCCACCCGGTCGGCGGCAGCGACGAAGGGGATTGCTTTGCGATCGGCAGCGCGCCGCCGCCGCAATGGGCCGGACGCCGCCCGGATGAGTATTATCTGTGCTTCGTTCACGACCGGTTGGATCGCATCGAAGCGTCGGTGCGCTTGCCCGCGGATGGCGCCGCGGTATTCGCTGCCGCGTGCGCACAGTGGCTCGAGGGTGCCACGCCGGCCGCGCCATCCGCCGATACGTGCGAAGGACGCGACGGCACGATCGGCTTCCGCGCGCGCCTCGGCGACGGCCCGGAACTCGCAGCGGCGGCCGGCGAGCCGGCGCCATCGGCGCGCACGCTGTCGATCAGCGTATTCAGCGTCACCCCGTGACGCATGAACACAGATTCCGAACTCGAACTGCTCGTACGGGGCGCCGCTGAGCTCGAGCTGACGCTGCAAGGCGCGCAAGGCGAGGCGCTGCTGCGCCTGGTCGATGAATTGGAAGCGGCAAACGCGCAATTCAACCTGACCGCCATCCGCGACCGGCCCGGCATGCTGCGCAAACACCTGCTCGACAGCCTGAGCCTGCAGCCGTTTCTGCGCGGTATGCGCATCGCCGATGTGGGTACCGGCGCCGGCTTCCCCGGGCTGCCGCTGGCGATCGTGAATCCGCAGCGGCACTTTTCGCTGATCGAAGCGACCGGCAAGAAGGCGCGATTCGTGTTTCGGACGGCTGAGCGCTTGGGCTGCGCCAACATCGAGGTCGTCCACACCCGCGCCGAGCACTACAGGCCGCTGGAGCTATTCGATACGGTCGTGGCGCGCGCCCTGTCTTCCTTGGCCGATTTTGTGGCCTATGCCGGCCACTTGTGCACCCCGCAGGGGCGTCTGCTCGCGATGAAGGGCAAACGCTCGGACGAGGAGATCTCGGCGCTGCCCAAGTCCTTCAGGGTATTGGCCGTCCACAGGGTTAAACTGCCGGGGCTGGACGACGAACGGCATATTGTGGAACTCTCACCGGCTCGGGCACGCGCGGCGGCGCCCGCGCGGCCCAATCGAGATACAACATGAAGCGGGTCATCGCTGTCGCAAACCAAAAGGGCGGAGTCGGTAAGACGACCACAGCCGTCAATCTCGCGGCGTCCTTGACCGCCACCAAAAGGCGTGTGCTGCTGATCGATCTCGATCCGCAAGGCAATGCCACCATGGGCTGCGGAGTGGAGAAAAATTCCCAATCGCGAACCAGCTGCGACGTCTTGCTCGGCGATTGCGCGGCCGTGGAGGCGCTGGTTCCGGTCGAGTACGGCGGGTTCATGCTGATGCCCGCGAATCAAGACCTGACCGCCGCGGAAGTGCGCCTGCTGACCATGATGACCGGCCGCGAGTTCAAGCTGCGCAATGCGCTGAAGCCCATCCGCGAAGATTTCGACGTCATTTTGATCGACTGCCCGCCGGCGCTGAACATGCTGACCTTGAATGCGCTGGTCGCCGCCGACTCGGTGATGGTGCCGATGCAATGCGAGTACTACGCGCTGGAGGGCCTGAGCGCTTTGGTGCAGACCATCGAGCAGATCCGCGCCAGCATCAACCCGGATTTGGAAATCGAGGGCCTGCTGCGCACCATGTTCGATCCGCGCAACAATCTGGCGATCGAAGTGTCCGCGCAGCTGATCGAGCATTTCGGGGAGAAGGTGTTCCGTACCATGATTCCCCGCAACATCCGCTTGGCCGAGGCACCGAGTTTCGGCAAGCCCGCGCTGTTTCACGACAAGGAGTCGCGCGGCGCCCTGGCCTATCTGGCGCTTGCCGGCGAAATGATTCGCCGCGACGATCAGCCGGCGTCCCCCGTATAATCCGCCCATCGTTCTTTGGGGTTCGAGCATGTCCGGCAAAAAGCCGTCTTTGGGTCGCGGGCTGGCCGAATTGAGCCCGTTGTTGGCGCGCAGTGTCGTCATTCCGGCTGCGGATCTGCCTGCGCAGGCCGGCGATCGGCTCGCGAACCTGCCGCTCGACCTGCTGCAGCGGGGCAAGTACCAGCCGCGGGTGGACATGCGGCCTGAGTCTTTGGGCGAGCTCGCCGACTCGATCAAGTCCAAGGGACTGGTTCAGCCGATCCTGGTGCGCCCGCTCCCGGGTCGGGCCCCCGGCGAGTCGCAGCGCTATGAAATCATCGCCGGCGAGCGGCGCTGGCGCGCCGCGCAGATGGCGGGAATCGCCGACATTCCCGCAATCATTCGCGACGTGCCCGATGAGGCGGCGGTTGCGATGTCGCTCATCGAAAACATTCAACGCGAGGATCTCAACCCGCTGGAGGAGGCGCGCGCCCTTCAGCGCCTGATCGAGGAGTTCGGCCTCACGCATCAGGCGGCGGCGGAGGCGGTGGGCCGTTCGCGCGCCGCGGTCAGCAATCTGTTGCGGCTCATGGAGCTTGCGGACGAGGTGAAGCAGCTGCTGGAACAGCGCAGCATCGAAATGGGGCATGCGCGTGCGCTGCTCGGCCTCACCTCCCGCCGCCAGCAGATCGAAGTGGCGAGCCTCGTTGCCAAGAAGACCCTGTCGGTGCGCGAAACCGAAGCGCTGGTGCGCCGGCTGCTCGCGCCGCCGCCGGCCGAGGGCGGCGAGCCTGAGGCCCAAAATTTGAGCAACGATCCGGACATCCGGCGCTTGGAACTCGAATTGGCCGACAAATTGGGCGCCAAGGTCTTGTTCCAGCACAGCGCTTCGGGCAAGGGGAAGCTGGTCGTGACCTACAACAGCCTCGACGAACTGGAAGGCATCCTGGCGCACATCTCCTAAATAATAAGTGGAACCCCCTACTCATCTGCCTTGATGCGCCAGATCCGCATCCCTATAATCTGCCGGCTCTTTTGGTGGGCGGCGACGACCGGCCTGCGCCGGTCCGGTCCTCTTCGCGATGAGTGAGGTTCCAATTCGGGGCTACCGGCTGGTCGTACGGGTCGTGCTCCTGCAAGTGGGTTGCGCGGCGCTGGTTGCCCTTCTGTTTCTCGCCTACAGAGGCTCCTCGTCAGGCATTGCGGCGCTGGCGGGCGGACTGATCGTCGCTGTCGGCAGCGCGGTATTCGGCTGGCGCGCGTTCGCACCCGGAGTTGCGGGCGCCGCCCGATTGAGCAGCGCCATGTTTACCGGAGTGGCGCTGAAATGGCTGTGGTTCGTGCTCGCCCTGTACGTGGCGCTCGCGCGCCTGAAGCTCGAGGCGGTGCCGCTCCTGGTCGGATTGGCAACCGCGCAATTTGGCTACTGGTTCGGGATGATTCGGCTCAAGTGACAAGTGTTCGAATGATGATCGGGGATCTATGCGCCTTGGAATGATGCTCGAAGAAGACGCCGTGGAGGGGGTGACCGGCTACATCAAGCATCACCTGACGCACCTCACGGTGGATGTGGGACAGGGCGGCGGTTTTTGGGCGCTTCATCTGGACAGCGTGTTCTTCACGCTCGTTCTCGCGTTCGTGCTGATTTTCCTGCTTTCGTTGGCCGCGCGCCGCGCCACCAGCGGCGTGCCCGGCAAATTCCAGGCAGCGGTCGAGCTCTTGGTGGAATTCGTCGACAACATGGTCAAGGACACCTTCCACGGGTCGAACAAATTCATCGCGCCGCTCGCGATCACGATCTTCTGCCTGGTGTTCCTCGAGAATTTCATGGACATTCTCCCGGTCGATGCGCTGCCGGCGGCCGCCAAGCTGTTCGGCGTCGAGCATCTGCGTACGGTGAGCACGGCCGACATCAACACCACGGTCGGCATGGCGCTCGGCGTGTTTCTGCTGATCCAGTACGTCGGCATCAAGGAGAAGGGCGTCGGGGTCTTTGTCGGCGAGTGGTTCACCGCCCCGTTTCACGCTCACGGTTTCATGAAGGTGCTACTGGCGCCCATCAATTTCCTGTTTCGCGTGATCGAGGAGGCGGTGCGGCCGCTATCCCTGTCGATGCGGTTGTTCGGCAACATGTACGCCGGCGAACTCATCTTCCTGCTGATCGCCTGTTTCACGCTCGGCGCGACGCTGAATCATTTCTCTACCTATTTTGTCGGCTTCTGGCAGATCGTCGCCGGCGTCATATGGACCGGCTTTCACTACCTCATCATCACTCTGCAAGCGTTCATCTTCATGGTGTTGACCATCGTGTATGTGGGCATTGCGGCCGAGAAACACTAGATTCGATTCCCTTCAAGACACCAAAGACTGACGGAGACAATAAATGGAAAATCTGACCCAAATCGCTCAACTCATGAGCGCCACCGTGATCGCAGCGGGCCTCGTGATCGGCCTCGGCGGCTTGGGCGCCGCCATCGGCTTCGGCATCTTGGGCGGCAAGTTCCTCGAGAGCTCCGCGCGTCAGCCGGAACTCACCAACATGCTGCAGATCAAGATGTTCATCGTCGCAGGGCTCTTGGACGCCGTGCCGATCATCGGCGTGGCCGTCGGCTTCCTGCTGCTCTACGCCAATCCATTCTTGGGCGCGCTGGGCGCCAAATAAGCGCAGCGGCGCAGCGCCACGCTCGGAGAAGGCTATGAACTTAGCAGTCACGCTGGTCATCCAGGGGATCGTGTTTTTCTTGGTCGCTTGGGCGGTGATGAAATTCATTTGGCCCCACATCATGGAAATGATCGAGACGCGGCAGAAGAAGATCGCCGCCGGCCTGGCCGCTGCCGCGAAGAGCGAGAAGGACCTGACCGACGCCGAGGCGCGCTCCAAGGAGATCATCCGCGAGGCGCGCGACCGGGCGGCGCAGATTCTCGACCAGGCGGGTAAGCGCTCGAACGAAATGGTGGACGAGGCCAAAGGCACGGCGTCCTCCGAGGCGCAGCGTCTGCTGGCGCAGGCGCGCGACGAAGCGGTGCGCGAGAGCTCGCGCGCGCGCGAAGGTCTGCGTCAAGAAGTGGGCAAGCTCGCCATCCAGGGCGCATCGCGCATGCTCGAGCGCGAGATCGACCCGAAAACTCATGCCGAGCTGCTCGACAAGTTGGCGGCCGAGATAGGACATGGCTGAACGAGCCACCATCGCACGGCCTTACGCGAAAGCCGCGTTTGAGTACGCGCGCGACGCAAAGGCGTTCGCGCGTTGGTCGCAGGGGCTGGAAGTCGCGGCCGAGATCGTCGAGGATCCGCGGATCGCAGCGCTCATCCACAATCCGCGATTGACCGCCGAAGACCTCGCCGGCCTCATCAGCGACGTGGCGGGCGAGAGGCTCGATGCGGGCATGGAGAACTTCGTGCGCGTGCTCGCGGAGAATCGCCGCTTGCCGCTGCTGCCCGAAATCGCGGCGCATTACGAGGCCGAGCGTGCTCGGGTCGAAAATACCGTCGATGTGGAGGTCATCTCCGCCGTGCCCTTAAGCACCGCCCAGGCCGACAAGCTGAGCCAGGCGCTTCAAGCGAGATTGAAGCGCCGGGTGCGCATGCAGAATTCGGTGGACGCGACGCTGTTGGGTGGCGCGGTGATTCGCGCGGGGGATCTGGTCATCGACGGATCGCTGAAAGGCCGTCTGGAACGTCTCGGAACGGAATTGACAAGGTAGAGGTTATATGTCTATCAAGGCATCGGAAATCAGCGACCTGATCAAGGCGCGCATCGAAAAGTTCCAATCCGCGACCGAGGCACGCAATGTCGGCACGGTGGTGAGCGTCACCGACGGCATCGTGCGCATCCACGGCCTCGCCGACGCGCGCTACGGCGAAATGCTGGAGTTCGCCGGCAACACCTTTGGGTTGGCGCTGAACCTCGAGCGGGACTCGGTCGGAGCCGTGGTGCTCGGCGACTACAAGCACATCTCGGAGGGCTCGGAGGTCAAGACCACCGGGCGCATCCTCGAGGTGCCGGTGGGGCCGGAGCTTCTCGGCCGCGTGGTCGATGCGCTCGGAGTGCCGATCGACGGCAAGGGCCCGGTGAACGCCAAGCTCAAGTCGCCCTTGGAGCGCGTGGCGCCGGGAGTGATTTTCCGCAAGAGCGTGTCGCAGCCGGTGCAAACCGGGCTCAAGGCGATCGATTCCATGGTGCCGATCGGCCGCGGCCAGCGCGAACTCATCATCGGCGACCGCCAGACCGGCAAGACCGCGGTGGCCATCGACACCATCATCAACCAAAAGGGCACAGGCGTTAAGTGCGTCTACGTCGCCGTCGGGCAGAAACAGAGCTCGATCGCCAACGTCGTGCGCAAGCTCGAAGAGCACGGCGCCATGGGGCACACCATCATCGTCGCGGCTTCCGCCTCAACCCCGGCCGCCATGCAATATCTCGCGCCCTACGGCGGCTGTGCGATGGGCGAGTACTTCATGGACAACGGCGAAGACGCGCTCATCGTGTACGACGACCTGTCCAAGCAGGCTGTCGCCTACCGTCAGATTTCGCTTCTCCTGCGCCGCCCGCCGGGGCGCGAAGCCTATCCCGGCGACGTGTTTTATCTGCACTCGCGCCTGCTCGAGCGCTCGGCGCGAGTCAACGAGGAGTACGTGGAAAAGATCACCAACGGCCGCGTCAAGGGCAAGACCGGTTCGCTGACCGGACTGCCCATCATCGAAACCCAGGCGGGAGACGTGACGGCCTTCGTGCCCACCAATGTCATTTCGATCACGGACGGCCAAATCTTCCTGGAAACCGACTTGTTCAACGCCGGCATGCGTCCGGCCATCAACGCCGGCATTTCGGTGTCGCGCGTCGGCGGCGCCGCGCAGACCAACATCATCAAGAAGCTGGGCGGCGGCGTGCGCCTGGCGCTCGCGCAATACCGCGAGCTTGCCGCGTTCTCGCAGTTCGCCTCGGACTTGGACGAGGCGACGCGCAGGCAGCTCGAGCGCGGCCAGCGCGTCACCGAACTGATGAAACAGAAGCAATACTCGCCCATGTCCGTGGCCGAGATGGCGCTGTCGCTCTATGCAGGCAACAACGGCTACTTCGACAAGGTCGACCGCCGCAAGGTCGTCGATACTGAAGTCGGGTTGCAGGCCTTCGCGCGCGGCAGCTACGCCGAACTGCTCAAGGGCATCAATGCCAAGCCGGATCTGTCGAAGGAAGTCGAGGCGGCACTGAAGAAGTGCTGCGACGAATTCTTCGCAACGCTGTAAGGGACTCTCCAAGAGAAGACAATGGCAGGCGCAAAAGAAATTCGCGGCAAGATTGCGAGTATCAAGAATACTCAAAAGATCACCAAAGCCATGGAGATGGTGGCGGCGAGCAAGATGCGCAGGGCGCAGGAACGAATGCGCGCCGCACGTCCGTACGCGGAGAAGATTCGCAAGATCGTCGGGCACCTGCGCCAGGTGAATCTCGACTACAAGCATCCCTTCACGTTGGAGCGCCCGGTGAACTCCGTCGGCATCATCGTGATCAGCACCGATCGGGGCCTCGCCGGTTCGCTCAATTTGAACTTGTTCAAAGCCGCTCTCGGCGCGATCCGCGAGGCGCAGAAAATCAACGCCAAGATCTACGTGTGTGCGATCGGTGTGAAGGCGCTGCAGTTCTTTCGCCGTCTCGGCGGGATCGAGCTGTCCGCCTCGGCTACGCATCTGGGCGACCGGCCGCACATCAACGATCTGCTCGGCCCCACCAAGGTCATGCTTGACCTGTATCGAGACGCGAAAATCGATCAATTGCTGCTGGCGCACAACGTCTTCGTCAACACCATGACGCAAAAGGGCGTCGTCTCGCAGCTGTTGCCGCTTCAGACCATCGACAAGAGCGAGTTACAGGAGCGCTGGGATTACATCTTCGAGCCGGATGCGATCGAGATTCTGGAAGGACTGTTGATGCGCTATATCGAATCTCAGGTGTTTCAAGGCGCCGTAGAAAATGTCGCCTGCGAAATGGCCGCGCGCATGGTGGCCATGAAGAGCGCGACGGACAATGCGGGCTCGCTCATCGAGGAGCTGCAGCTCATTTACAACAAGGCCCGTCAGGCGGGGATCACGAAAGAGCTTTCGGAAATCGTCGGCGGCGCGGCAGCGGTTTAGGATAAGAGGGTTTTCAAGTATGTCCAGCGGCAAAATCGTGCAAATCATCGGCGCGGTCATCGATGTGGAATTTCCGCGTGATCAGATCCCCAAGATCTACGACGCTCTCACGCTCGATGGCGCGGATTTGACCCTCGAAGTCCAGCAGCAGCTGGGGGACGGCGTCGTGCGCGCGATCGCGATGGGGCCCTCCGAGGGCCTGCGCCGCGGCCTCAGCGTGACGGGCACAGGCAAGGGAATCACCGTACCGGTGGGTGCCGCCACCTTGGGGCGCATCATGGACGTGCTGGGTCGCCCGCAGGATGAGCGAGGGCCGGTGAATGCGACGGAGCGTCTGCCGATCCACCGCCCGGCGCCGGCCTACGACGAGCAGGCCGGCGGCCAAGACCTGTTGGTGACGGGCATCAAGGTCATCGATTTGCTGGTGCCCTTTGCGAAGGGCGGCAAAGTCGGCTTGTTCGGCGGAGCCGGTGTGGGCAAGACCGTGAACATGCTCGAGCTCATCAACAACATCGCCAAGCAGTACAGCGGTCTGTCCGTATTCGCGGGCGTCGGCGAGCGCACTCGCGAAGGCAACGACTTCTATCACGAGATGATCGAGTCGGGCGTCATCGACAAAGACCATCTCGCCAATTCGAAGGTAGCCATGGTTTACGGGCAGATGAACGAGCCTCCCGGCAATCGTCTGCGCGTCGGGCTGACCGGCCTCACCATGGCGGAGTTCTTCCGCGACGAGAAGCAGCCTTCAGGCAAGGGCCGCGACGTGCTGTTCTTCGTCGACAACATCTACCGCTATACCTTGGCCGGCACCGAAGTGTCGGCGCTGTTGGGTCGCATGCCCTCGGCGGTGGGCTACCAGCCGACGCTTGCCGAGGAAATGGGGGTGCTGCAAGAGCGCATCACCTCGACCAAGACCGGCTCGATCACCTCCATTCAGGCGGTCTACGTCCCGGCGGACGACTTGACCGACCCGTCGCCGGCAACGACCTTCGCCCACCTGGATGCGACGGTGGTACTGTCGCGGCAGATTGCCTCGCTCGGCATTTACCCCGCGGTCGATCCCTTGGACTCCACCAGCCGCCAATTGGATCCGCTGGTGGTGGGCGAGGAGCACTACGATACGGCGCGTGGCGTGCAGGCCGTATTGCAGCGCTACAAGGAGCTGCAGGACATCATCGCGATTCTCGGGATGGACGAGCTGTCCGAAGAGGACAAGCTGACGGTGTACCGCGCGCGCAAGATTCAGCGGTTCCTGTCGCAGCCCTTCAACGTGGCGAAGGTGTTCACCGGGCAAGACGGCAAGATCGTGCCCTTGAAGGACACGATTCGCGGCTTCAAGGCCATCATCGCCGGCGAATTCGATCACCTGCCCGAACAGGCGTTCTACATGATCGGCGGCATTGAAGAAGCGGTCGAAAAAGCCAAGACCCTGACTTAAGAGCGCACCTATATGGCCCACACCATTCATGTCGACATCGTCAGCGCCGAAGGACAGATCTTTTCGGGCGATGCGACCATGGTGTTCGCGCCGGGCTCGCAAGGGGAACTCGGCATCGCGCCCCGCCACGCGCCGCTGCTCACCACCCTGAAAGCGGGGGAGGTGCGTGTCCAGGAGGAAGGCGAGGAGGAGCACGTGTTCTACGTCGGCGGCGGCGCGCTGGAAGTACAGCCCCACCTGGTCACCGTGCTCGCCGACACGGCGGCCCGAGCCCGCGACCTCGACGAAGCCGCGGCGCAGGCAGCGAAGCAGCGCGCTGAGGACGCGATTCGCACCCGCGGGGACAAGATGGACATTGCCGAGGCGCAGGCGGAATTGGCGCGAGCCGTGGCGCAACTGCGAGCGATCGAGCGGCTGCGCAAGAGACGGTAGGAGCCTGTCTGAGTATTCCCCGTGGCCGCGACCGCGGCAGATTTCGCTTCACCCAAGGCGGAGCCGACGTAGTTTGGTTGACACCCAATGAGGAGGCGACAACGACGGATGAAGCGAAATCTGCCCGGTCCCTCCGGGTTGGCTTGGTGAGGGGCGTCTGCGGTGTTGCGCGGCTTGGCCGTAGCGCTCACTACGTCCTGCGCCGCGCGCCTTGCATCCGCACCCTCGCCAAGCCAACGCGGCTCACGCGGAATACTCAGACAGGCTCCTCGGAGTGTCGCCTTAAGGTGCTCTGATGCCGCTATCCGTCGTCATACTCGCCGCGGGGCAAGGCAAGCGGATGCACTCGGACTTGCCCAAAGTGCTGCAGCCGCTGGCGGGGCAGCCGCTGCTGCAGCACGTGGTGCGAACCGCGCACGCGCTCAATCCGGCGGCCGTCTACGTGGTTTACGGATACGGCGGTGCGCAGGTGCAGGCGGCAATGTCGCACGAGCACGTCGATTGGATACTGCAGGCCGAGCAGCTGGGAACGGGCCATGCCGTGATGCAGGCCATGTCCGTCATCCCCGACGATCACACGGTCCTGGTGCTGTATGGTGATGTGCCGCTGATCGGCACGGCATCGCTCAACAAGCTGGTGTCGGCCGCAGGCGAGGGCGCCGTCGCCGTGCTGTCGGTCAATCTTGACGAAGCGTCGGGTTACGGCCGCATCGTGCGCGACCCCGACGGCCGCGTCAGCTCGATCGTCGAGCACCATGACGCCACTGGGCCACAGCTCGAGATTCGCGAAGTCAATTCCGGACTCATGGCCGCTCCCGCGCGGCGCCTGCGGGAATTGCTGCTCGGCTTGGGTACCAACAACGCTCAGCGCGAATACTACCTGACCGATGTGGTGGCGGGCGCGGTTCGAACCGGGGACCGCGTGGATGCGGTACCGGCCGCGAGCGCGACCGAGGCCATGGGCGTGAACGACAAAATTCAACTCGCGCAAGTCGAGAGCTGCTATCGCCGGCAGCGCGCCGAGCAGCTCATGCTGGCGGGCGCGACGCTGGCCGACCCCGCGCGCATCGACATCCGCGGCGACGTCGAGGTCGAGCGCGACGTGTTCATCGACGTCAATGCGGTGCTTGTCGGCAGGGTGCACTTGGCGGCCCGGGTCGCGATCGGTCCCAATTGCTACATTCGCAACGCGCGCATCGGCGCCGATACCGAGGTGTATGCGAACTGCGTGATCGACAACGCGCTCATCGCCGAGCACTGCCGGATCGGACCCTTTGCCCGCCTGAGGCCCAGATCCGTGCTGCATCGGGGCGTGCACATCGGCAACTTTGTCGAAGTGAAGAACAGCGAAGTGGGCACCGGCAGCAAGGCGAATCACTTGAGCTATGTGGGCGACGCGCAGGTGGGCAGTGAGGTCAACATCGGCGCGGGCACGATCACCTGCAATTACGACGGCGCCAACAAGTGGCCGACCGCGATCGACGACGGTGCGTTCATAGGCTCCGGCAGCATGCTGGTGGCGCCGGTGCGGATCGGAGCCGGCGCGACCATCGGCGCGGGATCGACGATCACTGCGAATGCGCCGGACGCCACGCTCACTCTGACGCGCCCGGCGCAGATCAGCGTGGCGGGCTGGGAGCGCCCGCGCAAGCTGGACGCCGAAGAGCATGCGGCCACTGTCGACCGCGTGATCAAACCGTCGAAGAGTTAGCCGATCAGCAGCGCAGCGCGACCGCCGGTCGGTTCAAGGCTGAATGAGGTTTCCGGTCGCTGCCTTGACCAGGGCCTGAGTACGCGTGGCGACGCCGAGCTTCCTGCGCGCGTTTTCGAGGTGAAACTCGACGGTGCGCTTGCTCAGACCCAGAATCGTTCCGATTTCTGCGAATGTCTTGCCGCGTGCGGCCCAAGTGAGCGTCTCCACCTCGCGCTCGCGCAGTCCGACGCGCTTCGGCCAGACGCCTGTACGGGCCACCCGTGAGAGCCGCGCCGTGATCAGCGCCGCGAGCACGTCGTAGTCCACGGGCTTGATGACATAGTCGTCGGCGCCGAGCTGCCAGCCCTTGAGTTCATTGTCGTGATCTCCCAGCGCCGTGAGGAACACGAAGGGCATGCGCTCAAACCGCGGCTCCATGGAAGTGAGCCGCTCGAGCAGCTCGAACCCGGACATTCCGGGCATGCCGATGTCCGACAGCACGAGATCCGGCGGCTCGCGCAGAATGCTCGTGAGACCCTCGCGCCCGTTGTAGGCGACACGGACCTCGAAGCCGCGATCGACAAGCTCCTCACAGATCAACGACGCCGTGTCCCGGTCGTCCTCGATGCAGAGGATACTTTTGCGCGATTCGCTCATGGTGACATGCGCCATCCGGATTTCACGTGCGAGGACCGTAGCATCCGCCGCGTTAAAAAAAAGTAAATTTTTCCGATCGTGTCAAGTCGAGCTTATCGGGCGCGACAGTTACTGATAGGCTGCCATGGGAGGTGAAATGTCACCCATGAGGCAAGCGCACTCGATCAAGGCAAGGCTGTCCCTGGTCTTTTTGTTCTTTTTTTTGCTGGTGATCGTTCTCGGGCTCGAGAGTTTGCGCAGCTTAAACTACGTCAATGACGCGTCGGCGCAGATCCGCGTCCGCTGGCTGCCGAGTACACGCGCCTTGGGCGATCTCAACAATCTCACGACGGATTTCCCGGCTGCAGAGACAGCCATGCTGCGTGCCAGCACCGAGAGTGAGCGGGCCACTACCGAGCAGCAGATGGCCGATCTGGATCGCGGAATCGCCGCTGCGCAGCTCGCCTACCGGCAGATTCGCCACGATGCGACGGAGATCGACCTGTATACGCGCTTCGAGTCGAGATGGAGCGAATACCGGAGCCGGGTTGCGCGCGTCCAATCGCTGCCGCCCGGGGGTGCAGGCGCAGCCGCACACGATATCGAGGTTGAATCGAAGTCGGCCTACGACGCCGCGAGCGATCTGCTAGGAATGCTCACGCAGCGCAATCTGGCAAGCGCTCGTGAAGCGAGCGAACGTTCGGACCTTGTTTACGCTCAGGCGCGCAAACGAATCATCCTCGCGATACTCTTCGCGGGGCTGTTGGTGGCGGGCGCGATGCTGCATGTCACGCAATCGATCTCGGCGCCGCTCGTCGATCTTGCGGCACGCATGCACCGGCTTGCCGCCAGCGAAACCAGCGTCGATGTGCTGGGAACGCGGCGGCACGATGAAATCGGCGAAATGGCGCGCGCCGTCGTCGTTTTCCGCAACAATGCGATTGACCTCGCGCAGAATCGGCACACACTCGCGATGCAGGCGGCACTTCTGCAGGAAAAGCTCGACGAGGAGCAGCGAGTGACATTGTTGCAGCGAAATTTCGTCGCGATGGCGTCGCACGAGTTCCGCACGCCGCTGGCGATCATCGATGGGAATACCCAACGTTTGATCTCGATGCGGGATCGAATGACGCTCGATGAGCTGGCTGAGCGCACGCGTAAAATTCGCAGCATGGTGCGCCGGATGACGCAGCTGATAGACAACCTGATCGGCTCGGCGCGACTGGTCGATGCCCGTATGGATCTGTATTACCATCCGACGCCGGTCGAGCTGACTTCCCTTGTGCGCGAGACCTGCCAGCTGCAGCGCGAGTTGACGCCCGACGCCCAAATACGCGAGCAGATACAGGCGCCACCGCTCGTCGCGCGCGGCGATGCAAACCTACTGAGCCAGCTGTTCAGCAACCTCCTTTCGAATGCGGTGAAATATTCGCCGGATGGCGGCCTCATCCAGATCACCGCCGCGCAAGACGGTACGCAGATCGCGGTGGTGATCGAAGACCAGGGAATCGGCATTCCGGAGGCTGATCGGGAGCGAGTGTTCGAGCGCTATTACCGAGGCAGCAACACTTCTGGGATCTGCGGCACCGGGGTCGGTCTGTCTCTGGTCAGAATGATAGTTGATCTTCACAAAGGCACCGTTTCAGTCGAAAGCCGCGAGGGTGAAGGTTCTCGGTTCACGATTCGGTTTCCCGCGGTCACTGCGGCCGCGCAAAGAATACGCAATGGTGGGGACGGCGAGACGCTGATTCGCGGCTCGCATGAGCACGATCTGGTGAGCTGATCTCCGACACTTCAGTCGTGCGACGGTAGAGCAGCGCAGATCCGCTTTTTTACAACTTTCTTACTCGCGGCACCTCTTTTTTAACGCCTTTCGGCCTACCCACTCCCTCGGGCCGTACTTAGACTCGTGCGGCCGTTGGTATTCGTACCGTGGAGCGAGAGTTAACGTTCATGAAAATTCGAAAGTGCATCCAGATTGTCCTGATCCTGGTTGCGGCGTCTGGATTTGCGATCCCGGTAGTTCGGGCTCAATCCTCTGCGCCGGTGATCAAGGCGGCCTATGGCACGATCGTAGGCATCGTGACCAATGCGGCAAAGGTGCCCGTCGCGGGAGCGACCGTGACGGCTGCGCGAGTGGATGGCGGCGGTATACGCGCGACCGTTTCGGGAAGCGACGGCGTCTATTCCTTCGCCGATCTGCCTCCCGGCGCGTGGGCCATCACTGCCGAGGTGAATGGTGCGCCCGAGCTGGTCGTGCCGTCGGTGGAAGTCACCGCGGGCAAGGCGACTCGACACGACCTCGTGATGAACGTTCCGGCGGGCCCTGTTCCGGCGCCGAGCCCGGCGCTCGCGGCCGCGCCCGCCGCTCCGGCGGCGGCGCCGCTGTCAGCCGCCCAGATTGCGGCGATCGTGCCCGAGGCGCTCCAGGCGCCTGAACCCGGCCCTGAGAACGACACGCAGACCCCGTTTGCCAACGACGGCGACATCGGCTGGCTGAACGGCAACACGCGAGAGAAATCGCCGATCTTCGATACGAAGTTTTTCACGCCCGAGATCCGCTTGGATGTGAACTATCTGCAAAGCCTCAACCACCCGCAGGACCATACCATCGACGGCTCGACCGAGGCCTTCCGCTCCGGGGAATTCCAGATCGAGCAAGTCAGCTTTGGCGGCGATTTCCACTGGAACAACGTGAGAGCGCGCTTTCTGTCGATGTACGGCATGTTCGCGACGACCACTCCGCGCAACGACGCCAGCGGCCAGATTGGCCAGTGGGACCTTCAGGGTGCTTACCGATACTTCTCGGAAGCGAATGCCGGGTATCACTTCGACGTGAGCCATGGCCTCAATGTGGATGCGGGGGTCTTCGTCTCGTACATTGGGCTGTTCAGCTACTACAACTTCGATAACTGGACTTATCAGCCGTCTTTCGTGTCATCCAACACGCCCTGGTTCTTCAACGGACTGCGCGTGCAGTGGTTTCCGACCCAGGATCTGAAGATCGAGCCCTGGCTGATCAACGGCTGGCAATCCTATGCCAAGTACAACAGAAATCCGGGTTTCGGCGGACAGATCCTCTGGATTCCGAGCAACAACCTCAAATTGGTGTTCAACAGCTACACCACCGGACAGGATAATTTGCAATGCCAGGCGAACAGCAACAACGGGCAAGGAACCATGAACGTGCCCTGCCAGCCCCAGAACGGGGGTAATCCCAACGCT